>JASOAK010000013.1:0-81288 GCA_048499175.1 bacterium
TGAGGGTCGAGTCGTGAATTTTTGAGAAAGGATCTCCTCGTGCTGGAACGCGTAACACAGTTCTCTCTGGATTGGCCGAAGACCGTCATCGCTGTGACGATTTTGCTGACGGTCGTCTTCGGTCTTCAGTTCCTCCGGATCACCATCGACACCGATCCCGAGAACATGCTGGAGCCGGATCAACCGGACCGTGTCTTCTACGACCGCGTCAAGAAGGACTTCGGCATCCACGACCTCATCGTCGTCGGCATCGTGGACGGGAAAGGGATCTTCCGGCCGGAGGCACTGGAGCGGGTCGCCCGCGCGACGGATGGGATTCTCAAGATCCCGGGCGTGATCATTCCGGACGTCGTCAGCCTTACCACCACGAACAATGTGAAATCCTCCGGCGGGCTTCTGGATATCCAACCCGTCATGGGAGAGATCCCCCGCACCCCGGAGGCCGTCGAGGCGCTGCGGCGGGACATTGCCGGGAATCCGTTCCTGCAGGAAAAGATCGCCTCGGCCGACGGCACGGCCGTCGCGATCTACGTTCCCGTGGAAAGCAAAGATCAGAGTTATCGGATCGCGGGCGAAATCAAGGCACTCCTCGACCGCGAACTCCTGCCCGGACAAACCTACCACCTGGCCGGCCTGCCGGTGGCCGAGGACACCTTCGGTCACGAGATGTTCGTCCAGATGGCGCTTGTGGCGCCTGTTGCGTTCATGGCCGTTATGGCTCTCGTGTTTCTGCTCTTCCGCAGAATCGCGTTCCTCGTTCCGGTCGGCATGGACGCCATGTTCTCGGTCATCTGGGCCATGGGACTCCTCATCGGCACGGGGCACCCCGTGCATATCATGAGCTCCATGATCCCGGTCTTCCTGATGCCGTCGGCTATCACGGACGACATGCACATCCTGAGCGCGTTCTTCGATCGCTACCGCGCCCTGGGCGGGGACAAGCGGCGCGCCATGCTCGAAGCCATGCGGCCGATCTATCGTCCCATGCTCTTCGCTGCGCTTGTAACGGCCGTCGGTTTCGCCTCCCTCGCGCTGGCCGACATCCCTCCGGTGCGGGTATTCGGCCTGTTCGTCGCCTTCGGGTGCATCGTCGATTGGGTCTTCTCCATGACCGTCGTGCCGGCGGTGATCGCGCTCATGAGCGAGGAGCGGCTCAAGAGAATCCTGCCGCGTTCTGACGCGGCGGCCGGGACGTCCCTCCTCGACCGACTCCTCCGCTTCATCGGTCATTTCGCATTTGCCCGCGCGAGATGGGTGCTTGTTGCGAGTGCATTGCTGATCGTTGCCAGCGTCTGGGGCGTCATGCAGATACGCGTCAACGACAATCCCGTTCGTTGGTTCAAGTCGTCTCATCCCATGCGGGTGGCGGACACGGTCATGAACCGTCTCTTCGGCGGCACCTACATGGCGTACCTTATCGTGGAAGGAGCCGGGGACGGAGCAATCAAGCGCCCCGAGGTCATGTCCTATATCGCCCGTCTCCAAGAAAATCTGGAAAAGCAGCCTCTGATAGGCAAGACGTCCTCAGCAGCGGACATCGTCAAAAGGATCAACCTTGTCCTCCACGAGAACGAATCCGCCTACAATGTCATCCCGGATTCGGCGAAAGCGGTGGGACAGTTCCTCTTCCTGTTCCAGTCCTCCGGCGACCCGAACGACCTGGATAACTTCCTGGATGGAACAGCGCGCAGGGCCAACATCTGGGTTCAGATGAAGGACGGCGACAACCAGCAGATGCAGGCCGTTGAGGAGCATCTGGCGGAATTCGTCCGGACGAATCCTCCTCCCACCGAGGTGACGCTCCGCTGGTCGGGCCTCACCTACATCAACAAGATCTGGCAGGGCCTCATGGTCAGCGGGATGTCCGGCAGGGCCATTCCCGGAAGCTTCGTGGTTGTCTTTCTGCTTATGGTCGTGGCGTTCCGCTCCCTGCCGCTGGGCGCGCTCTCGATGATTCCGATGGGACTCGCCATCCTTTTCTCCTACGGTCTTGTGGGATGGGTGGGAAAGGATTTTGACATGCCCATCGCGGTTTGTTCCTCCATCGCCTTGGGGATGGGCATCGACCTCGCCATCCATTTTCTCGATCGCTTCCGGGAGCACTATGGGTCGCATCGCGATTTGGAAGGATCGATTCGGCACATGTTCGGTGAACCGGGGCGCGCCATAGCGCGCAATGCCATGGTGATTACACTGGGGTTTCTCCCCTTGGCGGCGGCGACGCTGACCCCCTACGTGACCGTTGGAACGTTTTTCGCGCTACTCATGGTGTTCAGCACGCTGGGCACGATATACATCCTCCCGGCTGCGCTTCGCTTGATGGGACCGCGCATTCTGCCGGCTCCGCGGAAACCAGGTATTTTCAAACCATGCTCCTGAAAGGAGAAAAACCATGAAGAAAATCGCCTTGATCGGATTGGTCCTCGCTCTCGCCGCATCGTCGGCATTTGCGGAGGAGAAAGGGGTGTCCGGCGGCAACGCGCTGGATGCGATCTCGATTGTCGCGAAGTCGCAGGAGGCCTTCTATTATGCCGGGGCCGACATGAAGGTGAAGGTCACTATGGAGCTTGTTGCTTCGGGGGGAGCCAAAAGGACGCGGGTCCTCACGATGCTCAGGAAGAACGACGGTCGCAATCAGAAATACTTCATGTACTTCCATGAACCCGGCGATGTCCGAGGAACTGGATTCCTGGTGTGGAAATATCCAGAAAAGGACGACGACCGCTGGATCTTCGTGCCGGCCGTCAACATGGTTCGCCGAATTGCTGCCCGAGACAGCCGGTCGAGCTTCGTCGGGTCGGACTTCACCTACGAGGATGTCTCGGGCCGAGACCTCTCCGCCGATACCCATACCCTCCTTCGCGAAGAGAAAATGGGGGGGGCCGATTGTTATGTCATCCAAAGCATGCCGAAGACCCCGGCGGATTTCACCAAGAAGCTCTCGTGGATCGACAAAAAGACCTTTCTACCGGTGAAGGAAGAGTATTACGACGCCCAGAACGAGATCGCTCGCCGTTTCACGGCGGACAAGATCGAATCGATTCCCGCAAGCGGAGGAGGAAAAAACTACCCCACGATCGTCAAGCGGACGATGAAAAACCTGAAAAGCGATCATTCAACCGAGGTGACCTTCACCGCCTTCGCCTACGATGTCGGATTGGAAGAGGATCTCTTCTCGGAAAGATCGCTGCAGAATCCTCCGCAGAAATGGATTCAATAAATGGTGAAAGTCGTTCCCCCTCTCTTGATTTTATTTCTTTTGGGCCTCTCTTTATCCGTTCGGGCCCAAGAAACACGAGCCTCTCCCGAAGTGGCCCCGCAAAAAAAAGGAAAAAGGAATCTGATCGACTTCCACGGATATTTACTGGGCATTGTCAGCGGACGCGTGACAGGGGAGAGGCCTCCCGGCGATGAGGGGGGTGATTTTGTCTTGGGGGAAGAGCGGTTGCGCCTGGAGATGAAATGGACGAACCGTTCCGGTTCGGTCGTTGTTTTGGGAAAAGGGGATGTGGTCCATGATGCCCTGGTCAACGAGGTGTATGGCGATCTCCGCGAGGCCTATGCCGGCTACTCCAGGAGGCACTTCGATCTTCGCTTCGGCCGGCAGATTGCAACCTGGGGAGTGGGCGACCTCTTTTACATCAACGACATCTTTCCAAAGGATTGGGAATCGTTCTTTTCCGGCCGACCGATAGAGTATCTGAAGCTGGGGGTCGATGGGTCCCGGGCCCAAGTTTTTTCAAACATCCTCAATGTGGACTTTTTTGTCATTCCCTTATTCACGCCCGACAACCTGCCTTCGGCGGAGCGCTTCTTTTTTTTCAATCCTTTCTCGGGAGTAACCAACGTTGTGGAAACCGAACCCGACGTGAGCCTCTCCAACGTACAGCTGGCCCTTCGCCTCTATCGGCGGGTGGAAAACTTCGACCTAAGCTTTTATGCCTATCGGGGATTCTGGCTCACCCCCGGCATTCAGGTGGATGATCCCGCCGCACCCACCGTTGCCACCGAGTTTTTCCCTCGCCTGAATGTCTACGGCGCCAGCCTGCAGAGGCCCCTTCTCGGCGGGGTGATGAGTTTTGAAACGGGATATTATGACTCCCGACAGGACAACGACGGAAATGATCCGTCCATTCCCAATTCGGAGTGGCGTTTTCTCATCGGATATCAGCATGAACTTCGGCGGGATCTGACCGCCGGGTTTCAATTTTACGGAGAATTGATGGACGACTATGGGGCCTACCGGGCTTCACTCCCCACGGGTTTTCCGGCCCGCGACCATTTTCGAGGGGTTGTTTCGGTCCGTTTCACACAATGGCTCCGCTACCAGACCTTGAAACTTTCCCTCTTTGCCGCCTTCAGCCCAACCGATGTGGATTATTTTCTTCAACCCGAAATAACTTATAAGGTGATGGATAAGCTTGGAATCACGGTGGGGATGAATATCTTCGGCGGAAAAGACGAAACCACTTTTTTCGGGCAGTTTGAGGAGAGCGACAATGCCTTTCTCAATATTCGTTACGATTTTTAAATAAAGGCGGGAAATGAGATTCCTGATTTAAATCGTGGGGATTGGCCCTGAGCAGACTAAAACTTTTTGAAAAGGAGTCCTTTAATGAAAACTTTATTTATTTTAAACGATGCCCCTTACGGGACCGAAAGGAGCTACAATGCCCTCCGCCTTGCCGGAGCGCTCTCCAAGCGTGAGGGAGAAGAAATAAAAATGTTCTGTATCGGCGATGCTGCTGCCTGCGCCAAAAAAGGGCAAAAGGTGCCCTCGGGTTATTATAATATCGAGGTCATGCTGAAAAATGTCGCCCGCAATAAGGGAGAGATCGGGATTTGCGGAACTTGTATGGATGCCCGTGGGATCACTGAATCGGAATTGGCCGAAGGAACCCGACGAAGCACCCTCGAAGAATTGACCGATTGGACTCTATGGGCCGATCGGGTCCTCACTTTCTAGGAGACAAGGATGGATCAGCCCAGGACAGTCCTAATTTTAGGAGGCGGCGTCGGAGGCTTGGTAACCGCCAATCTCCTACGAAAGCTCCTGCCGAAGAAGGATCGGCTCCTTGTGATCGATCGGGAAACGGAGCATCTCTTCCAACCCTCCCTCCTCTGGCTCATGATCGGTGATCGGAAACCCGGACAGATTTCGCGCCCTCTGGATCGTCTGAACCGAAAGGGAATCGAGTTCATCCACGGCGAAATCGAGAAATTCAATCCCCAAGAAAAATCAGTTAGAGTCAACGGCCGTGAGATCAAGGGGGATGCTTTGGTGATCTCCCTTGGCGCGGAATACGCCCCCGATACCATACCCGGCTTGGTTGACGGCGGGCATAACCTTTATACCCTTGAAGGGGCCAAGGAGATCCACGAGCGGCTTTCCCGTTTTGAAGGGGGGCGGATCGTCCTTCTCACCGCGGTCCCGATGTATAAATGTCCGGCGGCTCCCTATGAGGCCGCCATGCTCCTTGAATATGATTGCAAGCGGCGGAAGATTCGGAACAAAACCCAAATCGATCTTTATGCCGCCGAGCCGGGTCCGATGGGGACCGCGGGACCGGAGGTTTCCGCGGCGGTTCGGAAAATGGTTGAGAGTCGAGACATTTCCTACCACCCCAATCACCAAGTGACCGAGATCAAACCTCAAGAACGGCGGGTCTTATTTTCGAATGGCCTGGAAGCAAATTACGATATCCTTTTTTACGTCCCGCCCCATCGTCCCCCGAAGGTGGTTCGGGATGCGGGGTTGATCGGTGAAAGCGGTTGGGTTTCGGTGGACCGACATACGCTCGAAACCAAGTTCAAATTCGTTTACGCCATCGGAGATGTCACGGCCATTCCTTTAAAGATGGGAAAGCCCCTTCCCAAGGCAGGCGTCTTTGCCCACGGACAGGCGGAGGTGGTGGCCCATAATCTGGCGCGGGAGTGGTCGGGTCGCGGAGAGCCGCGGAGGTATGACGGGTTCGGCGAGTGTTTCATCGAGACGGGAGACCACCGCGCCGGCATCGGAAAGGGAAATTTCTACGCCGAGCCCGCACCGCAGGTGAAAGTCAAAGCTCCCGCTCTCCGCTGGCACTTGGCCAAGATTTTGTTCGAGAAATATTGGTTGAGGAAATGGTTTTAAAATATACTTCCGGAAGGAGACCACTATGGATCAATATCATCATTGGATGCCATGGGGAGGCGGCGGAATTTGGATGCTGATTTGGTGGGGGCTGATCATTGTGGGCATCGCGCTGCTGGTCCGGTGGATCATCCAGCAAACCACCCGTAGCGGCCGCGAAAAATCGGCCTTGGACATTTTAAAAGAGCGTTATGCCAAGGGAGAGATTTCAAAGGAAGAATTCGAACAAAAGAAAAGAGAGATTCAATAATTTAATAAGGAAGAACCCATGGGAAATAAAAAGCTTCTTACCTTTCTATTGAGCGCTGTCTTTATTATTGCTTCCGCTCCCCTCTTTGCAGCTCCGCCTTCTCCGGATACCGCTCCTTTTTCGAAGGAAATGCTCGAAAAGATGGCCGACATGCATACGAAAATGGCGGCTTGCCTCAGGTCGGATAAGTCGTTCGAGACTTGCCAGGCTGTGATGCACGCCGAATGCCAGACAATGATGAAGGACTGTCCGATGATGAAGTCCGGTGGATGTCCAATGATGGACGGGACCGGCGGAATAATGGGAAAACCGAAGTAATCGTCATGCATCAAGATAGTTCTGAAAGATCAATCGCCGTCTTTGACGAGCACGCGGAGGAGTATGACCGCTGGTTCGATGAACACCCCGCGGTTTTTCAATCGGAGCTGGAAGCTTTAAAAAAGGTTCTCCCCGAGAAGGGAACAGGGCTGGAGATAGGCGTGGGTTCCGGACGATTCGCCGAACGGCTTGGAATCCAATATGGGGTGGAACCCGCTCGGGCCATGAGGGTGACCAAAATCGAAGGACTTCCCCCAAATCTCCTTTCCGTGAAAGGAGAGAAAATCTTCAACCTTTTTCACAAACAAATGATGTTCGGTGGAACGCGGACTTTCCATAAGCGCTTGGAACCAGACCTGAACGGCCTTTTCGGGACCGGGTTTTTGTTTCTTGAAGACCGCTATCAAATCGGACAGGTCGTCTGCCGTGTATCGAGATAATTTCCCGACGGACCAGACCAAGAGATGCTACGATGTTGATCCTGGCCCTCAAACCTGTATCCTATAACCAGCAAGGGGGCCCTCGCCGTTCGCGTTCACTCACCCTGCAAGCCAGCAGGGTGCAGCCTCTTGACGGGCCTCATCTCTATCCCATCCAAAGGAATTGACCAGGTAAGCACAGTTCCGTCGGTCAGGCCCGTTCCCATGCGGATCGTATCCTCCTTGGTCGGCGTTTCAGGCTAGGTCGGGAGGAGAAACCAGGTTTCCGTCGAGGAGTCGTAGACCTCCGACGGCGCTGGAGACGAGTTTAACATGGATCCGCCGATGGCGAGGCCGAAGAGGCCGTTTTCATATGGCCATTGGGCGGCAAGTGGGCCACTGCGGGGAAAATTCATGTCTCCAACCCTCCGCCACTCGTTGGTCCTGGGATTCAACACCATCGCGGAGCGTCGCGGAACCCTTGGCCCCTTATTGATGAAGTTAACTTGACCATTCTTACCTCCCTCCTCAAGCCGGTTTGCCAGACCTCCAAAAATGAGCACCTCGTCATTTTCGAGGAGGCTCACGCCGGGGAAGCCGCGGCCAGCGTAGCCTGCATCGGCATCATCCGGAAACGCGGGCATGTTGGAAAGGCGAGTCCACTGGTTGGTCACGGGATCATACATATCAACCTCGACAATCCCGTAATACGCGGCGGGTTGAGTCCAACGGCCGCCGATGAGGAGAACCTTCCCATCGCTGAGCACGACGGTATGATGCGTGGCCCGGCCGACCTCGATGCCCCGTTTCTCTTCGGGGAGGGGGAAGCTTTTTCTGGTGAAGGCGCCCGGAACATGGGTCGCGAAGCTGCGGGTTGCGGGCATCTTTGCGGGCATTTTTTCGCCTTCTTCCCAATGACCTAAGAGCTCGGTCCCGTCCGGATACCTGGTATTCCCGTTTGGGTTGAAGATGAAAACATTGCGGCTGGCGAGAATGACCAAATCTTCGAAGGATATCACGTCCTCCTCTGTCGATCCGCCCGTGACGATGACACGGCCGTCTTCGTCATTAAGCGAGGCGGCAATGTTCGTATAAATCTCGAAGGTACCCTTCGGCATCCTCGCGGCCTCGGACCAGGAGTCGCTATTCGCGTCGTAAATGAAACACTTGTCGCTGATCAGGAGGTTCCCGTCCGGCCCAAAGGGCCCGCCGCCCCCAACCAGAACGCGATCATCGTCCAGGGCAGCGCCAAAATGCCGATCGAGAGGCGCGGGTGCGTCGGCGACTCTACGCAAACCGGTCTCCGGCTCATAAAGGTAGGCAATTCTGCTTTCACAGAATTTCTCCGGGTTCGACAAGCAAGGTCCCGATGTGCTGGTTAGCAGCGCACGCCCTCCGCTCATGGGAATGGTGATTCTCCCCGTTGGGAAGAACTCGCCAACGACCTCCCACTCGGCCTCTGGCAAGCCCCCTGCGTGAGCGGTCGACGGAGCTATCCACATACCCGCGGCTAAGCTTGGAAGAATGATCGCAAGGAGACCTGTAAAAATTGACAAAAAATTATCCCGATTATTTTTGAAGAGCACCCGCCCCATACACCACCCCCTTAACGAAAAAATTATAGGAGTTACCGGTGGGGCGATCAAGCCATGAAAAATGCGATTTATTTTTTGACCGGCGCCTCCCAATGGAAGTACCATGGTTTATTCATTCTTAAGGGGTAAGATGAAAATCAGAAAATCACTGATTATTGCTGTGTTATTTGTCGCCGCCTGCGGATCCAGCGGGCCTAGCAAGAAAACGGTAGCGGTGATTGGTTCGCTTGACACCAAGCTAAACGACCGGATCGAAAAATTTTTCAGGTTAGCGCCTTACGAGGGCGGAATCGACAAGTCGATTCTAATACACGCCAACGACGTGCCAACCCTTACCGACGATCAAAAACAAGGCCTCATCAAAACATATGAAGCCGGGCTAGCCATCGTCCTTTTCGACGCCGATAAAAACACCAGTCACGCGATTCTTGACATGATCGATCCCCAACAAGCACTGGTCCGAAGTTATCATAAAAATAATGTCCCGCGCATGGTTCACGTTATTCGCAAGACAAATGGACGCCATCATCCCGTCGCCATCATGGATCCGGTCGGACTCACCAATTACGAAGGCGCCTTGGACACGGCGGTCGAATTGATAAGCGAAAAAATCGATCCAGATGCGCCGAAGGCGCTGGATAACTCGGTTCGCCTGCAAACCCCCAACTCGCCCATTCCCCCTTCGACGCTCGTGGCACAAGAGGACATCAACATCCCTCAAGGCGCGGGCGGCAGTTATACCAGCAACAACAGCGTCTACGCTTTTCATGACTGCTGCGGGAATCAAGATATCTACGTCGTCGAGTCCACCCTAAATACCGATCCTGGATCCACCTACTATAGCGCTTACGGATCAGGCGTCACCGAATCGGGCCAATATCTGACGGAGGTGACTTCATGGCAGCCGAATGTCGTCGTGCCGGCGTGCGGCCTAAGCGACAGCGACACCGCGGCGCTTGATCAGTTAAACGACCAGTTTAGCGGGGTGCTGCGTTACCAGTCTCAAAAGCACAGCGGCAGCGCCTGCAAACTAGCGGACTATCCTCTCTACTTTTATTTCGCCATCGATCCCCCTACCAGTTTGCAGACTTCGCAGGTCGTCAGCTATTGCGGATCTTCGCCCAGCGCTTATCAAGGGTCCGATACCGACTATAGCCGCGGGTGGAGCTTTTCTATCGACGGCAGCCTCAGCTATTGGGGCGAAGGCACGAGTCCGGTCGGCGTCGATGCGGGCGCGACCTACGAGTCCGACACCAGCACCACCATTCCGGCGGCGGCCGTTTATTCCGGCCATACCCAAAGCGGACAAGGCCAGTACTGGCAATTCCAATTCTGCTCGACGGACTCTACATCGGCCTGCGCCGCCACCATCGGCACACAAACCGGCGATCCTTCATGCACCAACGCCTTGACCTTTCCTCAAAATGAACAATCTCCCGCTGGCGCAAATTCAACCAGCATCATGGCCTTTTGGACAGCCGGGCCCGACAGCCGAGTCGCAGGCGGCACTTTCGACATCTCCGTGACTTACGCCGTCTATCTGTCGAGCACGCAAATAATGGACTGGCCCGCTGTCACTAATGTCGATGATCCTAAATGTCCTGATTGCACCACGTCGGCGGGCGGCACCTGCTGTGACACCACCTTCGAAAACTGCGATTGCCAAGCCGACAACGCCTATTTCGGAGCGACGCTCGCCAATTCCGGTAACCAAGACCTCTGCCAGGATAGTCCTCCCACTCCGCCCCAGCCGGTCTTTAATGACCCCTCTTCGCTCGCCAACGGCATGAACTCGCAGAATCAACCCAACAATCCTGCCTACAGCGATTTGGTTTTCCCCATCAAATACCCGGCCGCTCCTTCCGATGCCGCGTCAAACCCAAGCATCTGCCCCGCGGGATGCACTGAATCGACTTCGACCTGCACCTGCCTGTGCCCGACCGGAACTTGTCCGTCGATCTACCAAGGCTGCCCAAACGGAAACTTAATCAGCGCCTCGGGTTCCTGAATCTCGCTTGAGCGGCCCATCGTCACGGCCGTCCAGGGAGGATTTTGTTTTAATTCTCCATTATCAAAACGTCCAAAAAGCCTCCTGGACTATCTTTCAAACTTCTCTTATAAAAGCGGCTTGTCTCGCAGAGCCAAGGAGGTCCAATGTTCCGTCAAATCTCGCTACTGATCCTAAGCGTCATATCCTTGCCATCGGTTGCCATGGCCGCCACTTTCAACCCCACTACCAGCGCCGAACTTCAAACCGCGTTGAACGACGCCGCCGCCAGCGCCGAGGACGACGTCATCAACCTCCAGCCCGGCACCACCTACTCCACCAACGACAATGGCAACGCCACCTTTACCTACGCTTCGAGCAATGACGGCTCGCTGACCCTGAACGGCGCCGGCATGGGGTCCTCGATCTTGGATGGAGATTCGGCCCGGCCTGCGCTGAACGTCGGCGGCATCGGGGCCCTGGCCAATTTCCAGGTTTCGGGACTCACTGTGCAAAATGGCGCCGCGGGATTCGCCGGGGGCCTCCAAATTGGCGCGAGCGGCGGGACGATCTCCTTGATCGATTGCGAAATAAAGAACAGCGCCGGGACCTTCGCCGGCGGCGCCCAGCTTCAGAACAACGGAGGCGGAAACATCACGGTCCGGGGAAACCTCATCACCGGCAATACCGGCGGCTTCTCCAACGGCATCCAGGTTCAGAACAATAACGACGGCGACATCCTCTTCGAGAACAACCTCATCCTCGACAACAACGGCGACAATGGAGCCTTCGGCGGCGGAGCTCAGCTTCAGAATAATGGCAACGGCGGCATCACTGTTCGTGGCAACGACATCTCCGGAAACGCCGGCGATTTCGCCACCGGCATCCAGGTTCAAAACAACGAGCAAGGAGCGGTGATATTCGAGGCCAACACTATCGCCGACAACATCAATCCCGCCTCCGCCAACGGGGCGATCCAAATTCAGCACAATGGCCAAGGCCAGTTGCAGATCGTCAACAACTTGATCTTTGGAAATTCCGGCGGGTCGGGTGGCGGCGGCCTTTTCATCTATGACAGCGCCGCAACGGCCAATATCATCAACAACACGGTTTATGGGAATTCGGTCGATGGATCGTCAGGCGCAGGCGGTGGAATTCGCATCTTCGCCGATCCAGCCGCGGGAGAAATCAACTTATTTAATAATATCGTTTTTGCCAATACTGCCGCGACCGACAGCGGCGCCGACATCTTGGTAAGCTTCGATTCGGTCGCCACGACGGTCCAACTCTTCAACAACGATTTCAGCCAGGCTTGCTTCGGCCTTTCGGCGCCCTTCAATTGCGATCCGGCGACCGTCGCGGGCCTGACCCAGGGGAACAACATCGACGCCGATCCGCTCTTCGTCGACGCCGTCGGCGACGACTTTCAGCTCGGCGCGAACTCGCCGGCCATCGATTCCGGCGACCTCAACGCGCCGGGCCTACCGGCGCAGGATTTCGCCGGAAATCCCCGGGTCGTGGGCGGCCAGGTCGACATGGGAGCTTTCGAAGCCCAGGCGGTGCTCGAGGTAGCTCCGGCCGCGCTCGATTTCGGAACCGTGGATGTCGGCGAGGAAGGCCGCTTGGTCCTAACTTTGAGCAATACCGGCACCGGCGGTCTCGTGGTGAACGGCTTCACCCTTTCCGACGGCGTCAACTACTCGATCGATCCCAACGGCGGCGGGGATCCCTGCGGTCCAATCCCCTTTACGATTGAGGCCGGCGGAAGTTGCACCGTCGAAATCGTGTTCACGCCCTCGAGCGAAGGCGACTTCGACTCGATCCTGGGAATCAACTCCGATGCCCTCGACGAGGTCAGCGTCGCCCTGAACGGAATAGGACAGGCCGGTGGCGGGGCGATCATCAGCGGTGGGGGCTGCTCGCTCGGCGCCGTATCGATGGGCAGCGGCTTCTACTTGGGACTCTTAGTTCCCCTTTCGACCTTCGTTCTGCTTTTCCGTCGACGAAGATGAGGCCCTGCATTAAGAAAATCGGTGGTTTCCTGTTGGCGACGGCGATCGGCATCAGAAGGAAATTATGACGAAGGTTCGATTTTCAGTCGGCATAGCACTTCTGATGAGACCAACTCAACCGCAGGTATTCGGAACCGTTTAGGTCCGGGCTATAGAATATCTAAAATTTCCGTTCCTAGAATCTTCGCACCATGCTATTCCTCAACAATGCCGGCCAAAATTAGGTCCACCCTAATCTCAGTTCTCCTCCTTCTTTTCCTCCCCCTATCCCTCTGGGCCAACGACGTCTCGGTCGAAGACGCCGCGGAAGAAATCGTCATCACGATGCGGGCCGACCTTTGCCCCGACCCCAAGGACAATCCCGACACCCCCGAGGCCGAAGGGCCCACCGTCGAACAGGTCCAGCAATTCCTCGAGGCCCATATCGAAAACATCCACCGAATCTGGAACGCCTGCACCCGGACCTTCCGGATGGGCAAAGGGCAACCCCCCAAGCCGGTGCGCTTCGTCTTCGACATCCAGGTGATCGAAGACTGCGACCAAGAGCGCGATCCCGATCGGAAACGCATCAAGGTGCATCTAGGCAAGCCACCGTCCGACTCGCGAAAGAAGGCCGACACCGAAAATCTCTGGATCGACGAGACCACGTCGAAGAATTTCGCCCATGAGCTCGGGCATTCGATGGGCCTGGGAGAAGAGTACCAATACAACGGCGGACCCACCCGGCAAAACCTGATGGGACGGGGCGAAAACGAGACGGTGCTGGCCTACCACATCACCACCATCATCTTCACCAACGCCGGAGATCCCGATCGCGCCGAGGTCGCGCGCCGGGCCACGATGAAAACCTGCCTGCGGATGAAAGACCAAAAGTTGGCGCGGCAAATTGCGGCCCAAAACGGCATCACCGACGCGCAATACGACGCCTACAAAGAAATATTCACGGCCAACAACAGCGAAATCCAGCCGGAGGCGCCAAAATGATTCTTCGAAAGATGAAATCATGCGGGGTATTGCTTTGGGCCTGCCTGGCCGCTTGCGGCGGCGGGTCCTCGGACTGGCGGGACTCGCCCTACGATCTCGCCGCGGGCGCCACGCTCCAGCAAGTGACGATTGACGTCTCCAAGCTCTCCGGCCTCCATTTTTCCATCGACCCCGAATTGCAGGCCCGGCTCGACGCCCAAGCCGCCGACTTGCCGGTGCTGCTGGACCTCAACGTCGGGCAAGTCCTGACCCTGCTCCAAGACATGATGCCGCCGCATGCCGCTTTCCTCTACGAAGAGCAGGCCAACGGAGACTTTATCTTGCGGCCCTCCTACACCGAGACGGAAAACCCGCCTCCGTCCGCCGTCAAGATCGTCGACTTCGACGAATTCGCCGAATTGGGTTTCCGGGCCTTGATCAGCGATCCCAGCCTGCCCGACATCTGCGGCGGCGAAGAAGATATCCTGGGGCAATTGGGCTCGGGAGGGATCTTCGAAATATCGACCGCTGTCGTTTCCGATCCCGGCGGCCATGCGCCCTTTATCGGCGATTTCCCGCCCTTCCTCGAAATCGCCATCGCGGGCAACTCCGTCAGCATGTTCGGGGACCCGCCCTGGGTGACGGTGGAAGGGACCATCCAAAGCAACGGCGGTTTCACCTGCGGCGGAAGCGGCACGGTGGCCGGCTTTCCCGACGTTCAGGTCGATTTCGTCGGCCAAGCCCTGCCGGGGGCCCTCAGCGGAACCCTCACGATCGGCGCGGACGGCGCCCTGCCCGGCGGGACCTCGGTGGTCTACAGCGTTTCGCCTTAAGCCCTAGACGATCCCGCAATCCATCGGCGAAATTCAAGCCTCCGCCTCTCGCTCTCCGTCGCCTGATATCTTACTTGCTCTGGCTTTCCAGCTTCTTCTCGATCTTTTCCTCGACTTTCTCGTTGATCATTTGCTTGCAAGGGTCGGATAGGCTTCTGTAGTTCTCCTTCAGGCAGGCCTTGATCTTGTCCTCGTTCAAACCGGCATTCGGACAGAATTTTTTTCGATCCTCCCGACATTCCCCCAGGGCGAAACTCGAAGCGGGGGCCGCAAGGACGAGCAGCGCGGCGGCCATGACGATCTTCTTGAGCATAGAGCCTCCAATAGAAATGAAAGTTTTATAAATGATTCCGCGTTTCCCGAAAAAGCACAACTTTAATCACGAATACGAATTGGAAGACTATATTCGCAGCTTTCGGGAATAAGAAATTCGAGAGATTATTTATTCGGAATCGTTCCGTCGAGGGCCGGATATGGAACATGGAGATTTGGGCTAGACCTTTGCGGCCCGATAAACTACAGGCAGGGGATGCTTCACTCCACGATGAATCCCCCGCGCAGCAAAGACGGCAGCCTCCATGTCACCGACGAGGTGTGGAACACGATCATCTCCTCTCTGGGAGCCCTGCTCTCCCTCGTCGGCGTTATCCTGATGGTGAAGCACGCGAAGGCGGTCGCCCCCGCTTCACACGTTTGGGCCCTCGCTATTTACGGGTTCGGCCTGATCAACATGTTCCTCTCAAGCGCCCTTCACCACGGAATCCACGGCTCCCCCAAGACCAATCACTACCTCTGGCTGTACGATTACTTTTCGATCTCATTGATGATCGCCGGCACCTTCACGCCCTTCTGCGTGATCGTGGTGAAGAACGCGCTGGGCTGGACCGTGCTGGGACTTATTTGGACGCTGGCCCTCCTGGGGATCGCGTTGAAAGGCTTCTTTCCACACGTTCCGCGTTGGATCATGACCTCTCTTTTTATCGGGATGGGCTGGACGAGCTTATTGATCGTGAAGCCTTTATATCAGGCCATGCACTGGCAAGGTTTTTCCCTCTTGCTCTTAGGCGGCCTCTTCTACACGGTAGGCGGTTTGATCTATGTCTTTGAAAAGCCCAACCTCTTCCCCGGAAAATTCGGTTTTCACGAAGTTTGGCATTGCTTCGTCGTTGCGGGCGCGGGCAGTCATTTTTATTTGATATATTCCTACCTATGAGAAGAAGCACTTAAACTCTCCTCGCACGACAAAACCCCCAAAGATCCGCGCACCCCAATCCCAAGATAAAAGCCGTAAAGGCGAACGGCAACCTCAGCCGATGTCCGCATACCGCCAAAAAAAGAAATACATAAGCGGCCGCGCTAAGCAGAGGCTCACCCAGAGCAGCGGCGCCCTTTCCCATAAACCAACGATAGGAGGGATGACGCAACGGAGGAATATCCCCTCCCTCGCGGCCTGCCGCGTCCCCGTAGACCGCCCTTTTGCCCCTTCCCATCGCCGACGAGATGGCCGCCAACTGCGGAATGGAAATATCGTTGTGATGCAGGCAGAACGTGGCCTGCACCCGATGAATCTCTTTGCCGGCTCGGCGGATGCGGTGCCGCAACACCGACTCATTGAACCGCAGGTAGCGCGGATCGATCCCGGCCAGGCGTTCCCACAAATCCCTTCGTATGACGCTCGTGCCGCCGAAGGAGAAAAATCCCTCGGCCCGGCCGCGCTCCACATGGCGCGCGGCATTACGGATCAGCAATCGGCCCAGAGGCGTCTGCGCACGTTCGCCCCGATGCCCCCACAAAACCTCGCAACCGGGGTTGACGTCGAGATACTCCATCATTTTACGAAGTGCCCCCGGCAAGATTTCGGTATGCTCCTCGGCTAGAAAGAGAAATTCTCCCAAGCAACTCTGCACACCCTCGTGGTAATGCCAAATCTCGTTCTGAATTTCGCCGGCATCGAGATCCAACCAAACCACTTGATGGGCCCGGGCCAGCAAGGCCTCAAGCCGGCGCGAATCTTCGGGCGGAACGAAGTTTCGCCTTGCAATCACGGCGACCACCTCAAAGCGGTCCGGTGGCGCGTCCTGCTCCAGGGCGGATTCCAAGGCCCGCAAGCCGCAGTCGCGCCGGTCGAAAATAGGCACAATGACGGAGATTCGCACCCCGCCAATCTAGAACAAAAAAACAAGCCCGGTCCAGAAGAGACCTTCCACGGGGATTCAACCACTTGAGATATTTAAGACGGTTCCCGCATGCTCGATGAGCCGCCTCACGCCGGCACGATCACCATCCACGACACCCCAAAGCGGTCGGCCACCATCCCGAAGCGCGGGGAGAAGAAGGTCTTCGTCAGGGGCATCTGCACCTGGCCGCCCTCGGCCAGCGCGGCGAAATAGCGATCGGCCTCCGCGGCGTTCGCGACGGACAAGGAAAGGGAGAATCCCTGGAAGCTGGCTTTCCCCGCGCAATTGCCGTCCGAGGCCATCACCCTGGCCTCGCCGATGCGGAAGCTCGCGTGCATGATCTTCTCCGCGGAGCCTGGCGGGTTCATGGCGGGCTCGGGGTTTTCCTTGAATCGCATCAACATCTCCACTTCCGCGCCTAGGGCCTTGCGGTAGAACTCGACGGCCTCCTCGCAGCGGCCGTCGAAAAAGAGATAGGGCTCGATCGCTCGGTTGTCGGTCGTTGGGCTCATGATTTCCTCCGTATTGTCGGTATTGCAGATGAATATTATTTAATCCCGCGGCGTTTTTCGCTGTGGCGAATCATCTCGGTGAGGTCGCCGGCCGGGCGGATCTCGAAGGGGCCGGCCTTCACGCCGGGGTGCTTCGACATCAGCTCGATCGCGTGCTTCAGGTCCCGGGCCTCGAGCAAAAGGATGCCGCCCAGCTGCTCCTTGGTTTCGGCGTAAGGGCCGTCGGTGACCGTCGCCTTCCCATCCTGCCAACGCAGGGTGACGCCGGTGCGGGGCCCCTGCAAGGCCTCGCCGCCGACGAAGTGCCCGTTCTTCCGCAAGAAGTCGTCGTAGTTGAAACACTCGTCGATCATGGCGTCGCGTTGGTCGTCGGGCAGCGATTCGAATTTGCCCTCTTCGATGTATCCGAGGCAGATGAATTTCATGGGCGTCTCCTTATGGGCGGTCATTCAACCTAACCTGACGACGGATGACCATCGGATCCTCGACAGGGCCTTACGTTTTTTTAAGGCCGTCGGCCGGGGAGCTTTGAGGGGCGCTGCCAAACAAGGCGGGGGCTGTCAAATAAATTCAATATTATCAAATAGATATAACTTGCTCCGTCTTCCTTTCTTCTCCTTCTTCTTGGGACGGGTGGGACGGGGAGATAGCTTTCTCCATGGATTACTTAGCATTTCCAGGCCGCCCACAACCTTTTTAAAAGAAATTCGATAATTCAGCGTTCGTAACTCATTAATTTCCAGGGGCACCTCCAGCGAGGTTTGTCCCATGAGTCCTCCCAGCCTTTGCCGTCCCGTAACAGTCTCTTCCCCGGCCCTCATTTGTGAAGCGGTGGCGGAATCCGAGCCACCCGCGTTTAACCAGTCCTCCGAGGAGCGGTGGAGAGCTCAAGGGGATTGTCTGGCATCCCTGTTGGGAAGATTTTCCGCGCCGACTTCCACGCTGTGGAGCCGCGGACCGCGGGTGGAAATGGCGGGGGAAAACGTCGAGGGAGGAAATACGGCTTCCTGGACCCGCGGCATGGCGCAGGCCCTTCGCCAACTTGGTCCTCTCCTCTTCGGCGGCGCCTTATTCCTGCTCCCCGCGGGTTGCAGCAGTTCAAGCTCGCGGCAAGCATCGGAATCCGAATCGGAAACGGAGGAGATCCCCAATCTGACCCCTCCCCTGGAACTGCGCCGCGAGACGCAGTTGGAAGGAGCGCCGCGCGCCGGCACGGTCCTATGGCTGGGCCAGCAACATGCCCTTCCCGAAGCCATGGAGGAGCACATGCCCCGGGATCCGGTGCAGCGCCTGGCATTCATCGAAGCCACCGCCCGGAATCAATTCGCCGCGCTCCAGACCCTGGAGAACGAGGGCGTCACCCATCTCTTTGTGGAAGGTTTTAGCGAGGCCGAGGAGGTCGCAGCCGTCCGCGCCGCCCGCGGGCCCGACGGAAGGGAATACCGGGAGCTATTTCGCCGCATGCCGCGGCGCTTTGAAGACCTGAATCTGGAGCAGCGCTTGGCCCTGTTCCATTACGGCGCCGAGCAGATTTACTTAATCCTTCATGACAACGTGCATTTGCACGGCGCGGCCACGCCGAACCATCACGAGGAAAACGTGGCCCGTATGCAAGAATTGATGGCGCGCCATCGCCGGGGCGAGGACATCGCGGCCGCCCTGGAGGCGTTCGACGAATCCCGCGAAACCTACGCGGCGCTCCGCGTGACGGAGTTTTTAAGCTCTCACCCCGAAGAAAGAGTGGCGCTCATTTTCGGAAGCGATCACGATTTCGCCGATAACTTCACCGCGATCGAAAATCCTCCGCGCCTGGTTTCTTATCGTTGGGAGCCCCGACGTGATTAGGACATTAATTTCTCCGTCTTGACCGGGATAATTCCGCATCGGCTCAGTTGCGTCGACGGCTCAGTATTCGAAGGATTTAAACCGCTTTATCCAAGAATTCACCTCTGCTTCCGGCAGCTGGGCAGCTTGCAACAATTCCATGGCTTCTCGGAATACTTTTTTCCGTTGATGATCCAAAATCTTTGGGTCCATCTTGGAGGTCTCCGGAGTTTTAATATACAAAAAATTATATTGATCCAGGGCATTATCGACGGCCTTCCGATAAATATCCTTCGTGTGGACGTCGATTCCGCTTCTCTCGGCCAACGCCAGCAATTTTTTCACAGCGGAAACCGTGCGGGCGGAATTATAAGAATCGAAAAAAAGCTTCACAGTTGGATGACGGAAACCCGAAAATGAGGGCGTCACTATTCCCAGCTTCCGGAGCTCTTTGATTTTTTCCGATGCATCCAGGACCCTAAGGCAGGTATATTTTTTTTCAACTTCATCATATCCCTTCAGCAATACGGAAACTTCGGACTCTTCGACCTTCCCGTTGCCATTGAGATCTTCTATCTCCAAAAGGGAATCGAAATTGAGGGGGGCAGATGCCTGAACCTTTTCCATAATAGGCACTCCTGGAAAGTTGGACGCTTGGGAAAAATATTCAGAGATTCCGAAAAGGCGTTCTCACGATCCCAATGTCGCTCAAGGAGCTTTGATGCAATGGACGGGCCAGAGCTTTAGCTTGTTAATTTATTGAAATATAATAGTTTTCTACGATGAGCTTAAGAGGCAGGAACTGATTCATCTCAATTTGAGAAAAAAAACTTCACACAATTTATTTTGGATTTCATTTGCCATGGTTTCCAAAGCGAAGCAGGTAGAGAAGACCAAAAAAAACAAAGGACCCCCCATGAAACACGCCCCGCTCGCCCTGACCCTGACCTTGGCCTTCCTGTCCGCCCCCGCCGCCCACGCCGCCGTCAACATCTACGGCCCGGGCGGCATGAGCTGCGCCAAGTACAACCAATCCACCGGGGCCGATAAAGACGCCTTCAAGTATTGGGGGCAGGGCTACATCTCCGGCATCAACGCGATGAAAAACTTCGACATGACCCGCGGCAAGGATCCCGCGTCGGTCCTGGCCTGGATCGACGCCTATTGCGTGAAAAATCCCGCCAGCAGCTACAACGGAGCGGTGGATTCGCTGATCCTCGAAATCAACGCCAATCGTTAGGCGGCCTCTTTCTTCCGGCACAAAAAGCTGTCCAACGCCAGACAGCCTCCCCCGCCCACGATCACCGCCAGCGCCATCGAGATCAAGGCCAGGTTGTATTCGAAGCCCTGGTTCTGGAGGAAAAATCCGTTCTTCCCATGGACCGTGATGATCGCGCCCCCCATGATGATCGCGATGCCCAGCGCGGCAAGCCGGCTTAAGAAACCCGCCATCAGGGCGATGCCGCCCAGCAACTCGCCGAAGATCACCAAATAGGCCAGCGCCGCGGGCAGGCCGTTCTTGGTCATCATCCCAACCATCGCCTCGAGCCCCGGACCGCCGAACCAGCCCAGCGCCATGTGCGCCCCGTGCATGAAGAAAATAAAGCCCAGGGCCACGCGCACCAGGGAGAGGGCGCAGCACTTGAATCCGTTCGCCTTACATTGTTCGGCTCGAGTCATGAGACCTCCTGTGACAATATTGTGGGGAGCGGCAGCATCCATTTATGGCCTCTCGGTCGATTTTTGACCAGCGCTTTCATGAAACCTCACAGGTTAAGACCGAAAAATCGTATTCGGATAATTCAATAATTTTCGCAGTTTATCCTCTAATCCCCGTGACACCGCGTAAAAATCTCCCAAAAATAAACTTTTCCAAAGGAAAATGTCGATCCACCGCCTCTCATCCGTCGACAGGTTGAACCAGCCACGCAGGAGGTCTGAAATGAAATACCTGTTCCTCATCTATTACGACGAAAAAGCGCTCGAACGGGCAGGCAAGGAATACGAATCCAAGATCGAGCGCGAATGCCTGCAACACACCGAGCAACTCCAGGCGCAGGGTAAATTCCTGGGCGCCAATCGCCTCTATCCCACCGCGACCGCCACTTGCGTCCGCACGAAGGACGGCAAGCAGCTCGTCACCGACGGCCCCTTCGCCGAGACGCGAGAGCAGTTGGGCGGCTATTGCCTGATCGAGGCCAAGGATTTGGACGAGGCCATCGAGATCGCCTCCCACCTGCCCTCCGGGCAGCTGGGCACCGTCGAGATCCGCCCGGTCATGGAATTTGAACCACAACCGTGATGGAAAATTCTTTTTTTGTGTGGCATTTTCCTTCTCGTGACGACACAAGCCAAGGAAATCCTCGAGCGGGTCTTTCGGGAAGAATACGGCCGCATCATCGCCGGACTGATCCGTATCTCCGGCTCCTTCGATTTGGCGGAAGAGTCGCTGCAAGAGGCCTTCGCCGCCGCGCTCCCCGATTGGGAGCGTAAAGGCCCGCCGCGCAATCCCGGCGCCTGGCTCACGACGGTGGCGCACCGCAAGCTCCTCGACGCCCTGCGCCGGGCCAAAACGCGCAGCGAGAAGCAACCCGAGCTGCAACTGGAGGCGGAACGGGCGCAAGGCGCCGCGGAGCCGCTTCCCTCCCCGCCCTCGGACGATGCCATGGATTATCCGGACGACCGCCTTCGCCTGATCTTCACCTGCTGCCATCCCGCGCTGAACCGCGAGACCCAGGTGGCCCTCACCCTCCGCACCTTGGGCGGCCTCGACACCGCCGAGATCGCCCGCGCCTTCCTCGTCCCCGAGCCGACCATGGCGCAGCGGCTGGTTCGCGCCAAGAACAAGATCCGCCAGGCCCGCATTCCGTACGAAGTGCCGCGCCTCGAGGTCTTGCCGGAGCGTCTCGACGCGGTGCAGACGGCGCTCTACCTGATTTTCAACGAGGGATACTCCGCCACGGGCGGCGACGATCTGATCCGCGCGGACCTCTGCGCCGAGTCGATCCGACTGGCGCGCGTCCTCTGCGAGCTGCTGCCCAACGAACCCGAGAATCTCGGCCTGCTCGCGCTCCTGCTCTTGCAGGACTCCCGCCGAAATACCCGCACCGACGCGCGGGGCGATCTCGTCATCTTGGAGGAGCAGGACCGGTCCCGATGGAACGCGGGAGAGATCGTCGAGGGGATGGAGCTCTTGGCGCGGGCCCAGCGCTTCGACCGAATCGGCGCCTACCAGCTGCAGGCCGCCATCGCCGCGGTCCACGCGGGGGCCAAGACCGCCGCCGAGACCGACTGGGGGCGCATCGTGCGACTCTACGACCGCCTGCTTCAGCTCCATCCCTCACCCATCGTGGCCCTCAACCGGGCAGCGGCGGTGGCCATGGACGAGGGCTACGAAAGGGGCTTGGCCTTGGTGGAAGAGGCCGGCGCCACGGGACGCCTGGAGGAATACCACCTCTTCCACGCGGCACGCGCGGATCTGCTTCGCAGGTTGGACCGCGGGACGGAAGCGGCCGACGCTTATGAGCGAGCTCTCGAGCTCACGACCAACCGGGTCGAGCGGCGCTACCTCAAGCGGAGGTTGCGGGAGATGGGGAGAGACTGAAATGGCGGTTCCGGTCGAGAAAATCCTCGCCAAACTCCAGCGCCTCTACCCCAAGGCGAAGAGCGCCCTCGACTTCAAGACGCCGCTGCAGGCCTTGATCGCCGCCATCCTCGCCGCGCAATGCACCGACGCCCGGGTCAATCAAGTCACGCCCGGCTTGTTCCGGAAATACCGCAAGGCCGAGGACTATGCGCGCGCCCCCCTGGAGAGATTTCAAGACGACATCCGCAGCATCAACTTCTATCGGAACAAGGCGCGCAGCATCCAAGCCTGTTCCCGGATGCTCTTGGAGAGATTCGGCGGCAAGGTCCCCAAGACCCTCGAGGAGATGGTCGAGCTGCCCGGCGTCGGCCGAAAGACGGCCAACATGGTCCTGGGCAACAGCTACGGCATTCCGGGGATCATCGTCGACACCCACGTGATCCGGGTCGCCTTCCGCCTGGGGCTGACGCGGGAGAAAAAGCCGGAGAAAATCGAGGCCGACCTGATGAGGATCGTGCCGAAACCCCGCTGGACGCTCTTCTCCCACCAGCTCAGCAGCCACGGCCGCGCGGTCTGCAAGGCGCCCGCCCCGCTCTGTTCCCAATGTTCGTTGAACCCGCTCTGCCCGAAGGCGGGGGTCTCTCGGTCGAAGTAAGTCCGATACGGTTTCCGCCCCGGCTCAGACCTTGAGCCGATAGCCCGTCCTGAAAATCCACCGCAGCGCCGCCAGGCACAGCAGCAAAAAACCGAGGGTCATCCCGAGGCTCACCCCCACGTTGACGTCCGCCTTCTCGAAGAAGCTCCAGCGGAAGGCGCTGACCAAATAGACCACGGGGTTGAACAGCGTGACCTTCTGCCAAAAGGGCGGCAGCATGTGGATGGAGTAGAAGCTGCCCCCCAGGAAGGTGAGCGGCGTAACGATCAGCAATGGCACCATTTGGAGCTTTTCGAAACCGTCCGCCCAGATGCCGATCACGAAGCCGAACAATGAGAAGGTCACGGCGGTCAGAACCAAAAAGGCCAGCATCCAGACGGGATGCGCGATCTTGATGGGGACGAAGAAATTCGCGGTACCGAGGATCAGCAGGCCTAGGATAATCGACTTGGTCGCGGCGGCGCCCACGTAGCTGATGACGATCTCAAAATACGAGACCGGTGCCGAGAGCAGCTCGTAGATCGTCCCGGTGAACTTGGGGAAGTAGATGGCGAAGGAAGCGTTGGAGATGCTGGTGGTCAGGATCGACAGCATGATGAGGCCGGGCACGATGAAGGCGCCGTAGCTGACGCCGTCGATGTCGGTGATGCGCGAGCCGATCGCCGAACCGAAGACCACGAAGTACAGCGAGGTCGAGAGCACCGGCGAGACGATGCTCTGCAACAGGGTGCGGCGGGTGCGCGACATCTCGAACTTGTAGATGGCGCGGATCGCGTGGAGGTTCATCGCTTCTCCCTCACCAGGCTCACGAAGATCTCCTCCAGCGAGCTCTGGTCGGTGTTCAGGTCCTTGAATTCGATCCCCGCCTCGTGGAGGTCCCGGAGCAAGGCGGCGATCCCCACAGACTCGCTCTGCGAATCGTAGGTATAGACCAGCTCGCCGCCGCCGGGCGCCAGCTCAAGCCGGTAGCCGGCCAGGCTCTCGGGAAGCCGGTCGATCTTCCCCTGCAAATGCAGCGTCAATTGCTTCCGCCCCAATTTGCGGATGATCTCGCGCTTGTCCTCCACCAGGATGATCTCGCCCCGGCTGATCACACCGATGCGGTCGGCCATCTCCTCGGCCTCTTCGATATAGTGGGTGGTCAGGATGATCGTGACCCCCCTGTCGCGGAGCGAACGCACCAATTCCCACATGTCGCGGCGCAACTCGACGTCGACCCCCGCCGTGGGCTCGTCGAGGAAAAGGATTTCCGGCTCGTGCGACAGGGCCTTGGCGATCAGCAGGCGCCGCTTCATGCCGCCGGAGAGCGTCATGATCTTGTTGTCTTTCTTGTCCCAGAGCGAGAGCTGCTTGAGGATTTTCTCGATGTGCGCCGGATTGGGCGGCTTGCCGAAGAGGCCGCGGCTGAAGCTGACGGCGTTCCAGACGCTCTCGAAGGCGTCGGTGGTGAGCTCTTGCGGCACCAGACCGATCTTGGCACGGGCCGCGCGGTAGTCCCTCACGTTGTCGTGGCCGTCCACAACGACGCGGCCCTCGGTGGCGGTGACGACGCCGCAGACGATCCCGATCAGCGTCGTCTTGCCCGCGCCGTTGGGCCCGAGCAGGGCAAAAATCTCGCCGCGACGGATTTCCAAGTCGACGTTCTTGAGGGCCTGGAACCCGGAGGCGTAGACCTTCGACAGATTGGACACGGAAAGCACGGACGACACCCGCCATTTCCTAGTGCGGGGCGGGTGCAAAATCAAATGCTAAGATTTCGCCTCCTCGACTTCCCGGACGTCCGCCTGCAAAAGACGGTCGAGCTCCTCGCGGCTCAAGCGGGCGAAATTGACCAGCTCGGGCTCGTTGTCGAAAAACTCGAAGGACTTGCGTAGGCTAGCCTCGTCGTGGCGCTGAAATTGGCCCGCCTTGCGGCGGACCTCGGGCTCGTTCCGCCCCAGGTGGATCAGGATCTCTTGGGCCAGGCCCAAGGCGGAATCGAAGGTCTCCCGCTTGAAATCCATGACGCCCAGCTTGTGCAGCTCGTAGGCATGCCGGCGGTTCCGGGCCCGGGCGAAAACCTGGAGCCGCGGGAACTCCTCCTTCGCCAGCCGGACGATGCCGAGGCCGACCTCGGGGTCGTCCACGGCGACGATCAGCAGCCTCGCCTGCTCGGCCCCGGCGGCGCGCAAAATATCGAGGCGCGAGGCGTCGCCGAAGTGGGCCTTGTAGCCGAACTTCCGCAGCAGATCGATCTGGTCGGGGTCGCTCTCTAGCACCGTCACCGGCACGCCGCTGCCGGCGAGGAAACGCCCGATCACCTGCCCGAAGCGGCCGAAGCCGGCGAGGATGACGGTGTTTTTCTCGTGGATCTCGTCGTAGTCCCGCTCCGGCAGCAGGCTCATGAAGCGCGGCACCAGGCGGCTGCTGTAGAAGTACATCAGCACGGGCGCGCAGGCCATCGAGACGGCGACCACCATGGTCAGGAATTTCGCCTGCTCCGGCGCCAGGATGCGCAAGCCGCCGGCGAATTGGAACAGGACGAAGGCGAACTCGCCTCCTTGGCAGAGCGCCAGGGCGAAACCGGCGTTCTGCAGCCGGTTCAACCCGAACATGCGCCCCAAACCGGCGAGCAGCAAGGCCTTGACGGCGATGACCAGGAACACCGCGCCCAGCAGCCGCCACGGCTGCGCCGAGACCAAGCCGAAATCCATGCCCATGCCGATCGAGATGAAGAACAGCCCCAGCAGCAGACCCTTGAAAGGCTCGATGTCGGTCTCGAGGGTGCGACGGTATTCGGAGCTGGCCAGCGCCACGCCGGCGAGGAAGGCGCCCAGTGCGGGCGAGACGCCCACCCACTGCATCAGGAGGGTGATGCCGACCACCAAGGCGAGGGAGTTGGCGGTGAAGACCTCGCGCAGCCGCGTCTTGGCGATCAAACGGAACAAGTGCGGCGACAGGTAGCGCCCGACGAAAATCACCGCGACGATGGCCGCCGCCACAATCAGGGTCTGCGCCCATCCCGGCAGCCGCGCCACCGGGCTGCCGTCCGAACCGACCGCGGCCGCGCCGGCCTGCGAGGCAAGCAAGGGCATCAGCACGAGGATGGGAATGACGGCGATGTCCTGGAAGAGGAGGACCGAGAAGGCGTTCTCCCCCGCCGGCGTCCGCAGAAGATTTTTTTCCTGGAGGATTTGCAGGACGAGTGCAGTGGAAGAAAGCGAAAGCGCCATGCCGACCGCGAGGCTGACACGCCAGTCGTGGCCCAGCGCGACGCCGACAGCGGCGAAGGCCGCGGCGGCAGTGCCCACCTGCATCCCGCCGAGTCCGACGATGGACTTGCGCATGCGCCAGAGCCGCGAGGGTTCCAGCTCCAGTCCAATCAGAAAGAGCATCATCACCACGCCGAACTCGGCGAAATGCAGGATCTTCTCCGGATCGCCGATCAGGCCCAGGCCGTAGGGGCCGATCAGGACGCCGGCCAGCATGTAACCGAGGACCGAGCCCAGCTTGAAGCGGCTGGCCAAGGGCACGACCAGGCAGGCGGCGGCGAGAAAGACGAAGACGTTGAAAAGGACGCTGTCCATGAGTTCCCTGCTCCGCGAAATATAAGCACATCCAGAGCAGCGAGGCTTGCAAATAAAAAACCCCCGCCGCGACGTCCGACGCCGCGACGGGGGCGGAAAATTCACTGTTCCGCGATTACTTCCGGCTCAGGCCTACGCCGCGCCAGGCGGCGACGAGGGCGACCGCGCCGAAGAGCACGAGGCTCGCCGCGCCGGCCGAGGAGCCGCCGAGGCCCAGCGAGCAGCTGATGCCGCTGCCCTCGAGCAGAACCGCTCCCGGGGGAGGCACGGGCGTGCCCGTCGGAGAGGGCGTCGGCTCCTCGATCTGCAACTCGTAGGCGCCGATGTCGCAGATCGCCACCGCCGGATCGAGGATCGCCACCGGGCGCGTCAAGCCGCGCTGGTCCTCGGTGAGGGGCTGCAAGGTCAGGGTGCCGTTTATCAGGTCCGCGATGACGGGCGTTTGGCAGCCCTCGACGTCGTTGCCCCGGTCGATGGCCAAGCTGCCGGTCAGCAGCGCGTGGGTCTCGGTGGGACCTCCGTTGTTCTGCAAAGCGCCGATACCGGCCGCGACATTCGTCTGGTCGCCGGTGGCGGTGAAGCCGTTGCAGTCGGTGGCGTCGCCGATCAGGTTGTAGCC
Organism: bacterium; assembly: GCA_048499175.1. GTDB lineage: Bacteria > UBA10199 > UBA10199 > DSSB01 > DSSB01 > DSSB01. Next base: position 27,450 of record JASOAK010000013.1, read on the forward strand.
GCCGGAGACGAAGGGATCCTGGCCGCCGCAGTCGGGCATGGCGATGCCGGCCTGGTTTTGGGCGATCAGGGTGTTGGCGACCCGGAATTCCAGCCCCAGCCCTTGGGGGTTAACTTGGCAGTCGTTGCAGATGCCGCCGCCGAAGCCGACTTCCGCGGTATTGTCGGCGATCGTGACGTTGAACAGGAGGACTTGAACGTTGTCCAAACTGCCAAGCGTCGTGCCGTTGAGGGAGAAAATGCCGCCGCCGTCGACCCGGGCCAGGTTGCCGCTGATCGTGGAGTTGATCAAGGCCATCTCGCCGGTATTGTATATCCCGCCGCCTTCTCCGTCGTCGCCGTCCTCGGTGAAGACGACGGTGTTCCGGCTGACGGTTGAGTTGATCAGCAGCAGGCCGCCGTTGTTGCGGATACCTCCGCCGTTATCGGTGCCGTCGTTTCCGTCGACCGTGGAATCCGTCAGGACCACCACGGCATTGGAGGTGATGTCGATGCCGCCCGCGTCGTCGGGAACGGTGTTGTTGGAAACCGAGCTGCTCGTCAGGTTCAGCCGCCCGTTGTCTGAATTAAAGTCGATGCCGCCGGCGTCTTCCTCGGAGAGGTTTTCGGTGACGGTCACGTCGGTCAAATTAAGGATAAGGTCGGGAATATCGGCTCGAATCCCCCCGCCGGAGCCGCTGGGCGTGGAATTACCGTCGCGGACGGTCAAGCCTTGCAAATTGACGGTGACGGGGGTGACCCCGCCGAGCAATTCGACGAAGTGCAAAACACGGTCGGTCTGGCCGGCGGTGAACCCCGAGGCGGTGATCGTCGTCTGTCCGGAGCCGAGGCCGACGATATTGATCGAAGTAAACACGTCGAGGTCTCCCGTGGCATTACCGTCCTCATTAGGACCGTCCAGGCTGAGTACGTAAGGCTGGGTCGCGGTAAGATTGAGGGTGTCGTCGCTGCCGAAGCCACCCGAGACCACGCAGTCGGTGGCGTAGGCGCCGAGCGTGTTGACCTCTTGGATCGCCTCGCGCAGCGAACAGCCGGTATTGTCGAAAGAATCCGCGGTCTCGGTGACCGTAATCGTCGCCGCCCCCGCCACGAGGGGCAGGGAGAGCAAGGCCGCGACGGAAGACACCGTCAACAGCCTGGAAAGGTGAAAAGCCATAGGAGCTCCTTCTTAAGGGAAATAGCATGTAGGGTTTGGAGTGGAATCGTTTAAGGTTTCGTATTTAATGGGAAATTTCGCGATTTGTCAAACGAAGTTTCAAGGAAATTTTCGACTTTCATCGCGCGGCGGGGCGCAGGGAGCAGCCGCCGGCCGCAGATGGCGACGCCGGGTCTTGCGGCGCAGGGGCGGGGAGTTGAGGCGGGGCGTCCTCGGCGGCCAGGGCGCTGAGGGAGAGCTCGGCGTGGTTTTCGTTGTAACCGTCCTCGAGGTGGAGGCGAAGCGTGTAGACGCCGGCGCGATCGGCGGTGAATTGCACGACGGCGTTTGTAGACGACGAGAGTTGCGCCGCGCTGCCGGAGGGTGTTTCGATCAGGGTCCATTCGTAGAGGAGATTTTCCGGAAAGAGCGATTGGCTTTCCGAAGCGTCCACCGTGACTATGGCCCCGACCGGAACGCCTCCGTCCGAGGACAATGCGTTCGTGTTTCCCTCGAAGCGGTACCTGGCCTTCAGCACCGGCACCGGCGGCGGCAGCACACCTCCGGCGATCGTGATCGTCGCGGAGTCGGGAACGGCCTCGCTGAGGCTGTCGGCGACCCATAATGTGGCGATGTATTCGCCTTCCCGGTCGGGCACGAAGCTGGGCTGGGGAACAAAGGGAGAGTCCAGGCGGCTGAGCGAGCCCGGCGGAACGTTGAGTTCCCACTCATAGATCAAGGGCTGGTCCCCGTCGGGATCGGCGGCGCTCCCTTGCAGGGTGATCCGCGAGCCCAGCTCGAGGGTTTGGTCGGGCCCGGCGTTGGCGATGGGCGCCTGATTTTCGTCGTCGCGCGCCACCGCGAGGGCTCCGGCGACGTCGAGCGTTCCGCCCATCAGCGTCTTTCCTTGGAGATAGGCCCGCGGCGAGCCGCCTTGCAGCAGGAGATTGCGGGCCTGGCGGTGGCTTAGCTCCGGGAAACGGCTCCAGAGGACCGCCGCCGCGCCGGCCGCGTAGGGCGTGGCCATCGAGGTGCCCGAGATATAGCCGTAGGTGCCGTTCGGCTTGGTGCTGAGGATCTCCCCGCCCGGCGCTGCGAGGTCGACGCTGAGCCGGCCGAAGTTGGAAAAGGACGAAAGGCGGTCGTCGGCGTCGATCGAGGCGAGGCTCAGGACGTTGGGCGAGTCGTAGCCTGCGGGATAAAAGGGATCCTCGTCGGTGTCGCGGCCCTGGTTGCCTCCGGCGGCAAAGAACAAGACGCCTTGGGCGTCCGCTGCGAGGACGGCGTTGAGCAAGGCCGCATTGAAATTGGAATCGCCCCAGCTGTTGACCAGAATCTTGGCGCCGTTGGCGAGGGCGTACTCGATGGCGGGGATGGCGCCGGAGGTGGTGCCGGTCGCCCCTTCGTCCAGGAATTTCAGGGCCATGATCTTGGCTTGCCAGGCGAGGCCGCTGACGCCGACCGCGTTGTTCCCGACCGCGCCCAGGATGCCGGCGACGTGGGTGCCGTGCACGTTGTCGTCCATCGGCTCGCCGTCGTCGTTGACGAAGTCGTAGCCGTGCACGTCGTCGACGTAGCCGTTGCCGTCGTCGTCGATCTGGTTGTCGGGGATCTCGCCCGGGTTGACCCACATGTTGGCGGCCAAGTCGGGGTGCTCGAAATCGACGCCGGTATCGATCACCGCGACAACGATCTCGCCCGTGTCTTGGAATTCGTCCCAGACGCTTTCGATGCCCACGTCGTTGCCGACCGCCCCGCCGCCTTGGCCGGTATTTTTCAGCGCCCACTGCAGGCCGAATTGCGGGTCGTCGGGCAGGGCCTGGGCGGAGAGGCGTTCGTTGGGCGCGGCCATCAGGACGCCGGGCCGTTCGCGGAGGGCCTTCAGTCGTCCGGAGAGCTCCCCGCCGGACGCCAGCCGGACATGGTAGATGCGGGTCAGGGGAAAATAACGCAGGACCGCAGCGCCCTCCCCTGCCAACAGCGCTTGGACCTCGGCGGGACGGAGCCGCTTGCTGAATTTAAGCAGGGCCTCCCTGCCTTCAGGACCGTCCGCTCCTTCGGTCCCGAAGCCGGCGGCCGGCCCGGCGGCCAGCAGGCCGAGGATCAGCAGGAGGGCTATCGCGAGCGATTCGCGGCGTGTTTTGCGGCGAGGAGGCACTCGATATTCTTGGTCGGAAAACCCAATAAGTTCAAGAAAAATCAATAATTAAGCCTAAGAACGAGGCCGGAGCGAATTTGCTCCGATCCTATGAAAAAAAGGCTGATCTCCCGTTTGTTGCCTAGACGCCGTGAGGCGTACGATCAGGCTAACAATCTTTTAAGAAAGGAGACCAGCCATGGAAATTCAAGCATATTGTGGAATCGATTTACATAAGAGATTTAGCGCAATTTGTATCATGAACTCGGAAGGTCAAATTATCCAGCAAAGGAAGCTCCTTCACAACTGTGGGGAATTAGAATCTTTTTTCCAAGAACAACCCATCCTTCAATGTGCGCTGGAGCCGGTCGATAATTGGGGTTGGGTCGTGGATGCTCTGCAGAGCCTGGGTCATAAAGTGCATCTGGCAAATACCTACAAAGTAAGATTGATCGCTGAATCCCGAATTAAAACGGACAAAGTCGACGCCAGGGTGTTGGCGGACCTATTAAGGACTGGATATCTTCCAGAAGCCTACGTGGCGAGCCCCGGAATTCGGGATCAGAGAACTTTTTTAAGATATCGAATTGATTTGAGTCGCCAAAGGGCCCGGCTCAAATCGCAAATCAAAAGATTGTTTCGAGTGGAGAATCATCAAGTCCCGGAGTATTCCAACCTATTCGGCAAAAAGGGCCGTGTTTGGCTGGAGGCAACTACCCTTCGCCCGGTTCACGAGCGGATCAAGGAAGAGAGTCTGGAGACGATTAGGCATTACGATGCCTATATCGCCAAGCTCGATGCCGAAATCCGAAGAAACTGCGCTAAAAATGACACTATCTTGAGATTGATGACCGTCCCGGGCATTGGCCAGCTCTCGGCGCAAGTCATCATGGCTGAGGCGGGAGAGATGGAACGATTTCGCACAGCCAAGCATTTTGCCAGTTATTGCGGGCTAGCCGTCTCGCAACGAAGCAGCGCCGGCAAGACCCGATTCGGCTCCATCACCAAGCAGGGTAATAAAAACATCCGATGGATCCTGGTCGAAGGCGCTCAAAAGGCGAAGTGTTCGGACCCAAATCTAAAAAGATTTTTTGATCGAATTGCTTTTAAAAAAGGCAGAGCCAAAGCCACCGTGGCGGTGGCAAGAAAGTTGGCCGAGATCTGCTGGCACATCGCCATCAAAAAAGTGGATTACGATACGAATAAGGTTTGTCGCCAAGTCGGGTGAGCTCGATATCAGACTGGTCCTTCAAGAGACCGATGCTCCGATTGGGCAGCCCGAATATGAATCATCGACCGTGTCCGCTCCCTCAGAGGGAATAGGACGAATAGGCGTGTATGGGCAACCATCTATCGGCTGGTCTTGCCTTGACTAGAACTTTTTCATAGGCGTCTTCCATTTCTCCTTCCATTCTTCTCACCTTCTCTTCCTCTCCAGTGCCTCTCCAGGAAACCTATCATAGTTGCGAAATCGGGGGGCCGGAGGGGTATTCCTGGAGGGTCCGAGGACTGTCTGAGCTTACCTTAAGGTTTATGGCATTCCGCAGGATCTCGGGGCTGGGAGCTTTGGGTGAGGCGGCAAGTCCTCGTGATAATGAAGCGAGTTCCGCAGGGCCCGGAAGGAATACCCCTCCGGCCCCCGATTTCGCCACCTTAACAGGGGGCGGTGGCGGTCAAGGGTAGTTGCAAAGAATGGCGGTGTCGGTGACTTGAGCCCCGTCCGCCTCGATTTGGGAGGTGAAGGAAACCGTCGTCGGCTCGGAAACGGATTCCGCCATCTTGAATTTGATGGAAAATTCGGACTTGGTCCCCAGGTGGAGGGTGTCCATGGCGCACTCGATCGTCGCGCCCTTATCCAGGCATTGGCTCGGCATCGAGTCGATGGTGAGGTGACTCTCGCCCCCAAGGAAGACGGTGTAGGTGGCCAGGGCATAGGCCGCGGGGTCTTGCGCCTCGATGACGGTCTTGAGCGTCGCGATCTCTCCCAATTCCGGACAGCCCGAAACGAGCCCCGCGTCCAGAGAGAAAGGTGCGGCGGGATGTCCCGAGGCGGATGAAAAGGAGATCACATTGGCGCTGGCCAGGACCTTTTTCCCGTCGGGACAGGCGACCGTGGGCTGAATCTTGATCTCGCCGTCTTTCTGGCCCTCTTCGCCGACCACCTCGAGGCGAAGCACGTAGGTGTGAAGCTTGTCGTGGCCGAAGATCGGAACGTCTTGGCGAATCACTTGGGAAGGCTGTTCGAGGATCGCCTTGGCGAGCAGCAGCTCATGAGTCGAGGCGTCGAAGGCCTTGCCCAACCCGATGGGAGCGAAGGCCTTGGGCAAGGCATAGGGCTCGAAGGCGCAAGAGGATGGATATGTGATTTCGATCCCGAATTTATCCCCGACGGCGACCGGTCCGGTGCGGACCTCGCTCAATTTGCCGACGCGGGTCGCGTAGTCCACGGCCACCGGGACGTTCAGCTTCATCGTCAACTGCGAGGCCTTCGATTTGTCGCAGGCCTGCATCGGCTTCACGGTGTAGGTGTTGCAAGCCGCCTCGGCGGAGCAACGGCTGTCGTCGCAGTCGGGATTGCCGCTCTTGTCCTTCGGACAGGCGTTTTTATCCTCTTTTTCTTCGCAAGCGGAGTCCTCGCTGCAGGCGGAATTGTCGCAGCAATCGGGATCGCTGCAATCGGGCTTGCCGTCGGATTTTTTGGAGCAGGAATCTTCCTCTTCCTCGCAAACCGCGGCCCGGGCACAAAGCGCGTTGTCGCAACAATTCTTGTTATTGCAGTCCGGCTTGCCGACGATGAAGGGGCAGGCCTCGGAGCTCGCCTCGGGGGAGGCTTCCAGGGCCTTGAGCGCCTTGGGGGCCTCGGGGTCCGCGGCCTGGAAAGCGGAAACGTCTTCGGCGCGGACCTGGACGCAGAAATTCACGTCGACGTCGTTGATGCCCGTCGCCACGAAAAAGTGCCCGTCGGCGTCGGTCTCGGCGGTCTGCAAAGTAGCGTCATTGCGTGTCACCGTGAAAGGGATGCCCGCGATGGCCGGCTCGCCGTGGTCTTTGACGTTGTTCGCGTTTTTATCGAGAAAGACATCGCCCTCGATATAGCGAGAGCAGGCGCAGAGGGAGAAGGCCAGCAGGAAGAGATATTTCAGCCTCATGGGTTCGTCGATCCTTCCCCGGGCGTTAAGACCCTAGCCGGGCCCGGGTATAAGGTTTATCGACGCGAATCGCCAAAAGGTGCGCCGGATTTGTCGAGAAGGAACTGGAACTTAACGAATAATTACCTATAGTTATATTGTTACAGGTGTCGGTTCACGGATTGGGCGGTATTTACTCCGATCCTATGAAAAAAAGGCTGATCTCCCGTTTGTTGCCTAGACGCCGTGAGGCGTACGATCAGGCTAACAATCTTTTAAGAAAGGAGACCAGCCATGGAAATTCAAGCATATTGTGGAATCGATTTACATAAGAGATTTAGCGCAATTTGTATCATGAACTCGGAAGGTCAAATTATCCAGCAAAGGAAGCTCCTTCACAACTGTGGGGAATTAGAATCTTTTTTCCAAGAACAACCCATCCTTCAATGTGCGCTGGAGCCGGTCGATAATTGGGGTTGGGTCGTGGATGCTCTGCAGAGCCTGGGTCATAAAGTGCATCTGGCAAATACCTACAAAGTAAGATTGATCGCTGAATCCCGAATTAAAACGGACAAAGTCGACGCCAGGGTGTTGGCGGACCTATTAAGGACTGGATATCTTCCAGAAGCCTACGTGGCGAGCCCCGGAATTCGGGATCAGAGAACTTTTTTAAGATATCGAATTGATTTGAGTCGCCAAAGGGCCCGGCTCAAATCGCAAATCAAAAGATTGTTTCGAGTGGAGAATCATCAAGTCCCGGAGTATTCCAACCTATTCGGCAAAAAGGGCCGTGTTTGGCTGGAGGCAACTACCCTTCGCCCGGTTCACGAGCGGATCAAGGAAGAGAGTCTGGAGACGATTAGGCATTACGATGCCTATATCGCCAAGCTCGATGCCGAAATCCGAAGAAACTGCGCTAAAAATGACACTATCTTGAGATTGATGACCGTCCCGGGCATTGGCCAGCTCTCGGCGCAAGTCATCATGGCTGAGGCGGGAGAGATGGAACGATTTCGCACAGCCAAGCATTTTGCCAGTTATTGCGGGCTAGCCGTCTCGCAACGAAGCAGCGCCGGCAAGACCCGATTCGGCTCCATCACCAAGCAGGGTAATAAAAACATCCGATGGATCCTGGTCGAAGGCGCTCAAAAGGCGAAGTGTTCGGACCCAAATCTAAAAAGATTTTTTGATCGAATTGCTTTTAAAAAAGGCAGAGCCAAAGCCACCGTGGCGGTGGCAAGAAAGTTGGCCGAGATCTGCTGGCACATCGCCATCAAAAAAGTGGATTACGATACGAATAAGGTTTGTCGCCAAGTCGGGTGAGCTCGATATCAGACTGGTCCTTCAAGAGACCGATGCTCCGATTGGGCAGCCCGAATATGAATCATCGACCGTGTCCGCTCCCTCAGAGGGAATAGGACGAATAGGCGTGTATGGGCAACCATCTATCGGCTGGTCTTGCCTTGACTAGAACTTTTTCATAGGCGTCTTCCTTTTCTTTCTTCCTTTTCTTTCCTTTTCCGCGCTCTTCCGCTTCCTTCTTAATTTTGTTCTTTGATTTAAAATTTAAAATTTAATTTTATAAATTATACGACTAATAAATAGAATTATTTTCGAGTATTTTGATATTAAATTAATAATATCAAATAGTTAAAAGAATAGTCACGGTTTGGCACAAGGCCTGCAGTCTAGTATTGGCGTGCGTCGATAAAAAGACGCCGCTGAGGAAAGAAAAAATTCCTCGGAAAAAAAACAAAATTTAAAAGTGTGCCCCCGGGTCGGAGCGGATAGAGAAATCGAGTCCGCTCCGATCTTTTTTTATTCACCCCCTCCCGATCGCGTTATACTCACCTTGGTTCCGAAACCTTTTTGGGGGTGCCCATGAAGGCTATTTCGAATCATACGCCTCTGCTCGGCGGAATCGCCTGGCGTCCGGGTCTGGGCCGCGCCGTCGGCGGAAAGGCCTCGGTCACCCAGCTCCTGGCCAAGGCCGGCATCCGGGTCAACGGTCGCCGTCCTTGGGATATCCAAGTCCACAATGAAAAGTTCTACGACCGCCTGCTGGCCGACGGCTCCCTCGGCATCGGCGAGTCTTACGTCGAAGGCTGGTGGGACAGCGAGCGCGTCGACGAAGTCGCCTGCCGCGTGTTCCGCGCGAAGGTCGACCGCGAGTTCGTCTCCTGGGCGCTCCTGTTGGACACCATGCGCGCCAAGCTCTTCAACCTGCAACGCAAGTCGCGGGCCTTCTTCAACGCGGGCAGCCATTACGACATCGGGAACGACCTCTACGAGGCTATGCTGGACCGCCGCATGGTCTATTCCTGCGGCTACTGGAAGGGCGCCGCGACCTTAGACCAGGCCCAGGAAAACAAGCTGGAGCTGTGCTGCAAGAAGCTGGGGCTTAAGCCCGGCATGAAGGTGCTGGACATCGGCTGCGGCTGGGGGGCCTTCGCGAAGTACGCCGCCCAGCGGCACGGGGCGCGCGTGGTCGGCATCACGGTGTCGAAGAATCAACACGCCTACGCGCGCAAACACAACGAGGCGCCGGGGGTGGAATTTCGCCTGCAGGATTACCGCGACCTGAAGGGCGAACGCTTCGACCGCGTCGTCTCGATCGGGATGTTCGAGCACGTCGGCTACAAGAATTACCGTCGCTACATGGAAATCGTCGCGGAGCATTGCCTCGCCGAGGACGGCCTCTTCCTGCTGCACACCATCGGCGGCAACGTCTCCACCACGCACATCGACCCTTGGATCGACCGATACATCTTTCCCAACGCTATGCTGCCCTCGATCGCCCAGATCGGCGCGGCCGTCGAGGGCCTGTTTGTGATGGAGGATTGGCACAACATCGGCCCGGATTACGACAAGACCCTGACGGCCTGGTTCGCGAATTTCCACCGGCATTGGAATGTCTTGCGGGCCAGGTATTCGAAGAAATTCTACCGGATGTGGAAATTCTACCTGCTGGCCTGCGCCGGCGCCTTCCGCGCGCGGGAGATGCAGGTGTGGCAGATCCTACTCTCGAAGGGAGCCGCGGCGGCGCGCGTGAGGTGAGGCCGCGGGAAAGTCAGGTAATGCAGAGTCATGAGCCTACGCCGCACTTCGCTACTCTTCCTCTTCACGCTCGTCTCCTGCATCGCCTGGGGTCTTCCCCGGGCGGTTTCCGCCGCGCCCGACCCCGAGGCCCGGGCCGAGCTTCGGCTTCGGGACCATCTTAAGAATCGGCTTCCGCCGCGAGGCCTCTCTCTGGACTGCGTGGACTTGTTCCTCGAAACAACGACCCCAAAGTATTTTGAATACGCCGTCCGCGAGCGGCACGGCGGGAAGTGCGGCGGCGACCCTGAGGTCGCTCCGATCGTCGATCGTTTTCGGGTTCCGAGAGGTAAAGGAAAGATTTTTAGATACGATCCCGTTGAAGACCGTTGGCTCTGCGCTTCCATCTCAAAGGGGGCGGCGACGGCAGGGGCGGGGTAAGGGAGCGGCGATGCAGGCCAAAGACAAAAACGCCTTGGGCATGGGGCAAGGCATCGTAGTCGCCCTCGCGGGTCTGCTCATCACCCTATTTGGAGAGCACATGATCCACAGGCTTCCGCCGTGGTTCGGATGGCTCCTTGTCCTGGTCGGAGTCGTCGGCTTCTGGATTTGTCTTGGTCGCTATCGGCGGAGCAAGGGTCCGTTCTAGCTTGCCCCAAGTTCAGAAAAAATCCGCGCTGCCGAATTCCCTGGCCTTGTGGAGGATCCGCGCCACCTCCTCCGCAGGCAGGCCTAGTTGCAGCAGGCAGTAGCGCGACATCTCGAAGCCTCCCTCCAGCTCCTCCGAGATCACCACGTCGGCTCCGGCGGCGTAGAGCTTTTCCACCTCGTTGCGGAATTTTGCCCGTGTGATGATGGGGATCTCCGGATTGAGCCGGCGGGCCTGGCGGATGATGGCTCCGGCGTTGAGGAAATCGGGGACCGTGATGGCGAGCAGCTTGGCACGCTCGATCCCCGCCTCGAAGAGCAGCTCTTCGGAGGCGCCGTCCCCGAAAAAGGCGGGGCGATTTTTCCGGCGCACCTTCTCGATGGTGTCCGGATTCAGCTCCAGAACCACGAAGGGGATGTCATGGGCGTGCAGGATGCCTCCGAAGGTCTGTCCCAGCGGGCCGAAGCCGCAGATGACGACGTGGCCTTGCAGTTCGCGGGACTTTTCCAAAAGGGCCGACTCCTCCGCGTTGCGAAAGCGACGGAGGGGGCCCAGGCGGGACGCCAGGCCGGCGATCCGCGGCGCCAGTTTGATCATCAACGGCGTCAGCATCATGGCCAGGACGGCGGTGGCGACGATCAATTGATAGGAGGGCGGATCGATCAGGCCCAGCTTCTCGCCGCTGGAGGCGACCAGAAAGGAAAATTCCCCGATCTGTCCCAGATAGATGCCCGTCGTGAGCGACACGCGCAGGGGCAGGCCGGCGCTCATCAGCACGCCGGTGGTCACCAGGGTCTTCAACAGCGGCAGGAGCACCACCAGGCCGATCAGCAGGCGAAAATTTTCCCGCAAGACATGGAAGTCGAGCAGCATCCCGATGGAAACGAAGAATAGGCTCAAGAAGCAGAAGCGGAACGGTTGGATCTCCGCCAGGGCCTGATGGCGAAACGGCGTGTTGCCCAAGATCAATCCCGCCAGAAAGGCGCCCAAGGCGAAGCTGAAACCCAGGTGGCTGGTGATCCAGGCCAGGCCCAGGGCCAGGGCGATCACCGTGATCACGAAGATCTCCCGGCTGCGGGTGCGCGCGATGTGGAGGAAAAACGGCTGGGCCAGGTATTTGGCGAACAGGTACGCGGCCAGGACGAGTCCTCCCGCTTCCAATCCCTCGCGCCCCATCTCCACCCACAGCGGGACCTCGCCCTTGCGCTCCAGCCAGGGGATGAGCACCAAGAGGGGGATGAAGGCCAGGTCCTGCAGGATCAGGATGGCCGTCGAGACCCTGCCGGGGATGGATTCCAGCGAGCGCTGTCCGGCCAAGGTGGAAAAGACGACCGCCGTGCTGGAGAGCGACAGGATGAAGCCGAACAGCAGGCTCTTGGCTTGGTCCCAGCCGAGCAGGAGGCCGATGGCCCAGCCGGCTAGGACGGTGGCGAGGATCTGAAGGACGCCGCCCTGGATGCTGGCCCGTTTCATCTTGAGGAAGACATCGAAGGAGAATTCTATCCCGATGAAGAAGAGGAGGAGGGTGACGCCCAATTCCGCCAAGACCTGGACCTGCTCGCGGTCCCGGATCCAGGCCAGCCCCTCGGGGCCGATCAGGGCCCCCGTGACCAGGAAGCCCAACATGACCGGTAATCGAACCTTGAGAAAGAGAAAGGCCACCGGAATGGAGCACAGCAAGATGATCAGGATGTCTTGAAAAACTAAGGTTCCCATGGGCTTGGAGCATTATAAGGCAGTGACGGGCGGGAGGCTCCGAAAATCGAACGCCGCGTTCGAAAATCGTACCTCCGTCTTCCTTTCGCTTCTTTCGCTCTACGTTGTCGAACGACTTCTTCGTAAACCTGCTCGATATGGGCAACGAGTGGAGGCCGACCTCCGACGTGAAGGAGGTGTTCAAAATCCGCGACCGCGAGACCGGCAAGATGAAGTGGACCGCCACCCGCGCGGATCTGGTATTCGGCTCGAACTCCCAGCTGCGCGCGATCGCGGAGGTCTACGGGCAGGACGATGCACGGGAGAAATTCGCGCGCGACTTCGTGGCGGCCTGGAACAAGGTGATGAACCTAGACCGCTTCGATAGGGCCTGAGCACAATGATCTCGGGTTGGGGAGTTTTCGTTTGAGGGGTCGGGTTTTGCCGTGATAATATCGCGGCCATCTATAATAAGTGATCCAATCCTATGGAAAAAAGGAGGCTGGCCATGAATAAAAAGCGTCTTGCATGGGTTGGCGCGGTTTTGGTTCTTTCAGCCGGGGGAATTTTCGCTTTCTGGCGTCTCGGCGGCAATGGCGCCAGGGCGGCGGATCAAGCGTCTAGCTACATGCCTGTGGACATTACCGAATCCTTCCAGAAAATTGTGGATAAGATGGTGGCCGATAAGTCTCGTGTCGAGGCGGAGCACCAAAAGCTCTTGCAGGAGCGTTATGATATGGCCAATCGTGCGGCACCCGGCCTCACGATGTTTCGAGGCAAGCCGGTGCAAGAAGGGGTCCGCGTTAAATTGCCCGGTGGTGCGACTTGGGATCAGTTGACCGGAATGACTCCGGAGGAAATCAAGGAGAAAGACCTGTGGCCGGCCGGGTTTTATCCGCTTCCCCATCCCAACCACCCCGAGGGCGGGATGCTTTTTCCAAAGTTCCATATTGCCGAGGTTCAAAAACAGACGGGACGAGACTTGAGTCGGTTTGATTTGGACTTCGACTTTCCCGATCACTTTCTGCCGGAATTCCCGGCGCCTATTTTTCTGACAACCCGTCCCGACTTGGGGGATGTCTCGCAGGGAAAATTGATCACGCTAAGCAATTATTATGAAATTTTTAACGGCATCCTCAATCCGAAACAATTGGAGGGGTTGCGTCTTTTGCTGACTCCGTTTCCGCAACAGCAATTCAATGCGACGGAGGATCGCCGCAGCCTTTTGCCCAGCCAGGGGGTGAGCTGCTTCGAATGTCACGCCAACGGTCATACCAATGCCTCAACCCATTTGGTGGGGGATATTCGGCCCCAGGCATTTCGTCATCGCATCGACACCCCTACCTTGCGCGGAGTCAATATTCAGCGATTGTTCGGATCGCAACGCGCCTTGAAATCGGTTGAGGATTTCACGGAATTCGAGCAACGAGCGGCCTATTTTGATGGAGATCCCGTCATTGCGACTAAGAAAGGGGTTAATATTCTAGAGCGGGGCAGCCAGGTCCATGCCATGGCCGAGATGCAAGAGATCTTCGATTTTCCTCCCGCTCCAAAACTCGACGTGTTCGGTAAACTGGATCCGAAAAAGGCGACGGAATCGGAAATGCGGGGTCAGGCTGTCTTTTTTGGCAAGGGACGTTGCGCGGAGTGCCATACCCCGCCTTTTTACACCGACAATTTGATGCACAATCTCCATACCGAGCGCTTTTTCAAGCCGAAGATGATCAACGGGATGATGGCCGTCGGGGACGGTATGATAAAGAACTTTCCTCTCCGTGGGATTAAGGAATCTCCCCCGTATCTTCACGACGGGCGTTTGCTGACCCTGGAAGACACGGTGGAATTTTTTAATCTTGTTCTCGAAACAAAGCTCACGGAGCCGGAGAAGAAGGATTTGGTCGCCTTCATGAGGGCATTATAGGCCCCATCGTCACCGATCGAAACCGATAACGATTTTGTTTTCGGAGAAAAATATTATGGAAAATGAAAAGCCTCGTGTCGTTTGCGCCGTTCTTCCTAACTTGACAAAGGTCCAGGAGTCTTTGAAGAGCCTACATAACATGGGGATCTCCGAAGAAAACATCAGCGTCATCACCAATCAGGAAGAGTTTGAAAAAAAGGAATTTGAACCTCATCTTGGAAGTCAATTGCACCATGGATCAATGGATCAGGGAGCGAAAATGGGGATCGCCGGCGCAACCGTCTATGGGCTAACGGCGATTGCCGGGATGACCGCGGCGGGGGCGGGTTTGTTGGCTGCGGGTCCCATTGTAGTCGCGCTTATGGCCGCCGGGGGCGTGATGGGAGGACTGCTTGGGATAGAACGAAAGGCGGGTAAGACGCCTATGAAAAAGTTCTAGTCAAGGCAAGACCAGCCGATAGATGGTTGCCCATACACGCCTATTCGTCCTATTCCCTCTGAGGGAGCGGACACGGTCGATGATTCATATTCGGGCTGCCCAATCGGAGGTTCGGTCTTTTATTGGACCAGTCTTACAGCGAGCTCACCCGACTTGGCGACAAACCTTATTCGTATCGTAATCCACTTTTTTGATGGCGATGTGCCAGCAGATCTCGGCCAACTTTCTTGCCACCGCCACGGTGGCTTTGGCTCTGCCTTTTTTAAAAGCAATTCGATCAAAAAATCTTTTTAGATTTGGGTCCGAACACTTCGCCTTTTGAGCGCCTTCGACCAGGATCCATCGGATGTTTTTATTACCCTGCTTGGTGATGGAGCCGAATCGGGTCTTGCCGGCGCTGCTTCGTTGCGAGACGGCTAGCCCGCAATAACTGGCAAAATGCTTGGCTGTGCGAAATCGTTCCATCTCTCCCGCCTCAGCCATGATGACTTGCGCCGAGAGCTGGCCAATGCCCGGGACGGTCATCAATCTCAAGATAGTGTCATTTTTAGCGCAGTTTCTTCGGATTTCGGCATCGAGCTTGGCGATATAGGCATCGTAATGCCTAATCGTCTCCAGACTCTCTTCCTTGATCCGCTCGTGAACCGGGCGAAGGGTAGTTGCCTCCAGCCAAACACGGCCCTTTTTGCCGAATAGGTTGGAATACTCCGGGACTTGATGATTCTCCACTCGAAACAATCTTTTGATTTGCGATTTGAGCCGGGCCCTTTGGCGACTCAAATCAATTCGATATCTTAAAAAAGTTCTCTGATCCCGAATTCCGGGGCTCGCCACGTAGGCTTCTGGAAGATATCCAGTCCTTAATAGGTCCGCCAACACCCTGGCGTCGACTTTGTCCGTTTTAATTCGGGATTCAGCGATCAATCTTACTTTGTAGGTATTTGCCAGATGCACTTTATGACCCAGGCTCTGCAGAGCATCCACGACCCAACCCCAATTATCGACCGGCTCCAGCGCACATTGAAGGATGGGTTGTTCTTGGAAAAAAGATTCTAATTCCCCACAGTTGTGAAGGAGCTTCCTTTGCTGGATAATTTGACCTTCCGAGTTCATGATACAAATTGCGCTAAATCTCTTATGTAAATCGATTCCACAATATGCTTGAATTTCCATGGCTGGTCTCCTTTCTTAAAAGATTGTTAGCCTGATCGTACGCCTCACGGCGTCTAGGCAACAAACGGGAGATCAGCCTTTTTTTCATAGGATCGGAGGTTCGAATTTCAAATTCCCCTGGAAGGAATCGACCGAATTTCATACCTTCGTCTGTAATTTATCTGTAATTTCGCTCACGAGACGTCCGGCCCATTTGGCAGGTTCTGTCCTTTGGGCGGCTTTTGGCGGTACGCGGTCCTCGGATCGAAGGAACCGTCAAGCCCGGTGGATCGAATATTTTTCTGTTCTTCCGTCCGCTCCACGCGGCTGATAATTTTTGCAATCTCCGGATCGCGCAAGGCCTCGTCCATTCTCACGACCTTCCTTTCTCCGGAACTCTTCGTTACCACGACGACCGGGCTGACAAAACGCACCCCGAGGGCGTATTCGGTATGTCGATACCCGCATTCCCTTCCGTGCCCCGGCGTCCTCTGAATAGGGATTCCGTCGGCGCCGTAGAGGCCGTAGAAATCGATGACCTCACTGGCCTGCCTGCCCGAGACAGAAGGCGAGACGACAAGCTCTTTCTTCCCACCTGCCACCAGGGTACCGAGGGGTACGCCTTGCAGCTGGGCCTTAATGTCTTGGTCGCTGCGCAGGTAAAATCCCGCAGAATCCAGGAAAGCTGAGTTGATCTGGAACTCGGAGGGATGGCTGTAAGAAGGGCCGACCACCCGTTTCCCCGCCTGCTGATACGTTTCCTCGACGATGGTTTTAGTCGGCAGGCTGAAGCCGTATTTTTGGGCCAGCGCCTGGGCGATGATCGGCGACAGGGGCACGCGAACGAAATCTTCGTTCGAGCCGATGGCGATATAGTCTGGCATGACGTAGGTTTTCACCTCTCCGCCGCCCGGCCCCTTAATGATCACCGCCTTGGGACGTCTTAAAAAGTCCGGGATGTTTCCGAGCTCGAGCTGCTCGAGAATTGCGTTCTCTCTTTCGATTTTGGAGAGCGATCCCAGCTGCCTCGGATTTTTCTTGAACTTCTCCAGGTCGACGCCGAGCACCTTTTCCATGAATTGGCTTCCGGCGAGGGCATTCTCAGGCCTTTTCGGCAGGTTTAGAAAGCCTCTTGCGTGATAATCCTCCGGGGATCGAAGGTGCTGTTGCAAGGTCGCGATGTTTTGGGGCGTATTTTCGGAAGCGAGAGTCTGGACCGTCAGCTCGAGGTATTCTTGATATTCTTGCACGAAGCCCGGCTCTTCTTTTCCATAGAGCAATTTGGTCCGCGCGAGCAGGCCCGCGATATATTCGGAGGTTTTGGCGTCCCCGTAAGAAATCTTGGGGGCTTCCGAAGAGTCGTTGGGAATGCCCCCATCCCACTTCCGTAACACGCAGGTTTGTTTCTCAAAAAAGTCTCGTTTGGCGGATTTCCATCCCAAGTCCGCTGGTCGGGGCGCGGCAGTCTTCACTTGGTCATCTTGAAGAATAGATTGCCCAATTTCCCAAGCCCGATCTACGAAATCGTTGATGAGCGAGAACACATTATTCACAGACTCCTCCTCCCCTATGGTAAGCATAGCAAGTTACATGCCGAACCGGCTCATATATAATTATATGTTTTTATTTAATATTTTTAATAACACGAAAAGGAGGGGCCGTCTCAATTTTCTCAATTCGAGAAGGATTGGAACAGTCGGGATCAATCCAGAAAAAGTTCGAGCGTGATCTGGTTCGCTTGCTCGCGCACCACATAAGTGTAGCGTCCCGGCGCGAGCGAAGTCTGACGGGATAAATCGAGCGTGAGCTGAATATGATGGCCTCGATGAACGGCCCGAACCGCGTTGAAGGAACCGCGCTGGTCAAGATCGACGGTGTGGTAATCGCTGACGGTGCCGGGCGGGATACTGCCCAGCGAGGTCGCGCGTCGAAAGTCGTGCCCCAAGTAAGTCCGCTGGAGCGGCGCGGCCGTCTCGTTCCGCACGCGAAACTGGGCTGGGCGCTTCGGCGTCCCCCAATACACCCCAAGCGCCGCAACCGCCGACAAGACGATTGTTCCGGTCAAGGCGACGGAAACCAACGCCGCCTTGGATCTTGCCGGAATCGCCGCCAGGCCGGTCGCTCCCGTCAAGACTCCGATCAGAGCCCCCAGCGGCATGGCGATGAAGGCGCGAAAATAGGCCTGGGTCTCTCGGTTTTCGACCCCAAATAATTCGGCCAGCGCATAGCCGGCGCCGACGAAGACAACAAGACCGACCATGCCCCCCAGCAGACCGCCGACGATCGCGAACAATATTTTTTTACCCGTACTCTTCATCTTAGGGAGAGGCGCCCCCATGGACCCATGTCACGATTATCGTAGATTTTGGCACTTTTTTGATACTTCCGACTTAGCTGCCCTCGGCTTGGCTGAGTTGAGCCCGCAGCCTTTCTTGCTCGGCCAAACTTAAAAACGGTTTTATCAAAAGGTCCCGATAGATATCGAGCGCCTCGTCTTTTCGATTTATCCGAAGCAAATAGGCGGCCTTTTCTTGCCGAGCGGAAAAACGATGGTGAGGTTTTTCATATTGGATGGCACGGTCGTACCATCGCAGCGCTTCGTGGATATTACCCGCCTTGTCCCATACCACTCCGCAATTGATGCACATGAAGACTTATCGATGTCCGGAAGGTCGGTTTGAATGAGCTTATCCAGCAATTGAAGGGCTATTTCGAATTTCTTGTCGTCCACGGCCGGCGATATTTGCTGGGTGAGATTGACGTAGTCTTGGTATAGCATAGCGTTTTGTCTTCGAGGAGCGACGAAATTAACATAGCCTCCAAAACGCATACATGATTTTTTCCCGGCCTGTATTTTAAAATTTTTTAATATTTGGCAGAACCCTTACCCGGACTTATATTGAAAATAAACAATACCGGAAGACAAAGGGGGGAGCATGAATAAATTCCTATACATTCTCGGCCTCGTCGGCAGCGGAATCTTGGCGCTTGTATTCACGGTCCTTGCCATGGATCCAAAGACCACCGAAATGGCGGCCGCGGTTCCGATTCCGATCCTAATCGCGATGATTGTTCATCTCGTGTTTATCCATAAATTCTGGAAAAGCATCCAAGACGGCCGGCCGCGCATGACTCCGGGGAAGGCGATCGGGTTTCTGTTCATCCCGTTTTTCAACATTTATTGGCTCTTCCAGGTCTACCCCGGATTTGCGACCGATTATAACCGGTACATTCAAGAAAAGGGCATTCAGGCGCGCCCCCTAAGCCAAGGTTTATTGACGGCAATGGCCATCTTCATCCTCATCTCGATTCCCGTGGTCAACTGGGTCGTTCAAATAATGGCGATTTCAAAAATTTGCGACGCGGTGAACGCGATCAAGAAATCATGACTTCCCCCCATCTCATCGCCCGCCAACTGGGACGCCCCCTCAGAGAATACCGCAGGTCGGGAAAGGCCTTTTTGAAAATCGCCCTGCTCAGCTTGTTTAGCGGAGGCATCGCGGCCCTTATCTTTCACGGCGCGTTCGCGGCAAGGGGCATCGATCTTGCCGGAAAAATCGTCCTGTCGATTGTCGGATCCCTGTTCTTGCTGCCCGCTTTTGCGGGAATCTACATGCTGGTCACTCGCCGCGCCTCCTCGCTTGGCATTTATGAAAACGGCTTCCTCTATCGCTATGGCAAGAAGGAATTCGCGGTCCGCTGGGAGGATATTGCCTCGGTCGCGGAGTCCTCGGCATGCCGTATCGAATTAAACAACGGCGACGGCTTCGATATCGGCAGGAATGTGGAAGCGATTTTTCTGAAATCGCCGACGAAATCCGGGATGAAACGCTGACGAATGCTGCCGCGAAGCAACGGATCGCCGGCGGCGGCCTCGGTCACCTTCCAGGGGATGAAACTGGGAGGGACGATGCCGCTACTAGCCGTAAACAAGACCCTATTGAGAGGCGACGGTTTATCGTCGACGCCAAGGGCACGAAACGGCGGCTGCGCGGCCGCATCTCGTGGGGAGACGTCGTGAATACGGGTTCGCCCGAAGGCCGTCTTGCGGGTTTTTTGTATTTTTACATCCGCGACCCGCAAACGGAATTCCAGATGAATTACGGCACCCTCCATAACGCACACGTTTTGCTGGAAATATGCGCCGAACGGGCTCCGCAGGCGAAAGAAATGTGAGTACGGAGGTTTGATTTCCGGTCGATGCGACGCAATCCCGACCGAAAATCAAACCTCCGTCTTTATTTCTTTATTTTCTTCTTATTTTCCCGTCGCTTGCTGGAGCACATGGACGACGGCCGGATCTGTTTCCACCATTTTCCTGTTTTCGAGGGCCGTCTTCGCGGCCGGGGACTTCACCCTTCCCAACGCGTCGGCCACAAAATAGCGAACGTCCTTATTGGGATCCTTCAAGGCCCCAATAAGCTCGGCTTCGGCCGTCGATGCCCCCGCCATGGAAAGCGCCCAAGCAGCCTCGAGACGAAGTTGATCGATGGGAGAGCCCAATAGTTGTTTGAGGGCGGGAAATCCGACGGGATTTTGCATGGCCCTAAGGCCTCTCACGGCCAACACCCTCTCCTGGAGGCCGAGGCTTTCATTGACGGCCCGAGTCGCCATTGTTTCGACGCCCCTACCCCGCCGCAGGATTTCGATCACTACGTCGCGAAGCGGCTCTCCAGAAATCTCGAGACTGCGAACCAAGGCCTCGACCGCGCGGGGATCGTCGAAAGTCCCAAGAATCTTGGCCGCTTTAATCCGTCGGGGAGTCGAAACTTGGGTATCGAGGAGAATGCGGGCGATGGGCTCGATATTCGGAGGCGTGTCCGCTGCCGCGGGCGAAGCCCAGCTACAGACCGCTAAAATCGCTACCGCCGTTGAAGTCAGACGTTTGATGGGGCACGTCGGCATGACTTGAACCTCAATATTTCAAACCCCTAACTATATATTATAGCATATGGACAAGTTCCCATCGAACTCTTAAAATTGGCTCTTTAGGGGACAGTGAAGGGGTGCGTTATGGGATTTATTCGTCGATCCTTGACGATAGTCGCCGCGCTTGCGATCAGTTCCACGTCTTTTGCCGCACGCCGGGCCGACAGCCAATCGGTGACCTTCCAGCCCAACCAGCCGGTGCGAATCGCCACCATGGACGAACCGGCTTTCGGGTTTCTTACCCGCAACGCCGTGGAATTGGCCATCCGGGACTTTGGCGGCCGCCTGCACGGTCATAAGATCCAATCCATGCATTACTCAAAGGGCTGCGACGTCCATATGGAGATCGACGGCTTCATCGAGGGTCTGATCCGAGAGGCGAAGACCGTGGGACTGGTGGGCCCCATCTGCTCGGGACGAACGGCCCGCATCGTGGAGATGTTGGGGGCCGCGAAGGTTTTGACCATCTCGCCCGCCAATACGGCCTGGTTTCTGACCGAACCGGATTTCCGGGCTGCGTCCTACTACCGCACCTCACCCAACGACCTCTATCAAGGAGGCATCGGGGCAAATTTCGCCAGAGAATTGCTGGGCGCTTCGACCGCGGCGATCATTCAATACGGCCAAAATGACGAGTACTCCACACTGCTGGCGAACGGATTTAGCCAAGCCTTTCTCGATGCCGACGGAACCATCGAGGCGGTCTTCGAATTACCCTTCGACACCTCCGACTACTCCGCGGTGTTGGATAACCTGCCGCCGGTAGATGTGATCTACGCGCCGATCTTCACGGAAGATTTTGCCAACCTCTACAATCAACTGCGCGCCCGCGGCATGACGCCGCTGTTGGGCCCCGACGGAGCCATGGCGGGTTATCTTTTCGACCTGCTCGTCGATGAGGGGCGCGATATGTACCTAAGCGGGCTGATGAGCCAAGGACCGGGCTACGGGGCATTTACGTCCTCCTACGTCGCCGCTTATGGAGAAGAACCCGGCCTCCCATTCGAGTCATTGGCCTACGATGCCACCCTGCTGATGCTGATGGCGGCAGAGGCCGTCGCCGTAGTCCAGTCTAACGGCGGAATGACCATCTCTCGGGACGCCATGATCGCCTATATGGAAGGCCAGGCCCGGGGATAGCCCCTATCCCTACACGGGGGCCGGAGGGGTCTACGATCCACCCGTGAATGGCGATCTCAACCCGGACGGGTTTTCGGTATTCCGCGCCGCGAATGGGGAGTTTGCGCCGGTCTTTCCCTGAAGAAATTGACTTCGGAATTTCACATCGCCCTCGCGAACGATCCTCAAATAGCGCACTGGTCGCTGCCGCTGACCGCATGAGGGGCGCTGTCGCCGGGACATGTCAGCTCGCAGGTCGAATCGGCGGAACAAGTCAGAGAACAATTTCCAGCGCAAGCCACGTGGCACACGGAACCCTCGGTACAGCTGACGCTGCCGCTCTCGCCCACCGTAACGTCGCAAGTCGATCCCTGGGCGCAGTCGATGCTGCAGGAAGCCCCGCAGCTACCGGTGCATTCGTTGTTGTCGGTGCAATCCAAGGAACAGCTGGCGTTGGCGCAACCGCTCCCGGCGATGTCGCATGCCGCTCCGCCGGGACAGCTGCAGCTGGAACCGCTGCAGGACAGCGGCTGCAGGCCTGAGGATCCGCTTCCACAAGCGGTCAAACACGCCAAAAGGGCCAGAATCAAAAATATTTTAGGTTTGCGCGAAGAGGTCTGAAAACGTGAAGAAATGCGATTCATTGTCATTTCCTTACTTGATGGGTGTCATGGAATAGATAAGTACCCTCTTCGAATTTGCAATGAATAGGCCAAAGCGGAGAACTTATATCCCTCGGGAAAATAACAGTTATTTGAAATTGTACGGTTTGGCCGCGTCGCTAACTGTAGTCTTTTGGGACACTAAAGAGTGACGGCCCCGTCGAAATCTCACCGCCGCCCCCAACCGGAGGAAGATAGAGAAATATGAAGACGGAGGTTCGATTTTCTTTTTATAAATGGCGGCGACGTTATTCCGGCCTAAGCGTTTCCGAGGCCAAGAAAATCGAACCTCCGTCTTCATTACTACTACCTTTTTTGATCGCATTCGTTCGTTTCAAGAGGCGTGAGGTCAATATAAACGGTTCCGCTGCCTGTCCGGGAACCGACGGGAGAGTGACCCACAACGCTTGCCGTGATTGCGATTCTTGGCTTGTCGGTATCGGCGCCTTCGATGTTGTAAGTACCGCCTCCTGCCCCCGTCACCATCATTCCGGCGGCGGAAATGTTAACCGTGCCAGAAGTAGGCGACGAGGGAGTAAAATTGAACTTGTAATTAATGATCGAGCCGGAAACGGTGAAGGGCTGCTCGAGAGAGCAAATCACGCCTGAGTAAACCAAGTCCGCGGTCCGTCCGCTTGCCCGGTAACTTTTGCATTTCGGCTTTAAACTATCTAAAATTTCACGCAGCACCTTGATCTGCGCGGCATAGGCTTCGACCTCTTCTTGGGCCCGATCGGCGGCATGCATCTCCTCGTAGGGGAAAAAGCCGATAGTCACACAAAAAATAAGATGCACGGCTTCGTGGGCGCGCAGGGCCCTACCAATGCCGGGGCAAGCCGATGCTGCTACGGCAGCGTCGAGTGTGGCTGCTGCGGAACTCGACATGCTGCAGAGTTTTTGGGCGCTATGCTTGGTACCCGTTGGGTCGTAAAGATCGCGACCCCAGGGATGATAATCGACCTCACTAGGACCGTTATAACCCGGTACCGGCGTAAGCTCCCCCGTCAACCGGACAATTCAAAAGTAGAGTTTTTTGTTTCCAGTTTCAGTTTGTAAAGGCTTGGGGGCAGTCCTCCCAGGGAATCATGCGGCCGCTGTTCGTTATACTCAATTAGCCACTCGTGAGTTATTTCCCGAACCTGGTCCAGGTCCTCAAATAAATAGGCATCCAGGACCTCGTTTCGATATGTGCGATTAAAACGCTCGATAAAGGCATTTTGATTAGGCTTGCCGGGCTGGATATGGAGCAGCTGAATCCCCTGATCCCCGCAATCCACGAAGCCTGCGCGATCAATAATTCCGGCCCATTGTCGCAGCGGGATATTCCTCGGCAGTCCCCGCCAGCTGCCGATCTGCTCCATGATCCGGAATCACCCGTTCCGCCGGCAAAGAGGTGTCGATCTCGTGCCAAGGGCTTCTCCCGGACCTCCTTCATCCAGGATGTTCATATCCGAAATCGCCGGCCGCAAATACAGAGAAATGCTCATAAAATCGAGCGACCAAGTCTGATTTCGGCCGCGCTACCAATTCTCCATGCTTTGCTTGACCCGTGCGGGTAATCTCCGCTTCTGGTCCGACGCAATTGATTCAGCCTGAGTCAAATAAACCTCGATAGACGCGTTTGAAGTTCCAGGTTCGGCCATTCACCGAAGCCGGTTGTAGCACTTCCAAAATCCCCATCTTCGGTTCTTTTCGAAACCATTTCCCCTGAAGCTTCGGGATAACCTCCCGATCGGCTGCCAATCGGTCCCGTCCCGGCTCATAGTAGCTCGCACGGAAATTTGGACCGTCGCACAGGCCCACGGACGGATATTTGTGTTCGGCCACCAGATATTGACCGCTTCTGGTGGCCTTAGAGCTTTCGGCTGATGAGGTCCTTCAGCGCCGCAAGGCAAGGTCGGCATACATTCGTTTTAGTTTACTATTTTCCGTCTCCAGCTCCTTCATGCGCTTGAGCTCGTGGACGTCCAGCCCGCCATATTTCGCCTTCCATTTATAGAAGGTCGCGGAGCTGATATTGTGCTTCCGCCAAATCTCCTTCACGGAGACCCCGGCATCGGCCTCCTTTAAAATCGAAACGATCTGGGACTCGCTAAATCGGGTCTTTTTCATCGAACCTCCTTGGCTTCTTATGCCAGAAAGTTCTACCTTTTACCTGTCTGGATTTTGGGGGAGCTTACGTATGGATCAGATGATATAAAAACTGGTTTTCGCCAATCCCCAAGGGAAAATTCTACAAAATAAATTAAAAACCCAATTATCCCTAATGCAAAACCATAAATAAATGTGAATAGCTCATCTTTCTCCAACTTAGTAGCGATAGCATTAAAGGGCGAAAGATCCATGAGCAATTAAATGGGAAGAGGGAGAATGCCAAGACGGAGGTTCGATTTTCGAACTAAATTCAGATTAGGCGACCGGTTTTCAAACCTCCGTCTGTAAATTTTAATTTTTACTTATAATAGAGTTAAAGACGAAGGTTCGAAATTCGAACAGAAGAAAGGTAAATCGACTGAAATTCATACCTCCGTCTGTATTTTCTGCAAATCTAAAAAGATTTTTTGATCGAATTGCTTTTAAAAAAGGCAGAGCCAAAGCCACCGTGGCGGTGGCAAGAAAGTTGGCCGAGATCTGCTGGCACATCGCCATCAAAAAAGTGGATTACGATACGAATAAGGTTTGTCGCCAAGTCGGGTGAGCTCGATATCAGACTGGTCCTTCAAGAGACCGATGCTCCGATTGGGCAGCCCGAATATGAATCATCGACCGTGTCCGCTCCCTCAGAGGGAATAGGACGAATAGGCGTGTATGGGCAACCATCTATCGGCTGGTCTTGCCTTGACTAGAACTTTTTCATAGGCGTCTGTAATTTTCTTCTAGTTGAATCCAGCTTATAAAATTCTGAGCAAAAGCGAATTTTCATCCTGCTGTAACATTTGGACCCATACTTTGTCCGGTAATGATACAAGTCCTCTTCTTTTCACAAGCCACCCAGTGCGATCTTCCAAAAAACAATCCCAATTAGCGACCACACCTCCAGGCTCAATAATTCTATAAATTTGAGGTTTCCAAAAATCGGTGCGGGGAAAACGAACGGCTTGAAATGACGGTAAGGCAATCCCAAATCCAACAGAACGTTCGGCGGCTTTAAAAAAGCCAGTTACAACATGCGCCTGAGATCCAGAACCTTTTTCGTAACTTGCTATGGACATATATTGAATATTTTCCACCGTAAGTTTTCTTTCCCAGACAGGGTCTTCATGATTAGAGACTACAGCTATATATCTAGGAACATATTTTATAATTGTCTTTGCTCGGTCTAATGAGATCCCAAATCTTTCAGAAATTATTTCAGCAGATCTTTCACTATATTCCCCATCGCGAAATGCTCTTACTTGGGGCAAAACATGTTTTTCAAAAGAGTGAGTGGCGATTTCTACTTCAATCACAATCCAAAATGCCCACCCCTTATCAAAAAGAGCTAAATCAGGGCACCATTTTTCCCCATTATATATAACAAATGGCTTAAAAGGCACGACATGACAACTTGGATAAAGACGACTCAACATTCTTAGCACTAGAATCTCAAAATCACTTTCACTACTGATTGTAGGATCCACCTTCTCATATTTAGGAATATGAGGATCATCCAATAAGATTGTCATTACTCGCGGATCCACGTGACCTCCGCAATATCTTTTAAATCGTTCGCCTCCTCTGCTAATCGTCTTATTTCTGGATCGGATGCAATAATGGAATAGATCAAAGCATTGGTTTTCCCCTTCGCTGGCCGAAGAACTCTGCCAAGGCGCTGGATCCGCTGTCGATATGTAGCTGTTGCCGCAGCAATAATGCCGATCTCTGTTTCCGGTACATTAAACCCTTCATCTAAAGCACGGCATGTTACTAAGACCCGGACCTCACCTCGGCGGTAAGCCTGAAGATTTTGCACTCGTTTGATAAGTGGAATTTTTGAATGGTATAAGGCCGATGGGATCTTATTCTCATTAAGTATTCTTTGAATCAAATCACAGGCATTAATATCCTCATGGAACAATAAAATACGATTTTGCTTATGACGAGCTACAAGCTTCACAGCGATTTTAATGCGGGCCAAACTAAGGTTAGATATTCTGGCCCTTTTTAACATAAGCCGAACAGCTTCTGGCGAATCATAACCATATTTTTTAACTGCAATACCAATGGCTTTAGTGAGCTTATTATAAAGTACCAACTCGCCTTCCTCGAATGAGAATAGTATGTTTTTTAGAGAGAACGGCACTATTATACCATCAGTCAAAGCATCTTTATAATCATACCTAAAAATTATTGGACCAAGATTGGGAACAATTACATCTTGTAATCCATTGTCATATTGACGCTCCGGAGTTGCCGACAATCCTAAAGATGCATCAGTTGGGATAGAGTAAATTCTTTTGAAAAATTCTGAGGAAGATCTATGACATTCATCCACGATCAGAAAAAGCGGATCTTTAGGCGGTGAATCTGCCAAAGCAGCGACAGTGTTAATAATCCCGATGTTAATTCGAGATAACCGAATTCCAGAACAATTTTTCAAAATAGAAATATGACTAAGGGGAATATCAAAAAAAGAAATGATTTCTTCTAACCATTGATCTAAAAGCGCTGATGTTGGAACTATTATGAGCGCTGTTGAAGCAGGAATATTTTTACGATAATAATCGAGACAATGAAGTGCAAAGGTGGTTTTACCTCCACCGGTAACCACTGAGACAATCCCCCGGCATTTCTCTCTTTGCCATGCTAAAAAGGCGCGGTGTTGCCAGTCCCTTAACTGATGGCGAATAGATGGCAATTGACCCTCAGATTTTATTTAATAGTTTAATGGCTGCTTTTTTATTGAATCTGGAAACTCCAGAGATCGCGTACTCCTCATCAACTTCTACAGATATCCATTTTCTTTTTAATTTTTCCGCTGAATACCCAGTGGTATTACTGCCAGAGAATGGATCCAACACTATCCCTCCACGCTTAGTAAGAAACTTGATAAAAAACTCAGGAATTTCTTCTGGCATCCTGGCTGGGTGTGGCATCAACTCATGTTCTTTGCAAAAAGATAAGTATCCGCCATTGCTCGAAGTATTAGAATATTCTAATAAATTTGAGGCAATAGATCCGCCATTGTTTTTTAAGAATCCCTTTTTACTAATCCTATGCTCTGAAGGACGAACACCCGCATTATATGTCTTTCGACGAAGCAACCTCTTCATTTGCTCACTATAAGGTCGCAACACTTTACGATTATCTGCAACGGGTTTATCACTCTTGGCCATCCACCATATTTTCGTAGTTGCATCTTTCAATCTAATCCGTTCGATGGTGACCCATTGGGCCGGACTAGGCAACCGAGCTGGATTATAATATGTTATTTCCTGACATAACTGAAAACGACCAGAATCGAGAAATGCCAGCAAAGATCTATATGGAAGAGTTGACTGAACTGGACGACCCGCCTCCCACGCATTGCCAACTTCAATTACCAAGGATCCATTAGGGGCGAGTAGTTTTCTGAAGATAGGCGCGAATTCCGACAACCACCTTAGATAATCTTCTCCTTGCAAATTTCCGTATCGCTTTTTCTCATTTAACGGAAAAGGCGGAGAAGTAAATATCAAATCTACTTTGCCAATAATTTTTTTGAACTTAAGGGATGTAAGAAGATTTTCGCATTTCCCAACATATAGCTTACCAAACTTTGTGCGAAAAATTGGTTTTGAAAAAAACCTATTATTATTCTTGACCATCTGTCGCTTCGGTCTGATTTGTTAATTTTGCAAATTCGCTTTGCACTGATTGAGAATGCTGATTTTCTAGCCTGGTAATTTTCGCACGCAATAACTGGTCTTTAAAACGACGTATTGCATCGGGCTGCTGAACTGACAGGCGCTGAAAAACTCGGAACTCAGCGACAGCATCATAAATATATTGCCGAATTATTTCATCCGCTCGTTCCGTTGAATCAATTTCAAGATAATATGGATGTTGTTGGTTTATCACAATAGTAAGAACATTATCTTTATTTGAAGCAATTGTAAGGTGAGGATCATTTTCACTGCGATCTTGCAAAAAAACCCTCACGGTAATTCCAGCGCCAACATCCAGTGACCACAACATGTCATTTGAATCCAATGCGGCGATCTGCTTACTATTAGTATCTTCAATTACCTTTAATGGAGGCAACATTCCTTCATTTACAACGTCTCGCAATTCATCGGAGCCAAATTCTTGCTTCATTCCCTCGAGCAATTCCGTAACTCTTTCTCTGGACCACGGAGTGCCTAGCTGCCCCTTACGCATAGACGATGCAAAAGTTTTTAATTTTTGCGTACTATCAACTAAAAATCGCTCAAGCTCTTCTTCCTCTGTTCCTCGAAATAGAATTGCATCTTTAGTATGAGACACATCAAAATCGTCTAAAAAAATTTCGCCAAATAGACGTTGCGCAACCAAAGTATTAGACCCTTCATCATCAACACCTCCGAAGACCGCTCTAGGCTTCCAAGCATCAGGGTACCCTCTAATTTGTCTATCATGCTGAATAAGGGAAAAACCCCCAAATTTACGACCTCCATCACGTAAAACAGCAAACCATCCCCTAACAGGTTTACCGCCAATCATTGTTTCAAAAGTTTCTTTAGCCTCAGTGCCATCGTCATATTTTGCAATTTCACGGTCCTCAGGTAACGGCACTGGATTACCATTAAAAAGCAAAATTAATCGTTTATTACGAATATCGACTCTATACATTGACCCTAAATACGTCATTATAGTTTCTTCGGTTCGTTTCTGAATATAATGATTAAGATCCCAAATAGTAATCTCAGTGTAGTGATTATCTTTATCTACCTTTGACATTTTAAGAGGAATTTTTTGATTGCCCGCGATTACCTCACGCACTTTTACAGTTGCAGTCCATTCCTCCCCACTTCCCCATTCACAAGTTTTAACTGACCAACTATCACCTATCCAACACGCAGCCGTCTTAAGACCCATTCCATACTTGGATCTTCCCTTCGAGTCAGGAGTGGGATTTGCTATTTTTAATGCCTCTATTAATTTATCTCTTGTCATCCCAATTGAATTATCTCTAATCGAGAGGATCTGATCTTGTTTGTTGTAAATTATTTCTACACGAAGGGGAGTACTTTCGGCTTTTAACACATCATTAATAATCCCATCATAATTACTTCGAGATTGCGTACTATTATCCACAAACTCAGCTAGGGCATACCACATTACATAATTCAATCGGCTATAAGCAGAGATTGCGGCTGGCCCAATTTCGAAATCCGCAACTCCATTTTGATTTGTCTTTGCTTCCATTGGATATCCCCCTCAACGCATCGCTCTCCACCCGGTTTAGGCAATACCTGGATTATGTCATCAAAAAACAAAACGAAAAAACAAAAGCCCCCCGGTTACCCGGAGGGCCTTCAAATTTTCAAACTACTACAGAGTTACTGGCGGGGTCGACGAGGCTCGAACTCGCGACCTCCTGCGTGACAGGCAGGCGTTCTAACCAACTGAACTACGACCCCAGTATTTCAAAAGGGAAGTTTCCTTAGGACGGTCGGCATTGACGTTCCAACCAACCGAAAACGACCCCAATTTCAAATATTTCCAACTATTTAGGAGCGAAGGCCGAAGGCCCAGCAACCCGCAAAAGCGAAAATTTCGAGGACCCTCCCTAGCCAAAAAACCCAGGAAGGCCAAGGACTTTCTTAATGCGCAACGATCTCCCCTCCCCCCGGCGCCGCCGGCGCAATCGGCTTCGCCTCCTCCGGCTTCGGAAAGATCAGGTCTTCCAGCGACATCCCCTCATCCTTCCCGCGGTACAGCTCTTTGATGTCCTTATAAATGAGGGCCGTCCGCAGCACCTCGTCCATCTGCGAGACCGGGAAGATCTTCAGCCCCGCCAGGATCTTCTTCGGGATATCCTTCAGGTCCTTCTCGTTTTCCTTCGGGATGATGATCCGCTTGATCCCGCCGCGGTGGGCGGCCAGGATCTTTTCTTTCAGCCCGCCGATCGGCAGGACCTTGCCGCGCAGGGTGATCTCGCCCGTCATGGCGACGTCCTTGTGCACGGGAATCTTCAGCAGCGCCGAAGTGAGCGCCGTCGCCATCGTGATGCCCGCCGAGGGACCGTCCTTCGGGATCGCCCCCTCCGGCACGTGGATGTGGATGTCGATGCGCTGGTAGAAATCCTTGTCGAAGCCGAACTGCATCGCCCGCGAACGCACGTAGCTCATCGCCGCCTGCGCCGACTCTTGCATGACGTCGCCCAGCTTGCCGGTGATGATCAGCTTGCCCTTGCCGGGCATGATCGTCACCTCGGTGGTCAACAGCTCGCCGCCGAACTCGGTCCAGGCCAGGCCCGTCACCATGCCGATCTCGTCCTTCTCTTCGGCCAGGCCGTAGCGATACTTCGGCACGCCCAGGTACTTCTCCAGGGCCTTCATCGTGACGCGCACCTTTTTGTCGCGGCCCTTTTCGGCGATCTCTTTGGCGACCTTGCGGCAGATCGTCGCGATCTCGCGCTCGAGATTGCGCACGCCGGATTCTTTGGTGTACTTGCGGATCACCGCGCGCAGCACCGGCTCGGGCAGCTCGATGTTGTCCTTGGTGATGCCGTGGGCCTCCATCTCTTTCTTCATCAGGTAGCGCTGCGCGATGTGCAGCTTCTCTTCCTCGGTGTAGCCGGGGATGCGGATGACCTCCATGCGGTCCTGCAAAGGCAGCGGGATCGAGTGCAGCGTGTTCGCCGTCGTGATGAACATGACCTTCGAGAGGTCGTAGTCCACGTCGAGGTAATGGTCGTTGAAGGTGTTGTTCTGCTCGGGGTCCAGCACCTCCAGCAGGGCCGACGAGGGGTCGCCGCGGAAGTCGGTGCTCATCTTGTCGATCTCGTCCAACAGGAAGACCGGGTTGTTGCTGCCGGCTTTTTTGAGCGACTGCAGGATCTTGCCCGGCAGGGCGCCGATGTAGGTGCGCCGGTGGCCGCGGATCTCGGCCTCGTCGCGCACGCCGCCCAGCGAGCAGCGCACGAACTTGCGGCCCGTGGCCCGCGCGATGCTGCGCGCCAAGCTGGTCTTGCCGACGCCCGGAGGGCCGACGAAGCACAGGATGGGCCCCTTCAGCTTGTCGACCAGGCTCTGCACGGCCAGGTACTCGAGGATGCGCTCTTTGACCGGCTTCAGGCCGTAGTGGTCCTCGTCGAGCACGGCGTCGGCCTCTTTGATGTCGATCTTGTCCTTGGTCATCTCGTACCAGGGCAGCGACAGCATCCAGTCGATGTAGTTGCGCACCACCGTCGCCTCGGCGGACATCGGCGACATCATCTTGAGCTTCTTGACCTCTTTTTTGATCTTCTTGGTCGCCTCGGCGGACATCTTCTTGTTTTTGATCTTCTCTTCCAGCTCTTGCAGCTCGGACTTGAACTCGTCGCTCTCGCCCAGCTCTTTCTGGATCGCCTGCATCTGCTCGTTGAGGTAGTACTCCTTTTGCGTCTTCTCCATCTGCTTCTTGACGCGGGTGCGGATCTTCTTTTCGACCTGCAGGATCTCGATCTCGCCCTGCATCAGCTCGAAGAGCTTCTCGAGGCGCTCGGCCGGGGACTCCAGCTCGAGTATCTTCTGCTTGTCGGGCAGCTTGAGCGTCAGGTGCGCGACGATGGTGTCGGCCAGGCGGGCCGGGTCGTCGATCACCGCCACCGAGGCCAGCATCTCGGGCGGGATGCGCTTGTTGAGCTTGACGTAGGTCTCGAAGGTGGCCTTCACCGAGCGCATCAGGGCCTCGCACTCGATGGTGACCTCGCGGTTTTCGTTGATCTCTTCGGCCTCGACCAGGAAGAAATTTTCGTTGCTCAAGTACTTGTTGATGCGGCCGCGCTTGCGCCCCTCGACCAGCACCTTCACCGTGCCGTCGGGCAGGCGCAGCAGCTGGATGATGGTGCCCAGCGTGCCCACCTTGTAGATGTCCTCGGCCTTGGGGTCGTTGGTCTTGGCGTTGATCTGGGCGGCGAGCAGGATGTCTTTTTCGGCGTTCATCGCCTCTTCGAGGGCGTTGATCGACTTCTCGCGGCCGACGAAGAGCGGCACCACCATGTAGGGAAACACGATGATGTCGCGCAGCGGCAACAAAGGGACGACCTTGGTACCCGAGCCGACCTTGTTCGACTCGTTAGGGATGTCTTCGCTCATGGGAAAATCTCCGGGTCAGGCCGACTCGGCCTTCTTTTCGTAGACGATCAGGGGTTGTTCTTTTTTCGTGAAGACGTCCTCGTTGACGACGACCTCGCGAATGTTGGTCTGAGAAGGAATCTCGTACATGATGTCGAGCATGGTGTGCTCGAGGATCGCGCGCAGCCCGCGGGCGCCCGACTTGCGCTTGAGCGCCTCTTTGGCGATGGCCACCAGCGCGCCTTGGGTGAACTTCAGCTTCACCTTTTCGAACTCGAAGAGGCGCTGGTACTGCTTAATTAAGGCGTTTTTGGGCTTCGTCAAGATCTCGATCAGCGCGGCCTCGTCCAGCTCGGTGAGCGTGGCCAAAATCGGGATGCGGCCGATGAACTCGGGGATCAGGCCGAACTTGAGCAAATCCTCGGGCTGCACGTCGGCCAAGAGATCGCCGACGCTGCGGTCTTTCTTGCTGCGGATCTCGCTGCCGAAACCCAGCTTCTTCTCGCCGATGCGGCGCTCGATGATGTCTTCCAGCCCCACGAAGGCGCCGCCGCAGATGAACAGGATATTGCTGGTGTCGATCTGGATGTACTCTTGCTGCGGGTGCTTGCGCCCGCCCTTGGGCGGCAGATTGGCCACCGTGCCCTCGATGATCTTGAGCAGGGCCTGCTGGACGCCCTCGCCCGAGACGTCGCGGGTGATCGAGGGGTTTTCGCTCTTGCGGGAAATCTTGTCGATCTCGTCGATGTAGACGATGCCCTTCTCGGCCTTGTTCTTGTCGTAGTCGGCGGACTGCAGCAGGTAGAGGATGATATTTTCGACGTCCTCGCCCACGTAGCCGGCCTCGGTCAGCGTGGTGGCGTCGGCGATGGTGAAGGGGACGTTGAGAATCTTGGCCAAGGTCTGCGCCAGCAGCGTCTTGCCGCTGCCGGTGGGGCCGACCAAGAGGATGTTGCTCTTTTGCAGCTCGACGTCGCTGGTGGGCCGCGCCTCGATGCGCTTGTAGTGGTTGTGCACCGCGACCGACAGCACGCGCTTGGCGCGCTCTTGGCCGATGACGTACTCGTCTAAGATCTTCTTGATCTCGGAGGGCTTGGGCACGCCCGCCTTGGTCTTCAGCATCTCCTGCTTGTTGGTCTCTTCCGCGATGATGTCGTTGCAGAGCTCGATGCACTCGTCGCAGATGTAGACGGTGGGCCCGGCGATCAGCTTTTTGACCTCGCGCTGGGACTTGCCGCAGAAGGAACAGCTCAGGTTGGTGGAATCATCGGTATAGTTTTTGGCCACAATCGCTCCTTACACTCTCAAGAAAATCATATACCTTTGGCGGGGGGTGTCAAGGAAGCAGAGGGCTTGACGCGGCGCGGAGAGGGCCGCCGGGCTTGGGTTGGCACGCGCCGCCCTAAAGGCGCAATTTTAAGACACCTTTTTTGTTTTATCGCCCTTGTCGCGGTAGACCACGACCTGGTCGATGATCCCGTACTCCTTGGCCTCTTCCCCCGACATGAAATAGTCGCGCTCGGTGTCCTGCTGGAGCTTCTTCAGGCTTTGCTTGGTGTGCTTGCTGAGAATGCCGTTGAGAATTTCCCTTAAGCGCAGGATCTCGCGGGCCTGGATGTCGATGTCGGTGGCCTGCCCCTGGAAGCCGCCCATCGGCTGGTGGATCAGGATGCGGCTGTTGGGCAGGGCGTAACGCTTGCCGTGGGCCCCCGCCGCCAGCAAAACCGCGCCCATCGAGGCCGCCTGGCCGACGCAGATCGTGGAGACGTCGGGCTTCACGTACTGCATGGTATCATAAATGGCCATGCCGGCCGTCACCGAGCCGCCCGGGCTGTTGATGTACAAATAGATATCCTTCTCGGGGTCTTCGCTCTCGAGGAAGAGCAGCTGGGCGATGATCAGGTTGGAGACGTCGTCGTTGACCGGGGTCCCCAGGAAGACGATGCGGTCTTTCAGCAGGCGCGAGTAGATGTCGTAGGCGCGCTCGCCGCGGTGGGTTTGCTCGACGACCATGGGAATCAAAGTCATGGGGATCCTCCGGTTTATTTTTTCTTCTTATCTTTTTTGTCGGACTTCTCGGCCTCGCCGGGCTTCACCTCGGTGATGTCGGCCTGGGAAAGCAGGAAGTCGAGGGTCTTCTCTTCCAAAATCTGGTTGAACAAGGGCCGCAGCATGTTGTGCTCTTGGTAGTAGCGGTAGATCGCTTCGACAGGCTGCTTGTAGCGCTGCGCCAGGTCGGCCATCCGGGCCTGCATTTCCTCCTCGGTCACTTCGAGGTGATTCTGCAAGGCAATCGAATCGAAAAGCAAGAAGCCTTTGATGCGGCGGACGGCCTCTTCGCGGTTTTTCTCTCGGTAGTCCTGGGGGGTGATGCCCAGCTTGTCGAGGGTCAGGCCCTGCTGCTTGAGCTGGTTTTCGAGGGTGTGCAGCATGTAGTCGAGCTCACGGCTGATCATGGCCTCGGGGATCTCGAAGGGGTTCTTCGCGATCAGATGCTCGAGGACCTGGTTGAAGAGGTCGCCCCGGGATTGGGCCTCTTTGTTCTTCAGCATGTGCTCTTTGAGCTGCTCTTTCACTTGAGCGATGGTCTCGAACTGGCCGATGTCCTTGGCGAAGTCGTCGTCCAAGGCCGGGAGGGACTCTTCTTTGAGCTCGATCAAATCGATCTTGAACTGGGCCTGCTTGCCGCGCAGGGGCTCGTGGCCGTAGTCGTCGGGGAACTTGACCGGGATGTCGCGGCTCTCGCCCTTCTTCATGCCGATCAGGCCGGCCTCGAAGTCGGGGAGGTAGCGGCCGGCGCCCACGTCGACCAGGACGTTTTGGGCGAAGCCGCCCTCGAAGGCCTGGCCGTCCACCGTGCCCGCGTAGTGGATGGTGGCCTGGTGGCCCTCGCGGGCCGGGGTGCCCTCGGGGGCCGGCACCTTTTGGGCGTGGGCCTTTTGCAGGGCCTTCAGCTCGGCCTCGAGCTCTTCGTCGCTTACTTCAAGCTTGGGCCGTTTGAGCTTGATTTTTAAGTAATCTTTCGTCTCGACCTTGGGCTGGACCTCGATCTCGGCGGTGAAGGTGATCGGCTTGTCGGCCTCGACCTTCAGGTCGCTGATCTTGGGCATCTCGACGGCCGGGATGGCGTGCTCTTGGATGGCCTCGCGGTAGGACTTGTCGATCAGGTCGCTGACGGTCTCCATTTCGGTTTGGGCCTTGTAGTACTTCTCGAGGATGGCGCGGGGGACCTTGCCCTTGCGGAAGCCCTTAATCTGTACCTTTTTTTTGAGCTTGTCGTAGGCACGGTCGAGGGCGCGCTGGTAGGCCTCGGGGGGGAGCTCGAAATGCATCTTTTTGCGGATGGGGGAGAGTTCTTCGATCTGGACTTTCACGGCTTTCCTCTAATGATAATCAGTACCTATCGGGACCTTGGAGTCTTGCATTTTCGGACGTTCTTGTCACGAAAAGTGTAGACGGAGCAAAAATATTAGCCCGAACGGGGGCGGAAGACGGAGCAAAATTTGGGGGTCGGGAAAGGGTTCGGAGGCCGGGAATTGGAAGACGGAGCAAATTCAAACGGCATCGAGGACCCTTCGGATCCCAATATGCGAGAGGGGGGACTTGAACCCCCACGACCTTACGGCCACTAGGTTCTAAGCCTAGCGTGTCTGCCATTCCACCACTCTCGCGCAGGCCATCATCCTCTTATTTTCTCTATGACGAGGTGTCCAATCTTTTATCGGAATTTGGCCGCTATTCGTAGCGCAGGGCCTCGATGGGATGCAGGCCGGCGGCCTTGCGGGCGGGCCAAAGGCCGAAGACCAGCCCCACCCCCGCCGAAAACAACAGGGCCAGGGCAACGCTGTCCGGGGCGACCGCCGTCGCCCAGCCGGCGAAGCGGGACATGCCTTCCGAGATCCCCCAGCCCAGGGCGATCCCCATCAGGCCGCCGATCAGGCTGACCGTCGCCGCCTCGATCAAAAACTGGGCCAGGATGTCGCTGCGCCGCGCCCCCACCGCCTTGCGCAGGCCGATCTCGCGGGTGCGCTCGGTCACCGAGACCAGCATGATGTTCATGATGCCGATCCCGCCCACCAACAGCGAGATCGTCGCGATCGAGGCCAGCAGGACCGACATGGTCTGGCTGGTCGACGAGAGCGCCGTCTGGATGTCCGCCATGTTGCGGATCTGGAAGCTGTCGCTCTGGTGCGGCTGCAGCCGCTGCCGCCGCATCACCAGTTCGCGGATCGCGGTCTGCGTCTCCTCCATCGCCTCGGGGCTGACCACCTCGATGTCGATCGAGTCGACGTAGTCCTTCCCCAAGAGCCGGAACATCGCCGTATTGAGCGGAATCACGATCTTGTCGTCCTCGTCGCGGAAGGTCGTCGCGCCCTTCTCCGGCAGCAGGCCGATCACCTGGAAGTTCACCTTGTTGATCTTGATATATTCCCCGATCGGATTGGCCTCGCCGAAGAGCTCGCGGGCCACCGTCGCCCCGATCAGGGCGACGCGCTCGCGGCGCTGGTCCTCCTCTTCCGTGAAAAATCGCCCCACCGTCGGCTTGGAGGCGCGCATCTCGGCGTAATCCGCCGTCGTGCCCTGGACTTGGGTGTTCCAGTTCTTGGCGCCGAAGACCGCCTGCCCCCGCCCCGTCACCATGCCCGCCGCGCGCTTCACCGTGGGGATCGCCGCCTGGATGGCGCGCGCGTCCTGCAGCGTGAAGCGCGTCACGGCCCCCGACTCCAGCGCCACGCCCATCTGGCGGATCGAGCCGGGCCTGAGCGTCAGCAAATTGGTGCCCAGCGAGGCGAGGCTCGTCTCGATCGACTGCTTCGCCCCGCGGCCCAGCGCCAGCATCGCGATCAGCGAGGCCACGCCGATCAAGATGCCCAGCAGCGAGAGCGCCGAACGCACCTTGTTGGCCAGAAGCGCGCGGAAGGCCTGCTTGAAGTGCTGCAGGGTCTCGCGCGGGTTGAGGCTGGCCCAACCGCGCCCGACCTTCAGGTCCGGCGCCTCCGCGCGGCCGGCCCCGGCGGGGGCCGCCGCCGGCGGGGACTTGCGTTCGTCGGACTGGATCTCGCCGTCCAGCATGCGAATCACCCGCCGCGCGTGCTCGGCGATATCCGCCTCGTGGGTGACGACGATCACCGTCATTCCCTTTTGATTGAGATCCTCGAGGATCTTGAGGATCTCCTTCTCGCTCACCGAGTCGAGGTTGCCGGTGGGCTCGTCGGCCAAGATGATCTGCGGGTCGTTGACCAGGGCGCGCGCGATCGCGACGCGCTGCTGCTGGCCGCCGGAGAGCTCGTTGGGCTTGTGCTCGAGGCGGTCGCCCAGGCCGACCCCGGTCAACAGGCGCCTCGCCTTCTCCGGATCGGGATGGTGGCTGGAATAAAGCTGCGGGAGCGTGACGTTCTCGACCGCGGTGGTGCGCTTGAGCAGGTTGAACTGCTGGAAGACGAACCCGATCGCGCGGCCGCGCAGCGCCGCCAGCGAGTCGGCGTCGAACTGCGAGATCTCGGTGCCGAAGAGCTTGAAGGAGCCGGCGTCCGGAACGTCCAGCAGCCCCAGGATCTGCAGCAGGGTCGACTTCCCCGAGCCCGAGGGGCCCATGATCGCGACGAATTCGCCGGGCTCGATCGTCAGGTCGACGCCCTTCAGGGCCGGGACTTCCACCTGGCCCATGCGGTAGGTCTTGGAGAGTTTGCGAAGCTCGATCATCGCCATCCGAAGGACCCCTTCTCGTTCGCGGAAGGCGCGAAGGCGCCGGCCGCACTACGATCGCGGCCGCGCCGTCGAATGCGCCGAAAGCTACCTCGCGCCACGCGGCCGCCCCCCGCCGAAGGGCGAGAAAGGATTGCCGGGCGCCGCCGATTTGCCCTTCGCCAGGGTCGGCACCAAGATCGTCTCGCCGTCCTTCAATCCGGAGATCACCTCGACGTCTTTGCCCTCGGTCAAGCCGACTTTGATCTCCCGCGTCTCCGGCGGCCCCTTCCCCGCCGGATTGGGCACCAGGACGGCGGTCGCGGCGCCCTCCTGGCGCAGAGCCTCGACCGGCATCAGCAAGACGCCCTCGCGGCGCTCCACCGCGAAACGGACGTTGGCGGTCATGCCGCTGCGCATGAAGTCGGGCACCCGGTCGGGCAGCACCTCGACCTCGTAGATGGTGACGTTGTTGACCGTCTTCGACTCGAAGGCGATGCGCGTCACCTGGCCCGGCGTCTCCTCGCGCGGGTAGGCGTCGAGGGTGATCGAGGCCTTCTGGCCCAGCTTGATCTGGCCGATGTCGGTCTCGTCGACCTGCGAGGTGACGATGAGATGGTCCGACATCACCAAGACCGAATCCGCCGCCGTGACGACCTGGCCGGGGACGACGTTCTTCACGATGATCAGGCCGTCCAGCGGGGCCAGGAGCGGCGTCGGCTTGAACAGGCCCTCCCAGCGGGCCAGCTCGTCGGCCCCCTTGGCGCGGGCGGCGTCGAGCAGCGCGGCGCGCTCGGAGGAGCTGAGCCAGGCGAGGACCTGGCCCTTCTTCACCGCCTGCCCTTCCTGGACCAAGATCGACTCGACCCGGCCGGCGATGGGCGGCTTGAGCTCGAGGCGGTTTTCAGGCTCGACCAGGCCGGTGGTGAGGACCTTCACCTCGAGGTCGCCGCGCCGCACCTTCGCCTCGCGGTAGCTCGGGTCCTCGCCCTTCTTTTGGAGTTGGGTCCAGCCCCACCAGGCCAGCGCGCCGGCCGCCAGCAGGGCGGCGCCAAGGATGAACGGTTTCTTCATGGGATCGCTCCTCTGCCTTGCGCCTGCTCCCACTCGGCCTCGGCGATCAGGGCGTCGCGGAGGCTTTCGAGGATGGTGCGTTCGCTGTCGATCAGGTCGTTCTCGATCTGGTCCCAATCCTGGTAGCTGATCAGGCCGTTGGCGTACTGGCTGCGCGCGATCTCGGCGCGCACCTGGGCCGACTTAAGGAAGTTCTCTTGGACACGGATGCGCTCGATCGCGTCCTTGAAGTCGGCGTAGCTCTGCTTGAGCTCGAGCGCCAGCCGGTTGTCGCCGCTGCGCAGGGCCTCGGCCAGGCGGAACTCCTCGGAGCGCGCCGCGCGCACCTCGTAGAAATCGCGCCCGCCGGTGAAGAGCGGATAGCTGAGGTTGACGCCCGCCGACCACAGCGTGTTGGAGCCGCCGTCCTCGAACTTGCGCCGCGTCGCCGAGGCCGTCGCGTCGAGCGAGGGGTAGAGATCGCCCTTCGCGATCTTCACGTCGGCCCGCCCCGCGTTCAGCTGGGCCTCGAGGCGGCGGTGCTCGGGATGCGCGGCCACCAGGGCCGCGAAGTCGGGCGCCTCCTTCGGAAATTGTGTCTTGAAGCTGCCCTGCACCGCCAGCTTCTCGAGGACCGTCGCGGCCTCGCGGCCCAGCGCCTTGGCGAGCTCGCGGCGGGCGACCTTCAGGGCGCGCTGGGTCTCGGCCAAGTTGAACTTCGCCTGCTCGTAGAGGGCCTGGCTGCGCATCAGCGAGCCCTTGTTCTCGCGGCCGCCCTCGAAGCGCAGGTCGACGAAGCGGACGTTTTCTTCGCGGCGCTCGAGGATCTTCTTCGCCACCCCGACCTGCTTCTGCGAGAACAGCAGCCGGGCGAAGGCGGTCTTCAGCTCGGCCGAGACCTGCGACTTGACCAGGCTTAGGTTGGCCTCGGCGTCGTCGAACTCGGCGCGGCTCTTTTTCACCCCGTAAGAGGTCTTGAGGCCTTCGAAGATGTTCTGCTCGAGGACGACGCCGACCTGGAATTGGTTGCGGGTGCCGGTGTCGATGTCGATGGGCGAAGTGGGGTTGATCCCGGAGGTATTGGCCGAATTGCTGGCGTTGTACCCGGCGCTGCCGGTGAGCTGCGGGAAGTAGTCGCTACGGCTGGCCCCGATCTGGGACTTCGCCTTGGCGACGGTCTGAATGGCGGCGACGATGTCGGGGTTTTGGATGGCGGCCTCGTTGACGCAGTCTTGCCAGCTCAGCGGCCGCTCCTGGGCCTCGAGGAGCGCCGGCGCCGCGAGCAACAGCAGCAGCGCCCAGATCCCCCGGACATTTCGCCACGCTTGGGCCGCAATCGCGCGCATATCGGGGTTCATAACGAGAGATGCGACCCCGATGTCCATTAATTTGTTAGAAAAATTTCAGAACGGCGCCTTGGGCACCGGCTGAAAACGGGCGGTCACGTCGCCGACCAAGGCCACCTGCGTCGGGTCCAGCCTCAGCACCGGCGAGCCCGCGTCGAAGCGGAAATTCTTGGTGTGGACCCAGAGGACGTTGGGACTGCGGGTGTATTCCCAAAAATAGACCCCGTTGGCGAGGTCGCTCAGGGTGCGGTACTCGGTGTTGTAGACCGAGAAGCGCGGATCGTTGGTGTAGGGCGCGTCGAAGGGCACCGAGACGTTGCGCACGATCGACATCAGGGCCGCCGCGCCCTCGCGCTCGCTCGCCGGCTTGCGCAGCAGGTTGCGAAAGTAAGTCGCGCGGACGAAACGGTCCATCGGGTTGACGTTGCCGGGCAGCGGCGTCATGGAGTTGGGATTGCGGAAGTCGTATTTTTTCAGCAGCTCGAGCTGTTGGTCGTAGGGCGGGTCGTTGGTCATCACCGTGTACTGCCTGCCGTGATGCACCGTGAGCTTGCCGCCGACGTATTCGAAGATGGCGGAGTCGCCGCCGGCATCCTCGACCGCGACGTGGACGGTGCTCTTGAAGCCGTGCGCCTCCTGCATCACCGGCTGGATCTGCTTCATGGCCGCCACCGCCTCGGCCACCGTCGCGTAGTTGTCCAAGAGGTATTGGACCCAGAGGCCGGCCAGCAGCCCGGGCTTGGTCGGGTCGCGCGGGCCGAAGTCGGTCGCCCGTAGAAACAGCATGTGGCCGACGAGGCCCTTTTCGTTCATGCCGTCGGCGGCCCCCAGGTCGTAGACCGAGGTCACCACGCTGCCGTACTTCGAGGTCCACTTCGCCGGGTTGTCGGGCACGCCCCCTTCCCGGGTCATCCCTCGGGGCATCACCCAAAGGGCCGGCTGGGTGCTTTCCGCCCAGTCCATCGTGCGGCCGGTCATCATGACGCCGGGCTGATCGTTCCAGAGGACGCGGGTGCAGGCCTCGGCGGGCCGGGGTTGCAGGGAAAGGGCCATGGCCAGCAGCAGCGCGACGGCAATCAAGGTTTGACGTCTCGGCCTACGAGACAGGGCGGGGCAGATGGGCATACGCTCTCCTTCTCTCACCCGGATTTTTGTGGATTTTGCGAATTGTCTCTATGGGTTGGCGGTTTGCCAAGGAAATTTTTGGGAGAATGGAACTGAAAAAAAAGCCGCAGTGTTACTGCGGCTTAAGGGTGGGTGATGCAGGAGTCGAACCTGCGACCCGCTGATTAAGAGTCAGCTGCTCTACCAACTGAGCTAATCACCCGATTCGCCCGCTCGGAGCAAGTCCGAGCGGGCTAAAGCTCAGGGGGAGAATTCCATTCTCCCCCTTCAACCCCCATCGGTTAGGGATGGGAAGAAAAATTTCTGCGCGCCGTGAGAGATTCGAACTCCCGACCTACTGGTTCGAAGCCAGTTGCTCTATCCAGCTGAGCTAACGGCGCAAAACCTCTCACAGCAAAAAATACCTCAACCGGTGGGGGTTGAAGGGGGAGGAGGTAACTCCCCCTGGGCTTTAGCGAGCCCGAACTCGCTTCGGGCTCGCGAATCAACGCTCTATCCAGCTGAGCTAACGGCGCTGGTGCATATACTTTTGAATTTCCCGCGTCAACCCTTCGGAAAAACAAAATCGAGCCGCCCCCTTATGAGCCCGTTTTCCCGGCATTTCAAGGGGATTCTAAGATCGTGCTCTGGATGCATTTTTCCGGTCAAGCTCTCGGGAAATAGACACATTATCGGCCAAGTATTCCTGGTCCAGCTGCGCTCCGGCATGAAATAAAAAAGCCATTCCGGATTTCCGAAATGGCTTTCAACCTTGGGGTGGGCGAAGGGACTCGAACCCTCAACCCCTGGGACCACAACCCAGTGCTCGACCATTGAGCTACGCCCACCGTTTCCCGCGCTTCGCGCGGGTAAAGCTTCTTTAAGTACCTGAATGATAATGTCAATCGCAAAAAAGACAAGCCGGAGCCGCCGCAAATAAAAAGGCCGCGGGACTCTCGGCCCCGCGGCCTTGGAAAAGCAATCGCGACGACTAGCGACGAGCCTTCAGGCCGCGCCACGCGATCCAAGCGACCAGGGCAAAGGCCCAGAGGCCGGAAAAGGAAACACCCGAGGCCATGCCGGCCGACAGTCCGCAGCCCGCCCCAGAGAGCAGGTCGGGCGGCGGCGGCGGGTTGACCGCCGTCACCGAGGCCACCGCCTCGTTGTTGGCGGGATCGGGATCGATCATCGCACCGACGACGTCCGCACGGTTGGTCAGGTCGCCCTCGATGTCCGCGGTCACCACGATGGTGATCGTCGCCGAGGCGCCGTTCGCCAAGGCGCCGAGGTCGCAGTCCACCGGGCCGCTGCCGGTGCAGTCTCCCTGCGAGGGGACGGCGCTGACCAAGGTCACGCCCGCCGGCAGGAAATCCGAGGCGAGGACGCTGACGGCGTCGTTGGGGCCGTTGTTGGTGACGGTGAGGGTGTAGGTGAAGTTCTCGCCGACGTCGACTAAGGTCGGCGATGCGGTCTTGGTGATCGCCAAGTCGGCGTCGGCCAAGGCGGCCTCGAGAACCCCCGCCATCCGCCGTCTTGCCCGCCGCCGTTGGGAGGATTGGAATTGAACCAGTCATAGCCCAGGAAAATGATCTCTCCCTCGCCCGCCGGAATGATCGTCACGACCGCGACGGTGGCGTCCGCGTAGACGTTGAGGGCGCCGGCGGGGAGGCTCGCCAGATCCAGACCCTCCGTCGCGTTGTTTTCGGGAAGCTGGGCAGCCGCGTTGTCGAAGATCGTGCCGCTCAGCACCCGGTCGGTGGGGTCGGAGACGGTAACGTTGTTGGTGACGCTCAGCCCGAATACCGCGTTGATCAGGCTGGGCGTCCAGCTGTTGGCGTTGGTGCCGTCGCTGGCGATGATCATGCGCCCGCCGCTCTCGACGAAATCGCGGATCGCGGCGCGCGCGGCGTCGTCGAGGTCGGGGTTCAGCTCGGCGTTTTCCTGCTCGGGCATCACGAAGACCTGGTTTCCGGCGAAGGCGGCGGTGAAATCCGCCGCCGTGATCCCGGTGAAGGGGGTGACCACGTGGCCGAACGAGGTGATCGCCGCCTGCATATTATCGGCCTCGGCGCCGCTGCCGCCCGCCGAATCGACGTAGGTGTCGTTGTCGAAGAGGGCGACATTGGTCGCCCGCGCGGAGACAGCATGGAACGCCGTCGCACAGAAGAAAGAAAGCAGGACAAGGCCTTTGCCCATTCTCATCATAAAACCTCCAGTAGTTGTGTAACCAGAAATCCGGGGAGTGCCCCTGTGGAAGAAAACATCCCGAGCCCAAAGTCAACGAAAGAAAAATGCGAATGCGTATAGAATGGCGCGCCCGGCAGGAGTCGAACCTGCGACCTACGGCTTAGCTTACCACTATGGTTTTCACCACCCCCGATAGCTCGGGGTTTGTGGTCTGGACTATCTCTTCACCGTTTCAGGTGCCGCACGTATAGTCTCTACGGATCCCGGCGTGATCCGCCGGTTTCCTCGGGATTGCCATCGACATGACTCGGGAAGGTTCCCCCGATACAGTGCGGTCCACTTGACGGGTTACGTTTCCCCGTCAAGGCTCCTAGGTGTTGGCTTAAAGGCCGTTGCTCTATCCAGCTGAGCTACGGGCGCAAATTTGCCCCTTCATAAGCCACGAAAAGCCCCTAAATCCAGGATATTTACCGCAGAACCCCGAAAATTTGGCCCCTTGACACGGCGCATCGCGGGACATAGCTTAGAAAGTCCAATGTTTTTTGGACTAGGAGAAGGCGAATGCCCAGCGTTCAAGACATCCTCAAGCAAACCAAGCAGCAGATCTCCGAGCTCACCCCCGACCAGCTGGTCGAGCTGCAGAAGAAAAACCCCGACCTCGTCCTGCTCGACGTCCGCGAGAAAGACGAGCAAGAGCGCGGCATCCTGCCCAACGCCAAGCTGATCCCCCGCGGTATGCTCGAGCTCAAGATAGAGGACGCGGTCCCCGACCGCAACCGCGAGATCGTCGCCTACTGCGCCGGCGGCAACCGCAGCGCGCTCGCCGCCCTAAGCCTCAAGCAAATGG
Source organism: bacterium (assembly GCA_048499175.1). Lineage (GTDB taxonomy): Bacteria > UBA10199 > UBA10199 > DSSB01 > DSSB01 > DSSB01. The sequence goes on from JASOAK010000013.1 coordinate 71,893, forward strand.
GCTACACCAAGGTCCACTCGCTGATCGGCGGCTACAGCCGCTGGAACCAAGAGGGCCGCCCCACCGTCAAGCAGACCTTCCTCGATTCGCAAAAGCTCGAGCGCTACTCGCGCCACATCCTCATGCCCGAGGTCGGCGAAGAGGGTCAGGTGAAGCTGCTCGACTCGAAGGTGTTTTTGGTGGGCGCCGGGGGCCTGGGCTCGCCGACGGCCTACTACCTGGCCGCGGCCGGCGTCGGCACCATCGGCATCGTCGACAACGACGTCGTCGACCGCAGCAACCTTCAGCGCCAAATCCTCCACAACGAGTCGCGCATCGGCGAGCCGAAGGTCGAGTCGGCCAAGCAGACCCTCAAGGCCCTCAACCCCGACATCAACGTCGTCACCTACCGCGAGCGCCTGAGCCGCGACAACGTGATGGATCTGATCAAGGACTACGACGTGATCGTCAACGGCTGCGACAACTTCCCGACCCGCTACCTGATCAACGACGCCTGCGTCTTTTTGAAGAAGCCGCTGGTCGACGGCAGCATCTTCCGCTTCGAGGGGCAGGTCAACGTGATCAAGCCCTTCGAGGGCCCCTGCTATCGCTGCCTCTACCCCGAGCCCCCGCCGCCCGAGATGGCTCCCTCCTGCCAGGAGGCCGGCGTCTTCGGCGTCCTGCCCGGCATCATCGGCTGCATCCAAGGGATCGAAGTCTTGAAGCTGCTGCTCGGCAAGGGCGATCCCCTGGTCAACCGCCTGCTCATCATGGACACCCTCAAGATGAAGGTCCGCGAGATGAAGGTCCGCCGCGACCCGGCCTGCCCGGTCTGCGGCGACAACCCCACGATCAAAGAGCTGATCGACTATGAGTGGTTCTGCTCGATGGCCGGCGGGGATCCGCTCAAACACTGATTTTTAGTAAATCTTCATTTTGACGACGTGCTCGCCGTGCGAGGTCCAGCCGAGGTCGTAGCCGACCTCTTGCCCTTCGCGGAGGTCGCGGTGGTCCTTGCCTCCCACGAAGCGGACCTCATCCAAGTTGAAGTAGACATCGCGGCCGTTGCGATCCTTGATGAAGCCGTAGCGCGACTGGGGAAACCAGCGCTGCACCCGGCCGCGGGGGAATTTTTCGGCAACCTCCGGGGGTTGGGCCTCAGAGGGGTTATTTTCTTCCGAAGACATGCAGAGTCCACCTCTCCAGCGGAACGGTGAATACCAAGACCAATATAATAAAGATCGCCGGAGCCAGCCAAGAGCTATCCCCGATACCGAAAGAACGCAGCCCGGCCAGCCAGGGGTCGATGAGCGGTCGGTGGAACAGGAAAAGGCCGTAACTGTAAGCGCCGAGCCGCGCCAAGCCGAGGGTCGGGAGCCTCGCGGCGAGGAGTAATAGGGGAGCGACCAAGCCGATGGGATGCAAGGGGTAGAGGGCGGGATGCCGCAGACCTAATAGCCCCAAGGCCGTCAGCAGCAAGGTTAGGCCGAGCCACCTTTTAGGTGAGGACCGCCCGACACAAGCCACCCACATCCCAAAACCGAACTCGCCCAGCTTCACGACGGGAAAGCCGCCCATCGCCAAATAGGGATGCCAGGCGGCGACCGGCCGTAGGGCGAGCAGGTGCGAGAACGCGAAGCTGAGGACGAGACACAACGCCAAGGCGAGGTTGGGAGACCTTTTAAAGACCCGCAGCAGCCAGGGATAGGCCGCGTAGAGGTAGACCAGGGTCCCCAAAAACCACCAGGAGGAGTTATAGCTGAAGATGGTCTCCGGGCTGACATTTTGCAAAAAGAGTAATTTGAGCGCGAATTGGCCGGAGAGCTTCGGCAGGTCTTGCGAGGTAAAGATCAAGAAGCCGAAGAAAAAAATCAGAATCGATAAATAATACAGCGGCACAATCCGGCGCAGGCGTTTTGCAAAAAACCGTAGGGGCCGTTCGCGTTTGTTCCCGGTTAAGGGGGGAGCGACCTCCGCGGGGCGAATCTCGGGTCTGCTTTTACCGCCAAGCCCCGCATAGGCCAGCCCCCACCCGCTCAAGACGAAAAACAGGCTCGCACCCAAATATCCCCATTCCTGGGGATGCGAGGGCAGCGGCCCGAAGGTCCATTGGAATTGATTTTCGACGCCGCTCAGGCGCCGGTAATAGTGATAGAAGACGATCCCCAGGATCGCCAGGCCCTTCAGCGCCTCGACGCCGCGCGAGAACCGCTCGTCGGTACCAAGGGTGCGCATCGCTATTCCGCCAAGACCGCCAAGACCTCGTCGGAATGCCCCGCCACCTTCACCTTGGGAAAGATCTTCTTGAGCTTGCCCTGCTTGTCGATCACGAAGGTCGAGCGCACGATGCCCATGAACTTTCTGCCGTAGAGGCTCTTCTCTTGGTAGACGCCGTACTTGTCGGCGACCTTCTTGTCCAGATCGGAGAGCAGGGTCAGCTTCAGCTTGTGCTTGGCGATGAATTTTTGGTGGCTGGCGGCGTCGTCGAAGCTGACGCCCAGGATCACGGCGTCTTTCTTGGCGAATTTCGCGCTGTCACCGCTGAAATCGCAGGCCTCGGTCGTGCAGCCCGGGGTCATGTCCTTCGGGTAGAAATAAAGCACGACGTTCTTCTTGCCCTTGAAGTCGCTCAGCTTGACCTTCTTGCCGTCCTGGTCGGGGAGCGTGAAGTCGGGGGCGGGGGCGCCTTCTTTGAGTTGCTTCGTAGTCATAGATCCTTTCGTAGGGGCAGGCCCCTGTGCCTGCCCTGCAGCGGTGTCGGGAGTACGGAATCCGCAAAGGTAGGGCGGGCACGGGGGCCCGCCCCTACATCAATTTTTCAACCTCCGCGGCGATCGCGTCGCCCATCTGGACCGTCGTGTGCTTGCCGCCCAAGTCGGGGGTGCGCACCTTCTTGGCCTTCAGGATATTCGTCACCGCGGCCTGCACCGCCCGCCCGGCGGCCGCCTCGCCTAGATAATCCAGCATCATCGCCAAGGTCAGGATGATCGCGATGGGATTGGCGACGCCCTTGCCCGCGATGTCCGGGGCCGAGCCGTGCACCGACTCGAAGATCGCGTATTTCTTCCCGATGTTGCCGCCGGGCACCAGGCCCAGACCGCCCACCAGTCCCGCGCAAAGATCCGAGACGATGTCGCCGTAGAGATTTTCCAAAAGCAAGACGTCGAACTGCGAGGGCCGCGTCACCAGCTGCATGCAGGCGTTGTCGACGATCATCTCGGCGTACTCGATGCCGGGATAGGACTTCGAGACCTGCCGCGCGCACTCCAAGAACAACCCGTCGGAGAGCTTCATGATGTTAGCCTTGTGGATCGAGGTGACCTTCTTGCGCTTGTTGCGCTTGGCGTATTCGAAGGCGTACTTGGCGATGCGGGTCGAGGCCGTTCGGGTGATGACCTTGATGCTCTCGACGACGCCCGGGGCGATCTCGTGCTCGATGCCGGAATACAGGTCCTCGGTGTTCTCGCGCATGATGACCAGGTCGACGTCGGGATAGGGGCTGACGCCGGGGAAGCTGCGCACCGGCCGGACGTTGGCGTAGAGCTCGAGCTTCTTGCGCAGCAGGACGTTGATGCTGCCGAAGCCCTTGGCGATCGGCGTCATCAGCGGGCCCTTGATCGCGACGCGGGTCTTCTTGATGAGCTTGAGCGTCTTGTCGGGGAGCGTGTCGTTGAACTTTTCGATCCCGGTCTGGCCGGCGTAGGCGGGGAAAAACTCCAGCCTCACCCCGGTCGCGGCCACGACCTTCTTCATCTCGGCGCAGATCTCGGGGCCGATGCCGTCGCCCTCGATCAGCGTCACTGGGTAGGTTTTGGGCATATGCCGGGATCTTTAGGGCCCGGCGCCCCGCGAGTCAACGAAATCGTGAAGGCCGAGGAATTCGATAACTCCTCAAGGAGTGTATCCCGAAAAAAAATCCATCAAATAAATCGCCCTGCATCGGGAGAAAGGGTGTCCCTGGAGGGACCGAGGACTGTCCGAGACAACCTTAAGGCCAAGATAAGGTGATAAAATCAGTTGCCGCAGCGAGGTCGCCGGCAAGGGATGAGCGGCAAATCTCATGGATGCGAGTTCCGCAGGGCCCTCCAGGGACACCCTTTCTCCCGATGCAGGGCGCACCTTAATAAAGGGCGATCGAGTAGGGGCTCTTCCCCTCGGGGTGGTTCTTGAGGAGGTACTCTTTGTCGACGATGAAGTGCTCGCGGGTGTAGCCGGCCTGCTCGATCTTCATGGTGTCCATGCGGATGGCGTCGCAGGGGCAGGCCTCGACACAGAGCGAGCAGTACACGCAGCGCAGCAGGTTGATGTTGTAGACGGCGGGATACTTCTCGACCCGGGGATCGGGGTGCTCGGCCGCGACGATCTCGATGCAGTCGGCCGGGCAGGCGGTCGCGCAGAGCATGCAGGCGGTGCAGCGCGGGGTTTCGTCGGGCCGCCGCATCAGGCGGTGCTCGGCGCGGTAATTCTCAGGGATGGGCTTCTTCATCTCGGGATATTCGTAGGTGAGGATGCGCTCTTGGTGGAAGATATTGCCCACCGCGTGCCTCAAGGTGATCCACATCCCCTTGAAGACCGCCCCGAGGTACAGTTTGTCCCACAAAGACAGTTTTGGCCGACGCACGACGAGCATGAGGATTCCCTAATGTATACCCGGCCTTAGGCGCAAGACCAATTTTGATTGATATTTCTCATTTTATTGGACCCCCGGCCGCGTTAGACTTGGTTTCCAAAGGGGAAATTCCGGTGAATTTCGAAGCGGCGCTCAAAACCGAAAAGATCCGCAATCTTGCGACTCGGGAGGGCCTGACGGTCCCGCCCGATCTGACCTTGGGCGAGGTGGTGCGCCGCATGCAAGAACGCCGCACCGGCTGCGCCGTCGTCGTGGCGGGCAAAAAGGTGGTCGGCATCTTCACCGAGCGCGACGCCCTGATCCGCGGCCTCTTGGCCGACGCCGACCCCGAGATCCCCATCGAAAAGCTGATGACCCCCAAGCCCAAGGTCCTGGACCGCGAGGACACCCTGGCCGTCGCCATCCGCCTGATGCACGACGGCAAGTACCGGCACCTGCCCGTCGTCAACGGGAAGCGGGAATTCCTGGGCCTGGTCTCGGTCCGCGACATCGTCTTCTACCTCTCGGAGAATTTTCCGCTGGAAATCTACAACCTGCCCCCCGACCCGCACCGGATCAGCAGCAGCGCGGAGGGGGCTTAAAGGAGATCTCGTTCCCATGGACTCGGACATTGCGGCGAGCCTGAACCGTCCCGCTAAACAACGGCAAGAAATCGACGGCGTCGTCATCCGCTTCGCGGGCGATTCGGGCGACGGTATGCAATTGACCGGGATGCAGTTCACCAACACCAGCGCGGTCCTGGGCAACGACATCAGCACCCTCCCCGACTACCCCGCCGAGATCCGCGCCCCCGCCGGCTCGCTGCCCGGCGTCAGCGCCTTCCAGCTGAACTTTTCCAACCACGACATCCGCACGCCGGGCGACCAGCCCGACGTCCTGATCGCGATGAACCCGGCGGCCCTGAAGACCAACCTGAAGGACCTGCCCCACGGCGGCATCCTGATCCTCAACCAGGACGCCTTCAACGAGCGCAACCTCGAGCGGGCCGGCTACCCGACGAACCCCTTGGAGGACGGCTCGCTCAAGGACTGGCGCGTCATCGCGCTTCCCATCTCCAGCCTGAACCAGAAGGCCCTCGAGGGGCTGCCGCTGACCAACAAGGAGAAGGACCGCTCGAAGAACCTCTTCGCCTTAGGCATGATGTACTGGATGTACGACCGGCCGATGGAAACCACGATCGACTGGATCGAGAAGCAGTTCGGCAAGAAGCCCGAGGTCGCCCAGGCCAATATCCTGGCGCTGAAGGCGGGCTTTCACCTGGCCGAGACCGCCGAGGTGGTCTCGACGCACTACAAGATCCGCCCCGCGCGGCTCAAGCCCGGAAAATACCGCAACATCATGGGCAACACGGCGACCGCGATCGGCTTCGTCACCGCCGCCGAGCTGGCCAAGACCCCCCTGCTCTACTGCAGCTACCCGATCACGCCCGCCAGCGACATCCTCCACGAGCTCTCCAAGCTGAAAAACTTCGGCGTCCGCACGGTCCAGGCCGAGGACGAGATCGCCGCGATCGGCGCTGCGATCGGCGGGGCCTTCGGCGGCTGCATCGCGATGACCGGGACCAGCGGGCCGGGCCTGGCGCTGAAGAGCGAGGCGCTGAACCTCGCCGTGATGGCCGAGCTGCCGCTCCTCATCCTCGACATCCAGCGCGGCGGCCCCAGCACGGGCCTGCCCACCAAGACCGAGCAGGCGGACCTGCTGCAGGCGATGTTCGGGCGCAACGGCGAAAGCCCGGTGCCCATCCTGGCGCCGGCGACGCCCGCCGACTGCTTCGCCATGGCCATCGAGGCCGTGCGCATCGCGGTGAAGTACATGACGCCGGTGCTCTTTCTCTCTGACGGCTACCTCGCCAACGGCAGCGAGCCCTGGCTGATCCCGAGCCTCTCCGAGCTGCCCCCCATCGAGGTCCGCCACCCCGAGCGGGCGGCGGGCGAGAAGTTTTTGCCCTACCTGCGCGACGAGAAAACCTTAGCCCGGCCCTGGGCCATCCCCGGGACGCCCGGCCTCGAGCACCGCATCGGCGGCCTCGAGAAGGAAGACCGCAGCGGCAACGTCAGCTACGACCCGCTCAACCACGAGCGGATGACCCACCTGCGCGCCGACAAGGTGGCCGCCGTCGCCCAGGACATCCCCGACCTCGAGGTCTTCGGCCGGCCCGAGGGCGAGCTCTTAGTGGTGGGCTGGGGCTCGACCTACGGCGCGATCACCACCGCGGTCGAGCAATTGCAGCGCGAGGGCGCGGCGGTGAGCAGCATCCACCTGCGCCACCTGAATCCCTTCCCGCGCAACCTCGAGGCCGTCTTGAAGAGCTTCGACAAGGTCCTGGTGCCCGAGATGAACCTGGGCCAACTCGCCCTACTGCTCCGGGGAAAATTTTTGGTCGACGCCCAGCCGCTCAGCAAGGTGCAAGGCAAGCCCTTCCGGATCGCCGAGATCCTCGAGGGCGTGCGCGCGCGGCTGGGGCGAAACACGGAGGTCAAGCATGTCGTCGGAAACCGCTAGCGCCCCGGCCCCCGTCACCCGGAAGGATTTCATCAGCGACCAGGACGTGCGCTGGTGCCCGGGCTGCGGCGACTACGCCATCCTCGCCACGCTGCAGAACGTCCTGCCGAAACTGGGGATCCCGCGGCAGAACTTCGTCTTCATCTCGGGGATCGGCTGCTCGAGCCGCTTTCCCTATTACATGGAGACCTACGGCTTCCACACCATCCACGGCCGCGCGCCGGCCATCGCCACGGGGCTGAAGGTCTACCGTCCCGAGCTCTCGGTGTGGGTGGTCACGGGCGACGGCGACGGCCTGAGCATCGGCGGCAACCACCTGATCCACGCCCTGCGCCGCAACATCGACCTGAAAATTCTGCTCTTCAACAACCGCATCTACGGTCTGACCAAGGGCCAGTACTCGCCGACCTCGGAGTACGGGAAGAAGACCAAGTCCACGCCCTACGGCAGCGTCGACTACCCGCTCAATCCGATGAGCCTGGCGCTGGGCTCGGAGGCGACCTTCGTCGCGCGCACCCACGACACCGACGTCAAGCACATGGCCGAGATCTTCCAGGCGGCCGGCGAGCACCGCGGCTCGGCCTTCGTCGAGATCTACCAAAACTGCGTCATCTTCAACGACAACGCCTTCCAGGCCATCGACGACAAACAGAGCCGCGACGACATGTCGCTCGCGCTCGTCGCCGGACAACCGCTGGTCTTCGGCAAGGACCGCAATAAAGGGATCCGGCTCAAGGGCCTCGAGCCCGAGGTGGTCGATTTCGACCCCAAGTCGCCGCCGAAAGACCTCCTGGTCCACGACCCGCACTTGGAGAACCCGACCTACGCGGAATTCCTCGCCCGGATGGATCTGCCGCGTTTCCCCGTGCCGATGGGGGTGTTTCGCGCGATCCGGCGCCCGACCTACGATCAGTTGGTCAACGAGCAAGCGGCGGCGGCCGAGGCGAAGCTGGGGCGCGGAGATTTGGAAAAACTCTGGAACAGCGGCGATACCTGGACGGTGGCGCCGGAGGCGGTTGGCGCATGAAATGCCCCTTTTGCAATTACGAAAACATCGCCGGGAGCGACTCCTGCGAGGAATGCGGCGAGGACCTGACCGCCTTCGACGGCGTACGGCCCACGACCCGGCTGGAAAAGAGTCTGGTCAAGGACGACCTGCGCAAGCTGTCCGGCTCCACGCCGGCCCTGGTGACGCCCGATACGCCGCTTCGGGAGGTCGCCAACCACCTGGGGCCGGGAAATCGCTGCGTCCTGGTCTTGGAGGGGGAAAAATTGGTGGGCATCGTCACCGAGCGCGACCTTCTCTTCAAGGTGATGAACTCGGGCCCGGACTGGGAAAACCGCCCCGTTTCGCAGGTCTTGACCCCCGACCCCGAGACCCTGGAATACGACGACAAGATCGCCTACGCCCTGCACAAGATGTCGCTGGGCGGTTTTCGCCACATCCCCATCCTCGCGGGGGGCCGCCCGGAGCGGGTGGTCAGCGTCCGCGACGTCCTCGAATACCTGGCCGAGATGTTCCCCGACGCGGTCGGGATCCACGAATAGCCCCTTCCCCCGCCGGGAAATCCGTTGACCGGCTTTTTGACGCTGGGCTATAGCCTGTGGGATCAGTATCGAGTTTACCCTTCGATGCGGGCCCTGTCCTCCCCGGGCGGCGGGTCCGCATCCAGACCGATCGTCAACAAAGGAGACGTATTTATGGTTCAAGTGACGCAAAAGGCCCCCGACTTCAAAGCCGTGGCGGTCCTGGAAGACAATTCCTTCAAAGAAATTTCTCTTTCCGACTACAAGGGCAAGAAGGTCATCCTGTTCTTCTACCCGCTCGACTTCACCTTCGTCTGCCCCACCGAGATCATCGCCTTCAGCCAGCAAATAGAAGAATTCAAGAAGCGCGGCGTGCAGGTGCTGGGCTGCTCGATCGACAGTCAGTTCTCGCACCTGGCCTGGAAGAAGACCCCCCGCGCCGAGGGCGGCCTGGGCGAGATCAAGTATCCCCTGATCGCCGACGTCAACAAGGACATCAGCCGCAAGTACGGCGTCTTGCTCGAGGGCGCGGGCATCGCCCTGCGCGGCCTCTTCCTGATCGACGAAGAGGGCGTCCTGCGCAGCGCCGTGATCAACGACCTGCCGCTGGGCCGCAGCACCGACGAGGCTCTGCGCGTGGTCGACGCGCTCAACTTCTTCCAGAAAAACGGCGAGGTCTGCCCCGCCAACTGGAAGCCCGGCGCGGACAGCATCAAGCCCGGCGTGGAGACTTCGAAGGAGTACTTCAAGAAGCACGC
>JASOAK010000014.1:0-80305 GCA_048499175.1 bacterium
GGGCTGGATGTCTCCCGACAGCCTGGACCAGCTCAGCCAAGCCAGGGGGGTGATTTATTCCAATTGGCATCCTCCGTTGATGGCTTGGGTTTGGCGTCTTGGCGAATATTTTGTTCCAGACGGTGGCGCGATCCTGGTCTTTCACGCGACCTTGTTTTGGGCGGGTGGCGCCTTGTTCTTTTCGGCGTTGGAGTTCAAGCCCCTCGCCGCGGGTTTTTTTTTGCTGGCGTTCGGCTTTTTCCCCTCGGTGTTCGCCTTGTTGGGGACCGCCTGGAAGGATGTGGGGCTGGGGGTTGCCCTGACATTCGCCACCGGTTGCCTGGCGCAAGCGCAGTTCAGGCGGCGTGCATGGCTTTTGGTTCCGGCGGGGGCGGCTTTGTTTTATGCCTTTGCCGTTCGACACAATTCTCCGCCCGCGGTGCTGCCTTTCCTCGTCTGGGGCGTCTGGATCATTTTGCGGAGTAAGCGGATGTCTTTCGCCCGCACGGCATTCGCGTCCGTCCTAATCGCCTTGCTTTGCTCCGGGTTGTTATTGGGCGGAGCGATGGCCTTGAACGCCGCCCTCAACCGCGGCGCCACGGCTTTTCCGGAACAGGTGCTGTTTTTGTACGACATTGCGGGGATAGCCCACTATGAAGGGCGCATGCCCATGGTCCCTGAATATCTATCGGGCGCCGGTTCCCCGAAAACACCGGAGGATTTGGCGTTGATTTATAATCCGGGCAGTTCCGGGACCTTGTTTTGGGGGCCGGCCCATTTGCCTCGATTCCCAATTTCATCAAATCCGGCCGAGATTCGGGGCCTCTTCAAGTTTTGGAGAGGATACGTTTGGAGCCATATGAGGAGTTATCTCCGGCATCGTCTTGAGGTCTTTCGTTTTTTCATGAGCTTCGACACGCCTTTCGTTGTCTACCCCTTCCATATTGGGATCACGGAAAATCAGATGGGAGCGGTTTATCGCCCTACTAGTCTGGGCAGGGTGGTAGCCGCCAGGCTCGAAGACCTGAGGCACACGTTCTTTTTTCGCGGCTGGATTTTCGGAGCCGCGGGGTTGTTTATTGCTGCGGCCTCCATGGTTCGGCGCAACCTTCCTGCGTTGGGGGTTGCGTCCAGTGGTTTGGTCTACTTGGGGATGAGTTTTTTCATTACACCAGCCAGCGATTTTCGTTTCATGTGGTGGTCGGTTTTAAGCGTATTTTTATCGGCGGCGTTACTATGTCGTTCACCAAAGATAAATTGAGCCTTGCTGTCGGGTTTGTGGGTTTCCTGTTCGTCGTTCTTTGTTTTTATCCCGGCTTTCTTTCTCCCGACTCCGTCGTGCAACTTCATCAGGCGATTCACCGAAGTTACGACAGTTGGCATCCTCCCATCATGTCGGCGGTTTGGACCCTCTGGAATCTGGCGATCCCCGGCCCCGGGGGAATGCTGATTTTTCATAATTTAATGTTTTGGTTGGGGTTAACCCTCTGGGTAAGAATGGCCGTGTTTGGAGCCTTTGCCCGGGTGATCCTGATCCTTGGGATTGGATTCCTGCCGAGCGTCATGGCCCTCTTGTCGACGATCTGGAAGGACGTGGGGGTCGGGGTTTCGTTGGTTTTTGCCGCGGCCGTCTTGGCCCGGTCTCAGGAAAATTTTAAACGTTGGACTTTCTGGTCCGGGATTCTTGCGCTATGGTACGCCTATTCGGTTCGGCACAATTCCCCGCCCGCTATTGTGCCTCTTTTGATTTGGGCATCTTGGATCTTGCTCAGGCGAGCAAGGAGCGGCGCTCAAAGATACGTTATGATAGGAATTCTTAGCTTGGCATTCTTAGTTTCGTTCGAGCTGTCCAAGCGTGTCGCAGATCGATTGCTGGTCCAAGGTAAATTTGGTTATCCCTTTCAAGTGGTCCAAATACACGACCTGATGGCTGTATCCCTCTCTCAGGGGCGGGTTCTGCTTCCGGCCTATGTCCGGAACGACCGAAAGCCGCCATGGTCCTTGGAGCAATTGCAGCAGGTCTATTCGCCGGTGTCGGCGGTTCCCATCTTTTGGGGAGATTCATCGAGGCGCCGGGTGGAGATATCCAGTAACCCAAAGCGGCTAAGAACCTTATGGAGGGCCTGGTGGCAAGCCCTGCAAGCGGATCCGGAGGCCTATTTTCGGCACCGTTGGGCGATGTTTAAAAATCAGATGGGGTTTATGCAGCCGTACGTTGATTATCCCTTCCAATCGGCGATGGAGCCGAATCAACTAGGGGCGGAGCTGCGGCCCTCTCGCATTCGTTCTTCCATGCTCGCCTGGTTGGGCGTTTTTCAGCACTCACCACTCTTTCGCGGTTGGATTTTTCTCGTTTTGAACCTGGTATTAGTCTTGTGGGGTGTCTATCGACGCGATATTCGGCTATGGGCGGTGGCGTTCAGCGGATTTGTTTTTGGGGCGACATATTTCTTCATTTCTCCCGCAGGGGATTTCCGCTACATCTGGTGGACGGTCCTGAGCGGGATTCTGGGGCTGTTACTTGTCCTTTCCTCCGCAAGAAGGCCGAGCGGACGGCTTCCGTCCCATGAAACACTTGCATGAAAGCCTCCACTGCCATCGCACCGACGCTTTCTTGCTTTCTGGCGGCGATTCCGCCTGCGATATTAATCCATTTCCTCGCCACGACGGGTACCGGGATTCCTTCCAGCGACGCGATCAATTATTTCCAAGTTATCGAAAAGGTGCTGGAAGGGAATTACCGTTGGACAAATTATTTCTACGATACTTTCGTTCCCATGAGCAGTGGGCATTCCGGAGTCTTCCCGGTTGCGGCGAATCTGCTGGCCGCCCTTTTGTTTTCATGGAACGTCTATGCGGTATTGTATTTTGGGGTTTTTCTCGCCCTCCTGAAGCTCGTCTTGCTTTTTTCGGCGTTTACCCGTTCCGATAAGGGCGTCTCGCGTTGGCTGCTATTGCCTTTGCTTTCTCTTCTCGTTTTTTCCCCCTCCCAACTCAGCGTCTTTGAATTCGAGCTTACCAGCATGCAGTACGGATTTTACCAATTCGGACTTTCCTTGGGGCTTTGGGGTTTGGCGAAGTATGGGGGGGTATGGAAGGGGTTGTGCGTCGCAGGAGCCGGGGGGACCGTCGCCTCTTGGTCCTATGGAGCGGGCCCTATGTGTTGGCCCGTTTTCCTTGCCATGCTTTGGTTTATTGGAGAGAGGCGATGGCGTTCCTATTTTGCGTTGGCGATGTGGGCTTATGTCGCTTCCTTCCCATATATCTATTTCCTGGTTTTAAGGCCCCATCAGGGCCCTTATGCAACCGAGACCTTCCGTAATTACATTTTATTGCCGCGTTCCTTGGGTTGGCCGTTTTCTTCCAGGTTTTCGGAGGAACAAGCGACATTCCGGGGGGCGGTCGGATGGGCATTATTGGTCCTCGGAATTGCGTTTTGTCTCGTCACGTCTTCCCCCCGAGAAAGAAGACGGGCGGCTCCCGCCCTCGCACTGGCTTTGTTTTTTATTCTCCAGATCATTCAGCTGACGATTTTCAGGAGCGGGTTCTTATATTGGTACAACGGCGCGTTTCTCCTGGGATGGATCGCCATGCTGGGGCTTGCATATTTTTTTTGGACTCGCCCATCGGTCGAGACGGATCGGCTTGAGCTTGCCCGATGGAATGTCGGCAGATATTGGGCTGCAAGCCTGGTTTTCACGGCGCTGTTTTTTTTCCTGACTTCGAATCTTGCCTTTGAGGGCAAATCGTTTTTTCTCGATGCGCGCAGCCCAGTCGCTGAATCCTGCATGCGCTATTATGATCGCGCGCCAACCATGTGTCACGAGATGGTGGTGCGATTTCCGGCAAAGAATACTTTCATGGAGATGTCCGATTCTTTTCGTAGACATCGTCTGGCGGCGTTTGGTCCAAGCCAAGTTTGGAGTCTTCAAGGAGATTATATCTTGTCCTCCGTCGTAGTTTCGGAACAAGGGTCCTCCCAAGGGGTGAAGTGGGTCGAGAGCACCTCCGGTGAAGGCCGTTCCTTCCGGGACTTTCGTCGGCTCGATTTGTGGCTTTCTTCCCTAAGCGCCGTAGAATGGACGGTGGCTTTGCCCAAGGGCTTGAAGTCGGCGGAATTTCGATCGGCCGTAGCGGCGGCTTCTCTTGAGGGGGATTCATCAAGAGGGAGCGCCCTCCTTGATGTGAGCATTCGGGAAAATTCGGGAAAATACGAACGCGTATTTTCGAGATTTGTTCAGGGTTCGACCGAAGGCTGGGTACCCATACGTATTCCGCTGGAAAGATATGCTGGCCGCTCCGTTTCCATAGTCTTGTCGGTGCGTCATGAGAAGGGGATGGCCCAAGCAGCGGGGTTGTTTCGGTATCCACATGTCGTCTTGAGGACGGATGAGGATCCGGGTCGCGCTGAGTCCCTTGAGATCGCGCCTGAAAATGTGGATATCGCGTCTGTCGGCATGCCCAAGGAAGGCGAGGGCTATTTTTTTCCGGTCGATGACCATAAAAGATGGCGCTTCAGCGAGATCTCACCTTCCGAGGACGGGGTTTGGAAAGCCGGCTTCGATCCGCACATGATTTTCGACGATAGCCTGAATTTGAATTTGCGGGAATTTTCGCATTTTTTTATCAGGATCGCGGCTTCTTCCGCTCCCCGTTGGGGGTATAAAATATCGAGCCCGCCGTTGTTGCAGGTGTATTATTCTTTGGCCGGCGAGGAGGGGCTGAAGGTCCTCGACTTGCCGTTGTTGGGAGACGGAAAGCCGCATTCTTATTTTTTCGACCTTCGCTTATTGGAGCTTCCTCGCGACGCGGTCTTGAATTTTTTCCGGCTTGATCCGATCATCGGACAAGATCCGCCCGGCAAGGGTTCTTTCATGATCGAGTCGGTGGGTTTTCTTAAAAAATGGAAAAAAGCATCGTGAGCGACAAAGCTTTGCAGGAGGCCGGGCGGCGGGATCGGCTAGGGGCCGTGATGCGTCTGTCCGGCGCACTTGGGTGGGCGGCATTGGTTTTTGGTCCCGCGTGGGTCATGGCCATAAAGTTGAAGGAGGTTGCGGGTGAGAATCCTTCCAACGACGCCGTAAATTATCTTCCGTTGATCGAGCGACTGCTCTCGGGAAATTTCGCTTGGATGCGTTTCATCGAGGATTCGATGGCGTTGACGAGCGATGGGCATCTTAACCTGATTCCTATTCTGGTCAATGCAGCGATAGCGAGTTGGTTACAGTGGGATATTTCTTACGTCGTTGCCTTGGGTCTTGTGTTGGGTCTTTGTAAAGCGGCATTGATTTATTCGACTGCGGCTCGAGATTGGCCGAAGGCGCTCCGATGGACCTTTGCGGCCCTGCTTTCCCTGTTGATTTTTTCTCCGTCTCAAATCAGCGCCTATGGATATGAGTTCTCCACCCTCCAATACGGGTTTTACCAGATAGGCTTGTTCCTGGGCTTACTGGGCATCCTTCGGTTTCCGAAATCCAACTCAGGGGTTTTTCTGGCGGGTTTTGGCGGTCTGCTTGCCTCCTGGTCTTACGGGGCCGGGCCGTTGGCCTGGCCGGTATTTTTGCTGGGCATGTGGTGGATGGGAGAGAGGGACTTGAGGCGATATGCGGTCTTGTCGGCCTTCGCAGGGGTGGCCTGTGCGCCTTATTTTTGGTATTTACTGTGGGTGCCCCATAGCGGGCCTTTCCAACCCAAGTTTCAATTCTCATGGGCAAATCTCGTCTCCTCGGCGGGTTGGCCTTGGGCTAGGGGCTTCCTGCCGCGGCAAGCCTTGGCTCGAGGATTCATCGCGATCTGTCTGGCATTTATCGGAATTGCAGCCGCCTGGAACCGCAAAAAAACCCCTGCGTGCTTCGGCGCGCTGCTGATTTGGGTCTTCTTTCTTTTACATGCTCTGCAAATCGCTCTTTTTCGCCCGAACCTGGCGCATTGGTACACATCCTCCTTCATTCTATTTTGGATCGGGGGGATGATTCTCGCTTTCGAGATTTTTTCCGAACGGGACCGGTCTGGGAGGTATTCGCGCACGTGGGCTGGGATGTTTCTCGCGATACTGGGATATTTTTACCTGACCTCCAATCTTAGCTATTGGGACAAGTCGGAGTTCCTGAAAACTCGCACCCCGGCTTCGGCGTCTTGTCTGCGAAACTTCGAGTCTGCTCCCAGGGAATGCGAAGCCTTGCTTTTTGTCGACGCGCCGGGACGTCCGGATAGGCTCGAAAATCTGGCGAGGATCTTGAAGAAAAATCATTGGTCCGTTTTCGGGACCCGCCAGCGTTGGACTCTTTTAGGAGATTCCATCATCCCGGGAAGAGTCCTTCCCGTCGGAGGTTTCGATCTGAAGCAGGCATGGAGGTCTCCGGATCCTCCACAAGAGCTTCCATGGAACGATTTTCGCAAAAAGGATCTCTTTTTGCACTCTCCTTGGGAGGTAGCCTGGCGATTGGATTTGCCGCCGACGTTAAAAAAAGCTGTATTTCATACCTTCGCAAGACTAAGTCCTGACATTCCGAAGGACCCGAATGCGGACGGGGTGGTTCTGGAGATCATGGTTGAAAACGCCCTCACCGGGGATGTGGAGACGCCATTCGTCCAACTCATCGCAGATCCCGAAGCAGGATGGCAAGCCGTCGACGTCGATCTGACGCGGTATCGGGGCCAAGGCATTCGGTTGGTTTTGCGTAGTCTGCCAAGGGCCAATGATTATTATGACTGGCTGCTGCTCCGTTTTCCCGTTGTGCAGATGGAATTAGACAGGCCATAAGAAGGGTGTTTTTGAGTGGGCGAGCCGATTCCTAAAAAAAAAATGGTTCATTTTTCTGGGCAGCTGCCTTGTCTTTTCGCTCGTCAAGTTGTGGTTGGTAGGACACAACGAAATCGTCGCCCGCTACATGCCGCACGACCAATCGTGGTTCTTGAACGCCGCGGATAATATATCGGCTGGACGCTGGTTGGGGCCTTATGCGTCGATGACGCTTATTCGACAGGCGGGCTATCCGCTTTGGATCGCGCTTGTACATCTTACCGGCCTTCCGTTGAGAATCGCCTCCGAACTGCTGTTACTGGGGTCGGCGGGGTTTTTCTCATTGGCTTGGACAAGGGCCCGCCTGCCTGTTTGGGGGGCGGTAGCTATATTCGCGGCTATAGCCTTCCATCCCGCGAGCATCCGAGTTACCAATGAGATGGAGTCCGAGACGCTCTATACCCCGGTCTTGCTTTTGTTCCTGGCGGGATGCGCGTTCCTCGGCGCCTCCTCCAGGCTTCGTTCTTCCTTGGGATGGTCCATATTCAACGGGTTTTGTTTGGCCGTCCTCTGGAACACGCGGCATGAAAATGTCTTGCTGTTGTTTTTTCTTTTTTTCTGGGCGGCGATTTTGTTCTGGTTGGACGGAAGACGGGGAGTTTTGCGCCAAAACTGGCTTTCGCTGACCGCCCATACCTTGGGCGTTCCTCTGTTGATCGTGATGACCTCGGTATTTTTTTTAAGCTGGGCGAATCTTCACAAATATGGGCTGTTCGCGACTTCTGAGATGTTTGCTCCCGGTTTCTCCGCTTTCAATCGGGCTTTGCTGGAGATCGATGCAGGCGAGGCTAGGCCTTACGTGCCCATCAACGAGGCCATGCGCCGAGCGGCGTATGCGGTCAGTCCGCAGGTCCAAAAAATCGAAAAGTCTTTCGAAGAGGTGGCTAAACCGGCTTGGATCGCCCACGGCTGCCGCAATCTCGGGGTATGCGACGATGTGATCGGGGGCTTGGTCGTGTGGGCGCTTCGAGACGCAGTATCCGCTGCGGGCTATCATTCGTCGGCGGAGAAGGCCGAAGGGTTTTACGGTCGGGCGGCTACCGAACTTGCCCGAGCTTGTGAGCGCGGCAAAATTCGGTGCCGATGGAGGCCTTGGGCGGTGCTGGGATTTGTTCACCCCGAATTTTCGATGAATTTCAGAGAGATTGCAAAATCCTTTGGAAACATCGTTAAGATGTTCACCGAATCCGATCAAGACTTCTTTCAGAAGGACAATCCCTTCTCCACCACTCCGGAACTGCGCCAAACTTACGATCGTGTGGCCAATCGCCGTGCCGCATGGACACAACCCGAGCGTGCGCTCCTCTCGGGGATAACCCGAGTCGAGGGTTGGGCCTATGACTTTCAAGATCCAATCATGCGCGTTGCCCTGCGCGATTCTTCGGGGAACGAATTGGGTGCCTGGCCGCTTCAGGTGCCGCGTCCCGACGTGCGGCGATTTTTCATGGCGCAGGGCGTGGCGACGGCTCCGATGATTACCGGCTTTTCCTTCGAGATGGACGTGGGATCGGAGCCCGTTCGCGCCGATTTGGTTTTTGCAAGGGAGTCGAGCCGTGAGACGGTCGTCCCATTGGCCTTGTCGTCTAATTTTGCTTCTCCTGTCGCCTATTCCATTGATACGGTTCACGGAGCTTCGTTAAGGGACCTTCGCAAGGAGACAGCGTTATGGTTGGGGCGAAAATACGGCAAGTGGGTTTCTGCCGGGACGGTGCTTGCGTTACTGGCCCTTTTTCTGACTTTGACCTGCCGTATGTGGCCAGGTATGGACCCCTTATTCCTGGGCTATTCCGCCCTTTTGTCGGTTGTCGTGTTGACGAGGGTGGCGCTTTTCACGGTATTCGATGCATCTTCTGCGAAGCTTAATGTTGGCCATATAAGGTACTTATACCCGGTGGTTGGAATATATAGTTCCTTAATTATGGCTTGGGTCTTCATAGTTTTTCCGCGCATTTTTGGAGAGGTCAGGACATTGTGGTCGAAGCGGTAGAGCAAACACATTCAGAAAGATCGCCGATTTCGGTGAGGCAGGACTGGGGGTCGGAGGCCATTCAAGTCGCCCGGTGGGATCTGCCCGCTCTGAAATTCGAGTGGGTCCGATCGGCGATGCCCTGCGGTGGTGGGCGCGTGTTGGAGATCGGTTGCAACGGAGGGCGATTTTTAAAGACCCTTCGCCGCTACTTTCCGGGTCTGGAACTTTTTGGCATCGATATCGATGCCTTAGCCGTACAGAAGGCTGCGGAAGCGGAGGGAGTCATGGTATGCGTCGGCGACGGGCTCCGACTTCCCTTCGCCGACGAGTCCTTCGATTGCATCGTTGTGTTGGATTATCTAGAGCACGTGCCCAATGTCGAGATGGCCTTGCAGGAAATTTTTCGGTGCTTGAAGAATAATGGGAGATTGGCGGCTTTTATTCCATGCGAGGGGCAGCCCCTTTCGGTTTACGGCCTCTTCCGGAGACTGCTCAAGATAGATGTGAAGGCAGGCACCTGCGGGCATTTTCCGCTGAGACGGGAACTCCTGAAGAGATGGTTTGTCGAGAGAAATTATCGAATTTCCTCTGAATCTTTCAGCTACCATCTGCTCGGACAATGGATGGATTTCGGTTTCTTTTGGATGGTATCCAAATCTAAATCTCTTTCTCGTTGGTGGTGGGAGCAAAATTCTTTCTACCGGGAAAATTGCAAGACGGGTGTATTTGGACGTATTGCCAAAATTGTGGTTTTGGTGGCCAATGGTCTGTGTTACTGGGAGTCACGTCTCCTCAAAAGGGTTCGCGCGGGCTCTATCGGTTGGCACGTGGTGATCTCCAAGACGCCGGAAGTGCGGGTCTTCTCGGAAGGCGGCGGGACCTCCTACGGACAAACCGGAGAATCCTGGCTTGACCGGCTTTTGTGTAGATGGCGTTACAGGCAGATTGTGAGGCGGGTTCCTCGAGATGTAGCCGTGCTGGATTTAGGCTGCGGTTACCAAGGAAATCTCCTAAAGACCCTATCGCGTAGGATCCGCGAGGGGTTGGGTTTGGACCAGTCCGTTTCAGAGATTCCCGCCGCTCCGAATGTCAAGTTGATGCGGTGTCGCATTGATTCGCCATGGGAACTAAAAGACGAGAGCTTCGACGTTATAACTTCCCTGGCCTTGGTGGAGCACCTGGAAAGACCCGATGTTTTTTTCTCCGAGTGTTATCGTGTCCTTAGGCCGGGTGGATGCTTGTTATTGACCACCCCATCTAAAATGGCCAAACCTGTGCTTGAATTTCTTGCGTTTCGCATCGGGATTATCAGTCGAAAGGAGATTGCAGATCATAAAAGGTACTACAATTCCACTGAATTGGTCGAAGGTCTTCGGCGCGCGGGCTTCGCCGAAGAGGATATTCAAGTGACTCGATTCCAATGTGGATTTAACTTGATGGCTGTCGTTTGGAAACGGAAAGGCCGCGACTTGAGGGAGGAGGTCGCCTGATGAACATAGTTGCTATTCTAATTCCTTGCCTGAACGAAGAGAAGACGGTGGGAAAGGTCGTAGCGGACTTTCGTCGCGAACTTCCCCGAGCGGATATATACGTCTTCGATAACGGCAGCGACGACGCAACGGCCCAAATCGCGGAGCGCGCCGGAGCTCGAGTGTATAAGGTGCCTGCTCGCGGCAAGGGGAACGTCGTGCGCGCCATGTTCGAGAAAGTCTCGGCGGATTACTTCGTCATGGTCGATGGAGACGATACTTACCCGGCGGACAGCGTCTCGGCCCTGCTGGACCCGGTCGTTTCCGGCCGTTGCGACATGTGCGTAGGAGATCGCAGGGCGGAAGGCGATTCCGACCCATTCCCCAAGTTCCATCGCTTCGGAAATTACTTGGTGACACGCATCATCAACCTCGCCTTTCGCTCCCGGGTCAGGGACGTATTTTCCGGATACCGCGCTTTCAACAAAGCCATCGTGGACGAGCTTCCCTTGCTCAGCAAGGGTTTCGAGGTTGAGGCGGAAATGACCTTGCAGGCTTTGGATAAGAATTTCATCATCCATGAAATTGAAGTTCCCTATCGTAGTCGCCCGTCGGGTAGTTTCTCGAAACTCAAGACGTATTTCGACGGGATGCTGGTGTTAAAGACAATCATCTCCATCATTAAGGACTATAAGCCCCTCTATTTTTTTTCCATTGTCTCGGGGATGGCTTTTTTGCTTTCGGTCCTTTTGGGCTCCATCGTCATCCGAGAATTTCTCTTAACCCAGAAGGTTCACCATCCGTCCACCGCCGTCCTGGCCTCGGCATTGATGGTCATTGCCCTTCTTTCGTTCGTCGCCGGCCTGATTCTTGATTCCACCAAGCGCCATTTCAGCGAGAATAGGGCGCTGATCAAGCAGCAGTTCAATTCTCTGAGGCACCAAGTCGAGCCATCGCATGACTCCGTTTCCCGATTCAAACAAGCGCCTTAATCTGGCCGTAGCGCTTAACAGCGCCGCGATGCTGTTGTTCTTTTCCTGGCTGTCCTTTTATCGCAACGTGGACGGAGACGAGGGGCTTTATCTCGAGGCGGCTCGATTGGTCGCCGAGGGTAAATCTCTTTACTTTGATTTTTTCTACCAGCAAATGCCGCTGATTCCCTACCTGTACGCCGGTTGGATGAAAATCTTCGGATTTGGGTTCTTTCAGGGCAGGTTTCTTTGCGCCCTTTTGACCGCCTTGGCCGGCACCGCCTATTTGTATTACGTCGCCCGAAAGACCCGGAGTTTTTGGAAGGTTCAAGGCATGGCCGTCTTGTTTTACGCCAACGGCCTGATTCTGGCTTGGGCCTCGGTGGTGAAAACCCATCCTTTGAATGTCTTCGCCTTGACGGTGAGTTGTGTCTTGCTCGTGGAGTGGCGAAACCGAGGAGGAAAGCCGATTTGGCTGTTGGCCCTCGCCGGCTTTGTCATCGGGATGGGGGTATGCGGAAGACTGACGTTGGCGCCTTTTCCCGTGTTTTTCTTGGCATTTGTTTTTGTCTTTAGCCAGGGAAGAAGATGGGCTGACTGCGCCGTTTTTACCTTTTTTGTCGTCCTCGCAACGATTCCCGCCTTGTATTTCTTTTTCCGCGATCCATCATTGTTCCTTCAATATAACCTTACTTACCACCAGGAAGTCTTTCCGCGTGTGGCGGATGCCGCGCGTCGGTCGCAAATTGCCCGCTCGACGTTCCTGCAGCCCCAGACATTCTTACTTGTGGTTTTGGCCCAACTCGGCGTTTTGATGACGGCAACCCGCGGAGGTCGCAAGTTTCTCAAATCCGACGAAGCTTTTTTCGCATTCGTCTCTGCGGTGTTTATCGCCGTTCACATGGCGGCAGCCGAGCCCTTTACTCAGTATTTCTCGGCCATAGTGCCGTGTCTCTTGTTGTCAGGACTTCCGATATTGGATCTGGGAACCACGGTGCTTCGGAAAGCCGCCTTGGCAACCGCGCTCCTCTACTATCTTTTTACCGCTCGTCCGCTCTTTGAATTCGAAATCCGATCCATGGGCAGCGCCGACTACGTTTGGCGGGTATCCAACGTCGTTGCGGCCGCCAAGCGGGCCGAGAGCTTGATACGTCCCGGCGAACCCTGCATCACCTGGTGGCCCGGTTACGCCTTCATGGCGAATTGCCGTTCTCCGAAAGGGATGGAGAACCACATGCGTATTTTCGCCATCAATGTGGGAACCCCTCGAGAGCAGCTTAGGGAGTACGGCATGCTTCCCGACCAGGACCTTTATGATTTGCTGGCTTCGGGGGAAGTGCGCGTTGTGTTGGACGGAGCCTATCATCTCCCCGGACCGCTGGGTGATTCCGTTCGCAAGCTGATTCGCAGAAAATATAGGCTAGTCGATCAAGTGGGGGGTGTGAGGATCTACCTGGCTCGGAGCCCTAGGGTGCCGAAAGCGGTAAACGGTGAAGGTTTCGAGAGGAGCCCGCGATAGGGAGTAGGGCAGCGGCCCCCAGTTGTTGGAATAAAATCCGGCCCTTGCGGCATAGTTCATCGTTCGAAACGGCCAATTCCAATCGATTTCATAGCGTTCCAATTCTTTCAACCTAGAGCCTAGTTCGGCCGGAGGTTGGTTGACGCTGTTGTAAGTGGGCTGTAGGACTAGGTCTCCGCCTCGGGGCGTCGGCAGGCTTTTGATCGAGGTCGGGAGCGCCAGCGCGCCCCAGTTTTCCAAATAGTACTGCCACCCCCAATGCCCCGTGAACCAGACCTGGTTTTTAGTGGTTGCTGGCTTGTTTTGTATCGGATGCACAAATTCTTTGTAGAACCTGAGCGCCTGTTCTTTGTAAAGATTCGCCAAACCGAAATCCGCCCAAGCCACTCCCAGGGAAACGGCGAGCATGAGTGGGAGGGCTGCGAGGATCCATTTTCGCGAATGGAATTGCGAACGTTTCCAGTAATTCAATAAAAGCAGAATGAAAGGCGGTTGCGCGATCAGCAGGTATTTCGCCGCGCTGTGCACGTAGATGAGCGGAATTGCCAATATCGGGATCACCCAGAGGAATAGAACGACGGATCTTAAATCGGCGTTCCCCTGAAGTTGGCTTGGATGGAGCATGGAAAGGCTCCATTTGACGCGACCTGCATCAGTTGAGACGGTGAACCCAAACAAGTGATTGCTGCGCATGAGCCCGGGAAGGGAAGCCGCTATCCCTAGGATGGCCAGCAGACCTAAGACGAAAAATGCTAGATCCGGAAAAAATCGAAATTGAAAGACTTGGTTGGGCTTCGAGAGCCACAAGGACAGGTCCAAGCCGATGAAGATTGCCAATAATCCCAATATGGCTTTCTTGGGGAACTTTGTGAAGAGTATGAAAAATGGAAGCAAAGTTGCGAGGGTCCATTGATTCATCAAGGCCCAAAGCCTGCCTCCCCCTCCTCTCCAGCTGGCAAAAGTGCTCATTACTTCCAGGGCGTGGGATTGCCCCGATTGCCATTTGCTCGCCGCCAACCAAAATAGCGTGATGACGAGGGCGAGCGCCGTCGGCGCGATGGCCCTCCGCCAAGTCGAAAAGGTCAGTCCCAATAGGAAGTAGATGAGGAACAGCGGCGCTGCGTTGTACCTCAGCAAACAGGCGACTCCCAAAAAAATCCCGCCGGCGATAAGCCAATGACTTTTTCCGGAGATCCAGCCTTCGATACAGGCCGACAGCGCGAGTAGCGCGAAAGCGCACATGGCCATGTCCGGCATGGCCAGTTGGGAACTGACAACGAAGGCTGGGGAGCAGACCCACAGGCAAGTGCCGACCATGCTTTGCCCGGCGGAGAATCCGAGGCGCCTTGTCACCGAATAAAACGAGAACGCCGCGATCCATGCAAAAGGAATCAAGGCAAGATGGATTCGGAATTCCGAAGGGAAGATTTCTCCAAGACTGGCCGCAGCCAAATAGTAGGAAAACAGGGGGCTGAAGGCGGCAATGCGGGACATCGGAAGGTATTCCGTATCCCAAAGGTAGAAAAAGTCGAAGGGATGCCAAGGGTCCCTTTTGATCTGTTCGGCGACGCGCAGGAAGAGAGGTTCGTCGATGTGAAAAGCGTGATCTAGGAAAGGCAGACTGAACCCAAGGATTAAGAGGGCGATGGCCGAAATATACAAAAAGTCGCTAGTTCTAGGGTGCCGCGGCATGTGTCTTTTGAGGGGAAGCGGAGGGCGTCGTCAAGAGGAGGTTATCATTTCTGTCGACAAATATCCTGTGTTTGATGAGTCCAAGTTTGGAAGCGAGATATTGCACCGAAACCCCCAGCACCCCCAGCCCGTAGACCACGCTCCTCCGGAAATTGATCGACGAGCTATCCTCGCTGTAATGCGTGGGGCAGCTGATCTCCCCGATCCGGAAATTATGGAAGGCGGCCTGCGCGATCATCTGATTGTCGAAGATGAAGTCGTCGGAATTGGCCAAGAGCGGCAGGCGCAGCAAGACCTCGCGCGAGAAGGCTCGGTAGCCCGTGTGGTATTCGCTCAGCTTCTGGCGCATCAATAAATTTTGCGTTGCGGTCAGGAAGCGGTTGAAGACGTATTTGTATCTGGGCATGCCGCCCTTCAGCGCCCCGCGGCCCAGGATGCGCGAGGCCATGACCACGTCGTAGATGCCGCTCGCGATCATCCCTGCCATGGCCGGGATCAGTTTGGGCGTGTACTGGTAGTCGGGATGCATCATGATGACGATGTCCGCCCCCCGCTTCAGCGCCTCTTGGTAGCAGGTCTTTTGATTGCCGCCGTAGCCCAAATTTTTCGGATGCACCACGTAATGAATTCCCAGCTCGCGCGCGACCTCGACGGTGCGGTCCTTGCTGGCGTCGTCGACCAGGATGACGTCGTCGACGATCTCGCGGGGGATTTCTTCGAAAGTGCGCCGCAGGGTGAATTCCGCGTTGTAGGCCGGCATGACGACGGTGATTTTTTTGCCCAAAATCATAACGGTTCCTTGGAGGCCGGGGATTGAGGTGTCTTAGAACGATCCGGCGGGAATGGCAAGGTTTTGCGGGCGGGGTGGAATTCAACGCGGGGTTTCTTGGATGTCCAGGACCACGGCCTGCAGCAGCAACTGAAAACCCAAGATCAGCGGCAGCAGCGACAGCATGATGGTCCCGGTCGGCGTCGGGAGGCCCGTGACCTTCGTGTGCACCCACAAGTAGATTCCGAAACCCAAGCCCCAAAGAAACAACAAGCCGCCCAGGATAAAAAAAAGGGCGATCGGCGAAAAATCCCGCAAAATGTACTTTTGATAAATCCGAGCCGCGAACCTCCTCACCAACAAGAAGGGGAAAGTCAGGCCCACTTTTAACGGGTTTAAGTCCGTCTTTTCGTCTTGGTATCGTGCGGGGATGGGAACGTCCTTCACTTTGAAATTCAATAGGCTCAGGTGTATCAACACGTCATTTTCGAAGAAAAACCCGCAATGAATCTTTTCCCGATTCAAGGCGCGAAGCGCGCGCGACTTGACCGCGGTGTACCCGTTCTGCGGATCGAAGATGTGCCAATACCCCGAGGCCAGCTTGGTCAGGAAGGTGAGGGCGATATTTCCGAACAGGCGATGCTTGGGCATGGCCTCCAGAGACTCCCCCGCCAGAAACCGATTGCCCTTGCTGTAATCGGCGCCTTCCTCGATCAGGGCGTCCAAGAGGATCGGGAGGTATTCCGGAGACATCTGGTCGTCGCCGTCCATCTTCACCGCGATGTCCGCGCCCAGGGCAAGGGATCTCTCATAACCCTTGAGCGTCGCGCCACCGACGCCGAGATTGTCGGGATTTTTCAGAAGCTCAAGCCGGGGGTCCTGGCAGGAGAGCGCCGCCTCGGCGGTGCCGTCGGAACTGGCGTCGTCTACCACCAAGATGTGGTCGACGAAGGCGGGCAATCCCCGAATCACCTTGGCGACGTGCGCCACTTCGTTATGCGCGGGGATCACGACGGAGATGCGATGCCCTTTATACATGGAATTTCCTTAAGGGGCCCACCGGCCGCCGTCAAGCCGCAAGGTATCTCAGGGTAAAAACGCCCCCCACACCTCCGGAAAGGCCCTGTAAAAAAACAATCCCGACGCCGCCGCCAGGCAAAGCCCCCAGACGCGATAATAGACGGCGGGCCGCACCGCCAGGCTCAGCGCATAGGCGACATTCAGGCAAAACACCGGCACCATCGGCAGCGCATAGCTCAAGATCGTCTGCTCCTTGAAGCCCGCCCAAAACAGCAACTGCGCCGGCACCGCCGCCGCCAGGAAGACGTCGACGGGATCTTTCCGCAGCGCCGCGCGGACGGCCAGCCCCAGGGCGGAGAGGGCGCCGAGCCCGAACAGGACGGGATTCTGGACGCACAGCGCCGCGAAGCGCCGCCCCTCCGGCCCCGGCGGCGACAGATACCAAAGCTCGCCCCTTCCCAAGAACCACTCGTGCCACGACGAGAGCCCCGCGTGACCCTTGTGCAGGAAGCCCTGCAAGGCGAAGATGCGGCGGATCTCCGTGACGATCTCCGCCGGCGCGAAGCCCAACACCCCGTAGCTTGTCACCAGCGTCAAGACGATCGTCCAGAGCGCCGCGACCGTGAGCTGCGGCAGGCTGCGACGCATAGGATAGGCGCCTCGTACCGCCACGAGCCCGAGGAAAAAGAGCGGCAACAGCAGGTAACCGATCGGCTTCACCGCGCCGCCCAAGGCTGCCAACAAGCAGGCGAGGTGGATCCATCTCGCGGGATGCCTGCCGCTCGGATCCCTCAAGATCGGCAGAAAGGCCGCCAGGCCCGCGAAAAAAAACAAGGTCGCCGCCATGTCCAGCATCGCGAGGCGCGCGTGGAGGAAGGCGAGGGTGGAGCTCAGCCAGAGCAGGAGGGCGAGCGCGCCGCCCTCCCAGCGCCGCGTCAGCCAAACCGCGGTCAAAAACAGCAGGGCCCCCAGCGCGGCGGCGCTCAGGGCGGAGGGCAGGCGGTAGGCGAAGTAATTTTCTCCTAAGGCCCGGACCGACAGGGCGATCATTTCTTTGCCGAGGGGAGGGTTGCGGCGGTTGAGATAGGCCGGTTTGAACCCGGTCCGGTAAGACCGGGCGGCGGCGACATGGTACTGCTCGTCCCAAACCAAGACCTCGGGCCGGCCTAGACGCAGCGTGTAAACCAGCGACAAACCGACGAAAATTAAGATTGTCAAAAATATGACAGGCTTGGCTGGGGGCATCGGGGCTAATCCAACGAAATATTTAGAAAAATTTTGCTTGAGTCCCTTGGAATCTCTCGCTAATTTAAAATCCGGACTGGGTAAGCAAGTACAAGTAAAATCGCAGTGTCGATCCTTATAACCCAAGGAAAGGGATCCTATGAAAGTTTTCTTTCGCAAACACGGTAACGCGGCCTTTTACGTGCTGCTCCCGGTGTTCTTCCTCATCCTCACCGTGGCCTTCATCCAGTTCACTCCTAGGGTTTCCAATACCGCCCCCGGCGATACCTGCCAAAACGCCGAAGAGTGCTGCACCGACAGCGGTTGCGGCGCCGAGATCAGCGAGGTTTGCGACGGTTATCTCTGCAAGCCGGTCAACTTCGGTTGCCCCGACGGCGGCGAGGTCGATTTCTCGCCCGACGGCACCTGTATCTGCGTGAGCGACGGCGGCCTGGACGGCGAAGGGCAAGTCGGCGACGTCGGGCCCTGCACGGTCTGCCCGATCGGCGAGGCCTTCGTGGCCGGGACTTGCGCTCGCATCTGCCTCGAAGACGAAAATCCCGACGGCAACAACTGCGTGAAGCTCGAAGGCAGCGGCATTCACATGGGCGGCTGCTCCTTGGGCGGCAACGCGGCCGGCGCCTCCAGCATGGCGGTCTTCGGGTTCGCGGCCGCGAGCCTCGCCTGGATGAGCTTCCGGGCGCGTCGCAAGAAGTAAGGCGGCGATTTCTCAAGATTCCAAACCCATCCCGGGAGACCGGGGTGGGTTTTTTATTTTTCATGACCCTTGTTCCACTCCAACGGCGCATCGTCGCCTGTCGCCTCTGCCCCCGCCTCGTCCGCTGGCGGGAAGAGGTCGCGCGCCTGCGCAAGCCGGCCTTCGCGGACCAGGCCTATTGGGGCAAGCCCGTCCCCGGTTTCGGCGACCCGGCGGCCCGTCTCTGGATCGTCGGCCTCGCCCCCGCCGCCCACGGCGCCAATCGCACGGGGCGGATGTTCACCGGCGACCGCTCCGGCGACTGGCTCTACCGCGCCCTGCACAAGGCGGGCTTCGCCAATCAGCCCGACTCCGTATCGCGGGACGACGGCCTTAAGCTGCGCGGTGCCTACATCAGCGCGGTCGTGCGCTGCGCCCCGCCCGGAAACAAGCCGCTGCCCGAGGAACGCGAGCGCTGTCATCCCTACCTCGAGGCCGAGTTGGATCTCCTAAGACGCCTCCGCGTGATCCTGGCGCTGGGCGGCATCGCCTGGGACGGCGTCCTGGGGCTCTTGGCGGGCCGGGGCTGGGTTGCGCGATCGAAGCCCAAGTTCAGCCACGGCGCCGAGGCCCAGGTGGGCTCGTATCGCCTCCTGGGCTCCTACCACCCCAGTCAGCAGAATACCTTCACGGGAAAATTGACCGAGCCGATGTTCGATGCGATCTTTCGCCGGGCGAAGGTCTTGATCGGATAGGAGTCCGCGATGAATGTCCTTTACCTTTCGGCGGGCGGCGTCTTGGGGACGCTCTCGAGATATTTCCTGGGCGGGATCGTGCAGCGCTGGGCCGGCCTGGGCTTTCCCTATGGGACCTTCTTCGTCAACCTCAGCGGCTGCTTCGTGATCGGCTTCGCGGCCACGCTGGCGGGCGACCGCCTGCACAGCTCGGCCCCGCTGCGCAGTTTCTTCTTCGTCGGCTTCCTCGGGGCCTATACGACCTTTTCCACCTACATGTTCGAGAGCTTCAAGCTGTTGCAGGAGGGGAAGGCGCTCCTGGGCATGGCCAATCTGCTCGGCAGCGTCTTGTTGGGGTTGCTGGGGCTGTGGTTGGGTGTTTGGTTGGCGAGATGGCTTTGATGGGCCATTGTTTGTAAATTTTTTTATGGGTACGCCGGCTAAAAAATATCTTAATCTCTTCAACTTCCCATATGTCTGGGCACTCTAGAAATCTCTTCAACTAATCTCTTCAACTTTTATCCTCAAATTGAGAATTTTCTCAAAACGATAATCCACCTAAGAATTTTCACCAACCATTTCAAGACTCAAAAAAATATATGGGCTGGCATAGGCTTTGCTCTAAATGGGCGCGGGGGACACTTTCCAACCCGGGAGGGTGAAATGGGAATAATCATCGTCATTCTGATTGCTGCGGTAGGACTCTTGCTTCCGATAGGTGTTCAAGCAGGGCCGTGGACTTCTCTGACCACCAAGTATGTTCTTCCGAGCAAGCCGCCCCTCAAACCGTCTCCTGATTTACGGACGAGCGCTTGCACGCAACCCACGCCTTATCGGTGGAACGGCCAATGCTTGGCTTGTACCAACCCGAGTTCCGCCGGCCTCGAGCGCACCGGCTATGTTCGTTGCGATGAGGGGTTTTGCACCAATTCCGGTCTCGTCGCAATTGCGCGAATTTTTGGCGCGACGGGGACAACGGTGGACGTGCGTGATTGCGCCACCGTTCCAGCAGCGGCGCCGCGAGAGGCTGCCGCGCCTACTCATTTCGGACTCGGCACCGACGATTATACGATAGGTGCGATCGCCATACCTTATGAAGGGCAACAACTTGGCACGCTGCAATGTGATCCCGGCCAGGTTGCTGTTAGAGTGAAAGCTAAAGCCGACACGATTGTCCGAAGCGTGACGGGTCTTGACTGCAAACCGATCAATGGACTTTTCCAGGCGGCCTTCACCTCAAAAACACCTCCAACTAATTTCGGCAATCCCGCGGGAACGGAGACGTCGCGGATGGCGCCCAATGGATCCGCCCTCGTCGGTTTTGATGCGAGGTACGCCAACACATTGGAATATGACAATCGAATTGCGAAATTGTCGGTGCTCTCCCCGGTAAGCCTGGACCCTGCTACCGGTTTTGTCGCCAATGAATCCACCGACCCTGGAGAGGATGGGGGCTTTTCCACTTACGGCACCTATGAGAGCACCAATTCTCCATGGGTACGAGCCATGTGTCCGGACAAGTTTCTCATGACCGGCGTATGGGTCGTTTATGACTCCGATTCCGTCAAAAGCGTCACACCCACTTGCAAGAGGGTTTTTGCGCCAGGTGAACCACCGGCTTCAGTCCCCGCAGGTCGTTTCGGCCTGGGGAGAGGAAGCGAAGTCGGCTACTTGGGGGGAAGGACGGTCAGCAACTCAGCCGTCGTCGCTGCGCCACCCAATGCGCCAGGCACCTGGGGAGACCGCAAATGCCCTGAAGGATCCGTCATGACGGGCTGGCGTGTCGGATCTTTATCAAGCTTTGGCGACACCGTTTCCGTTTACGGTATCAACTGCCAGGACATTAACCTCATTGTTGGCGACTGCGACGGCGATTCGCCTCGGTTGGGCGAGCCCGATCGTGGCCCCATCCAGACCTATGACGATTTAGGACGGGAGGGCTGCGCCATGGTGGGATTTCAATATAAGCAGCAAAAACGAAATGCGGCGATCTATTCGTATGGAGTGGATTACCCGAGGGATAGCCAGGTTATCTCGGAGCTTCACTCGACTCTCACCAACAGAGACCAGACACAAAGCGTTCTCCAAGGACATAATGCCGGTCAGGGCTCCGGCGCGCTCAATTGTTGGCCTCATTCCACTTACAATTGCAATACGACGGACTGGATCGACGTGCGTTGTCCGGCGGGAAGCT
Source organism: bacterium (assembly GCA_048499175.1). GTDB lineage: Bacteria > UBA10199 > UBA10199 > DSSB01 > DSSB01 > DSSB01. The sequence goes on from JASOAK010000014.1 coordinate 21,040, forward strand.
TTATGGTCGGTGTGAAGCAGATAGAGGTGCCTGCAGGCCTCGCCAATTTAGGCGCCTACTGCCGCCAAGTCGTGCAAGGTCCTTGGACGGAAAATAGCGATCCTGCTCCGGGACCGGCGCTTCTCCATGTCGCGCCGGTTCAAGTGGACGCGCCGACATTGATCAAACCCTTGGCACCCGCTCCTTAACTGGGCGCGGAAGAAAAAGACCGCGATAAAAATCTCGAGGCCCTGCGTTGCCTTGGCGAGAAACCTTAGCGGTATCTATTCAATTTTTATTATTTTGCCTTGGCGGCCAGGGATTGATAGCTCACGCCCTCGCCGTTCTCGTCGCTGACTGGAAGCCCCAGGTCTTTCCAGCCTGGCTGCGGCTCGCCCGTCTCGGGATTGCGGCCGCCGCCGAAGCCCCCGTAGACGTTGTAGAGCTGGGTGAAGCCCTGCTGGGCCAGGATCTCGCAGGCCTTCTGCGAGCGGCCGCCCACGAGACAGCCGACGATCAGCTTGCGGTCCTTCGGCAGCACCGCCGCGGCGACCTTGGCGAAGTCGGCGTTGGGTTCCATGCCGTAGGCGCCCTTGTTCATGATGGGCAGGTTGATCGCGCGGATCGGGTGGCCGGCCGTGAACTCGGGGACGGAGCGGACGTCGACGTAGATCGCCTCGGGGTCCCGGTCGAGGAGGTCTTTGGCTTCCTGGGGGTTGATCTGTTCGATGGGCATAAGGTTCCTTTTTTGTAGGGGCGAACCTTGTGTTCGCCCCTGGGCAGGGAGGGGGAGGGCGAACACAAGGTTCGCCCCTACAGCAATTTCACGATCACCTGCGGATCGAAATCTTGCTCGGTCTTCACCGTCACGCCGAAACGCTCGCGGGGGTTGGCCTGACGCTCCAATTTGAAACTATTCCCGGCAAAGATTTTCCCGAAAAACTTTTCCAAATCCCCCCGGCAGGCCGCCCAAGTCGCCTCGGTGTTCGGCGCGACGGCGCGATCATTGATGAACAGCTCCAGCTCGCGCCGGCTGAATCGCAGATTCCCTTCCAGCCGCGGATCGGCCTCGAGCCTCAGGCAGGCCTTAAGCGCCGCGCGCAGGGCCTGAGCCAGTTTGGCCGCGTTGTCCAAAGCCAGGCCTCGTTTGCGGTTGTAGCGCAGGCCCAGGCGGTGCTTGGTCTCGTCCATGCTGTAATCCGCCTCCTCGCCGATCAGGACGATGCCGGGGCCGGCGTCGACATGCAGGTAGTCGGCGACGTCGAGCAAGAGCTCGTCGCCGACCTGGTCTTGGATCCAGCCTTGAAAGATGGGGGTGAATTTTTCCCGGTCGACTGCCTCGGGGCGCTCGGCGAAGAGCTTGACGTTGATATGCTGCAGGTCCACGGCGTTCTCCTCAACCTTCCGCCTTCGGCGCGGCCGCCTGGGCGGCCAACTTGTTGTAACAGCTGTGCGCGGCGTCGATGAAGAGCTGGGCCTCTTCCAGCAGGTGATGGGCCGACTCCGCGTTGTAGGGCTCTTTCGCCTTTTGGTGGGCGAGGAAGAGCATCTGCCCGAACTTCCCGCCCGCGAAGGGGTCCCAGAACTTCTGCGTGTCGTAGAAACGCTTGCGGAACTCTTCGACCACGCGGTCGGCGTCGGTCGGGACGTCGTAGAACTCGGTCTTCACCAGGGCCCGGGCCGCCGTCACCATCGAGCGGAAGGCCGTCTCGCCGGATTTCTGCACCTGGTCTTTCTCGTAGAGGACCTGGGCCTCGAAGTACTCGCGCTCGGCCGCGGCCAGCTCGAACTCGGCCAGCGAGACCACCTCGCCGGCGCACTCGCCGGTGCCGATGTCGCCGATCGTGTACTCCCGGGGATCGCCCCAGTCGCTGTAGTATTCGGGGCTGCTGTCGTGGTCGGGGATCTTGATCAAGTCTTCCAGCATGGTCTTGGTCTCGACCTTGCCCAAGCGCTTGTAGAAATCCTGGAAGCTCTCGCCCTTGCCGCGCTCCTTCGCGAAGCGTCCGGTGAGGCGCTCGACCACCGTCGGGATGTTCTTGGAGGGAATCGCGACGATCGGCAGCCCGTAGGCGCCGCCGTTGTTCTCCCATTGCCCGCCGAGCAGGACCTGGAAGTGCGGGACGGTGTAATTGCCCGCCTTGCGGCTGACGCCGTAGAAGCCCATGTCGGCCACGTGGTGCTGGCCGCAACTGTTGAAGCAGCCGCTGACCTTGATGTGCAGGTTCTGCACCGCCTGGTCGAGGCGGGCGGCCTGCTCGCCCAGGCGCTTCCGCAGCTCGCCGGCCAGGCCTCGCGAGGAGGAGATCCCCAGCTTGCAGGTATCGGTGCCGGGGCAGGCGACGATGTCGAAGATGTTGCAGGCGCCGGGGGCGCCCAGGCCGACGGCCTTGAGCGCCGCGTAGAGCTCGGGCAGGTCGCGGTTGCTGACCCAGCGCAGGACGATGTTCTGCTCGACCGTCGTGCGCAGGGTCTCGTGCGTGAACCTCCGCGCGATGTCGGCCAGGGCCCGCAGCTGGTCGGGCGTGATGTCGCCCAGGGGCAGGGTGACCGTGGCGACCGAATATCCGGCCTGGCGTTGGGGACGGATGTTCGTCTTGAGCCAGCGCTGAAAATCCTCAGGGCCGCCGGTCGGCAGCTCGCCGCCTTCGCGCAGCGGCTTTTCTTGCTGCTTCAGCTCCGCCTCGATCAGGCCGGTCCAGCGCGGGTCGTGGGGGAGGATCTTGCGCTCTTCCCGGACCAGCTCTTGGAACTTCTCGAGGCCCAGGTCCTTGATGAGGAATTTAATGCGCGCGCGGTTGCGGTTCTTCTTTTCGCCCAGGCGGGCGAAAACGCGGGCGATGGCCTGCGTGGTCGGCAGCAATTCCTCGGGCGGGAGGAATTCGTCGAAGATCTTGGCCTGGAAGGGCACCGCCCCCAGGCCGCCGCCGACGACGTATTCGAAGCCCAGGCGCAACTGGCCGTTCTCCTCCCGGACGCGCGCGATGCCGCCCACGTCGTGGATGTTGACCAGGCCGCAGGCGTGCTGCTTGCAGCCGCTGAAGGCCGGCTTGAACTTGCGGCCGAAGTCCTGGCAGTCGGGGTGGCCCAGCAGGAACTTGGCTAAGGCCCGCGCGTAGGGACTGACGTCGAAGGCCTCGTCGGCGCAGACGCCGGCGTAGGGGCAGGCGGTGACGTTGCGCACCGAGTTGCCGCAGGCCTCGCGGGTGGTGATGCCAACCGCGGCCAGGCGCCGCATCAGCGCGGGCGTGTCGTCGATGTGGATGAAGTGCAGCTGGAAGTCCTGCCGGGTCGTCACGTGGGCGATGCCGTCGGAGTATTCTTCGGCCAAGTCGGCCATCGCCTCGAGCTGCTCGGCGTTGAGGCCGCCGATCGGGATCTTGATGCGCTGCATGCCCGGGGCGTCCCAGAAGGTCATGGGGCCCTTGGTGAGCTCGCCGGAGGGAAATTTCAGCTGCTGGACCTTGGTCCCGTCGTGGCGCTGGCCGTTGTCGTAGCGTTGGCCGTAGGCCCCGCGGCGCAGCCGGGTCTCGGCGAAGAGCTTTTCGTCGATCTTGCCCTGCTTGCGCAGCTGGATCTCGGTCTCGAAGATGTCGAGTTCCCGGGCCAGGTCGGGGGCGATTTTGCCCTCCAGTTGGGCCTTCCAGAGGTCGTGGCTGCTTTTCATGGGTAAACTCCGTATCCTTGGAAAAAACCTAAATCATTTCCGCGCCGGACAAACAAGCCTATTTTATCAGCTTCCCGGCCATTGTCTTGAGATAACATAGTCTTGGGGCAGGGTGCCGATTTCATTTGGAAGCCGGACCAAAGGAGGCTAGGGAAGCGCGCCATGCCGGGCAAGAAAACCACCATCCTATTCCTCGACGCCGCCACCGTGGACTTTGGCGACATTACGACGAAAAACCTCAAAATACAGGGCGCCTATGCGGCCCTGGCCCTGGAGCCGGGCGACCCCTTGCCCCCGGCCGCGCTGGGCGCCGAGATCGTCGTCGCCAACAAATACCCCCTCCGCGAGGCCCAACTGGGTTTTTTGCCCAAGCTGAAATTGATCTGCGTCGCGGCCACCGGCACCAACAACGTCGATCTCGAGGCCGCGCGGCGGCGCGGCATCGCGGTCTGCAACGTCGCGGGCTATTCCACGCCCACGGTGGTCGAGCAGACGGTCCTGTTTCTCCTGGCCCTCGGCCATCGGTTGCTCGAGCACGACGCGGCGGTCAAGTCCGGTGCCTGGAGCCGCGGCCCGCATTTCGCGCTCTTGGATTTCCCCTTCGGCGACTTGGCGGGGAAGCGGCTCGGCATCCTGGGCTACGGTCATATCGGGCGAGGGGTGGCCCGGGTAGCGAAGGCCCTGGGCATGGAAGTGTTGGTCGGCAAGATTCCCGGCGGGAAATACCCGGCGCGCGAGAAGCGCCTCGAGCTGCGGCGCCTCTTGCAAAGCAGCGACTTCGTCACCTTGCACTGTCCCTTGAGCCCGAGGACGGAGGGGATGATCGACGCCAAGGCCCTGGCCTGGATGAAGCCCGGGGCCTATTTGTTGAACCTGGCCCGCGGCCCCATCGTCGACGAGGCCGCGATCGCCCGCGCCCTGCTGGCGGGCAAGCTTGCGGGTTACGCGAGCGACGTCCTCGGCCAAGAGCCTCCGCCGGCCGACCACCCGCTCTTCGACCCGCGGCTACGCGACAAGGTCTTGTTCAGCCCCCACATCGCTTGGGCCAGCCGCGAGTCGCGCCAGCGCCTCGTCGACGAGATCGAGGCCAACATCGCGGCCTTCCGCCGCGGGGCGCGCCGCAACCGCGTCGATTGAGACGGGGCCCCGCCGCCGGGTTCCAATGGGCGGAGGATCTCCGGCGAGCGCGGAACTGAAGGCCGGAGGAGAGCTCCGATATTTTCCGACGAAACTCGCCGAGGCTATGGCGTCGATAATAGGTCCGGGTGAGGTGGAAGGAGTTCACGATGAGCCAAAACGATTCCATTTCAGGTGTTTCCGGAAGGCGCCGCGCCGGCCGCGCCGAATTGCAGGCCGAGTTCGAGCGCGCCTACCAAGAAGAGCTGCAAAACGCCAAGGGCGCCGGCGGAACGCCTCCGGACGAGGCCGCCCTGCGGGAGCGGGCCGCCGCCAAGGTGCGATCCAGTCATCCCGGGGTTGATCCCGCGGAGCTCTCCCAAGCCGCCTGGGCGGCGAGTCAGGCTTTGAGCAACCTCTCCCGGGGCTAGCCGTTCTCGATGTTTCCCGTCAGGACCTTGCGCCGAAGCTTTCCCGTGGAGGTCTTCGGCAGCTCCCGAAGAAAGACGAGGGACTTTGGGACTTTGTACTTGGCGAGCCGGGTCTCGACGAAGGCCAGGATTTCCTTTGCGGTCTCCTGGGTCGCCCCCGTCCCCGCCTTCAATACGACATAGGCCTGAATCGAGGTCCGGCCCCCGGCGTCGGTGACGCCCACCGCGGCGGATTCTTCCACCGCGGGGTGGGCGTTCAAGGCGGCCTCGATCTCCATCGGCGAGATTCGGTAGCCGCCCGCGGTCAAGACGTCGTCGCGGCGTCCCAAGAAGAAGAAATTCCCCTCCGCGTCGCGCGTGGCCAGGTCCCCGCTGAGAAACCACTCTCCCCGAAAACCTTCCGCCTCTTCCTCCGGTCGGCGGTGGTAGCCCAGCATCAGCCCCTCGCAGGAACGGTGCGAGGCGAGGATGCCGGGTTCGCCCGGCCCGCACTCGCTTAGGTCCTCCCGCAGGATCGCGACGCGCTGGCCGGGCAGGGCCCTGCCGCAGGAGCCCGCGACGGGCGCCGCGTCGTGGTCCTGGACGAGGTAGACGGAGTGCTCGGTCATGCCGAGGCCCTCGCGGATCTCGATCCCGGTTTTTTCGCGAAAGCCCAAGCGCAACTCGTCGGGCAGCTTCTCGCCGGCGCTCAGGCAGACGCGCAGGCCCGCCAAGGCTCCCTCGTATGATTCCAGGTAAGGCAGCAGGCGCCGGTAGATGCCGGGCACCGTCATGAGGGTGGTGACCCCATGGCGGCGGACGATGTGGGAGAGCTGCTCCGCGCCCAGGCGCCCCTGATAGACGACCGCGGTCAGGCCGTGGCGCCAGACGTCGAGCAGGCCGCAAGTGAGGGCGTAGCTCCAGTTGAGGGCGCTGGTGTTGAAGATGACGTCGCCGGCGCGGACATCCTGCCAAACTTTAGCGCGGGCGTCATGGGCGCGAATGCTGCGGTGCGCGTGGATGACCGCCTTGGGACGCCCCTCGGTGCCGCTGGTGTAGAGCCAGAAGGCCGTGGCGTCGGCCGGGGTGGGCTCGGTGTGAAAGGTGGCGTCCGCGGCCTTGAGGAGGTCTTGCCAGCGCCGCACCCCCTCCGGGAGCCTATCGCCCTTGTCGCAGAGCCAGAGCGTCTCGCGCAGCGTCTTGGGCGGATTTTGCAAAAGTTCTCGCGGCAGCAGTCCGGGGCCCGCGACCAGGGCCGCGGCCTCGCTGTCCCGCAGGATGAATTCGAGCTCGGGCCAAGTGAGCTGGGCGGAGGTCGGGATCGGGATCAGGCCCGCCTTGACCGCGCCGATAAAGCTGATCGGAAACTCGGCGCCGTTCTCCAGGCGCAGGACGACCCGCGCGCCGCGGGGCAGGCTTAAGGAGGCGAAGGCGTTGGCCATGGCGTTGCTGAGTCCCTGGAGGCTGGAGTAGGAGAGGCGCAGCGGCGGCTCGCGCAGGGCGCCGGTCGCGGGGTCTTCCTTGAGGTAGACCAGGGCCGTGTGGTGCTTGTTCTGCAGGACCTCGGCGTGCTTGTCGATGCAGTCGAGGGCGAGGTTGTAGAGGTCGGGGGAGGGGGTCATGGGGTTCGAGCCTTCATTGCAATCTGTAGGGGCGGGCCCCCGTGCCCGCCCTGCGGCATTCGGGCGGGCACGGGGGCCCGCCCCTACAACACGACGCGTTCCTGATAGAGGCCGAAGACCTCCCGCATCGTGTCGCTGATCTCGCCCAGCGTCGTGTAGCAACGGACCGCGTCCAGAATGCGCGGCATCAGGTTGTCGTTCCCGCGCGCGGCGGCGGCCAGGGCCTCGCGGGCGGCCTTCACCTTGAGGTTGTCGCGGCGTTCGCGCAGGGCCTTCAGGCGCTCCTTCTGGCGCTTCTCCAGGGCCGGGTCGACCTTGAGGATGTCCTTCACCGGCGCTTCCTTCATCTGGAACTCGTTGACGCCGACGATGATCTGGCGCTTCTCCTCGATCGCCTTCTGGTACTGGTAGGCCGATTCCTGGATCTCGCGCTGCGGAAAGCCGTTCTCGATGGCCTTCACCGCGCCGCCCATCTTGTCGATTTTTTCGATGTACTCCAGGGCGCGCCGCTCGATCTCGTCGGTCATCGACTCGATCATGTAGCTGCCGGCCAGCGGGTCGATGGTGTCCGCCACGCCCGTCTCGTAGGCGACGATCTGCTGGGTGCGCAGGGCGAGGATGGCCGAGGCCTCGGTCGGCAGCGCCAGGGCCTCGTCGCGCGAGTTGGTGTGCAGGCTCTGCGTCCCGCCCAGCGCCGCGGCCATCGCCTGGTAGGCGACGCGCACCACGTTGTTGTCGATCTGCTGGGCGGTCAGCGTCGAGCCGCCGGTCTGGGTGTGGAAGCGCAACATGCAGTTGCGGTCGCTGGCGCCGAAGCGCTCTTTCATGAGCCTGGCCCAGAGGCGCCGCGCGGCGCGGAACTTGGCGATCTCCTCGAGGAAATTATTGTGCGCGTTGAAAAAGAAGGAGAGGCGCGAGGCGAAGTCGTTGACGTCGAGCCCCTTGTCGACGGCCGCCTGCACGTAGGCCAGGCCGTTGGCGAGGGTGAAGGCGACCTCCTGCACGGCGGTCGAGCCGGCCTCGCGGATGTGGTAGCCGCTGATCGAGATCGTATTCCACTTGGGCACCTGGTCTTTGCAGAAGGCGAAGATGTCGGTGATGATGCGCATCGAGGCCTGCGGCGGGTAGATGTAGGTGCCGCGGGCGATGTATTCCTTCAACAGGTCGTTCTGGATGGTGCCGCTGATCTTGTCGAAGGCGACGCCCTGCTTCTCGGCCACCGCCATGTAGAGGGCCAATAGGATGGAGGCCGTCGAGTTGATGGTCATCGAGGTGCTGACCTTGTCGAGGGGGATCTCCCGGAAGAGGATCTCCATGTCCTCGAGGGAGTCGATGGCGACGCCCGATTTGCCGACTTCGCCCATGGCGCGCGGCGAGTCGCTGTCGTAGCCCATCTGCGTGGGCAGGTCGAAGGCCACCGAGAGGCCCGTGCCGCCGTTGGCGATCAGGTAGCGGTAGCGCTCGTTGGACTCTTCGGCGGTGCCGAAGCCGGCGTACATGCGCATCGTCCAATGCCGGCCGCGATACATGGTGGGCTGGACGCCGCGGGTGAAGGGGAATTGGCCGGGGAAGCCGGATTTCTCGAGGTACTCGGCCTCGGGGTCCGCCGGGAAGCTCGGCGTGAAGAGGCGCTGCATCTCGATGCCGGAGGTGGTCTCGAACTTGGGCTTGGCCTCGGGGTTCTTCTCGAGGTTTTTCTTGAGGATTTTTTCTTCCCAGTTTTTTTTGGCGTCGTCGAATTTTGTCATAATCCTGTTGGAGGACCTTGGGTTTCGTGGCTTGCGGCAACCCACTGTAGGGGCGGGCCCCCGTGCCCGCCCTGCGGCCGTTGGGTAGGCACGGGGGCCCGCCCCTACTACGGGTTTTCAAAATGCGCCAGCTCGCAAAACTGCCGGTAGCGCCCCTCGATCTCCGCGTTCGTCAGGTCGCGCAGCCGGTCCATGCTGAATTTCTCGACGATGAAGCTGGCCATCACGCTGCCGTAGATCACCGCCTTCTTCAGATTTCGAAAGCTCAGGTCCCCCGTCTTCGCCAAATAGCCCATCACGCCGCCCGCGAAGGAGTCGCCGGCGCCGGTGGGGTCGAGGATCTCCTCGAGCGGCAGGGCGGGGGCGCTGAAGACCTCGTCGCCGTGGAAGACCAGGGCGCCGTACTCGCCGCGCTTGATGACGAGGGTCTTGGGTCCCATCTCGCGGATGATCCTCGCCGCCTTGACCAGGTTGGGCGTGTCGGCCAAAAGCCGCGCCTCGGCCTCGTTGATGAGCAGGAGGTGGACGCGCCTCAAGGTTTTGAGCAGCGACTCGCGGTGTCCGGTGATCCAGTAATTCATGGTGTCGGCCGCGATGAAGGGCTTGCCCTCCATCTGCTCGATGCCCTTAAGCTGGATGGCCGGGTCGATGTTGCCCAAAAACAAATAGGGATTTTTTCGCATCGCCGGCGTCAGCCGCGGGTTGAAGTCGAGCAGGACGTTCAACTGCGTGTCGAGGGTGTGGGCGACGTTCAGGTCGTGCTCGTAGCGTCCCTTCCAGCGGAAGGTCTTGCCGGGATGGCGCTCGAGGGCCGCCAGGTCGATCGGCCGCGAGCGGAAGAAGTCGAGGTGCGCCTCGGGGAAGTCCGCTCCGACCACCGCCACCAGGGCCAGCGGGCTGAAAAAGGTGGCGGAGGCCGCGAAATGCGTGGCCGAGCCGCCGAGGCCCTCTTCGAGCTTGCCGAAGGGGGTCTCGACGGTATCCAGGGCGACGGTGCCGACGACGGTCAGGGACATAGCCCCTGCTCCCTAGGAAAATGCGCGGGGGAATTCAACCCAAAATCCTCGTCCCGACGGGAGTCGGGACTATTGGGGGAATTCCTTCGGCTCCTCGACCGTGGGGTAGGGCGAGCTGTCCAGGGCCTTCATGAAGGCCACCAAGTCGGCCTTCTCCTGTGCCGTGAGGTTGAGCTTCACGACCTTCTCGCTCAGCCACTTGTTGGGCTCGCCGCCGCGGTCGTAGAGCTCGACGACCTCCTCGAGGGTGGCGACGGAGCCGTCGTGCATGTAGGGGGCGGTCTTGGTGATGTCGCGGACCGTCGGGGTCTTGAAGGCGCCCTTGTCCTTCTCTTCCTTGGTCGCGTCGTAGCGGCCCCAGTCGGGCTTGGGCTTCTTCATGCCGACGCCCAGGTTGTGGAAGTCGCTGTCACTGAAATTGCTGCCGACGTGGCAGCGCGTGCAGTTGGCCTTGCCGAAGAAGAGCTCGCGGCCGCGGATTTCGGACTCGTTCATCGCCGTCTTGTCGCCGTTGCTGTAGCGGTCGAACTTGGAATTGCCGCCCAGCACCGTGCGCTCGAAGGACGCGATCGCCATCGCGACCTTCTCCTTGGTGATGTTGGGGTCGCCGAAGGCCTTTTGGAAGAGCGGGCGGTAGGACTGGATGTTGCTCAAGGTCGAGATCATCTCGTCGTGGGAGCCCATGCCCATCTCGACGGGGTTGGTGATGGGGCCCAGGGCCTGCTCTTCGAGGGTCTTGGCGCGGCCGTCCCAGAACTGCAGCAAGTAATAAGTGGAATTGATGACGGTGGGCGCGCTGCGCGTCCCCATGCCGCCGTGGATGCCGGCCGACACCGGTTGGTTGTCGGTCCAGCCGCGCTTGGGGTCGTGGCAGGTGGCGCAGGAGATAGTGACGTCCTTCGAAAGCCGCTTGTCGAAGTAGAGCAGCTTGCCCAGCTCGATTTTTTCGGGCGTGAGCGGATTGTCCTTGGGGACGTTCAGGTCGGGGTCCAGCCCGAGGGGCACGCGGATAAAGGGCGCGCCGATTGCCGGCTGGGAGCCGTCGGCGGCCTTTTTCTCGGGAGCGGCCGGCGCGGGGGCCGTGGCGGCCGGCGCCGGGGCTGGGGGCTTCGCCTCTTCCTTTTTGGCGCATTGCGAAGCGAACAGCAGCGCGGCGAGCAGGGTGCCGGCGCGGAACATGCGTTTGGACATTCGTCTCCTCCTTTTAGGCTTGACCGCTAACAGCTCGGATTATAACGCTCTCCCCCTAAATCCCAAATCCTTTGTTGGTGAGGTTATCGGGTGGGAGGCCACGTCGTGAAAATACTGCTGAACGTCCTTAATTTGGCGACCTTCGTCCTGTTTTGCATTTCGATCGTCACGGGGATCCACCTCGAGAAGAGTCTCTCCGGCCTGGGCAGCCACCTGGGCTGGGTCCTGGGGACGCTGCTCCTCTGGATGTTCACCCAGATCCTGGCGATGATGTACATGTACCGGATGGAAAAATTCTGCGTGGAGATCGTGGAAAAATTCGAAGGGAAGGATGCGGCGCCCGCGTCGGCCTCGGAGGCGAAGTCCTGATATGAGCGTGGAGTCCTATTTATTGATCCTGTCGCATTTGGTGATTTGGACCCTCGGCATGGGCGTCGCCTTTTACTTCGCCTTCGCGGCGGTGCCCATGGTCAACAAGCACATGCAAGGGGAAGAACGCCTGGTCGCCCTGCGGCGCCACGCCAAGTTCTACCACATCACCTTCCTGCTGACGATGTCATTGATGGTGGTGTCGGGAGCGATCCGCCTGACCGACTACAAGATCGTCCTGGGGCTTCAGTATTTCTCCGACGTTTCGACGGTGTTGATCGTCAAGCTGCTGATCTTCTTCGTCGTCTACATCCTGGCGGCCTACCAGAGCTTCGGCCTCGCCCTGCGCATCACCGGCACCGGGGAGAAGGCGATGGACGACAAGGTCCCCGCCGAGCTGGTCGACAAGGTGGTGGGGCGGATGCGATCGATCGCGATCTTGAATCTCTTCTTGATGACGGCGGCGGCCTACGTTGGGCTGATGCTCAGCCGGATTCCCTACTTCAAATAGCCTAGCTGGGACCGGTGGATGGCGCCTCGCGCTCGATCACGACCATATCGCTCCGGATCTCGAAGCGGACGATGCCCGGCAGGTGGACCCAGGACAAATCCTTCAGCCCCGCGCCCTCGGGAGGCGGGAAGCCGAAGCGCGCGAAGGCGCCGAGGATGTCGTCCTTGAGACAATCCCCGAGGTCGATCCCGGCCGCCTCGATCTTCTTGAGCGAACCTTCCGATCGGCCGTTCTTCTGCTCGAACTCCAGGATGGCGGAGAAGTCGACCCACATCAGCTTGGTCTTGTACTCGCCCTTGATCTTGAGTCGGTCGCCGTCGATCTCGACGCGGACGTTGCGTACCTTGCTCGCGGCGGGACCGTCCGCGATCGCCGAGGCGACGATGTCGTTGAGGGCGTCCTGCTCGATGACGAAGAGGCTGCCTTGCGAAAGCTCCTCGAGGCTGGTCGGGTTCCAGGTCGCGCCTTCGATGGATTTTTTGAAGGCCGCGCGGCCTTCCTCGGCGCGGCGGTTGAACTCGCGCAAGCCGGCCCTTAGGTTTTCCAAGGAGAGATTGACCCGGAATGGAAGGGTGTGCTCCACACGGCTGGCGACTTCGCGGAGCGGCAGGAGATAGGGGCAAAAGATCAGGGCGCCCAGCTCGACGCCCTCGCGAATCTTGTCCAAGGCGGATGCGCCCTTCGCGTCCCCGTGTTGCGATTGGACCGGAGCGTCCAATTTTTTCCTGTATTCCTCCAGCTGCTTCATCAAGCGACGATGATGCATTTGAAACAGGTGGATGGCGCGCGCCTTCTCGGCCTTCTCTTTGGCCTTTTCGGCTTTGTCTTTTTTGGCAGGCGGCTTGGCCTTCACGGCGGGCCCGAAGAGCAGCTCTTCTGCGGCCTCCCGCGCACGGATGGCTAGATCGAATAAATCGACTTGGATCGGAGTCATGTCCCTACACCTCTTAAGGCCCGAACCCATTTCCCCAATAAAATGGATTAGCAATCGAAATGCCAAGGTGCCTAATGGATAACTACATGTATTTAATGATTTTTTCTGAGGCGCCCCAATCTGCAGGCACGGCACGCATCCGACGCCTAATCACAAAATGTTAAGTAATGACATGTTTCAAGGGCCGGTTTTTGTGTCGCTAGAGCTTTCCATTCTCCCCGAGCTTGGGTATTTTGGCGGGCCATGGATTTCCCCTCCCCCGAAATCGACGCCTACCTCAAAGAGCTCACGCCGGAGACCTCCGAGCTGATGAACGAGATCGAGGCCCTGGCCCTCGAGCAGGACTTCCCCATCATCGGGCCCTTGGTCGGGCGCATATTGTATCAATGGACGAAGGTCTCGCGGGCCAAGACCGTCTTCGAGCTGGGCAGCGGCTTCGGCTACAGCGCGCTCTGGATCGCGATGGCCCTGCCGAAGGACGGGCAGATCATCTGCACCGAGTTCGACAAGAAGAAGGCAGAACGCGGGATGAACTTCCTCGAGCGCGCCAAGCTGCGGCACAAGGTGATCTACGAGGTGGGCAGCGCGCTGGAGAGCTTCCACCGCTACCAGGGGCCCTTCGACTTGATCTTCTGCGACATCGACAAGCACGACTACCCCAAGGCCCTCGAGATGGGGGTGCCGAAACTGAAATCCGGCGGGCTGTTCCTCGCCGACAACGTCCTCTGGTCGGGCCGCATCTTGAATCCCGACGACCGCTCGAAGGAGACCGAAGGGATCCGCAAGTTCAACGAAAGGATCTACGCCCACCCCGACCTGTTTTCCTCGATCCTGCCGGTCCGCGACGGGGTCAGCGTCAGCTTGAAGAGGTGAAGATGCGCATCCTCCACACCATGCTCCGCGTCGGCGATCTCGAGCGCTCGCTGCGATTTTACACCGAGGTCCTCGGCATGCGCCTGTTGCGGCGCAAGGATTACCCCGAGGGCAAATTCACGCTGGCCTTCGTCGGCTACGGCGACGAGGAACATCACACGGTCCTCGAGCTCACCCACAACTGGGATACCGACCGCTACGAGCTGGGCAACGCCTTCGGCCACGTCGCGATCGAGGTCGAGGACGTCTACAAGGCCTGCGAGGCGATCCGCGCGCGCGGCGGCAAGATCGTCCGCGAGCCGGGTCCCATGAAGCACAGCACCACAGTCTTGGCCTTCGTCGAGGATCCCGACGGCTACCGCATCGAGCTGTTGGGGCCGAAGGGCGAACGGCGTGATTGAAGATGTTTGGTCCAATGTGGTCATTCTCGAGGCCCTGCCGGGTCGGGAAAAGTCCCTGAAATCCGCTCTCACCCAACTCACCCTGCGGTGCAGGGCCGAGGAAGGATGCCTCCAGTACGATTGCTTCCAGTCCTTTGAAAATCCCGGAAGATTCTTGCTGCAGATTCGGTGGCGCGATGCCGCAAGCTTGGAGAGGCACCTCGCCTCGGGGTGTCTTGTCGAATTCTTCGGCGGCTTAGCCGGGGAATGGTGCAGGGGCGATCCCGAGATAGACTACCGCGCATTTTCCCGCGAGGGATCAGCGCTTTCCATCCCATGACACGATGGTTCAAAAGTATCGATATCGCCCCAAGACCTCGAAGGCGAAGAGAATGTCCTCCGTCCGGGTTCCGGCGCCGATGTTATGGATGACCAGGAAGCGCCGCGGATCGGAGGCGGGCAGGTTCGACACGAGGCCGATGTGGTACAGCCCGTTGGGCAGGCGCCAGGCGACGACGTCGCCGGGCAGATAATCCTCGGGCTTGTCGCTGACGGGGAGAGATTTTCCCTTCCGCTCGAAGAACTTCATCAGGTTGGGGACGCGGCGGTGGTCGATGTTCGGATCGGGACGCGAGAGGCCCCACATCCTCGGATAGGCCGAAAAGTTTTTCTTCATATCGCGGTTCACTTCGACCTGTAAGTCGACCCCCGCGGCGCGGAAGGCCCGCACGATCACGTCGCTGCACACGCCGCGCTCGATCGGGACGTCGCCGCCGGGATAGGGCAGGTCGACATAGCTGGGATCGTAGCGCGTCGTCTTAACGGTTTGCTCCGATGCGTTTTTCAAGACCGCCTGGACTGGAAACGAGGCGGCCTGCACCGTGGAAAGGAATAGGACTGTCAAAAGCCATAACATCATTGATTAAGAACTCCCAAGGCCGAGCCATGGGTCTCCCAGAAACACGGAAGCCGATCTCCTCCGGCAACTATAAACAAAAAACTCCGCAACCTCTTCCCTTCTCTCACGATAGGGACCTTACGCAAGCTTTTAATGGGTATAGAATGGCATCCCCGGCCAGGTTTTTCGATTCTATATTGGGGAGGTCCTGACGTCCCCTAGGGAGGATAGAGCTATGGACGGCCCAGTACAAAGACAGCTTTGGCTGGGAATGATCGGTATCCCCACCGAGGAGAGGCTGCGGCAATACGAAAGCGGGATCGCCGCCGATCACGCGACCCAAGGCGCCGAAATCCATACCGCGGTCGATTGCTTCGTGCGGGAAAGCGACGCAGGCCGGTGTCTAGGTCAGGTGACCGGGGGATGGGGTGCTTCCGGCGCAGAGACAAGGCCTTCCGAGGCGCTTTCCTCCTACTCCCGGCAATTAGGCCTCTTGGGGGAGCGGGCCCTGGCGGAGAGGTGGGATTTGAACCGTTTCGCCGGCGAAATGTCGCTCTCGATCATGGTCACCGCCGATTATCAAGGTTCCTTGTCCGTCGAAGAGCGGACGGCCTTTAACGTACTGGCGTCCTTCTACGCCAGGATGCTTCCGGATCGCCGCGTCGAGGCCTTACAGGCCCAGTTGAGGGAAAGGGCGGACTGGGCTCGGCGGCTGGACGCCTACGAACGCCGCGCGCAAACTGTCTTCCCCGTCGCACCCGAGTCGTCCCTCCGAGTGCCCTGCCAAGACGAAGTGAACTGGGAGACCCATACGCTTCCGGTCCGTGGCATCTCCTATTCGATTCCGGTCTTTTCGCCCCGCGGCCGAACCATCCCTTGGGCATTTTATGAAAGCGCGCTCCTATCGGAGTTCGAAATTGTTAAATTATTGCTTACGCCCCAAGACCTGGAACGTTTGTTGCGGCCGGAAGGCTCCCGCCCGCCTTTAAGGATTTTTATCGGAGGTGGCTTTGAGGGTTCCAACGGGATTTTTAATCAATGCGGCCTCCGAACGGATGACCGGTCCGGTGAATTCTCATTGGAAGGCAATCATATGATGTCCAATGAGTCGTTTCGGATGATGAGCTGGGAATGGCTGGGGCGCAACCCCCGCACCGCCATGTCGAGCCAAATTTTCAGCGTCCTTCACCATGAAATAGGTCATGCGATTTACCACAACCTTCTATCGGAGGGCGATCGCCAGGCGGTCCGGCGTTTTTTCGATGCCATCCGGCCCTTGGCGGAAGGCGATGCGGATAATATCCCCAATTCCCACATCGCCGATAGCCGCGAACCGGATGGAAACAGGCGCTATGCCATGACAAACGAGGCGGAGTTTTTCGCGGAAATGGTGGATGAGTATCTCTACTTTCAATTGAACGGAATAGGTCCGGGGCCTAGGCCCCTAGAGGCCCGTCGGGCCATGATGGGTCGATTCTTTGGAGAAGATGGTCTCCACCCCGATGCTTTCTCGCAGGACTTTGTGGAAGAGGCCTTTAGGGAGACCGGCGCTAGGCTGCGATTCCCGGACTCCGGGCATTTTGATCTCGTTCCCAGCGCGGTGTTCAGCAGCCAAAGGGGAGGAGGAGCCGAGCTTTATATGGGATTTCGGGGGATTTCGGGCGATCGTGTCCTGACCTACGGGGGCGGAGTCTACGTTCAGCCGTTTTTTGCAGGGCCCGGTTCGTTCGAGATGGGGGTGGAGGGAAATTTCGGGGCGATGCCCGCCGCTTGGTTAGGCCTTGAAGCCCTCGCGCGAATCGGGTTGGAAATGCCATTAAATGCCTCATCGCCCGGCGGCATAGCGGGGGTTGGCGGGCGGCTTAGGATCCGTCCCTTTCCTCGCTCAGCCCCCCTTTTTCAATTCCAGGGATTTTTTGTTCCGCAAATTAATCTGGGGAACGGCCAATGGGGTTACGATACAGGAGGCGGGCTTGCCTTCACTTTTTTCTAGGCATGGTCGTTTGGCGGGCCTGCAAGGGGGTATTTACGGAGGTGGCCGGGTTGGTTTCGGCTAGGACTGTCATTTCGGCACCACCAACACCGAGCAATGCACCTGCCGAGCCACCTGCGCGGTGACGCCTCCGGGCAGGATTTTTTTCGACTGATCCTCGCGCTGCGAGGGCATGACGAGCAGGTCTATCCCTTCCGACACGGCGAAGGCGGCGATGGATTCGGGGACATCGCCTCGAGGCGCAATTTCGCGGATCTCGGAGTGTCCTTCGGACAGATCGGCAAACAAGCCTCCGGCTCTCTCCAGCCCGGCCGAGCCGGTTTCGGAGTCCTTTCGCACATGGATCAACCACAACTCCGCGCCGAAGCCGCGCCCCAACTTCGCGGCCGGCCCCATCGCCGGCAGGATGTCCCGAAGGTCCTCGAATGGAACCAGGATTTTGTCCAATTCCGTCCAACGGGTGCCGGAGCGATGAATGAGCACGGGGATGTCGGCCTGTTTCAAGACCGCTTCGGCCACGCTTCCCATCAGGACGCGCTCTTTGCCCTTCCGCCCGTGGGTGGCGAGGATCAGGAGGGAGGCTTGCTGCAGGCGGGCCTCCCGCAGGAGCACCTCGGAGGGTGCGCCCGTGAAGGAATGATACTCGTAGGGGGCTTGAAACTCGCGCAAGCGACGCAAAATATCTTTTTCCTCCGCCTCGGCATCTGTTCCGCCGAGGGCGTGGGTGAACAAGAGTTGGGCCGAATATTTTTTCGCCAAGGCCTCGGCGGCGCCGAGGACGCCGCATTCCAAGGCCCAAAGGTCCAGGCCCACCATGAACTTGGGGGCGCTTAGGGCACGTAAGGCGTTATGAGAATCCCACTGCGTCGGAATGTGGAAGGGGTGCGAGGCACGTTCTCCGGCCGCCGGCGAACCGGGCAGATAGACGTTGTCAGGGGTCTGGGCTCGGCCCGCCTGGTGGGCTTCCTCGGAAGATTCGGATCTTCCCTGTAGCTGGGTCGCGGCGGGAAAGGCCTGAGAGGCTTCTACGCCGTCTGCTCCTATCTCGGGCACCGCCTTGGCTCGGTCCACGCCGGGGGTGCGATAGCGATCTTCGTTCCAGGAATATTTAATGGCGCGATAGTAATAGGGGTTCATCCGTTGTTTTTCTTATGAAAAAAAATCCTGCCCCGCAATTTCTCCGGGAGACAATCCATTTCCTGGGAGGCCTTCGGGTCGTCGTGGGCATAGCGGTAGCCTTTATGGTAACCGAGCTCCTTCATCAGCTTGGTCGGCGCGTTGCGCAGGTGCAGCGGCGTCGGCAAGGGGCCCGAGCTTTCGATCTCGGCCTTGGCGTCTTGGTAGGCCCGGTAGCTGGAGTTGTCCTTGGGCGCCAGCGCCAGGTAGACGGCGCAGTGGCTGAGCGGGATCCAGCCCTCCGGCCGTCCGACGAAATCGTAGGCCTGCATCGCCGCGATCGCGACCTGGATCGCCTGCGGGTCGGCCAATCCCACGTCCTCGCTGGAGAAGATCACCATGCGGCGGGCCAGGAAGAGCGGGTCCTCGCCGGCCTCGTACATCCGGGCCAGATAGTAGACCGCCGCGTCCGGATCGGAATTGCGCAGGCTCTTGATGAAGGCGCTGATCAGGTTGTAGTGCTCCTCGCCGCTCTTGTCGTAGAGCAGGGTCTTGCGCTGGGCGGCCTGCTCGACCGTCTTCAAGTCCACACGCCCCGATTTCCCCGCCAGATTCGCCGCGATCTCGTAGGTGTTGAGCAGGCGCCGCGCGTCGCCGGAGGCGTATTCGACCAGCAAGGCCTCGGCCTCGAGGTCGACGGGCACGCCCATCGTCTGGATTCCGCGCTGCAGGAGGCCCTTCAGGTCCGCCTCGTCGAGGGGCTCGAGGACGAAGACGCGCGAGCGGGAGAGCAGGGGGCCGATCACCTCGAAGGAGGGGTTCTCGGTGGTGGCGCCGATCAAGGTGATGGTGCCGGCCTCGAGGTGGGGCAAGAGGGCGTCCTGCTGGGCCTTGTTGAAACGGTGGATCTCGTCGATGAAGACGATCGTGCGCTTGCGGCCGAACTTGAAATCCGCCTTGGCCGCCTCGACCGCCTCGCGCAGGTCTTTCACTCCGGAGAGTACCGCGGAGAGGGCCTGGAATTTCGACTTGGTATGATGGGCGATGACGCGGGCCAGGGTGGTCTTGCCGCTGCCGGGCGGTCCCCAGAAGATGAGCGAGGGGATTTGGTCGCGCTCGATTAGGACCCGCAAGGGACCCTCGGGGCCGAGCAGCTTGCGTTGGCCGACGACCTCGTCCAGGGCCTGCGGCCGTAATCGCTCGGCCAGGGGGGCCTGCTCCTGCCTTTCCTGCTCGGCGGCGTGTTCGAAGAGATCGGCCATAAGCCTCGATTTAGTACAGGGGAGGCCCGCAAGCAATGGCCTTTTCGGCCATAAATCCATCGACAATTCGCGCGGCCTCGGCTATCCCAGCCCCATCGAGGGTCGCGCCATGCTCTCCGAAATCCACATCAAAAATTTCAACATCGTCGAATCGGTCCGGGTCGAGTTCGACCGCGGCTTTCACGTGATCTCCGGCGAGACCGGGGCGGGAAAGTCGATTCTCCTTCAGGCCCTGGCCTTCGCGTTGGGCGAGCGGGCCGACGCCGAGACCATCCGCGCCGGGGCCGACGAGGCGGTGGTGACCGTGGTCTTCGAGTTGGGGAAAAACGCCGCGCTGAAATCCTTCCTCGCCGAGGCGGGGCTGGGGGTGCCGGAAGACGGCGCCTTGATGCTCAAGCGCAGCCTCAACGCCTCCGGCCGGTCGCGGGCGCTGATCAACGACGAGCCCGTGACGCTCAAGACCCTTCAAGCCCTTGGCGAGAGGCTGGTCCACTTGGTGCGGCAGCACGCCGCGCACGCACCGCCGAGAGCGGATTTCCTGCTAGGTATTGAAGGACCGTTTCGGCGCCCATGAAGCCTCCCGCCGAAAGAGACCTATCGCGGAAGCTTTTCTCACTCTACAAAGGAGCCGATCCGCGAAGGCGCGGGCTGAACAGCGCATCCGGCAGACGCGCCGGCAAATTCCTGCGTTTCCAGTGCGAAGGAGCTGGCCAAGGCCGAGCTTGCGCGCGCCGGCGAGGAGGAGGAGGCCAATCAAAGGCTGAAGTCTCAAGCACCGCGTCGCCCTGCGCCACGCAAAACGAGATGCGCCAGATGCTGGTCGAGGGGCGAAGGCCGCCAGGCTCTCCGACCAATTGGAGCGAGGCGCGGCACCTGGCCGAAAAAAAATCCCTCGACTTGGACGAGAGCCTTAAGCCCTTGCTGGGGCCCCTCGACGAGGCGCGGCCGCCGTCAGGCGGCAGGGCGCCTGCTTGCCGACACGGCGAGAAAGCGAGAAGACCCCGCCGAGGCTCGACCGCCTGGAGAAGACCGGCTTACCGCCCCTGATCTCCGGCCTGAAGCGCAAGTACCACGAGGACGAGGCGGGGCCTGATCGCCCCTGGCCGAGCGCTGCAGGGGGCAGATCGGCGAGCTGGAGAAAGAGGCTTCGGCCAAGTCTTGCGGTCGCCGAGGCCCGACGCGCCGGCCGGGCCCGCCCTGCGCAGGGCGGCGCGGCCCTGCACGCCAGCGCAAGGCGCGCGAAGCTTCTCCGCGAAGCTGCTGCAATCCTGAAGCTCGCGCTTCCCAGCGCCCAACACGAATTTCTCCTCGAGGTCCGCGAAAGAGGTGGCCGGTACCCGCGGCGGCGCCGACGCCCTGACCCCTGCTCGTCTCCCTTCAATCCCGGCGAGGAGGCGCGGCCCTTCGCCGGGCATCGTCTCGGGCGGCGAAGCGCAGACCGCCTGCTCTTGGCGGCTACGAGATCGTCTTTCCCGCCGGTGCGGCAGCTTCGTCTTTAGGCAAGGGTCGACGCCGGGGTCGGCGGCAAAGGTCTGAGCTGATCGGCCGGCGAGGCCCTGAGGCGCGGAGCCAGGTGCTCTGCGTCACCCACCTCCCTGCAGATGCTTTGCCGCGCCGTCCGCCACTACACCGTCGAGAAGGCGGTGCGCGGCGGCCGGACTACTCCGAGATCCGTATTTCTCAAGAAGACGAGCGCGAACAGAAGATCGCCCACATGCTGGCCGAAGGGTCGAGGTCACCCGCAGGCCCTCAAGCACGCCCGCGGCAAAAACGCCGCCGCCTGAGGCGCTGGCGGCGGCCGCCCCTCTTTGCTAAAGTCGGAAGGACAGAGAAATGGGATATGTCCGGGTTCGTCCGAAACGAAGCACGCGCGCGTCCTGCGCTGCCTCAGGCGAGGCTTGCTGGAAGCAGCCAAGGCCGCCAGCGAACCGAACCGCCCTCCGCCGGATCACCGAGGTCGACAGCAAGACGTTGGCGCGGAGTCGGCATCTGGCTCTTCAACGAGGATCGCAGCGAGATCGTCTGCCAGGACGTCTACAGCTAGAGACCGAGGACCGGCACCAGGGCGGGCAGAGCTGCTGGCCAAAGAATGCCGCTATTTTCGGGCCCTCAAAGGGAGAGAGTACGCATCCTGCCCGCCTCGGACGCGCGCGGCGACCCGCGCACCGCCGTTCACGAGAGCCTGCTTGTGCCGCAGCAGATCTTCTCGATGATGGACGTCCCGATCCCGGCTCGGCGGAAAGGTCGTTGGCATCGTCTGCCACGAGCAAGTGGGGGGCGATTCGGGGATTAAAGCTGGAGGACCGGACTTCGCCAGCTCAGAATGCCGACATGGTCTCCTTGGCCTACGCCGCCGAGGAGCCAGGAAGGCGGAGGGAGGCCTTGCAGGAAAAAGCAGCGGCCCCTCGAGAGCGCTCCAACCCGCGAGCACCGGGCGCTTTCGCCTAAAAAATAGAGCCCGACCTGCAGGAGCCCCTGCTGCTGATCATCACGCCTTCGCCGACGACCGCCTCGAGCGGCTGCTCGACGCCCGCCATCTGTTTCTGCGGCCTTGGACTACCTGCGGCGCATCCGGCTCGGGGTGGATGCGCGAATTGATCCGACGACCTGCTGCGGTTCTCCCGCGCAGCGTGACGACCCAGAGCCGGCCGGCTTCAGAGGGGCTGGAGCTCGACCAGGTCTGGCGGAGGTCCGCAAGGACCTGGAAGCACGCTTCGCGAAAGCGAGGCGCCTCGAGGCGGGCCGCTGCCGCTTCGCCGACGCTTCATGATCGCCAGCTCTTCCAGAACCTGCTCGGCTTAACGCCCTCCAGTTCCGCAAAACGCCGTGATCCCGTCGCCGCGGCCACTTGGAGGTTTGCGGATCTCGCCGTCGGGAGGACAGGCATCAAAGCTGAGGAAAACTGCCTCAAAGCAGGAATCTTCGCCCCTTCACGCCTCCACAGCCGAGGCGAGGTACGAGGCAGCGGGATCGGGCTCGCGCTCTGCGTGCTCCGCCACGGCGGCAACATCACAACGCGGAGCATGCCGGAGGCGCGGCTCGAAGTTTGTCTTCACCCCTGCCGCTGGCGCCAGCCCAAACCGTGAAAATATTCGTTTCGCGGGCAGGAGGCCGGATCCGGATAGATTGTCGCGAATGCGACCGGAGATTTATTCCCGCCTGAACGACAATTGAAAAGCCAGGGTATCGCCACCGAGGTCTATTTCGAGCGTCGAGTCCCGCCGCTTCGAGGCGAGACGGCGCCATTGAGTTGCCAAGGCGCGGTGGAGGAAGATGCGGCGCTGCGGGTCTTCAAGAGCAAGAGCTCAGCTTCGCCTACTCGACCGACTTGAGCGTTCGGGAACTAAAATATGCGCCAGCGTGGCGCGTCCTGGGAACCGACCCCCAAGGCGTCTTCCCTGCCCGAGGCGCCGGCGGCCCTCGACGGGGATTGAGCAACTTCGACGCGGCTTGGCGCGGTGGAAGCACTTTTAAGCAGGACCCCTCGCGCTGGAGGCGGCCGCGAGGCGTCCGACCCCACGTCCGTCCGAGGCGGCCGCACGACGAGAGCGCTCAGCGATCCCGGCTGCACCAGCTTCCGCCGGCCTCGACCGCGCCTTTCGCCGGACGCGCTGCCGGAGTCACGGCGTCATGTCCGTCACGCGGGCGGGGCGAGAAAGCGGCCGCTTCTTCCGAGCGCCCCTCGACCCCGCGGCGGTGGGGGCGAGGCCAGAGCTGGGGGCGACCGCCCCGGCCAGCATGCGGGCGCCGGAGTACCGCCGCTCATTCCCGCAGGTGGCGGGGGAGTTCCTCGAGGTCCTGGCGGGATCCTTCCAGGGGGACGCGGTTTTTAAGAAGCGCAGCTTCTTGGAGGGCAAGCTCGGGCAGAGGCTCTATTCGCCGCGGCTCCACATCCGCGACGCGGGCTTGCTGTCGGAGGGGAGCGCCTCCTCTCCCTTCGACGGGGAGGGCCAAAACTCCCGCGACCTGCCGCTGGTGGAAGCGGGCGTCGTCGCCAACCTCCTGCTCGACCGCCTCTACGCCCGCAAGCTCGGCCTGAAGGCCAACGCCTCCCTGGTACGCCGGGGCTTGCAGCGCCCGCCTTTCATCTCCTATTCCAACCTGGTCCTCGAGCCCGGCGAGCTCTCCGACGAGGCCCTGTTCCGCGAAATCGGGTCCGGCATCCTGGTGACCGAGGCCATCGGCGTGCATGCGGCCAACCCGGTGACCGGCGACTTTTCGGTCGGCATCCAGGGTTTCTTGATCGAGGGCGGCGAGCGGCGCGGCGCCGTCAAGAAGCTGGCCTTGGCCGGCAACCTTCATCAGATGATGGCCGATCTTAGGGCCGTCGGTTCCCGGTATCGTACCCACGGCGGCGTCGGCGCCCCGACCCTGGCCGTCCAAGAGATGGCGATCGGCGGCGCCTAGCCTACGGTTTGAGCATTTGCCTTGAAATAGGGGCTTGCATATAATCGTCGCGTTCGATTACGTTGAGCGGACGACCTGGATTTTTTTGAATCGGATTAGGGTTAATTTCCCATGAAAATCGAATCTTACGGCATCTCCAACGTCGGCATGAAGCGGCAGCAGAACGAGGACTCCTACCTGATCAACGACGACATGGGTCTCTATATGGTTGCCGACGGCATGGGGGGGCACTTGGGCGGGGAATACGCCTCGAAATTGGCGGTCACCACGGTCGAAGAGGTCGTCCGCTCGCTCCGCTTCGACCCCGACGCCACCCAGATCCGAGGGGTCAACGAGGCCGACTCCCACCCCGGCAATCAACTGAAGCACGCCATCCAAGAGGCCGGCCGCCGCATCCACGACCAGGCCCTATTCGACGAGAACCTCCGGGGCATGGGGACCACCGCCGTCGCGGCCCTCTTCGCCTCCCCCCGTCTATATATAGCCAATGTCGGAGACTCCCGGGCCTACCTGATTCGGGACGGGAAGATCGAGCAAGTCACCGAGGACCACAGCCTGGTCAGCGAGCAGGTCAAGGCCGGGATGATCTCGGCCAGCGACGCCCGGGGCCATAAGCTCAAAAATATCATCACCCGCTCGGTCGGCTACCAAGAAGAGGTCGACATCGACCTGGTCTGCAAGGAGGTCCGGCACGGGGACAAGCTCCTGCTCTGCTCGGACGGCCTCTCCAACCTGGTCGAGGACCGGGAAATCGAGGAATTGGTCGAAAAATACGACATCCGGGAGGCCTGCGAGAAGCTGGTCAACTCGGCCAATAGCCGGGGCGGCGACGACAACATTACGGTGATAATTTTACAAGTCGATGAAATTACTTAATTTTTTACATTCCCAAAGGCCTTGACACTCCAAAGAACCCTCTGCTACGGTTCCCCCCACTTAAGCCATAGCCATTTTTTAGACCACCTTCGGTGAAACCTGCCGATGATTAGGTGGTCCCGCAATCAACCTGGATAGAGGAAGGCCTTTGAACCGAAAACCCACCAATCTGGTGCTTTTGGACGACGACGGCTTCGGCAGCCGTACCTTAAGCCTCTCCCAAACCAGCCTCCGCATGCTGGGGGGGCTCCTGGCCTTCTTCCTGGTTTTCTCCTCGGTCATGACCTGGGGCTTCCTGTATTACCGCTCCAAAAATCTGAAGGGCGAGTCCGGGACCATCGCCCAGCTCGAGCAAGAGAAGGCCCAGCTGGTCTCCAAGATCGGGGCCCTCGAGGGCACCATCAAGCGCATCGAGAAGTTCACCGAAAAACTGGAAGGCTCCATCGGGGTTGAGTCGGGTAAGCTCAACAAGGGCGTCGGCCCGGTCTCCGAGCAGGAAAACCTGGGCGAATTTCTCAACCGGGTGAACAACCTGCCCAAGCTCTCTTCCCGCAACCTGGCCCGCGACTGGAGAGCCGGCAAATTCGACGAGCAATTCTATGAGAAGATGACCCTCAAGCTGGATGAGCTGGCCGAGTTCGCGGTCAACCTCGAAGAGCGGGTTAACGAGGTCTACGAGGCCAACGAAGACCAAATCTCCTTCTGGGCCTCCACCCCCTCGCTGTGGCCGGTGCAGGGCTGGGTCACCTCCAATTTCGGTTTCCGGCTCTCGCCCTGGGGCGATGCGGTCAAGATGCACAAGGGTATCGACATCGCCTCGCCGATCGGCAGCCCCGTCTTCGCGCCCTCCGAGGGCACCATCGTCTACGCCGGCTACAAGGGCGGCTACGGCAACACCGTCATCATCGATCACGGCTACGGCATCAGCACCCTCTACGGGCACAATTCCGAGCTCTTCGTGAAAGAAGGCGACAAGGTCGAGCGCGGCAGCCGCATCTCCGCGGTCGGCAACACCGGATCTTCCACCGGCCCGCACCTGCACTACGAGGTGCACGTCGACGGCATTCCCACCGATCCGATGAAGTATATCTTCCAATAGCCGCTTCCCCGATCCCCTTAGGACTATTTGACTTTCCGCCCTGCCTCACATAGCAAGGGGTTCCCATGCTTCAGGCCCTGGCCAAAAAAGTCTTCGGAACCAAAAACGAGCGCGAATTGAAGAAGCTGCGCCCGATCCGCGATCGGATCAACGCCCTCGAGCCCGAGATGCAGGCGCTGAGCGACGAGGCCTTGCGGGCGCAAACTGCCAAATTCCGCGAGCGCGTCGCGAAGGGCGAGAGCCTCGACGACCTGCTGCCCGAGGCCTTCGCCACGGTCCGCGAGGCGGGGCGGCGCGTGCTGGGCATGCGGCACTTCGACGTCCAGCTGGTCGGCGGCATGGTCCTGCACCACGGCAAGATCGCCGAGATGAAAACCGGCGAAGGCAAGACGCTCGTCGCGACCCTGCCGGTGTATCTCAACGCCCTCGAGGGCAAAGGCGTGCACGTCGTCACGGTCAACGACTACCTGGCGCGCCGCGACGCGGCCTGGATGGGTCGGCTGTATAACTTCCTCGGGATGTCCGTCGGGGTCATTGTCCACGGGCTGGACGACGCCCAGCGCCGCGAGGCCTACGCCGCCGACATCACCTACGGCACCAACAACGAGTTCGGCTTCGACTACCTGCGCGACAACATGAAGTTCAGTCTCGAGCAGATGGTGCAGCGCGAGCTCCACTACGCCATCGTCGACGAGGTCGACTCCATCCTGATCGACGAGGCGCGCACGCCGCTGATCATCTCGGGGCCTTCCGAGGAGTCGACCGACAAGTATTACCGCATCAACACGATCATCCCGAATCTCAAGAAGGACGCGGATTACACGATCGACGAGAAGGCGCGCAGCGCCATCCTCACCGAGGAGGGCGTCGCCCACGTCGAGAAGCTGCTCAACGTCGAAAATCTCTACGACCCTCGCCAGATCGAGGTCCTGCACCACGTCAACCAGGCCCTGAAGGCCCACGTGCTGTTCAAGCTCGACGTCGACTACGTCGTGAAGGACGGCGAGGTGATCATCGTCGACGAGTTCACGGGCCGCCTCATGCCGGGCCGGCGCTGGAGCGACGGCCTGCACCAGGCCGTCGAGGCGAAGGAGGGCGTCCAGGTCGAGAACGAGAACCAGACGCTGGCGACGATCACCTTTCAGAATTACTTCCGCATGTTCAAGAAGCTGGCGGGCATGACGGGCACCGCCGACACCGAGGCGGGCGAGTTCGCCAAGATCTACAACCTCGAGGTCATGATCATCCCCACCAACCGCGAAATGCGCCGCAAGGACGAGGGGGACCTGATCTACAAGAACGAGCGGATCAAGTTCAACGCCGTCATCGAACGGATCCTCGAGCTGCACGCCAAAGGACAGCCGGTCCTGGTCGGCACCATCTCGATCGAAAAGTCCGAGGTCCTGGCCGGGATGCTGCGGCGCCGCGGCATTCCGCACCACGTGCTCAACGCCAAGCAGCACGAGCGAGAGGCCGAAATCGTCGCCCAGGCCGGGCGGTTCGGCGCGGTGACCATCTCGACCAACATGGCCGGTCGCGGCACCGACATCCTGCTCGGCGGCAATCCCGAGTTCCTGGCCCGCGCCAAGGTCGGCCCCGAGGCGAGTGAAGAGGAGTACGCGAAGACTCTCACGGAGTTCCGCAAGGCCTGCGAGGAGGAAAAAGAGAAGGTCCGCGCGGCGGGCGGCCTCTTTATCCTGGGTACCGAGCGCCACGAGAGCCGCCGCATCGACAACCAGTTGCGCGGCCGCGCCGGCCGACAGGGCGATCCGGGCGAGAGCCAGTTCTACATCTCGCTGGAAGACGACCTGATGCGCATCTTCGGCTCCGACCGAATCTCCCGGATGATGGACCGCCTCAAGATGGACGAGAACGAGCCCATCTTCCATCCCTGGATCACCAAGGCCATCGCCAACGCGCAGAAGAAGGTCGAGGAGCACAACTTCAGCATCCGCAAGAACTTGATCGAGTTCGATGACGTCATGAACCAGCAGCGCAAGACGGTCTACAGCCTGCGCAAGGAGATCCTGCGCGGCGAGGGCCTGCGCGACAAGGTGCTGGACATGATCGACTTGACCGCGGACCAGGTCTCGCAGGAATTCGCGCCCGCCCGCAACGAGGAATTCGACGCCGCCGGCCTGGCCGAGCGGATCTTCCAGGTCTTCGACATCCACGCCGATCCCAAGGCCCTGGCCGAGAAAGAGCTGAGCGCCGACGCGATCGGCGAGTGGGTCTACAACCAGGCCCTGGACTTCTACGAGGCGAAGGAGCAGCGCATCGGCGTCGACCTGATGCGCCACGTCGAGAAGGTCCTGATGCTCCAGACCCTCGACGCCCTTTGGAAGGACCATCTGCTCAGCATGGATCACCTCCGCGAGGGCATCGGACTGCGCGGCTACGCGCAGAAGGACCCGATCGTCGAGTACAAGCGCGAGGGCTTTGAGATCTTCGAGCAGATGCTCCAGACCTTCACGAGCGACGTCCTGCAGAAGTTGTTCCGCGTCCAGGTCGAGGAGAAGCAGGCGATGCCGCTGCAGGCGATGCAGCGCGCCCAGCCGATGACGATGAGCCGCTCCTTCGCGCCCGCCGGCGCCGCGGCCCAGGCGCCGCGCCCGCAGTCCGCCGCGCAGCCGTCGCCCCGGCCGATGCCCGGCGGCGTCCTGCCGGGGATGGGTCGTCCCGCCCCGCAACCGGCCGCTCCCCCCACCGGATCGGTGCAGCGCGCCGAGCCCAAGGTGGGCCGCAACGACCCCTGTCCTTGCGGCAGCGGGAAGAAATACAAGAAGTGCCACGGGGCTTAGGTCGCCAAATCCATGCAGAGGACGTGGGTAAATAATCCTCTAATAGATCGCCCTGAAGCCGGAGAAAAGGTGTCCCTGGAGGGACCGAGGACTGTCCGAGCCAACCTTAAGGTCGAGAAAGATATTGCAGTATCGGTAATGTTTGTTCTTTTGATGGGTTGAAACGTCAATTTTAATGGAATGCGAGTTCCGCAGGGCCCGGAAGGGACACCTTTTCTCCGGTTTCAGGGCGCTCCCTATGAAAAAAAACTCCGCTGACATCACCATCCCCGGTTTTAGATTCTCCGGCGTCATCGCCGGCATCAAGCAGGCCAAGAAGCCCGACGTGGCACTGATCGTCGCCGACCGTCCCGCGAAGGCGACCGCTGTCTTCACCACCAACCGACTCAAGGCCGCCCCCGTCCTACAGGGACAGAAGGCGATCCGAGGCGGCAGGCTGCGGGCCATCGTCGTGAACTCGGGCAACGCCAACGCCGCCACCGGTCCCAAGGGCTTGAAGAACGCCTTCGCCACCGCCGAGGCCGCGGCCCAGGCCCTCAAGATTTCCAAAAACGAGGTCTTGGTTAGCTCCACCGGCAAGATCGGAATCCAGCTGGACGTCGGCAAGATCCGCCGGGCCCTACCCGCGGCAGTCCGGGATCTTTCGGTCGACAACTTCACCGCCGCTGCCAGGGCCATCATGACCACCGACGCCTTTCCCAAGTGGCATGTCGTCCGAGGCAAGATCGGAGGCAAGCCCTTCACCGTCGCCGGCTTCGGGAAGGGCGCGGGCATGATCGAGCCCCACATGGCGACCATGCTGGCCTACGTCTTCACCGACCTCGATCTGCCGGCCGCGGCGATGCGCAAGACCTTCCGCGCGGCCGTGGAGGATACCTTCAACGCGATCTCGGTGGACGGCGACACCTCGACCAACGACACCGCCGTCCTGCTGGCGAGCGGCGCCTCGGGCATCTCGACCCTCAAGCCCGGCACCGCCCCCTGGCTCGCCTTCGAGAAGGCCCTGCGCGAGGTCTGCCAATACCTCGCCTGGATGATGGTCCAAGACGGGGAGGGCGCCACCAAAGTCGTCGAGGTGCAGGTGCGCGGCGCCAAGACCGCCCGCTCCGCCAAAAAGATCGCCTACAGCATCGCCCGTTCGCCCCTGGTCAAGACCTCCTTCTTCGGCCAGGACCCCAACTGGGGCCGGGTTTTCGCCGCCGTCGGCTATTCAGGCGAAACCTTCGACCCCTCCCGCGTCGATATTTTCTACGGCCCGGTGCCCCTGGTCCGCCGCGGCCTGCCCACCCCCGTCGCCAACGAGGCCCGGGCCCATAAGGTCATGAAAAACAAGTCTTTTAGGGTCTTGGTCGAACTGAATGGGGGGCGGGGCGAGGCCAAAGTTTGGACTAGTGATCTCGGCTACGGCTATGTCAAAATAAACGCCGAATACCGTACTTAAGCGGGGATCCCCAGGGGTCCTCGTCGAAACAGAGGTCTTTCCGTGGGAAAATTAAAGCTCGGCAGCTTCAACGAAATCCTCAGCAAGTACAGCGACGTCGTCCTGGCCCTCCTGGTCGTAGCCGTCATCGGGATGATCATCATCCCGCTTCCGACCTGGCTGGTCGACATCCTGCTCACGGTCAACATCACGATCGGGATCCTGATCCTCTTGGTCGCCCTGTATATCTCGGACGCGCTCAAGATCGCGTCTTTCCCGACCTTGCTCTTGATCACAACGATCTTTCGCCTCGCCCTGAACATTTCTTCCACGCGCCTGATCCTGTCGCAGGGTCACGCGGGCGAGGTCATCGAGGCCTTCGGCTCCTTCGTCTTGGGCGGCACCTCGATGAAGTCGATGGTCGTCGGCATGGTCATCTTCCTCATCATCACCTTGGTCAACTTCATCGTCATCGCCAAGGGTGCCGAGCGCGTCTCGGAAGTCGGCGCGCGCTTCACCCTGGATGCCATGCCCGGCAAGCAGATGTCGATCGACGCCGACCTGAGGGCCGGTATCATCAACATGGAACAGGCCATGGAGCGCCGCGAGATCCTCCAGCGCGAATCCCAGATGTACGGCGCGATGGACGGCGCGATGAAGTTCGTCAAGGGAGACGCCATCGCGGGCATCATCATCACGTTGATCAATCTGATCGGCGGATTCATCATCGGCGTCATGATTCGCGACATGCCTATGGCCAAGGCGATCACGACCTACTCCCTGCTGTCGATCGGCGACGGACTGGTCTCGATGATCCCCGCCTTGGTCATCTCGATCGCGGCCGGCGTGGTCGTCACCCGCGTCGCCTCCGAGAACAAAGAATCGAACCTGGGCCGGGAAATCGTCGGACAGGTCACCGCCTATCCGAAGGCCATCCTGATCGTCTCGGGACTGCTGCTGGTTTTGGCCCTGGTTCCCGGCCTGCCGAAGATTCCCTTCCTCATTCTCTCCGCGGCTCTCGGCGCCACCGCCTATTACTTGAAGCGCGGCAAGACCGAGGAGGCGCAGGAGATCGCGGACGTCCCCAAGGAAGAGGTCGTCAAGCGCGCGGTCGAGAAGCACGGCGACGTCCTGCCCTTCATCATGCCGGCGCCGATCTCGCTGGAGGTCGGCGAGGCCATCATTCCCTTCGTCGACGACAGCCAGGACGGCGGGCGCTTTATCAACGAGCTGATCCCGCTGCTGCGGCACGGCCTGTATTACGAGCTGGGCGTCAACTTCCCGGGCATTCAGGTCCGCGGGCAGAACGTCGACATGGAGCCGGAGAGCTACGTCATCAACATCAACGAGGTGCCGGTGGCGAAGGGCCGCGTCTACCGCGGCTGCATTTTGGTGGGCGAGCCGCTTGAGCAGCTCTCGCTCTTCAACATCGAGGGCACCGAGACCATCCACCCGATCGACGGCTCGATCGTCACGTGGATCAACGAGGAGTTCAAGGACGTGGCGGTGCAGGCGGGCTTCCGGATGTGGGACATCGCGGAATATCTGATTCTTCACCTCTCTTATATCCTGCGCAAGCACGCCCACGAATTCTTGGGCTTGCAGGAGATCCAGAACATCCTGAACGAGCTCGAGAAGAGCCACCCGGCGTTAGTGAAAGAATTGGTCCCCAAGGTCATCACGGTCCTGCAGCTCTCCGAGATTTTCCAGCGCCTCATCCAAGAGGAAATCGCGATCCGCGACCTGAAGACGATCTTCTCGACCCTGGCGCAGTGGGCGGAGGTCGAGCGCAACACGCTCATGCTGACCGAGCACATCCGGGCGGGCTTGAAACGCTACATCACGCACAAGTACGCGGGGCATTCCAACACGATGGCGGTCTACCTGCTCGACCCCGAGATCGAGGACATGGTCCGCAACGCCATCCGCACCACCGAGAAGGGCAACTACCTGGCCCTCGAGCCGGAGACGACGCAGGAGATCGTCGAGGCCGTCGGCAAGGAGATCGCCTCGCATCCCTTTCCGCCGGGCGCGCGGCCGCCGGTGATCCTGACCACCGCGGAGATCCGCCGCTACTTCCGCAAGATCATCGAGCTGGAGTTTCCGCAGCTTTCCGTTCTTTCCTATCAGGAGCTTTCCGAGAACCTGCGCATCCAGCCGATCGCCCGCGTGGGGCTGCAGCGTGGTTGATTGTTGCTGGCCGGAGGAGGGGGCTTTCTTGCCGCCTTCACTAGGAGGTGCGCCCCGGAGAGGGGAAAAGGTGTCCCTTCCGGGCCCTGCGGAACTCGCAAATTAGAATTGCCCCTTAGTCCTTTTGGGTGGCGCAAGCGCCGGACCTCTTAAATTCGCTTTCTAGTCTTTAAGGAATGCTCAAACAGTCCTCGGTCCCTCCAGGGACACCTTTTCCCCTGCACCGGGGCGAATTATTTGTATTTTTTTCAAGCCACCCCAGGTGAAAATCAAGGCTATCAATAGATCGCCCCGGTGCTGGAAAGAAAGTATCCCTGGAGGGACCGAGGACTGTCTGAGCCAACCTTAAAGGGAGGAAAAGTGATGAATGACGAAGTAGATGGGATGATCACACGGAGGGGTAGACAGCAATTCTAATAGTGCGAGTTCCGCAGGGCCCGGAAGGGATACTTTCTTTCCTGTCCCGGGGCGCACCTTATGGGTTGTCGCCGCGGCAAGGAAAAACTCCGATGCCAAACCAACCTTCGCACCATGACTGGGATCTAACCCCAAAGCAGGCCGTCGAGCTGCAACGCCGACTCGCCCCGCAAGTGAGCACCCGCGACGACTTCGGCGAGATCCGCACGGTCGCCGGCGCCGACATGGCGATCTCCGCGGACAAAAAGCTCGGCTACGGCGGCGTCATCCTCTTCGAGTTCCCCGGCTTGAAGGAAATCGAGCGCGTTCACGCCGTCGTCCCGCTGAAATTTCCCTATGTCCCCGGCCTCCTCAGCTTCCGCGAGATTCCCGTCCTGCTCGAGGCCTTCGCCAAGCTGCGCCGCCGACCCGACCTGGTCTTCGTCGACGGGCAGGGGATTGCCCATCCTCGGCGCCTCGGCATCGCGAGCCACTTGGGCCTCGTGTTAAATATTCCGACCATCGGCTGTGCAAAGTCGCGGCTCTGCGGGGAGTATCGCGAGCCCGAGGCGAAGCGCGGCAGCCATGCCTCCTTGCGGGACCGCGGAGAGGAGATCGGCGCGGTCCTGCGCAGCAAGGACGGCGTGCGGCCGCTCTTCATCTCCGTCGGGCACCGGATCGGCCTGGCGAGCGCCCTGCGTTTCACCTTGGAATGCCATGCGGGTTGGCGCCTCCCGAAGCCGACGCGCGAGGCCGATCTGTACGTGTCGCGCCTCAAGCGAGGTGAAGAATTAACTATATGAAATTATTTGTATAATTTGATAGGGTCGAAAGGAAAGGGCCGAAAAATAATGCCAATTGACAAGCCTCGAAGCCCTATAGTACCTAGCAGGCCGTTTTCACTCAATTTTTCTGAGGCCTTATGCCAGTACCCAAGCGAAGAAAATCGAAATCCCGGCGGGACATGCGCCGCGCCACCCACAAGCTGACTGCGGTCAACGTCGCCGGCTGCCCGCGTTGCGGCGCCCCGCGCCTCCCGCATCGCGTTTGCATTCACTGTGGCTTTTACAAGAACGTCGATATCCTGAAGATCGAAGAGAATCTCTAAACCAATTTTTGGGGATGTGATGTCCACCGACAAAAAGATCAAGCAGATCATCGCGGAGCAACTGGGACTGAACGAAGACGAGATCGCGGAGAGCGCTTCGCTGCTCGACGATCTCGGCGCCGACTCCCTCGACATCGTCGAGCTGGTGATGGCGATGGAAGAAGAATTCGAAATGGAGATTCCGGACGAAGACGCCGAGAAGATCGTCACCGTCAAAGACGTCATCGACTACGTGAAACGTCGCACGCAGGAAACCTGATGAAACTAGCCATCGCCTCCGACCACGGCGGCTTCCACCTCAAAAATGCCGTCCTTCGGCTGCTCGACTCCCGCAAAATTGAATACGTCGACCTCGGTGTGACCTCGGAAGATTCCGTGGATTACCCGGACTACGCCGCTCAAGTGGCGCAGCGGGTGGCCTCAGGCCAAGCGGATGGCGGCATCCTGGTCTGCGGCACCGGCATCGGCATGGCGATCACCGCCAATAAATTCAAGGGAATCCGAGCCGCGGTCGTCACCGACCCCTACACCGCCCAGATGAGCAAAGAGCACAACGACAGCAACGTGATCGCCCTGGGCGGTCGGGTGCTCGACGAGCCCAAGGCCGAGGCCACCGTGCAGGCCTGGCTGGACGCGAAGTTCCAGGCCGGTCGTCACGAACGGCGCCTTGAAAAGATCGGCGAAATCGAGAATAAGAATTTCAAATAAGCGATTTTGCCCCCACAGGAGCCACCGTGACCTTTCTCCAAGAATTCGACCCCGAAATCGCCAACTCCATCCAAGGCGAGCTCGACCGGCAAGAGTACAAGCTCGAGATGATCGCCTCCGAGAATTTCGTCTCCCGGTCGGTGCTCGAGGCCGCCGGCTCGGTGATGACCAACAAGTACGCCGAGGGCTACCCCGGTCGCCGCTACTATGGCGGCTGCGAATTCGTCGACGTCGCCGAGACCCTGGCGCAGGAGCGGGTCAAGAAGCTGTTCGGCGCCGAATATGCCAACGTCCAGCCGCACAGCGGTTCCCAGGCCAACATGGCCGTGTACTTCACCTTCCTCAAGCCTGGCGACAAGGTCATGGGGATGAACCTCTCCCACGGCGGCCACCTCACGCACGGCTCGCCGGTCAATTTCTCCGGCCAGCTCTACCGATTCGTCGCCTACGGCGTCGACCCGGAGACCGGGCGCATCGACTACGACCAGTGCATGGATCAGGCGAAGCGGGAAAAGCCGAAGATGATCACGGTCGGCGCCTCGGCCTATTCGCGCAACATCGACTACAAGAAGTTCCGCGAGATCGCCGACGCCTGCGGGGCCTTTCTTTTCGCCGACATCGCGCACCCGGCCGGGCTGATCGCCAAGAAGCTCCTCGACGACCCGCTGCCGCACTGCCACGTCGTCACCTCGACCACGCACAAGACCCTGCGCGGGCCGCGCGGCGGCCTGATCCTGATGGGGAAGGACTTCGAAAACCCCTTCGGCCAGGTGGCCCCCAAGTCGGGGCGCACCAAGATGATGAGCGAGCTGCTCGACTCGATGGTCATCCCCGGCATCCAGGGCGGGCCGCTGATGCACATCATCGCCGCCAAGGCGGTGGCCTTCAAAGAGGCCCTGTCGCCGGCCTTCGAGGCCTACGCCAAGCAAATCATCAAAAACGCCCAGGCGCTGGCGAAGACGCTGACGGCGAAGGACTACCACATCATCTCCGGCGGCACCGACAACCACCTGATCCTGATCGACCTGCGCAACAAGAAGCTCACCGGTAAGGACGCCCAGCACGCGCTGGAAGAGGCTGGGATCACGACCAACAAAAACTCGGTGCCCTTCGACGACCAAAGCCCTCTGGTCACCAGCGGCGTCCGCATCGGCACCCCCGCGCTCACCACGCGGGGCATGAAAGAGGCCGAGATGGAGCTGATCGGCGGCTGGATCGACCAGGTGCTCTCCAGGCCCGGCGACGCGGCGCTGCAGAAGAAGATCCAGGGGGAGATTCGTTCCCTTTGCGAAAAGTTTCCGCTGTACCGATAACGTCGAGGCGGTTTGCCATAGGCCGGCTTAATCTATGAAATGTCCCTTTTGCGGAGATCCCGAAAGTAAGGTGATCGACTCGCGCGTCAGCAAGGACGGCGGGATGATCCGCCGCCGCCGCGAGTGCGAGGTCTGCCAGAAGCGCTTCACCACCTACGAGCGCGTCGAAGAGATGCTGCCCCTGGTGGTGAAGAAAGACGGCCGCCGCGAGCCCTACGACCGGGGCAAGGTGATCACCGGCCTGAAGAAGGCCTGCGAAAAGCGCCCCATCTCGGTCGAGACCATCGAGAAGACCGCCAACGACATCGAGGCCGCCCTGATGGAGTCGGGCGAGGCCGAGGTGCCCTCCAGCCGGGTGGGCGAGCAGGTGATGCAGGCCTTGAAAGAGCTCGACGACGTCGCCTACGTGCGCTTCGCGAGCGTCTATCGCTCCTTCAAGGACATCGGCGAGTTCGTCGACCTGATCCAGAAGGTCGAAAAGGAATCGTAGGGTGCCGAACCCCTCCAAAAAAGACGACGCCTACTGGATGGGCCTGGCCCTGAACGAGGCGGTCAAGGCCCGCGGCCGCACCTCGCCCAACCCCATGGTCGGCGCGGTCCTGGTGAAGGGCGGCAAGCTCCTCGCCAAGGGCTACCACCGCCGCGCCGGTCTCCCGCACGCCGAGATCGAGGCGATGCGCCGCGCGAAAGACCTCAAGGGCGCCACCCTCTACGTCACCCTCGAGCCCTGCTGCCACGAGGGCAAGCGCACGCCGCCCTGCACCCGCGCCATCCTCGCCTCGGGTATCCGTCAAGTGGTGATCGGCGCCCTCGATCCCAATCCCCAAGTGGCGGGGAAGGGCGCCAAGCAGCTGCGCAGGGCGGGGCTGCAAGTGGAGGTCGGCGTCCTGGAGGCCGACTGCCGGCAGGTCAATCTCTTCTACAACCATTGGATGACGACGGGGCGGCCCTGGGTGCTGCTGAAGGCCGCCGCCTCGCTCGACGGCCGCATCGCCCTGGCGAACGGGCGCTCCCGTTGGATCACCGGGAAGACTTCCCGGGAGTGGGTGCACCGATTGCGGGGCGAGGCCGACGCCATCCTGGTGGGCGTCGGGACCGTCTTGGCGGACGACCCGCGCCTGACCGCGCGCCATGCGAAGGCGGCGCGCCAACCGATCCGCATCGTCCTGGATCCCCGGGGCCGGATTCCGCTGGACGCCCAGGTCCTCCGCGGTCCCCGCGGATCGCAGTGCTGGGTCGTCGTGGCCCCCGGCCGGGTCTCCGCGCGGCGGCGGCGACAGATCGAGGCCCGGGGCGCCAAGGTCCTGGTCTGCCCCCTCGGCGCCGACGGGCGCTTCCGCCTGAAGGCCCTGCTGAAGGAGTTGGGTCGCCGCTCGGTCCTAAGCCTCCTGGTCGAGGGCGGCGCCGCCACCTGGACCCACTTTATCCGCCAAAAGTGCGCCCAGGAGCTCCTGCTCTTCCAGGCGCCCAAGATCCTCGGCGCGGACGCCCGTCCGCTCTTCGCCGCGCTCGGCCTAAGCCGCATTCCCCCCGAGGGGCTCAAGCGCTACGCCGTCGAATGGCTGGACGAAGATTTGCTGGTCGCCTACCGCTTCGCCTGAGGCCTCCCCTTGACTCCCTGAGGCCGGCCCGCTAGCCTGCGCCACCTATGTTCACCGGCATCGTCGAAGGCCCTGGAGTCGTAAAAAAAGTCGAGTCGTTCCGGACTCATACCCGTCTAGAGGTCGAGTGTCCCTTTAGCCTGAAGGGGACGAAGATCGGGGATTCGATCGCCGTCGACGGCTGCTGTCTGACCGCGACCCGGCTGCGCGGCAAGACCTTTTCCGCGGACATTTCCCCCGAGACCCTCCGAGTCACGACCTTGGGCCGGCTTAAGAAGGGTCAGCGAGTCAATATCGAGCGCCCCCTGCGTCTGGGCGACCGGCTGGGCGGCCACATCGTCCAGGGCCACGTGGACGGGGTGGGGGTGCTGACGAAGAAGAAATTCGTCGCCGCCAAGCCCGACGCCTATTGGCTGCTCGAGGTGAAGGTGCCGAAGGCCCTGCGTCCCTACATGGTCGACAAGGGCTCGGTCACGGTCGACGGGATCAGCCTTACGGTCAACGCGGCCAAACAGGACCGCATCTCGCTTTGCATCATCCCCCACACCCAAGAGAAGACCACCCTGGTCGATAAGCCCCTTGGAGCGCCGCTTAACCTCGAGGCTGATATCCTCTTGAAATACCTTGAGAAAATGTTTAAAGCTCGAGGCAAGCGACGATAGGATTCTTATGAGCACCGACATCCTCGAATTCCACCGCAGCTTCGAAAAGGTCAAGGCCGCCCTCGAGGACTACAAGGCCGGCAAGATGGTCATCCTGGTCGACGACGAAGACCGGGAGAACGAGGGCGACATCGCCATGGCCGCCGAGGCCATCACCCCCGAGGCCATCAACTTCATGGCGAAGCACGCCCGCGGCCTGATCTGCCTCTCGCTCACCGAAGAGAAGTGCCAACAGCTCAACCTCCCGATGATGGTCCAGGACAACAGCTCGCTCTACGAAACGGGTTTCACCGTCTCCATCGACGCGCGCAACGGCACCACCACCGGGATCTCCGCCGCCGACCGCGCGGTGACCATCCTCACCGCTATCAAGGACGACTGCAAACCGGAGGAACTGGCCCGGCCCGGACATATCTTCCCGCTGCGCGCCCGCACCGGCGGCGTCCTGGTTCGCACGGGCCAGACCGAGGGCTCGGTCGACCTGGCCCGCCTGGGCGGTATGAAACCCGCCGCGGTGATCTGCGAGATCATGAACGAGGACGGCACCATGGCCCGCATGCCCGACCTCGAAAAGTTTTCCGAGGAGCACGGGCTGAAAATCGTCTCCATTGCCGACCTCGTCCGTTACCGTTTGCAAAAAGAGAGCCTGGTGCGGGTCGCCAGCGAGGCCGAGCTGCCAACCGCCTTCGGCAAGTTCAAGATCAAGGTCTACGAGAACGACGTCGACAAGAACCACCACGTCGCTCTGGTGAAGGGAGAGATCGGCCCCGAGGACGAGGTGCTGGTGCGCGTGCACTCCGAGTGCCTGACGGGCGACGCCTTCGGTTCGATGCGCTGCGACTGCGGCGCCCAGCTGCACCGGGCCATGGAAATGGTCGAGGAGGCGGGGAAGGGCGTGATCTTGTATATCCGGCAGGAGGGCCGCGGCATCGGCCTGCCCAATAAGATCAAGGCCTACACCTTGCAAGAGAGCGGCCTGGATACGGTGGAGGCCAACGAGAAGCTGGGCTTCAAGCCCGACCTGCGCGACTACGGCATCGGGGCGCAGATCCTGGTCTCGCTGGGCGTCGGCAAGATCCGGCTGATGACCAACAACCCGAAGAAGATCGTCGGCCTCGAGGGCTACGGCCTGAGCATCGTCGAGCGGGTTCCGATCGAGATCGCTCCGAACCGCTCCAACCTGAATTATTTGACGACGAAGAAGGACAAGCTGGGCCATCTGCTGAAAAAGGTGTAGGGGCGGGCCCCCGTGCCCGCCCAACGGTATTTGCAATTTCGCCGACGGGAAGGGTAGGCACGGGGGCCTGCCCCTACGGTCATTATTATGGGAAAGACGGAATTAAACCCCAAACAACTCGACGCCCGCGGCCTCCGCGTGGCGGTGGTGGCCGCGCGCTACAATCCCAAGGTCGCCGACGGCCTGCTCCAGGGGGCGCTGTTGGCCTTGCAAGAGATGGGCCTCCCGGAGACCGAGATCGATATCTACCGCGTCCCGGGCGCCTTCGAGCTCCCGCTTTTGGCCCAGCAACTCGCCAAGACCGGAAAGGCCGACGCCGTCGTTTGCCTAGGCGTGGTCATCCGGGGCGACACCAGCCACTTCGACTACGTCTGCGAGGGGGTGACCCAGGGCCTGATGCGGGCGACGCTCGAGACCCAGATCCCCATGGCCTTCGGCGTCTTGACGACGGATAATGAGGCCCAGGCCCTTGCGCGTGCCGGCGACGATGACCATAACAAGGGACGGGAGGCCGCCCTGACCGCCGTCGAGATGGCTCTTTTAAAGAAACGGATTCATCATGGGTAACCGACGCAAGGCCCGCGAAGTCTCGCTGCAGTTGCTCTACGAGACCGAGCTGGCCCACAAATCCGGGAAGGAAGTCGCCGAGAGGTTTCTCAAGGATCCCTATTGCCTGCTGCTCGAGGGCAGCGACCTCGCCCCGGCCGCCCTCGAGGAGGTGCGGGACTTCACGCGTCAGATCACCGAGGGGGTCGGCAACAACGTCCACGAGATCGACCGGCTGATCGAGGGGCACTCCACCCACTGGAAGGTCTCCCGCATGGCCTCGGTCGACCGCAATATCCTGCGGATGGCGGTTTTCGAATTGCTGTATTGCCAGGATATTCCGGCCTCGGTCACGATCAACGAGGCCATCGAGATCGCCAAGAAGTACGGCACCGAGGAATCGGGGGCCTTCGTCAACGGAATCCTGGACCACATCGCCAAAGAACTGAAAAAAATGTAGGGGAAGGACGGCGCCCATGATCCAGCTCAAGATCACCAGCGACCCGATCGACGAGGTCGAAAACCATCTCTCCATGGTCCTGGCCTATGCCGACATCCGGCCCTTGAAAGGGCAGGCGGGGATGGTCGACTGGCGCCTGAACGGCGCCCTCTCCGAGCTGATCCTCAAGGAGCGTTTCGACGGCAAGCGGGGCGAGGCCCTGCTCATGCCCCTGCAGGGGCGGCTGCCCGCCAAGGAGCTGATGGTCCTGGGCCTGGGCAACCAGCAGGAGATCCAAGACCAGGAGCTCCCGCGCTTCGTCTCGATGATCCTCGACAAACTTCTGCTGAAAAAGGACCGTTCCTTCTGTCTCTCGCTCAGCGACTTGGCCAAGGGGATGTTCGAGTGGCGCAACTCCGTGCGGCTATTCATGTCGATGCTCTCGGGGCGCAGCGAGGATTACCATATCTCGCTGGTCGAGCCTCGGGAATAC
The DNA here is from genome assembly GCA_048499175.1 of bacterium. GTDB lineage: Bacteria > UBA10199 > UBA10199 > DSSB01 > DSSB01 > DSSB01. The sequence goes on from JASOAK010000014.1 coordinate 61,421, forward strand.
GTCGACGACGCCCGGCGGCGGCATATGGACTTCGCCTACGACGTCCAGGTGCAGTACCGCTGAATTCCAAAAAAACTTTGATTCGCGTCGCCAAGTGTTCGTCTCGTGAGAAGGCTGACACACACCGTATTGGCCATGATGGATAGGTAGGGGCGGGCTCCCATGCCCGCCCGACAGCGGTTGCATTTATACCGAGTGGAGGGCAGGCGCGGGGGCCTGCCCCTACAGCGCTTGCCTCTTCGCCGTCTTTTGTCCTAGCCTACGTTGCTATGGACAAGCTAGCCCCCGTCATCGCAGCCGGCGACCTGCGCAAGAGCTTCAACGCCTTCGAGGCGGTGCGCGGCATCAACTTCCAGATCGCGCGCGGAGAGTGCTTCGGCTTCCTCGGTCCCAACGGCGCGGGGAAGACCTCGACCATGCGCATGATCTACTGCTTCTCCCCGGTCAGCGCCGGCCGCCTGACCGTCCTGGGCCGCGACGTGATGCGCGAGGCGCGCGAGATCAAGGCGCGCCTGGGCGTCGTCTCGCAAGAGGACAATCTCGATCCCGACTTGAGCGTCCTGCAAAACCTCGTCCTCTACGCGAGCTACTTCGACATCCCGAAGGCCGAGGCCAAGCGCCGCGCCGAGGAATTGCTTCAGTTCTTGAGCCTGCAGGAGAAGCGAGACCAGAAGATCGACAAGCTCTCCGGCGGGATGAAGCGCCGCCTGATGATCGCGCGCGCCCTGATCAACCGCCCGGAGGTCCTGATCCTCGACGAGCCCACCACCGGCCTCGACCCGCAGGCCCGGCACCTGATTTGGGACAAGCTGCGCGCGCTCAAGGCCAGCGGGGTGACCATGGTCTTGACGACGCATTACATGGAGGAGGCCCAGCGCCTCTGCGACCGACTGGTCATCATGGACCACGGCAAGATCCTCACCGAGGGCAGTCCCGCGGCTCTGGTGGAAAAGGTGGTCGGCCGCGAGGTGCTCGAGGTCCGCGCCGCCAACGGCCTGCTCCAGGCCTTGAAGGGCAAGATCGACGCCCTCGAGTCCGGGTCGGGCCCCCGGCACCGCGAGACCGAGGTGGTGGGTGATACGATGTACGTGATGATCCGCGAGAAAAACGGGACGCTTTTGGAAAAGATCCCGGAGATCCAGCAGCTGGACTTTCACCTGCGGGCGGCCTCGCTGGAGGACGTGTTTTTGAAATTGGCGGGGCGCGAATTACGGGATTAAACGTAGGGGCGGGCCTCCGTGCCCGCCCGACAGCGGTTGCAAATACACCCAGGGGAGGGCAGGCGCGGGGGCCTGCCCCTACAGATGATGTTTACTTACCGAATATTCAAAGTCTGGCGCCGCGACTTCATCGTCTGGCAGAAGTATTTCATGGCCTCGCTCGCCGCGAATTTCGCCGAGCCGCTGCTCTACTTGCTGGCGATGGGCTACGGGCTGGGCAAGCTGGTCCCCGACCTCAACGGCATGACCTACGCCGAGTTCATCGCCCCGGCGATCTTGATCACGACCGTGATGAACGCCTCGAGCTTCGAGACCACCTTCAGCTCCTACACCCGCATGGAGGTGCAAAAGACCTTCAACGCCATCGCCATGACGCCGGTTTCCATGGCGGACGTCGTCGTGGGGGAGATCCTCTGGGCGGCGACCAAGGCGACGATCACCAGCTCGGTGATCTTCCTCGTTCTCGCGGTCTTCGACCTCATTCCCTCGGCCTGGGTGGCCTTGATGCCACTCGTCATGGGCTGCACGGGCCTGCTCTTCGCCAGCCTGGGCATGGTGATGACCTCGATCGCGCGCTCCTATGATTTTTTCACCTATTATTTCACCTTGGTCATTTCCCCGATGTTCCTGTTTTCGGGTACTTTTTTTCCGCTCGACAACCTGCCGGGCTGGGTGAAGACCCTGGCCTATTTCCTGCCCCTGACCTATCCCGTCCGGGTGGCGCGGCACCTTTTCGCAGGGAGCTTTGGGGCCTTCGACGCCCTGGCCTTGGTCGGGATGCTGGCGGTAGCGGCGATTTTGATGCTGATTTCGGTGAAGCGCCTGGTCAAGCGCCTGGTGGTCTGATAGCGGGAGAAAAGCATGTTTCAGCAACTGACGCAAAAATTCGGCGACGTGATCGACCGGCTCAAGGGCCGGCCCAAGCTCACCGACGCCAACATCGACGAGACCTTGAGGCAGATCCGGCTCAACCTCCTCGAGGCGGACGTCAACTTCAAGGTCGTCAAAGAATTCTGCGATCGCGTCAAAGAGAAGGCCCTCGGCGAGGAGGTCCATCGGAGCCTTACCCCCGACCGCCAATTCTTGAAGATCTTCCATGACGAGCTGGTGCGCCTGATGGGCGAGGCGAGCGAGCCCTCGCTGACCTTCAAGCCGCCGGTGGTGATCATGATGGTGGGCTTGCAGGGCTCCGGCAAGACGACCACGGCCGCCAAGCTCGCCCGGTATTTCAAGCAGGAGAAGAAGCGCTTTCCCTACCTCGTTCCCGCCGACGTCTACCGCCCGGCCGCCATCGAGCAGTTGAAGACCCTGGCCGGCCGGATCGAGGTGCCGGTCCACGACACCCATCCGAAGGACGACCCGGTCAAGATCTGCCGCAAGGCCGTCGACATCGCCCGCGAGCGCGGCTACGACACCGTGATCCTCGACACCGCCGGCCGCATGCAGATCGACAAAGAGCTGATGAAGGAACTCGGCCGCATCAAGGACAAGGTCGAGATCCACCACAGCCTCCTGGTGGTCGACGCGATGGTCGGCCAAGAGGCCGTCAACGTCGCCAAGTCCTTCCACGAGCTATTGCAGATCGGCGGCGTGATCCTCACCAAGATGGACGGCGACGCCCGCGGCGGCGCAGCGCTCTCCGTGCGCTACGTCACTGGTTGTCCGATCTACTTTGCCGGCATTGGCGAGAAGATCGAGGACCTCGAGCCCTTCTATCCCGACCGCGTCGCCTCCCGCATCCTCGGCATGGGCGACGTGATGAGCCTGATCGAGAAGGCGCAGAAGGAGTTCGACCAGGACGAGGCCAAGCAGATGGCCGAGAAAGTCCTGCGCTCCGAATTCAGCCTCGAGGATTTCCGCAAGCAGCTGGGCCAGATGAAGAAGTTGGGGCCGCTCGAGAAGGTGATGGGGATGATTCCGGGGATGGGCAAGGTCACCGACCAGGTCGATCCCAAGGACATGGAGCGCGAGCTCAAGCGCAAGGAGGCCATTATCAACTCGATGACGATGCACGAGCGCCTCAACACCAAGATCCTCAACGGCTCGCGCCGCCTGCGCATCGCCAAGGGCAGCGGGACCCAGGTCTCCGAGGTCAACCGCCTGCTGAAAGAGTTCGAGCAGATGCAGAAGATGATGAAGCGCTTCGGAAAGTTCGGCCTCAAGGGCCTGCGCGGCCTCCTGCCTGGGGCATAAAGAAAAAAGGCCCGCGGTTTCCCGCGGGCCCTGGAGCAATCCCACCCTTATTTCGATGCTATCGCGAGGCTCCGCGCCGCAGGACCGCGCCCAAGGCCAATCCCGCCAGGATCAGGAGCCAGCTCCCGGCCGTCTCGGGGGCCGCGGCATCGCCCGCCCGCAAGGCGCAGGAGAGGGGACCGCTGCCCTCCAGGAAGGTGGTGGTCGGGCCGGCGGGGGCCGGCGCCGGCGGCCTCGGGCCCTCTTGGGGTTCGGCGGCGCTCACGCAGCGGCAGTCCGCGGCGCAGCCCAAGCCGTTGCAGGCCTGGGCCTCGTCGCCGTCGCATTGCTCGCCCGCCTGCACCGCTCCGTCGCCGCAGGAGGTCGGGACGCAGGCGTTGGTGCAGGTGTCGGCATTGTTTTGATTGCCGTCGTCGCAGAGCTCGACCCCGGCCTGAACGAAGCCGTCGCCGCAGCGCGCGAGGTTGCAGGCGTTGGTGCAGGCGTCGGCGTCGTTCGCGTTGCCGTCGTCGCAGGCCTCGGCGCCGGCCTCGACGAAGCCGTCGCCGCAGGTCGCCGGAAGGCAGGCGTTGGTGCAGGTGTCGGCGTTGTCCTGGTTGCCGTCGTCGCAGGCTTCGCCCGAGTCGCTTACGCCGTCGCCGCAGCGGGCGTTGAGGCAATTGCCCCGGCAGGCGTCGGGCGTCAGGTCGCTGTTGGCTTGTCCGTCGTCGCACTCCTCGAAGCCGGCTTGGACCGTGCCGTCGCCGCAGGTGGCCGAGACGCAGGTGTCCAGGCAGGCGTCGCCGTTGTCCGCGTTGCCGTCGTCGCAGGCCTCGACGCCTTGGTGCAGGACGCCGTCGCCGCAGCGCGCGTCCCGGCAGGTGGAGAGGCAGGCGTCGGAGTCCACGGCGTTGGCGTCGTCGCACTGCTCGACGCCGGCATTGACGAAGCCGTCGCCGCAGACGTTGTTCAGGCAGGAATTCAGGCAGGCGTCTCCGTCGTCCGGGTTGCCGTCGTCGCAGGCCTCTCCGGCATCGGTGACCCCGTCGCCGCAGCCGGGGTTGAGGCAGTTGCTCCGACAGGCGTCGGGAAGGGCGTCGCTGTTGGCGGCTCCCTCGTCGCATTGCTCGACGCCGGCCTGAACGACGCCGTCGCCGCAGGAGGCCGGGACGCAGCTGTTGAGGCAGTCGTCCGCGTCGTTACGGTTGCCGTCGTCGCAGGCCTCGGCGCCGTTTTGGACGAAGCCGTCCCCGCAGGAAGCGGGCACGCAACCCGTCAGGCATTCATCGCCGTTGTCCAGATTGCCGTCGTCGCAGGTCTCGACTCCCGTATGGACGAAGCCGTCGCCGCAGAAGGGTGCGATGCAAGAGTTGAGGCAGTCGTCGGAATTGTCGGAGTTTCCGTCGTCGCACTCCTCGACCCCGGCTTGGGCGACGCCGTCCCCGCAGGAGGCGGTCAGACAGTTGTTGAGGCAGAGGTCGGTGTTGTCCGTATTTCCGTCGTCGCATTGCTCGACGCCGGTTTGCACGACGCCGTCTCCGCAGGTCGCGGCCGAGCAATCGTTCAGGCAGCCGTCGCCGTTGTCGGAGTTTCCGTCGTCGCAGGCCTCGACGCCGGTCTGGACGATCCCGTCGCCGCAGGCGGCGAATTGGCAGGCGTTGAGGCAGTCGTCGTTTTCGGAGGCGTTGCCGTCGTCGCATTCTTCCGCGCCGGTTTGCACGACGCCGTCTCCGCAGGAGGCCGGGACGCAGGAATTGAGGCAGGCGTCGGTCTCGACGGCGTTACCGTCGTCGCAGAGCTCGAGGCCGGCGCGCAGGAAACCGTCCCCGCAGCCGGCAGCGATACAGGTGCTCAGGCAAGCGTCGGTATTGTCGGTGTTGCCGTCGTCGCATTCTTCCGCGCCGGTTTGCACGACGCCGTCGCCGCAGGAGGCGACGGTGCAGCCGTTGGTGCAGCCGTCGTTGTCCACTTGGTTCCCGTCGTCGCAGGCCTCGACGCCGACCCGAAGGACGCCGTCGCCGCAGGCGGCCGCCGAGCAGTCGTTCAAGCAGGCGTCGGAATCCACGGCATTGCCGTCGTCGCATTCCTCGACGCCCATTTGGGCGAAGCCGTCGCCGCAGGCTGCGTCGGCGCAGGAGTTGAGGCAGGCGTCGTTATTCGACGTATTCCCGTCGTCGCACTCTTCGAAGGGATCGACGTCCCCGTCGCCGCAAAATTCCAGCTGGCAGTTCTGGTCGCAGCCGTCTCCGTCCTGGTTGTTGCCGTCGTCGCATTCTTCGCCGGCTTGGGTGAGTCCGTTCCCGCAGCCGTTGCATTTTCCTTGGAGGTCGTCGCCGTCCAGGACGTGGTTGCCGTGTCCCTCGATGAGCGCCTGATTGCTGGTGCAGATCTCGCCGGGGTTATTATTGACGTTATGGCAGAAGCACTGCCGGGTGGCGGCCGAGGCCGCGTTTAGGGCCCCGAATAGGGCCCCGATGAGGAAAAAGGTGAAAAACAGAGCTTTAAAGTGTGTACAAATTCGACACCAAGTCGCAGCGACATTGGCCATTAGACACCTTCCTTACCCGTTGGGGGTGTTTATTGGAATGCAATGGATTAGATGCGGATTTTTCTTTAGGAAAGGCCCTTACCGCGGAAGACTTTTCCAGCCCCGAGATCGATGACGCGCCGAGTTATTCGAAAAGCGATGAGAAGTCAACGAACTTATTAATTAGGTATGGGGAAATTGGTTTTATTTCACGCCGGAGTAAATCCGGCTCCCTGCGCCGCCCAAAAATCCTTCGGCTTTTTGGGCTCCCGGCAAGGGATGGGTTTTTCAACGCCCCCTTAAAATATTCCAATTTTTTGGAATTCGCTTGAATTCCCGGGGAAAGGGCGTTAATTGAGCCGCCGCTTTTTACAGAGGAAAATTATGTCCGTTAAAATCCGCATGGCCCGCCATGGCACCAAAAAAAAGCCTTTCTACCGCATCGTCGTCGCCGACTCCGAGGCGCCTCGCAACGGCGCCTTTCTCGAGATCGTCGGCACCTTCGATCCCCGGGCCAAGACCAACCAGGTCGTGCTCAAGACCGACCGTATCCTCCACTGGATCGGCAAGGGCGCCCAGCCCTCCCAAACCGTCGGGCAGTTGATCAAGAAGAACAAGGTGGCGTAAAACCGCCCCGTCATGCCTTCCTCCAGCAAGTTCGTCCGCCTCGGCAAGATCCTCCAAGAATGGGGGATCAAGGGCCAGGTGCGATTCCTCTCCTTCAATCCCGAGAGCGACCTTTATCCCCAATTGAGTTATTTTGTTTCCGAAGCGGATGCAGCCGGTTGCTTGGAGATCGAATCGGTCAAGCGCCACGGCCGCTATTGGCTGCTCAAGCTGAAGGGTTACGAAGATCCCGAAACGGCCCGGAAATTAAGGGGGACGGTGCTGGGGCTGCCGAGAGCGGAACTGCCGAAGCCGCGCAGGGGCGAGCTTTATTTGAGCGACCTGGAGGGCTTGGAAGTCCGAACGGCCGATGGGACGGCGGTGGGCGTCATCGCCGGTTTTCAGAAGGTCGGCGACCACGAGGTGATGCGGATCGAGCGCGCCGCGGGCGGCGAGGCGATGGTGCCGTATCATGGCGAATTCGTCGAAAGGACGGATTTGAAGGAAGGTATTATCGTGCTTAAGCCTTATGCAGAGGCCTTGCTGTAGGGGCCGTTCGCGAACGGCCCCTACGGACGCCGCGAAAAACTCTACAGATGGGCAAGGAAATTACATCGCAAGACATATGACCCAACGCTTCGACATCCTAACCCTCTTCCCCGAGGCCCTGCGGGCCTACCTGCAGGCCTCCCTGCTCGGCAAGGCCGCCGAAAAGGGACTGGTGCAATTTCACTTGCACCAGCTGCGGGACTACGCGACCGACAAGCACCGCCGCGTCGATGACGAGGTCTACGGCGGCGGCGAGGGCATGGTGATGAAGCCCGAGCCCTTGGCCGCGGCGATCGAGGCGGTATCGAAAGACTACCGCAAGGGGAGGGTGATCTACCTGAGCCCGCAGGGCCGCAAGCTGGACCAAGCGGTCGTCCGCGAGCTCTCCGCCTACGAAGAGATTCTTTTAATTTGCGGCAGATACGAAGGCATCGATGAACGCATCCTCGAAGGCTGGGTCGACGAGGAGATCTCCCTGGGCGACTTCGTCCTCTGCGGGGGCGAGCTCCCGGCCCTGGCCTTGGTTGAGGCCCTGACCCGCCTCGTGCCCGGCGTTGTCGGCAAGGAGGCCTCGCTGCGGGAAGAGAGCTTTTCCGACGGGCTTTTGGAGTATCCCCATTACACCCGGCCTCCCGTTTTTCGCGGACGGTCCGTCCCGGAGATCCTCCTGCAAGGCAACCACGGCGAGATCCAGGCCTGGCGCCGGAAAGAGGCCCTGCGCCGCACCCTGGAAAAGCGCCCCGACCTGCTGGAAAAGCTCCAGCTCAGCGACGCGAAGAATATAAAACCTAAAGGCCCCCTCTATCTGGCCCTGATCCACCACCCGGTCTACAACCAGGCCAAAGACGTGGTCTGCACCTCGATCACCCCCTTCGACATCCACGACATCGCTCGTACTAGTAAAACCTATGGAATTACTAAGTATTTTATCGTGTGCCCGGTCGAGAGCCAGCGCAAGCTGGCCCAGCGGATCATGGACCACTGGCTGACCGGGGTGGGGGCCGAGATGAACGTGACCCGCAAGGAGGCCTTCGAGCTGGTCGCCCTGGTGCCCACCCTCGAGGATGCCTGTTTGACAATCCAAAATGAAACTGGTAGTCCCGCACGCCTCGTCGGAACCTCGGCCAAACGCGGCCCTAACCGCTCGACTTATCAGGATTTTCGCAACCGGCTTCAAGAGAGCGAGGATCCGCACCTGCTGCTGTTCGGGACGGGCTGGGGGATGACGGAAGAGCTTTTGGCCAAGGCCGAAGTGATGCTGGAACCGATTGGCTCCCAGGAAGACGGGTCGTATAATCACCTGCCGGTCCGGGCCGCGGTTGCGATCACGCTGGATCGACTGTTACAGATTTAAGGAGTTTCCCATGCACGCCCTGATCGATTTCGAAAAATCCCAACTGCGCAGCGACATCCCCCAGTTCAAGGTAGGCGACACGGTGCGCGTCTACTGCAAGGTGAAAGAGGGTGACAAAGAGCGCATCCAGCTCTTCGAGGGCGTCGTGATCGCGCGGCACAACGGCGGGCTGCGCTCCAGCTTCACCGTCCGCAAGATCAGCTACGGGATCGGGGTCGAGAGGATCTTTCCGCTGCACGCCCCCTTCATCGACCGCATCGAGCTCGGCACCGTCGGCCGCGTGCGGCGCGCCAAGCTCTATTACCTTCGCCAGCGCTCCGGCAAGAAGGCGCGCATCTTCGCCGAGGACACCCGCGGCCAAGAGGCTGCGGCTACCGCAGCCGCTCCCGAAGCGGCCCCGACGGGCGAGGCCTCCTGAGTCGCGGTTCCCCGGGGTGATTTTTCTCCCAATTAAATAACGAAGTCGTTGCAAGTCTCCGTACTTGCAACCGGAGAAGCGGGCGGGATTCCCCCTGGAGCGGGTGGAAATCAAGCCCAGCTTCGCGAATTTTGCTTCGGCCCGACAGAAAATTTCGAGTGACCCTTGGCGAGGGAAGAGTTATTTCCTTTTCCGAATATGCCCAGGCTCGATCTCTATGCCGAGGAACAACCCTTTTATGAAGAGGGCTTCGCGACGCTGGCCGGCGTCGACGAGGTCGGGCGCGGCTGCATCGCCGGGCCGGTCTTCGCCGCCGCGGTGATCCTGCCGCGCGCGTGGCGGCTTCCCGAGCTGGACGACTCCAAAAAACTCAAGGCTCCGGTGCGCGAGCGGCTCAGCGAGGCGATCCTGCGCGAGGCGGTCGCCTCCTGCGTCGCGATGGTCTCGGTGGAGGAGGTCGACCGCCTCAACATCCTATGGGCCTCGATGAAGGCCATGCGCTTGGCGGTGGAGGGATTGGGCGTAAAGCCGGAGCTTTTGCTGGTCGACGGAAATCGCGTCACCGACCTGAAGCTGCCGCAGCGGGCGATCGTGGCCGGCGACGCGCGCTGCGCCTCGATCGCGGCGGCGAGCGTGATCGCGAAGGTGGCGCGCGACCGATGGATGGCGGAGCGGGAGGCGGAGTATCCGGGCTTCAGCTTCGCCCGGCACAAGGGCTACGGGACGGCGCAGCACCTGCGCGAGCTGAAGGCGCACGGGGCGACGCCGCTGCACCGCCGGACCTTCGCGCCGGTGCAGGAGTACTTGTAGGGGCGAACCTTGTGTTCGCCCCAGGGCAGGGAGGGGAAGGGCGAACGCAAGGTTCGCCCCTACAAGACTTATGCAATACCTCAAAAACCTCTGGAACCAAATCCCCTGGGGCGACCTGCTGCGGCTCAGTACGGTCGGCGGCGTCCTGCTGGCGATCGTCCTGGGCGTCCTGATGGTCCCGCTCGGCCTGCCGGGCACTTGGGTGATCGTGGTGGGCGGCCTGCTCTATTCGCTGATCTATCCCTTCGACGGCGGCGCGAGCTCCGCGATCGGCGTGAATCTGATATTGATCGGCCTGGCGGCCTTCGGCGAGCTGATGGAATTCCTGGTCGGCACCCTCGGCAGCAAGCCGCTGAAGGTCAGCAACGGCGCGATCGTCTGCGCCTTCATCGGCGGCATCATCGGCGCCATCGTCGGGGTGCCGGTGTTCTTGGTCGGGGCGTTGATCGGCATCTTCCTCGGCGCCTTCGTCGGGGCCTTCGTCTACGAGTGGGTCACGCTCAAGAATTTCGGCAAGGCCTTGGTCAACGCGGGGGCGGTGCTCGCGACGAAAATGGTGGCCAGCTTCCTTAAGACCGCCCTGGCCCTGGGGATGGGGATTTACTTGGCTTTCAAGATGTTTTGAGGCGCCTTGTGCTCCGCGCCCTCCCGTCTTCCTGCTTGACTCACGAAAAGCAGTCGAATGTCCTCTTGATGCGGCAAGAGCCTTATGTTATCAAAATTATGATAAATCGTTATTTTTGACCCTTTGGAGAAAAATATGCCGTGGATCATTCCCATTTCCGATCTGAGAAACAAGACTCCCCGGGTCCTCGAGCTGTGCCAGGAGGGGGAACCCGTGTTTGTCACGCGGAACGGAGAAGGAGAATTGGTGGTGATGAGCCGGGCCCTCTATGAGCAGATGGCGGCGAAGCTCGAGCTCTATCAAAAGCTCGAGGAAGCTGAAATGGAACATCGAAAAGGGGTCAAACGAAAGCGTCATTCCGAAGTCATGAGAGGCCTTCGAACCCTCCTCCCGTGAAAAAATATCCTATCTATTATCTGCCCTCCGCTGAGCGGGATCTCAGCGCCGTACTGGATTATGTCTCCCGAGAATCCGCAGGCGGCGCGGCTCGAATTTTGGATGGGCTCGACAAGGCCATTCAACGACTGGGGCGATTTCCGGAATCCGGCGCCGTTCCAAAAGACAAATCGCTAAAATCCAGGGGATATCGCTTCATCGTCGTCGAAAATTACCTTGTTTTCTACCGTTTCGAAAAGAAACAAGTCGTGGTTTATCGGGTTTTGCACGGGAAGAGGCGCTACGAATTCTTGTTTGGCTAAGTTCGTCGGCTCACTTGGATATCGCCGTGGGCGTCCTGCCCCACGATTTTTTTCGAACTTTAACGAAGAGAATGGTCAGCAAGGTCAAAAATCCGCCTAACGGGATATTGTCACCCGCGGTGGCCTTCCCTGAATGCAGGGAGCAAGAGGCCGACTCTCTGGGAGCCTGGCTGTTTATCCCGGGCTCCGCTTGTTCTACTTTGGCCTGCAGTAGAATATTTTCTTCGGCGGGCTTTTCCTCCGCGGGTTTCTCATCCACCGAGAACGCCGTATCTCGCGCGACATCCTCGATTTTACCGGGAGACGCCGGCTCGGCAATACGGGGAATCTCGGTGGAGATATAAGGCACCAAGGAAATGGAATTCGCGGGCGCTGCCGGTTCAGGCGGCGGCTCCGCGGTTTGCGGCTTGTAAATGGAAAGGGAGATGACGCGAGAGTTATTGAATGAAACGACAGCCGTTCTTGAAGCGTCAGGGAGAGGGGCCCATTATGACAAGGGAAAAGCGAATCGGTCAATAAGGTAAGCGTTGCGGCGGCGTGGGAATTCGGCGCATCGCAACATGAGAAGGCTCGTCGTTCCGTTGACGGCACTTTTCAAAACCCTTGCCGCGAAGCAACCTTTTGGCTATTGGGTCGATATTAAATTCCTAAGCTTTTTAGCAAATTAATTCTATTTCCGGTTTGGAACGGGGCATCGCCAAACCCCATGCTATGACCTTCGTTGAATTTAGTGGCGGAACGTCATCAGCCCTGTTCGGCAATCAGCTTACCTCGATACGCAGTGTGCTTTCCGAGGAAGATCCTCAGGTGCGAGCGGAAGAAATGTATTCGCTGGCTCGGGATCTGGAACGCGAAGGGCGGATCGAGGCGGCGGGGATTCTTTACAGGGAAGTGGCCGTCGGTATTCCCAATGCCGATGTCTCGCCGCATGGCATCAGTCAAAATAGCATCGAGGGCATTCGGGCGCGATCCCGCGAGCGTCTGGAGATATTGACGGGCAGGGGAGGGGGCTTCCTCGATACGCTCGATTTTCACGGGCGCGCCCTTTCTCGAAGCTCCTTAGGATCATCTTTACTGAGCATGTTTGCCGCTGGGGCGGTTGCTCCCTTCGGCAGGTTATTCGGAGGTATCCTTTTCCGAAATCTGGTCTCCGGTCGTCCGCTTCGAGCCCTTGCCTATTTCAGCGGGTTTGCGGCCGAGGTCTCGACGTTTTGCGCGCTAGAGCGGGGAATTCGAACCTTATCGGGGGAAGAGCTTGAATGGAGCGGCGAGGCGGTCGGTCATGAACTTATCTCCACGGCATTGACGTTTGGCGCCCTGCATGGATCGGGTTTTGTTTCACGAGGATTGGCGCGAAATTTTTTTCCTGCTTCCAGAGTCGGGCAGGGAGTTTTGACTCAGGCTGGAATGCTATTTGGCGTCTTCACTGGCCATGGCCTGTCCATTCTTGGCAACTTTCGTCCCGAACAAGATGCGGGGGCCTTCTTTGCCGAGGGAATCGCCTTATGGGCGCAATATAACGCGGCCGGAGCCGTGCTAAGGTTTATTTCCCGAGGCCGCCTGGAGGCCTTGAATCTGAGAGCCGAACGCTATGTCTCCGCAAGCGCTTCGAGAGAAGCTTTTGACTACCGTCACCCGTTGTTGCGCCCCATGTGGTTTTTCCTGGGAGCCGGAGGCATAGGTGGAGACGGTCCAGGACCCGGCGGCGGTCCAAGACGGTCCACTCCGAATATATTGCAAGAAGGAACCTCGTCGAACCAAACTCGGGATTCCAGCATTAGGTTTTACCGTTCGGAAGCGGATCCATCGGGAAGATCGCGCTGGATCAGGGTGGAGCACGCATCCGGTTCTTCCGAGGCTCGGGAAGCCGCCGACGGATTCGGTGAGGAGCTTATTTTGAAGATGGCCGGCCCCGAAGATGCGAGGCCTCTTGCCGAATATATGAATCTCCACGTAGGGGAATCCGGTCAGGCGGGTATGCCCCGGTTCGCTTTTTACTCTTCGATCAATCCGGAAAAAATGGCTGGTTCTCTGGTGGAGCGCTGGGGGCGCGACCTTCAATCGCCCGGTTGGGGTCGTGCTTGGCTGTTGTGGGACAGTTCCAATAGCCGGATCATCGGCCACTTGGAATTAAGAGGATCGACGGTCCCGCAATCTCTTCATCGAGCCACTCTCTCCATGGGATTGTTGAAAGCTTTCACGGGGCAGGGGCTTGGGCAAGTTTTGCTTGAAAGCGCCGTGGAATGGTCCCGAGACCAGAGATCTTTATCTTGGATAGATCTTGGAGTCTTCGCTGAAAATCTCCCGGCAAGGAAACTCTACCGGCGCATGGGGTTTCAGGAACTGGGAATGCGTCCCGATGAGTTTCGACTTGAGGATGGAACCTCGATCGACGGGATTTTTATGACGAAAAGAATCCGTTAACAGGCTGTTGAAAAACCACCGGTGTATGGAGCCGGATTCACTCCGGCAGGAATAAAATCATTTTTTAACAGCCTCTTAATGGTCCTGAAATTGCTAATGAGTCTCTTTGACAGTTCGTCCATTTCAAACTGAGAAAATTATCAGTTTGATAATCCTGCTCAAATTTTTCTCCAATAATTACAGAAGTTTCGATGTCCAATCCTGGCACTGCTTTTGCTTTGCTCACATGGAGGGGCACAACCAAAAAATCGATTCAATAGACGGTCCTCGCAGGAGGCCGATCATTATTCGTTTGAAAATTCCAAGGAGGGCTTATGGCCACTATCAAACGGGCTAAAGGGTATTTCACCTATCTCATCGCAATTTTGATCACCGGGATTTTTTCCATGTTTGGAAAGGCGGCACCAAGCTGGGCGGAAGAGACGGCCGCATCTCACAGCGCCAAGGTCTTTCAAGAAACCATGCAGGGGAAAAAATTGGCTCAGGCCACGGTCCCTACGACCCCAGTCGGCACCAAAGGCTGGCTTACTGCGGAGCATGCTACCAATCCCACCACTAAAGGCTGGCTCACGGCGGAGCATGCCTCTCCCGGGACCCGAGGCTGGCTTACCGCCGAACATGCCGCTCCTTTGACCGGTAACTATGTTGCTAACGTTCAGCAGCAATACACCGTAAGAAAATCCACCATGTTCAAGGATATCGAGGCGAAATTGGCCGGCAACGGCAGCCTTACCGATCAAGAGCTATTATTCCTCAAACTCCAGGAAAGCGACGGGGCCATTGTGAGCTTGAAAAAGCAGATTAGCGATCTCACGATCCAAATCGAAACCTTGACCCGAATGCTCAAGGACAAGGGAATCGAATGAAACCAAAGATGATCCTGATAAATCCGCCGACGACCGATCCCGCGGAGCCCTCGATATATTTTCCCATGGCCCTGATAACCTTGGGGGGTGTGTTGAAAAAATTGGGTGTCGAAGCGGAAGTGTGGGATTTCGATCTTTATTTCAAAAAGATCAAAAACTGCACCGAGGATCATTTGAGGAAATTAATGAGGGAGGGAATCCGGGGATCCCGTTCCCGCGTATTCGGCATCTCATCGATATGCTCGAATTTTCCGATGGCCTTGTGGATGGCACGGGAGATCAAGGAATGTCGTCCCGACTCCCTGGTCATCCTTGGGGGGCCGCAGCCTTCTTCGGTACCGAAAGAGACATTGGAGCGATTTGAGTATGTCGACATGATCGTCGTCGGAGAAGGCGAGAAGACCCTCGAGGACATTGTGCTAGCCGACTTTGATCCGGATCGCCTGTTGGATACCCCGGGAGTGGCGTTGCGGGTAGGGGAAAGCGTGCGCATCAACTCCAAGCGTGCCTTGGTGCCCAATATGGATGATTTTCCATTCCCGGATTACTCCTTGGTCAACCTTCAGGACTATATCGATTTTCAAACCATTCCCTTTAACCCCAGCATTGAAGTCGGCAGGGGGTGCCCTTTCCATTGCACTTTTTGTTCCACTTCGCTGATGTGGGAAAGGGATTTCAGGGTGAAATCCCCGGCGAGAATACTTGCCGAGATGGAGGTGCTGCACCGTCAATATGGATTTGTCCGGTTTGATTTCACCCACGACAATTTCACGACTTCGAGGAAGTTTGTGAATGAATTTTGCGAATATATGGAAACTCATATGCCCCGCGAATTCGGCTGGGCGGCAAGTTCACGGACCGACTGCATCGATATTCCGAGGTTGGAGCGCATGCACGCCATCGGATGCAGCGGGCTCTTCTTCGGCGTCGAAAGCGGATCGGAAAGAATTCAGGAAACCATGAAAAAGAACCTGAAATTGGATAAGTTCGAGCCGATTCTGATCCGGGCCAACGAATTGGGAATGCTTTGCACCACGGCCTTTATTTTAGGATTTCCTGAAGAAACCGAGGCGGATATGGATGCGACGGTGTTGCGCGCCCTGCATTACAGGGCCCTCGGGGCGCATCGCATCTTTTTCACCAAGTTGACTGCTCTGACGGGTACCGGCATTTACCGCGATTTCGTAAACCAGCTTTCGGAGTTCTCCAGCCCGTCCACCTTGAGCCAGCAAAGGTATGGGCTGCCCTTCGTCGTGGACTTGATACGGGAGCACCCCGACTTGTTCTCCTCCTATTACCATGTTCCGCACCCCCGCTTTTCCTTCGAGTATCTTTGTAAGTTCACATCCTTTGCAAATCACCTAATTGAAGGTTGCCCCAACGCGGCGCGAACGGTCATTGAGAACTTGGATCTGGGCGCAACCAGGCTGTTCGAATATTGGAGGCCTTGGGCGGAGGATCGAGGCATCGTTTACGTCCCTTACGAAGAGTATCCCGAGGCGCGTTTCGAAAACGATTTTCCCGAGTTTTTAAGGGATACCGTGTTTTCCGATCGGGGCGCAGACATTCCCGATATCCCCAGATTCGGTATTCCGGCGGATTCGACCGCCTCCTTGGCCCAAACGATATAGAAAATGACGGAAAGGTCGAACGTATCTAATATTTCCCCAAGGTTCGAGATATTCGCGTTCTTTTTCGCTCTTCAAGCGCTGGGATCGGTCAGCTTGAGCTGGCCGGATCCATCGCATTTGCCGCTGTTGATCCCTGCGGTACTCCTGTTAACCGACCTCAAATCGATCGCCTATCTCCTGATATTGTGCATCGTCCAGGCGGCTTCCATTTTTTGGAATATGCCGCAGGTCCCCAACCATTCGGTCCTCATTTTCGCCCTGGATCTCGCGTTGATTCTTTCGTTCCTCCGCTTGGCGGTCCCGGGACGCCTTGGTTCCGATGCCTGGCTCGATGCGGTGGCGCCGGCGGCGCGGGCCATGCTCTTAATCGTTTATTTTTTCGCCTTTTTCCATAAGCTGAATTCGGACTTTTTTGACGTCCAAGTCTCCTGTGCTTCTTTTGTTTATAAGGTTACCTTGGCAGAACTAAAGATGGGGGGATTTCCCGAGCCGGAAGGAGCCTTCGGGGCATTTCTGATAATCTCTGTTCTTGCTGCGGAATTGGCTATTCCGATTCTGCTGCTGATCCGACCTACACGTTATCTCGGCATCGGGCTGGGGATTGTTTTTCACAGTCTGCTCGGTGTCACGCATTATAATTTTTCGTTGGCGGTATATGCTTGCTATGTTTTCTTCTTACCAAAGGCTTTCTTCACGCAGATATTGCCGGGTTGGACGGCACAACATCCGGCAATGACGAAATTAGGACGACGGTTTATCCCGCTGACCTTGCTTTCTTGTTTCTATCTATTTTTCCTTAGGAATACGGTCTCGGGGCCTGGAATTTGGCAATCTCCGCTTTCGGAAATGGCTCCGCAGGTCTGGATGCTGTTGTCCGTCGCCCTGTTATTCCTTTACGGGTATTTTTTTTATCTGGGGAAGGCGGATCTACTGTCCTGGGCCGACGAAACCTCGTTCTCAAGAGGATGGTCGGTATTATGGCTGTTCCCATTATTGATCTTCTTCAATGGACTCTCTCCTTATCTTGGATGGAAGACCGGTAATTCCTATAATATGTTTAGTAACCTGGTGACCGAAGGCGGCAGGTCGAATCATTTTTTTATCCGCAAAGGGATGTTTCAGGTTTGGGGCCATCAGGATGACTTGGCGTTGGTCACCGGCGCCAACGAACCCATTTTTTATCAAATGGTAGTGAATCGAACGCCGGTTCCTTTTGTGGAGGTGCAGCGCCGCGTAGCGGAGCTCGCTCATCGGGGCGTCACCGGCATTCGGCTTTCCTACTTACGGAACGGCAAGAAATACGATGTTGAAAAAGCGGAGGAAGATCCTTATCTGACCGCGCCTTTGTCCTGGGTCAGGCGTAAATTCAGCCTCTTCAAGGAGAATTTACAGTTGGGGCCGCCGGATGGGATAAAATGCTCGTGGTGAGAGAGGCGCGTTCATTCGACCTTGCGCTGCTTGATGGCCTTCTTCCGCCCCACCTCGACCTCGTTCCAGATCTCGTCGATGGTCTTGAGGCCGAGGAGAAATTTGCCCTCGAAGCCCAGCGCGGCGAGCAGCTCGGGGCTGGTGAGCAGGAGGTTCTTGTAGGGCGTGCGGTGGCTTAGGGGGAAAAGGCCGCCGAAGTCCTTGGGGTGGACCTCGTAGATGGGGTTGGCGGTCGCGTTCTCCCGAAAAATCTCGAAGTCGCTCTTCTCCATCGAGAACAGGGTCTCGCTGTTCTCGGGAGCCTTGCCCTCCAGCGGGAAATGCAGTCGGATCCTGCCGTCGGAGAAGGGCATCAGGCGCTTCAAGGACTGCGCGATCCGGCCGTGGATCTCGTCGAAATAGGTCGAGGGCTCGTGCAGGCGCTCGGCGTCCAGCAGGTAGCTCACCGTCAGGAAGGCCTGGCCCTCGGGATCGTTTTGCGCCGGGTGGTAGACGTTGAGGTGCAGGTAGTTGGTGCCCGTCAGCTCGGCCTCGGGATCGCCGATCAGGATGACGTTCTCGCGCATCCCCACCGGGATCACGTTGGGGTCGAGCTGGTACTGGATGCTGAAATGATAGAAGCGCGGCTTGATGCCCTCGATGCGCGCGCGCAGCCGGCGCGTGCGCCAGGCCTTGGGCAGGAAATTCGTCAGGCCGCGGATCTCGTCGTTCCAAAGCAGGTAGCGGCAGCCGATCATCCCCTCGAAGCCGCCCAGCTGCACGCCCTTCACCCGCCGCTTCTCGAACTCGACCTTCTCGACCTGGGCCTCGTTCTTCACGCGCCCGTTATAGGCCTCGATCTTGTCCAGGAACAGCTTTTTCAAGTGGCCGATGCCGCCCTTCACCTCGAAGAGGACGCAGTTCTCGTTGCTGAGGCTCTTGGCGATCTGGTAGGTGAAGGGGTTTTCGCTGTGGGTCTTCGACAGCAGCTTGAGTTGGCCCTCGAAGAAGGATTGCACCTCGCGGTCGGCGCCCAGCCGCGCGACCAAGTCGGAGACGCGTTGGTCGAGTCCCGTCGTCTTGACGAATTTATTGAAGCGCCAGCGGGCGCGCAGCCCCTTGGGCAGGATCAGCTCCTGCAGCTTCTCGGCGTCGAGCGTGGCGTCGAAGTGGTCCATCGTCTCGTAGAAGGCCTTCACGTTTTCGAAATCCTGCGGAAACTCCCGCTTCAGTTCGCGGTAGAGACGCTCGCGGTCGCGGAACACGTCGATGCGGTGGCGCGGGAGGACCGCCTGGTAGGGCACCTCGAGACGCGAGACGATGTTCAGCTCGTGGTCGAGGATGGAGAGGCGGCCCAAAATGCTCTTGAAGAGGCGGCTCTCCAGGTGCGTGATCAGGTTGGGCTGGATGTTCTTCTTTTCGAGGGAGACGTCCTTGTCGAAGTTGAGGACGGTGACGGCAAGGCCGCGCTTGGCCAGGAAGGCCCCCGTGATCAAGCCCGCGAGATCCGTACCCAGGATAAGGATATCGCTGTATTGCTCCGCCATGGCCTCGTATTAGCACCGAGGCGAGAAATGT
>JASOAK010000015.1:0-65812 GCA_048499175.1 bacterium
GCCTCGCCCTGTTGGCGCTGGGCCTTGCGCCCGGCCACGCCTGGGCGGGCCCTTGGGACACTTGGAGGGAATACCGGGGCCGCAAGGCCTACGAGGAGAAGAACTACCCGGAGGCCCAAAAGAACTTCGAGGAAAACTTGAAGGCCGACGCCGACGCCCAGGACTTCTACAACCTGGGCGCCACGCAGTACCGGATGGGCGCCTTCGATAAGGCCCGCGAGAGCTTCGAGGCCGCGGCCAAGACGGGGACTCCGGCGCTGCAAGAACAAGCCCTTTACAATCTCGGCAACACCCAATACCGCTTAGGCAAGCTGCCGGAGTCGATCCAGGCCTACGAGCAGGCCCTCAAGCTGAAGCCCGACGACGCCGAGGCCAAGCTCAACCTCGAGTTCGTCAAGCGCCAGCTGCAAAAGCAGCAAGAGGCCCAGCGGCAGCAACAAGAGCAGCAACAGCAGCAGAACCAACAAGGCGAACCACAACAGCAGGCCCAGGGCGGCCAGCAAGACCAACAGCAGCAGAGCTCCGGTTCGGAGCCGCAAAAACAAGACCAGGCCCAGTCCCAGGGGCAAAAACCCCAGGACCAACAGCAGCAAGGGCAGGGCGGTCAAAAGGAGGAGCAACAGGACTCACAGCAGGCCCAAGGAGGCCAGGGACAGGATCAAAAGAAAGAGTCGCAACAGGCGGAGCAGGAAAAGCCGCCGCCAGAGGGCCAAAGCGGCCAGCAGCCGGAGAAGCAAAAACAGCCGGAGGCCGGGGAGCAGGGCCAGCAAAACCAAGCCCAGCAGGGTGCAAAACAAGATTCCGGCTCCCAGGCCCAGCCCCAGGGCGCCGAGGGCGAAAAGCAGCAAGCGCAGGCCCAGGGCGGGTCTCAAGGCCAACCGGCGCAAGAAAAACCCGGGGATCAGAAATCGGAAAGCCCGCAGGCTGGTCGGCAGCCGGATCAAGCCGAGGGCGAGCCGAAAAAACCGGAACCCGGCAAAGGCGAGCAGGCCGGAGACAAACAGGCCCAAAAGGACTCCCAAGAGGGCCAAGGAGACGCCTCCCAAGGGGCCCAAGACCGCGGCGACTCGGGTCAGGGCCAGAAGAAGCCCAACCTCGAGGGCCAGCTGGAGGCCGCCGGAGAGGCGCCGAAAGAAGGCAAGGGCGGCGGCCGCCAAGGCAAGGTCAAGGCCAAGCCCGGGCCGGGCGAGCAGGAGGCCGAGCGCTGGCTGGAGATGATCGAGGACAAGAGCGAGGCGATCCGCAACAAACAGATCCGGGAGGCCATGGGGCGCTCCCGGACCCCGGAAAACGACTGGTAGGCGATGCGTCCATTTCGCAACTACATCATGGCAGCTCTGACGGCGGCGTGCCTCTGCGCCGGCTCCAAGGCCCTCGCGCAGCCCACCGTCCACGTCGAGGTCGACCAAGACACCGTCTCGATGGACGACACCCTGACGATGACCGTCGAGATCCGCGGCGGCAGCGCCCTCACCACGCCCGAGATCCCGCCGCTCGGCAACTTCGACGTCGTCGGCCGCTCGACGGCGAACTCCGTCGAGATCGTCAACGGCGAGATGTCGGTGAGCAAGACCTTCACCTATGTGCTTTCCCCGCGCCGGGTGGGCGATTTTCAAATCGGCCCCGTGAAGGTTTACATCGAAGGACAAGAATACAGCGCCGGCCCGGTCCGCGTCCGCGTCACGCCGGACGCAGGCGGGGGAGGGCCCGGCTACCAAACCCAGCCGAATTTTCCCCAAATGCCGGGTTTTCCGTCGGCGCCGCCGGGCTTTCCGCAGATGCCCGGCATGCCGCAGCCCTGGCCCCGGCAGCCCCCGCAGGCGCCGGCCCCGCCCGACGACAAGGCCTATGCCGACACCTTCGTCACCGCCGAGACGGACCGCAAGGAGGTCTACGTCGGCCAGCAGGTGATCTTCACCTTCCGGCTTTATTCCTCGGTCAGCATCTCCGGCGCGACCTTAAGCCTGCCGGACTTCAAGGACTTTTTCACCGAAGAGCTGATGAAGGAGCGCAAGTACGAGACCGAGCTCGGCGGCCGACGCTACGCGGTCAACGAGTGGCGCTTCGCCCTGTTTCCGACCAAGGCGGGCGATCTGCAAACCGGCGAGACCAAGGTGAAAGGCAACGTCCCGGTGCGGATCAACCGCGGGCCCTTCGACGACCCCTTCTTTCAGGGCTTCGCCGTGACCAGCAAGCCGCGGACCTTCACGGCGGCCAGCGTGGGGATTAAAGTGAAAGAGCTGCCGCCGCCGCCCAAGGACTTCACCGGCCTGGTCGGGCAATTCGCGATCGCCAGCACGCTCAGCAAGGACAGCCTCAACCTGGGCGAGACCAGCAACCTCAAGATCGAAGTCTCGGGAAAGGGCAACATCCGCGAGGCCAACCTCCCGGACCTGCAAAACTTGGATTACTTCAAGGTCTATCCCTCGAAGCCGGAGGTCAAGCTGGACAAGAGCCTTCAGGGCCTCTCCGGCAAGAAGATCTTCGAGTACGCCCTGGTCGCCGAACGGCCGGGGACCACGGGCATCCCGGCCCAGGAGTTCAGCTACTTCAACCCGGAGACGGGGACCTACGAGAAGCTGAGCACCGCGCCGCTCACGGTGCACATCCTCGGCAGCCCCTCCTCGGAAAAACTGGTGACGGCGGGCCTCGAGGATTCCAAGACCCCAGCCGCCCAGGGACCGGCCTTCGACCTGCGCCCGCTCAAACCGACCGCGGCGATCCTCCACAGCCAAGCGCTGCGCCCCTGGGAAGGCGCGACCGCCTGGGCCGTCCTGCTGGGGGCGCCCTTGGGCTTCCTCGCCTTGATCGGCTGGGGCCGTTACCGCGCCCGCTCGCTGGCCCACGCCGACGACCGCAAGCGCAGCCGCGCCTTCAAACTGGCCAAGGCCGCGGTGCAGAAGTTGGGCGGCGAGACGGACTTCTCGAAGCTTAGCCTCGCCTTCAAGCAGTACTTGAGCGACCGCTTTTTGGTGAAAGGCACGGCGCTGACGCCGCTGGAGATCGAGGACTTGTTGAAATCGCGCGGCGTGCCCATCGAGACCTACCGCCGCGCCGTGTATTTCCTCGAGCAGCTCGACATGTGGCAGTACGGCGGGGCGGCGGACAAGCGCCCCAGCGACAAGATGCTGAAGCTGGAGGCGATGGATTTGTTAAGGGAGATCGAGAAAGCGACGTAGGGTTGAAAGTATTGCATTTTTATGTAGGGGCGGGCCCCTGAGCCCGCCCGAACGCCGCAGGGCAGGCGCGGGGGCCTGCCCCTACGGAAGTGGTGCCGATTTGAAAAACTATATTTTCTGAACCCGACAAGAGGGCGAACAGGACCGCAGTGTCCCAAGCAAGGTCCGCAACTTTTATGAATCTTAGAAAATTTTTCATCATCGCCTGTCTTGCGTTCTTCCCCGCCTCCGCCCGCGCCGTCACCCCCGCCGAGCTCGCCAACCAGGCCCAGGCCGACTACCAAGCCGGCCGCTACGAAAACGCGATCCGCGGCTGGAACGAGCTGGGCGAGATCGGCTTCCACAACGGCGACCTCTACTACAACATCGCCAGCGCCTATTGGCGCCTCGGCAAGGTGGGGCAGGCCCGCCGCTACTTCCTCGGCGCCCGCGATTGGTCGCCGCGCGACCCGGACATCCGCCACAACCTGGCCTTCCTCGAGGCCAAGGTCGACAAGGCCCCGCCGGCGGAGGGCCCCCGCGCCTTGCTGCGCAAGGTCCCCTGGTACCGCCTTTCCCTCAACGCCTCCGAGGCCTTGGTCCTCGCCGCCCTGGGCAGCCTGGGCCTCTTCGCCTTCCTGGCCGCCTTCCGGCTGAGGCGCAAGACCGTCTTCGCCCTCGCGGCGGCCTGCTGCGCCTTGCCGCTCCTGTATGGGCTGTTCCAATTCGCGCTGCGCCGGCCGCCCGGCTGGTTCTCCGAGCCAGCCCTGATCGTCGCTCCGAGCGTCGCCCTGCGCGAAAACCCGCTGCCCGACGCGGCCAGCCGCGAGGAGCTGAAGGACGGCGCCCTGGTGCGGCTGCGCAAGTCGCGGGGCGATTTTGCGCTTGTCAAAAGCGCCTCGGGGAAGGAAGGTTGGGTCGAGAGATCGAGCCTTGGGGAGATTCCATGAAGGCCGCGGAGCCGACGCACCAATTCTTCAAAACCTGGGACGGCTATGAGCTGTACTTCCAGTCCTGGATGCCCGAAAAAAAGAAGGGGGCCCTCGTCGTCCTGCACGGCTTGGGCGAGCACTCCGGCCGCTACCGTTTTTTCATCGACTACTTCCTCGAGCAGGGCTGGGCCCTCTACTTGATGGACCAACGCGGCCACGGCAAGAGTCCCGGACCGCGCTCGCACGCCGACCGATTCCAAGACTTGGTCGACGACCTCGAGCGTTTCGTCGGCCTGGTCCGCGAACGCGAGTCGAAACAGCCCGTATTCCTCGTCGCCCATTCCTTCGGCGGGCAGGTCGGCGTCAATTACCTGGCCCGAAAGCCCAAGGACATCAAAGGCGCGGTGCTCTCCGGCCCCAACTTGAAATTGGCACTGCCGGTCCCGGCCCTGAAAAAAATCCTCGGCACCGCCGCCTCGCGCTTCCTGCCCGAGGTGCTTATTCCCAACGACATCCACGCCTCCTGGGTCTCGCACGACGAGGCCGTCGTGCGCGCCTATGAAGAAGACCCCCTGGTGGCCCGCAAGATCAGCCTGAAGCTGGGCGCCGAAATCCTGAAAAACCTAGACGAGGTGATGGCCCTGGCGCCCCGGATCAAGACCCCGCTCCTGATCGTCCACGGCGGCGACGACAAGATCACGGCGGCCGAGGGCAGCCGGGAGTTCTTTGAGCGCCTCGAGGGCAAGGACAAGCAGCTCAAGATCTATCCCGGCTACTTTCACGAGACCTTCAACGAGGTCGGCAAAGAGAAGGTCTTTCGCGACATCGAACACTGGCTGGAAGCGAGGTTGCACAAGTGAACGCGGAGCGCCGGCGACGGCTCAAAGAATTGATCCTGAAATTCAGCTACCAGAAGCGCGAGGTGCGGCTGGCCTCGGGGCGGATGAGCGACTTCTACTTCGACGGGAAGCAGACCACCCTGCACCCCGAGGGAGCGACGCTGGTCGGCCAGCTGATGGGCGAGCTCGCGGCCGAGCACTTCGCCGAGGCCGAGGCCACCGGCGGCCCCACCCTCGGCGCCGACCCCATCGCCACGGCGATCGCCGTCACCTCCTTCCTGCGCGGCTTCCCGCTGCTCAGCTTCATCGTCCGCAAGGAACCCAAGGGCCACGGCACGATGAGCTGGATCGAAGGGGCGAGTCATCTTAGACCGGGAATGCGCGTGATCCTGGTCGAAGACGTCATCACCACCGGCGGCTCCATCCTGAAGGCCTGCCGAGCGGTCCGCGAGGCCGGTCTGGTCCCCTTGGGCGTGATGGTGATCGTCGACCGGGAAGAGGGCGGGCGCGAGGCCCTCGAGGCGGAGGGATTGAAAGTGCGGAGTCTTTTCACCAAGACGGAATTGCTGGCGTGAGGGCCCTTATGAAGAAATGGCGAGGTATCTTGGTTTTGGCATTCCTGTTTTGCGCCGGGCCCGCGCTCGCCAAGGACAGCGTCTTTCCGCTTAAGGACCCTTACGGCAAAGTGCTGCGGCGCTACACTCAGAAGGCCGAGTACTACAATTGGCAGGACCTGCAGGCTACGTTGATGGTCTACGCGACCTACGCCTCCGACGAATTCCGCGAGGCCTTTCGAGCCGAATACGACAAGGTCTACCCCTACGGCCAGGACCAGCGCGCGAAGGAGCGTGCCGCCCCTTGGGTGGCCCAGGATCCCGAGGCGACCTTCTTCGTCGCCCTCTACGGCCGGAAGCGCGAGATGATGGAATTGGGGGACGAGAAGTCCCTGCAGGACTTGAGTCTCGACGTCGGCGGCAAGATCTACAAGCCGAAGGAGGTCCAAAAGATCTCCCTCACGCCCTTCGAGCTTTATTTCTTCAATTACCTCAACCTGTGGTTCCAGGGATACCGCGTGGTGTTTCCCTATGAGGGACTGCGCGACCGGCAGGTTCCCTTTTCTTTGCGGATCCACGGCGTGGCGGGGGGCGGAGCGCTCAAGTTTCAGTAGGGGCGAACCTCGTGTTCGCCCTCCCCATCCGTGCACGAAGGGCGAACACGAGGTTCGCTCCTACGGCTCCAGGATCGTATCCCGCCGATAAAGCTCCGAGGGGGAGGGGAAGTCGAGGTTGTAATGCAGGCCGCGGCTCTCCTTGCGCCACAGCGCCGAGAGGATGATCAGCTCGGCGACGCAGGCGATGTTGCGCAGCTCCAGCAGGTCGGAGGTCACGACCGAGTTCCAGTAGTATTCCTTGATCTCTTCCTTGAGCAGCTCGATCCGCTTCTTCGCGCGCAGCAGGCGCTTGTTGGTGCGGACGATGCCCACGTAGTTCCACATGAAGTGGCGGATCTCGTCCCAGTTTTGCTTGATCACCACCGCCTCGTCGGAGTCCGAGGCGTCGCCGGGATTCCAGGCGGGGATGTCCACGCTCGGCGCGGCGGCGTCCGCGAGGCGCTCCGGGGCGTGCTTCGCGGCCAAGTCGGCGTAGACGACGGCTTCGAGCAGGGAATTGCTCGCCAGGCGGTTGCCGCCGTGCAGGCCGGTGAAGGTGACCTCGCCGCAGGCGAAGAGGTTCTTCAGCGAGGTCTCGGCCCGCTCGTTCACGACCACGCCGCCGCACATGTAGTGGGCGGCCGGGACCACCGGCACCGGCTCGCGGCGGAGGTCGTAGCCGAATTCTAAAAGCTTCGCGCAGATGTTGGGGAAGCGCTCGCGCAGGTATTCGGCGGGGAGATGGGTCATGTCCAAGAGGACGTAATCCTCGCCGCGCTTTTTCAATTCGTAATCGATGGCCCGGGCGACGATGTCGCGGGGTGCGAGCTCTTTGCGCGGATCGTAGCGCTCCATGAAGGCCTCGCCGTCGCGCAGGCGCAGGATCCCCCCTTCGCCGCGCAAGGCCTCGGAGAGCAGAAAGGACTTGGCCTTGGGATGATAGAGGCAAGTCGGATGAAACTGGACGAACTCGAGATTGGCCACCTTGGCCCCCGCGCGCCAGGCCATCGCCAGGCCGTCGCCGGTCGCGATGTCGGGATTGCTGGTGTAGAGGTAGACCTTACCGGCCCCGCCGGTGGCGAGGACGGTCACGCCCGAGGTGAAGGTCTCGACGCGGCGATTCACGGTGTCGAGGACGTAGGCGCCCAGGCAGCGGTTGGGCTGATTCTCCTCGATGCCCAGCTTGCGGGAGGTCAGCAGGTCGATGGCGAAGTGGTGCTCGAGGATTTGGATATTGGGGTGGGCCTTGACGGAGGCGAGCAGGGCCTGCTCGATCACCCGCCCGGTGAAGTCCCCGGCGTGCAGGACGCGCCGGGCGCTGTGGCCCCCCTCGCGACCCAGGTCGAAATCCCCGGACTCGCCGCGGCTGAACTCGACGCCGAAGTCGATCAGCTCTTGCACGACGTGCGGCCCCTCGCCGACGACGCGGCGGACGACCTCCTCGTGGCAAAGGCCGGCGCCGGTCTCGAGGGTGTCCTTGATGTGAAATTCGAGGTTGTCGGAAGGGGAGACGACGGAGGCGATGCCGCCTTGGGCGTAATTCGTGTTGGATTCGGCGCTGTTCTTCTTGGTGAGGACCGCGACGCCGCCGTGACGGGCCGCCTGCAAGGCGAAGCTCAAGCCGGCGATGCCGCTCCCCAGGACGATGAAATCGTAGTGCCGATTCATTCGCCCTTTGCATGTGCGATGGGCGAGGCCTTGTCAAGCATCGAAGTTTCCTTGGCTTATCGGGAGATTTTATCGTATTTTGCGCCCCGAAACTTAAGCACTTCGGCACTTAAGCGCTTCGACACTGGTATGGACAGCTTGAAATCGGCCAAAAGACGGGAGTATTTCAATCTCCCCAACTACCTCACCCTGGGCAGAATCCTGCTGATTCCCGTCGTCCTCGTCCTGATCGCCGAAATCTCGCCTGAAAAGAGCGTCCGCGACAACCTAGTCATGGGCATCGCGGCGGCCCTGGTCTTCATCCTAGCCGGGGTCAGCGACCTGGTCGACGGCTATTACGCGCGCAAGTTCAACATCAACGGGGTCTTCGGGAAATACTTCGACCCCTTGGCCGACAAGCTTCTGATCCTGGCGGTGATGATCATGCTGATCCCGATCGGCCGCATCCCGGCCTGGATGGTCATCCTGTTCCTGGCCCGCGAGATCTCGGTCACCGCGCTGCGGGGCATGGCGGCCTCCGAGCAGATCGACCTCCCCGCGGACTACTGGGGCAAGAAGAAGGCCGCCACCCAGACCCTCGCCCTGATCGGCCTCATGGTCTATTACCCCTTCCTCGGCCTCGATTTCGGCCGGATGGGCTGGATCCTCCTGATCCTCTCCCTGGTCATTGCGGTCGGCTCCGGGGTCAACTACGTCGTCCAATTCTCCCGCACCATCCTCCAGAGGTACCGATGACCGATCTCACGCATTGCCGCGAGGGCGGGGCGGAATGAGGCGCGCGGCCGGAATTTTCCTGTTGTGGCTGGCCTTGTGGCCGGCCCCGCTGCTCGCCGAGGCCGAATGGATCTCGGTGAAAAAGATCTACGACGGCGACACCCTCAAGCTGAAGGACGGCCGCAAAGTTCGCTTGATCGGCATCGACGCCCCCGAGCTGCATCGCAACGACAAGCTGTACCGCGACGCCGAGCGTACCCACCGGGACGCGAAGACCCTCCTCAAGATGGGGAAGAAATCCTACGAAGTGCTGAAAAAGCTGGTGGGGAAGGGGCCGGTGCGGCTCGAGTTCGACCAGACGAGCCGCGACAAATACCAACGCTCCCTGGCCTACGTCTACGTCCGGATCAAGCCGGAGCGCTTCGCCAAGGCCGTCCAGGCCCCCCGCCCCAAAAAGGGAGAAAACTCCGAAGCGCGGGAATACCTGGTCAACCGCGAGCTGATCCGCTACGGCTGGGCGGACGCCTTCCGCAACTTCGACTACCGTTACAAGGCGGAGTTCCTCGACCTGGAACGCCAGGCGCGGCAGCAAGGCCTCGGGCTCTGGAAGGATTGAATGAAGACCTTCTTGCTGAAAAGCTCGCTCTGGCTGCCGACGCCCCGCGCGGAGCTCTTTCCCTTTTTCGCCGACCCCGCCAACCTGCAGCGGATCACGCCGCCTTGGCTTCGTTTCAAGGTGCTGAAATCGAGCACGCCCGAAATCAAGCAGGGCACCTTGATCGACTACCGCCTCCGCCTGCGGGGCCTCCCGATCCGCTGGCGGAGCGAGATCAGCGCCTGGGAGCCTCCCTTCCGCTTCGTCGACGAACAACGGCGGGGCCCTTACCGACGCTGGGTGCACCAGCACCTCTTCACGGAGAAAGACGGCGGCACCCAGGTCGAAGACCTGGTCGAATACGCCGTCCTGGGCGGAGCGCTCGTCAACCGGCTCCTGGTACGCCGCGATCTCGACAAGATCTTCGCCTACCGCTGCCGGGTCCTGCAGGAGATCTTCTCGCCCGGCCCCGAGGGCGTCGGCGCCCACCTGGACTAGGCCGCGGATTTCTCCGAAAATAGGCGCAAAAAGCCTTGCCTTCGCAAGCCAAGCCCCGCTAGGAACGCTCCCGAAGGAAAACTATGAAAAGTCCCGCGCACAACGAGAAGATCCGCAACGTCGCCATCATCGCCCACGTCGACCACGGCAAGACGACCTTGGTCGATTTCATGCTGAAACAGGCCGGCACCTTTCGTGCCAACCAAGAGACCGTCGACCGGATGATGGACAGCATGGACCTCGAGCGGGAGCGCGGCATCACCATCGCCTCCAAGAACTGCGCGGTCAGCTACAAGGGCACCAAGATCAACATCATCGACACCCCCGGCCACGCCGACTTCGGCGGCGAGGTCGAGCGCGGCCTGAAGATGGTCGACGGGGCCATCCTGCTGGTGGATTCCTCCGAGGGGCCCTTGCCCCAGACCCGCTTCGTCCTTAAAAAGGCCCTCGAGGGCCACCTCAAGATCATCGTCGTCATCAACAAGATCGACCGCAAGGACGCGCGCCCGCAGGAGGTCTTGAACGAGCTCTACGATCTTTTCATCGACCTCGACGCCGACGAGACCCAGATCGAGTTCCCCATCCTCTACGCGATCGGCCGCGAGGGCATCGCACAGCGGACCTTGCAGGAAAAAGGCTCCGACTTGGGTCCGCTCTTCGACGCCATCATCCAAGAGGTCCCGGCCCCCGGCTACGACCCCGCCGAGCCGTTTCAAATGCTGGTCACCAATCTCGGCTACTCCGATTACCTGGGGCGCCTCGCCATCGGCCGCGTCTTTCAGGGCACGGCGAAGAAGAACGACAGCCTGACCTGCATCGGCAAAGACGGCCAGGCCAAGGCCCTCAAGGTCTCCAACTTGCAAACCTACGAGGGACTCAAATTCCAAGAGGTCGATCAGGTCGAGCCCGGCGATATCGTGATCCTCTCGGGCATCGAGGACGTCGCGATCGGCGACACCATCTGCACCGTGGCCCAGCCCAAGGCCCTGAAGCGTTTGGTGGTCGACGAGCCTACCGTGGCGATGAAGTTCATGATCAACACCTCGCCCTTTTCGGGGCGGGAGGGGAAGTTCGTCCAATCCCGAAAGATCCTCGAGCGCCTGCAGAAAGAGACCCTGCACAATGTGGCGCTCAGGGTGGAGGAAGGCGAGACCCCGGATAGTTTTTTGGTCAAGGGCCGCGGCGAGTTCCAGATGGCCATCCTGATCGAGACCATGCGCCGCGAGG
This sequence comes from bacterium, assembly GCA_048499175.1. Classification (GTDB taxonomy): domain Bacteria; phylum UBA10199; class UBA10199; order DSSB01; family DSSB01; genus DSSB01. The sequence goes on from JASOAK010000015.1 coordinate 10,782, forward strand.
GCTTCGAGCTGGCCGTCGGACGCCCCCAGATCATCTTCAAGGAAGAGGGCGGCGTCCGGCTCGAGCCCATCGAGCATCTCTTCGTCGACATCCCCGAGGATTTCATGGGGATCATCACCGAGAAGCTCTCGATGCGGCAGGGCCGGATGATCAACATGGTCAACCACGGCACCGGCCGGATCCGCCTCGAATTCTCGATCCCCTCGCGGGGCCTGATCGGCTACCGCAACGAGTTCCTCACCGACACCAAGGGCGTCGGCTTGATGAATTCCTACCTAAGCGGCTACGAACCCCTCCGCGGCGAGATCAAGAGCCGGGTGAGCGGCTCGCTGGTCTGCGACCGGATGGGCGAGAGCGTCCCTTACGCCTTGTTCCACCTCGAGCCCCGCGGCATCCTCTTCATCGGCCCCGGCGTCCCCGTCTACGAGGGGATGATCATCGGCGAGCACAACCGCGACAACGACCTCAACGTGAATCCCTGCAAGGAAAAGAAACTTACCAACATGCGCGCCGCCGGCAAGGACGAGAACGTCATCCTGACGCCCGTCCTGCCCATGACCTTGGAACGGGCGATCGAGTTCATCAAAGATGATGAATTGGTTGAGGTTACGCCGAAAAGTATTAGATTGCGCAAGACGATTTTGCCGGCTAATCAGCGAAAGTAATGCCCTCTTATCGGCACTCCGTTTTACCCACGAGAACCCTATGAAACGGACGTCCTCCTACCAACCCTTCCGACACCCCGCATTGAGGCTTTTCTTCACCCGCTTCGACCACCCCTGGGTCACGATCGCCATCTACGTCCCCGTGGGCGTCGGCTTAATGCTGTGGTCCCTGCATTTGGAAACGAGGTCTTGGCCCTCGGCCTTGCTCTGGATCGGCCTGGGGGTCATCGCCTGGACGCTGGTGGAATACCTCCTGCACCGCTTCTCCTTCCACCGCACGCGGGGCGGAGAACCCTGGAAGACCTTCAACTCCGGCCTTCACCTGGCCCACCACCGCGACGTCGAGGCCCAGGACCTGATCCTGGCCCCGCCCTTCGTCGGCTTTCTGCTGGGTCCGGCGGAGGTCCTGCTCTTTTCCCTCGCGACGGGCAGCCTGGCGCGAGGCCTCCTGATGGAAGTCGGCCTTTTTCTCGGCTATTTCCTCTACGAATGGGTGCACTATTCGGCCCACTTCGGCCCGGCCCGCGGCCCTGTGATGAAATACTGGAAGGCCTATCACCTGCGCCACCACTTCAAGGACCCCCACGGGAACTTCGGCGTCACCACGCCGCTTTGGGATTGGGTCTTCCGCACCCGGATCCAACCTTGAGCCTTTCGCTTGGAGGCGAGGGCGAAGCGTGCTAGCCCAGGCCCATGCAGGAACTCTTCGACCTGATCACCAACCTCCACACCCCCGAGGGCATCGAGGCCCTGATCCGCTCCGGCGGGCTGGCCGTCCTGATCGCGATCGTCTTTGCCGAGACGGGGCTTTTGGTGGGCTTTTTTCTGCCGGGCGACTCGCTCTTGGTGACCGCGGGCGTGCTCTGCTCGCGCTCGCTCAGCGGGGGCGAACCCATCCTGAATATTTGGACCGTCAACCTGACCTTGATGGCGGCGGCGATCATCGGCGATCAAGTGGGATTTCTTCTGGGACGCAAAACGGGTCCCAAGATCTTCGATAAACCCGACAATCGCTTTTTCAAGAAAAAATACGCCCTCGAGGCCCACGCCTTCTACGAAAAGCACGGCGGCAAGGCGATCATCCTGGCGCGCTTCGTGCCGATCATGCGGACCTTCGTGCCCTTCATCGCCGGCGTGGCCGACATGTCCTACCGCCGGTTCGTGATGTTCAATATCTTCGGAGGCATCGGTTGGGTGTTTTCGTTGACAATGCTGGGATATTTCCTGGGCCGCAGCCCCTGGGGAGAGAAGATCCACCTGATCATCCTGGTCGTGGTTTTCGTCTCGATCCTGCCGATGATCGTGGGGATCGCCAAGCGCCTGCTCTCCGGCGCGCCCAAGGCGAATTCCGCCTTGTAGGGGGTCGCCCCGGCCCGGCGGGCTATTCGCCCCTCCGCGTCACTTCCTGCTGTAAGAGCGGCTCTCCCTGCCGCATCACCCAATCGTGGTTCCTCTGGAACACGGGCTTCAGCAAAAACGAAAGCCAGCGCAGCAAGCGCTTGTTCGCGCGGACGTCCCAGTAGAAATGCACGTCGGTGGCGCCTCCGTTCGGCTTCAGGACCCAAAGCCCCCGGCCCTCCAGCTCCCCCGTGGAACGCAGCTCCAACTCGCGCGGCGGCTCTTCCCGGATCAACTCCGTCGTAAATTCCAGGGTGTAAGGTAGAAGGGCGCGGACCAAGGCCCGCACCTTCTTTTCCCCCACCTTCTCGGTGCGCACGTAGGCCGGCTTCCACCAATCCTGATAGCGGTGTCCGTCCTTCAACACCCGGTAAATCGCCTCGGGGGCGGCCTGGATCTTCCAATGGGTCGTAAAGTGGTAATCGGAAAAGGACATGCGGGGCTCCTTGAAATAATAGTTTTTAAATCGGGGCGAGACCCCTATAATTTCCCCATCCCAAAACCTCGAAAGGAGTCTCTTATGGCCGTCGCTCGCAAGACCCAAATCGTGGCTTCCTCCAAGGAAAGCTTCCACGACGCCGTCAACCAGGCCATCAGCCGCGCCGCCAAGACCCTGCGCGGCATCACCGGTCTGGAGGTCGTCTCCCAGAAGGCCAAGGTGGACAAGAAGCGGATCGTCGAGTACCGCGTGGAGTGCTGGATCACCTTCGTCCTGGACGAGTAGGCAGCGCCTCGCCCCCGCCCGGAGACTTGACCCAAAAGGCCGCCGCCAGGAAGACCGCCGCGCTCAATCCGTAGGACAGGGCGAACTCCGGCGCCGCGGCCCAGCCGAAGCGATTCTGCACCCCCTGCGGGGCGAGGTCGTAGGCGTGGATCAGGCCCACCGCCGCCAGGGCGGCCGCCGCCGCGCTCCAGGCCGCGGCCTTGAGAAATTCCCGCTCGACCAAAAACACGACCACCGAGGCCAGGATCATCGAGCTGATCAGGAATCCCTGATTGAGCGCGATCACGCCGTGGATGAAGAGCTGGTTGCCGAAATCGGGCGCGACCGCGAAGAGCGTCGTCCCGGCCTTCTGCAGGGAGGTCTCGACCACCATGAGCGTCCAAGCGGCTAGGGAGGGGATGAGCCCCATCGCGACGGCGAGGGCGTGGCGTCGCGGCACCTCCTGGAAGGCCTGGGCGGTCATCACCAGACCTATCCAGAGCAGGATTCCCAGCGTCGCCTCGAGGGGCACGAACCTCAAGACCAAGGAAATCCCGCCGAAGAGGCAGAGCAGGGTGATGAGGGCCCCGTTCAGCAGCGAATAGCCGATCCGCGCGCCCATCGCCTTCCAGCCGGGATGGCCGATGTAGATCGTGGTGGGAAAGGCCGAACCGAGGAAGGCGGCCAGGACGCTGCACAGTCCATTGGCGATCAAGGAAGGCCGCGTCTCATAACGGTCGCCCGCCGCCTCGGCGCTCTCCAAATTTTGCAGCGAGCCGATCAAGTTGAACAGGGCCATGGGAAAGATCACCGCCATGTGCCGCCAGCCCCAGGAGCTGCCGAGCATCGCGACGAAGTCGCCGGGCACCGGCTGCGGCGGATGAAAGCCGAAGCTGTAGCTTAAGGCCGCCGGCTGGAAATAGTCGAAGCCCAAGAGACGCAGCAGCCAGGCGAGTCCCACGCCCAAGAGGACGGCGACGAAGCCACCGGGCAGGCCGAGGGGCCATTTGACCTTCGCCGCGTAGGCGAAGAGGATCAGCATCATCGGCAAAAGCGCGACGGCGGGCGAGGCGAAGATCTGGAAGATGAAGCCCAAGGCGATGAAGGTGAGCGCGACGCCCGCCAAAGAGGAGAGCAGGGCCGCCCGGGGCGTGTGGCGCCGCAGCCAGTCGCCGAAGAAGGCGCCCGCGGTCTCGAGCAGGCCGCTGAGCAGGCAGGCGAAGAGGCCGACCTGCCAGACCAAGGTCGGATTTTGCGTCTCCTGATAGATGGGCCCCATGATCAGGAAGAGAAATGCGACCAGGCTGGGGGTATTGATCCCGTAGGGCAGGGCCGTGACGTCGTCCCGGCCGCTGCGCTTCGCCAGGCGCCAGGCCTGCCAGGAATAGAAGACGTTTCCCAAGAGGATGGAAACGGCGGCCCCCGGCAGGATCCGATGGGTGACCAAGGACTCGGGCAGGCCGGCCACCGCGGTGCTGAAGACGGCGATCAGCATCAGCTGCAGCAGATTGTCGATGAACAGGCCGAAAAATCCGTCCAGGTCGCCGGGAACGAAGAGCCGCGGGTTTTTTGGGGTCATGGGCCGAACCTCGAAGGAAATCCCATAAAAGATTCCCCGCTCAAGGTCCAGCGATTGATGGGCTATTTGGTGACGGGCCGATAGACCGTGTTGCGTTGTCGGTATTCGAGGACGGTGATGACGCCGTTGCGGTCGACGTCGATCCGCTTGAAGTCCTCGCTCTTTCCCCGCCATTCGGTCTTGGAGACAATGCCGTCGCGGTTGTCGTCCAGGGCGGCGAAGCTTGGGTCTCCGGACTCGCGCTTGCGGAAGAACTCCGACCGGCTTAAGACCCCGTCGCGGTTGTCGTCGAAGCGCTCGAAGAGCTCGCGGCTCTCTTTCCACTCGCCGCGGGAGACGATGCCGTCGTTGTTCTTATCCAGGGTGTCGAAGCGGTCGAGGCGCTCGTCCTCGCGGTCGGAGAATTCCACGCGGGTCAGGACCTTGTCGCCGTTGTCGTCGAGCTTGTAGAAGTCCCGGATATTGCCGCGCCACTCGGTCTTGACGAGGATTCCGTCGTTGTTGACGTCCAGCTCCTCGAAGCGGGCCTGATAGGTCGTCTCGAAGGCGGAGCCGGGGCGCTTGGCGCCGGCCTGCAGCTCGACGCCGGAAAGGACCCCGTCGTTGTTCCAGTCTTGGTTGCGAAAGGAGCGGCTGCTGCCGCGCCATTCCTGGCGGGTGATCACGCCGTCGTTGTTTTTGTCCAGGCCCTGGTACTTCATCTTGGGGGCCTCCAAGGCCTGGGCGGAGACGGCGCAGGCGGCCAAAGCGATGCCGCCGAAGACGCGCAGAAAAGAAAGGGTCGTGGAACGCATGGTCGGCCTCCTTGAGAAAAATTCGTTTTTTTCCCGCACGTCCCTTCGGACGCCGGGGCGGCGACATCGGTTACAGAAATCTCGCCCGGTTCGCGGAAAAACGCTGGATTTCGCGAAGATAAGTCGATTAGGCTTCGAGGCCAAGGAGAAAAACATGTCCAATCCTCGAGTTGTTTCGTTCCACTACGCGCTGACCGATCCCAACGGCAATCTCATCGACTCCACCGAGGGCGGCGAGCCCTTCACCTTCATGGAAGGGGTGGGGCAGATGATCCCCGGCCTCGAGTCCCAGATGGGCGGCCTGAAAAAGGGCGACAAAAAGACCCTCCAGGTGCCCCACGGCCAGGCCTACGGCGAGCGCGACGAGAGCCTCGTGCTCCAGGTCCCGCGCGACAAGTTTCCGGTGAAAGAAATCCAGATCGGCGATAAATTTCAGGTCGGCAACGCGCCGGGCGGCCCCCCGATGACCGTCGCCGACTTAGACGACAAAAACGTGATCCTCGACGGCAATCATCCCCTCGCGGGCATCGATCTCACCTTCCAGGTCGAGATCGTCGACACGCGCGAGGCCACCGCCGAGGAAGTGGCGCACGGCCACGCCCACGGCGCCCATGGACACGATCATTAACGACCACAAGCTCTTCGTCCTCGAGGCGGGGGATCCGCAGGGCCTCCCCGTGGTTTTCATCCACGGCTTTCCCTTCAGCCACGCCATGTGGCGCCCGCAGCTCGAGGCGCTTCCTCCCGGAATCCGCGCCGTCGCCTACGACTTGTGGGGCCTCGGCGCCAGCGACCCGGGCGACGGGCTATTCACCCTGGAAGGCCACGTCGACGACCTCATCGCCCTCTTGGACCGGCTTTCCATCCCGAAGGCGGCCGTCGTGGGCCTCTCGATGGGCGGCTACATCGCGCTGCGCGCCCTGGAAAGAAACCCCGAAAGATTTCTCGCCGCCGCCCTCTGCGACACCCGCAGCGAGGCCGACGCCGACGAGGCCAAGCTCCGCCGCGCCGCGCAGGCGAAGGAGGTCCGGCAAAAGGGCTCGGCGCACTTCGCCGAGGGATTTCTCAAGGCCGTCTTCGCGCTCGAGAGCTTCGAGCGCCGCCCCGAGGCGGTGGCCATGATTCGCGGCATCATCGAGGCGACCCCGCCGCGCGGCATCGCCGGAAACCTGATCGCCCTCGCGGCCCGCAGCGACACGACGGCCTCGCTGGAAAAGATTCGGATCCCGATCCTGATTTTGGTGGGGGAGAAAGACCAAACCACGCCGCCGGAAGCGGCGCGGGCCATGCATCAAAAAATCCGCGGCTCGCGGCTCGAGATCATTCCCGGGGCCGCGCACTTAAGCAACCTCGAGAACCCCGAGGCCTTCAACCGTCGCTTGTTTGAATTTCTTGGCTCCGTTCCCAGGCCGTGAAGCGCTCCAGGTCGCGCCGGATCGAGGCCAGGACCAGGCCGACGACCAAGGCGTCGTCGACGAAGCCGAAGGCGTAGATGAAATCGGCGATCAGGTCGAAGGGGTTGAGGAAGTAGAGCACCGCCCCCGCCGCGGCCAGCAGGGTCTTCCAGGGAACGTCGCGGTAGCGGCCGGTCCCATAGGCGCGCAAGAGGCGGAGCAGGGTCTTCAATTCGTCCCAGAAGGCGCCCAGCCGCGACCGATGGGCCTGGGCCTTGGCGTCGGCCTCCTGGACCAGCTTGCCGAGCTGTTCGGGATCTTGAACGAGGCGCAGGGCGCGTTGCTGGAGATTTTTGATCGAGGGAACTTCCATAGGGCGGATCATGAATCAAGCCGAGTGGTTTGTCTACATCCTGAAGTGCGCCGACGGCAGCCTCTACACGGGGATCACCAACGACCTCGCGCGCCGCCTCGAAAGGCACTCGGAGGGCAAGGCCTCGCGCTATACCCGGGCCCGATTGCCCGTCGCCTTGGTGTATCGGGAGCTGCACCCCGACCGCTCCTCGGCCTCGATCCGGGAGGCGGCCATCAAACGGTTGCCGCGGCCGGATAAAGAGGCCCTCATTCAGGGAAACCACTGAAAATCGCCATCGGTCGCCTTCCAGATACCCTCAAAGCGCCTGACCCGCCGCGAAGCCCGAGGCCCAGGCCCACTGAAAATTGTACCCGCCCAGCCACCCCGTCACGTCCAAGACCTCGCCGACGAAATGGAGCCCCGGAACCTTTTGCGACTCCATGGTCTTGGAAGAGAGCTCGTCGGTGGCGACGCCGCCGCGGGTGACCTCGGCCTTGGCGTAGCCCTCGGTACCCTCCGGCTTGAGCTCCCAATTTTTCAGCAAGGCGGCCAGCTCGCCGAGCTCACGATCGGAATATTGGGGCAGGGGGCGGGAGGGGAAATGCAGCTCGCACCAGCGCTCGATGAAGCGCTTGGGCAGGAGGGCGGCGAGGAAGTTTTTCAGCTCGGAGCGCTCCCCGGCCTTTTTCTTCGCGAGGAGGTAGTCCCGCGCCTCCAGATCCGGCAAGAGGTCGATGCGGAGTGTCTCGCCGGCCTCCCAGTAGGAAGAGGCCTGCAGGATGGCCGGCCCGCTCAGGCCGCGGTGGGTGAAGAGCAGGGCCTCGCGAAAGCTCGCCTTGCCGCAGGACACCCGCACCTCGGCGGAGACGCCCGACAGCTCGCGCCAGCGCTTGTTCAGCTCGGCCGGCAGGGTGAGGGGGACCAGGGCCGGCCGGCACTCGACGATGCCGTGGCCGAAGCGGCGGGCGATCTCGTAGCCGAAGGGCGAGGCCCCGAGCTGGGCATAGGAGAGGCCGCCGGTGGCCACCACGACGGCTCCGGCCTCGAGGAGGCCTTGGTCGGTGTCCAGACAGAAATGTCCGTTTTTCTCGATGGAAAAGACTCGACTCTTCAAGCGTATCTTGACCTTGGCGGCCTCGCATTCCTTCAGCAGCATGGCCACGATTTCTTTCGAGGAGCCGCGGCAGAAGAGCTGGCCCAGCGTCTTTTCATAGTAGGGGATGCCGTGGCTTTGCACGAGAGCGAGGAAGTCCGCGGGGCGGTAGCGGGCGAGGGCGGAGCGGCAGAAATGGGGATTCTCCGAGAGGAAATTCTCGGGGCCGACCTTGAGGTTGGTAAAGTTGCAGCGGCCGCCGCCGGAGATGAGGATCTTCTTGCCGACCCGGTCGGCGTGTTCGAGGACGAGGACCCGGCGGCCCCGTTTCCCGGCCTCGACGGCGCACATCAGCCCCGCCGCGCCGGCCCCGATGATGACGGCATCCCAAAGCATGAGGGCCCTAGATCATATTTTGCATTTTTGATAAAGAAGGGGAAAAGAGGGGCGAGTTTGAAAATTCCTCTAATTTCGAAATTCGCATGCGATTTTCGAAATGGGAGGTAGGGAGCTAGGTTTTCGGAACGGTTGACAATTTTAGGGGAGGCCGATATGAGCCTCCCACCCGATGCGGGAGTAACTCAGTGGTAGAGTGCAACCTTGCCAAGGTTGACGTCGCGGGTTCGAGCCCCGTCTCCCGCTCCATTCTTAGGTGGCCCAAAAGGCCACCTTTTTTTTAGCCAAAAACTCCTTGAAAAAAGCTGTAGGGGCGAACCTTGTGTTCGCCCCCGTGCGCGGCCCCGCGTGGAGGGGGCGAACACAAGGTTCGCCCCTACATAAATCCTCTGAAAAAACGCCGCATTTAACCGACCGCGTCATTCTCCGCTCCCAACGCCCTCACTTTTTTCCAAAGATTGTTTTGGGGACTTGACTCCGGATGGATTAAAATTCTGAGCAGAGGAGTTTGTGATCATGAAGTCCCTTTCGCCCACCGCGTTGAGGATTTTAGAGGCGCGTTATTTGCGAAGGGACAGCCTTAATCGCGTCGTCGAGAGCCCCAAAGACCTGTTCCGCCGCGTCGCCCACGCCGTCGCCCAAGCGGAGACCGCCTTCAGCTCGCTGGACGAGGTCGACTACTACGAGAACGAATACTACCAGATGATGTCCAATCTGGAGTTCCTCCCCAACTCCCCGACCCTGATGAACGCCGGCAAGGACAGGGGACAGCTCGCCGCCTGCTTCGTCCTGCCGGTGCCCGACAGCATCGAGGGCATCACCAAGGCCGTGCAGCAGATGACGCTGCTCCACAAGACGGGGGCGGGTACGGGCTTCAGCTTCTCCTCGATCCGGCCGAAGAACGACCCGGTCAGCTCGACCGGGGGCCTGGCAAGCGGGCCGGTCTCCTTCCTCAAGCTCTTCGACAACGCCACCGACGTCGCCAAGCTCGGCCGGCAACGCCGCGGCGCCAACATGGGCGTGCTGCGCGTCGACCACCCCGACGTGATGGATTTTATCCGTGCCAAGGAGGAAGGGGGGCTGGAAAACTTCAACCTCTCCGTCGCCGTCACCAGCCACTTCATGCGCTGCCTGAAGAAAGGGACGACCTACCCCCTGGTGAACCCCCGCAACGGCAAGATCGTCCGCTTCGTTCCCGCGCGCGAGATCTTCGAGGCGCTGTGCAAGGCGGCCGCCGCCACCGGCGACCCCGGCCTGCTGTTCTTGGACGAGATCAACCGGCACAACCCGACTCCGCAGCTCGGCGCCCTCGAGGCGACCAATCCCTGCGGCGAGCAGCCGCTGCTGCCCTACGAAAGCTGCAACCTGGGCTCGATCAACCTCTCCGCGCTCGTGAGCCAGGGCGAGTTCGACGAGGAGCGCTTCGAGATCCTGATCGACTTGGCGGTGCGCTTCCTCGACAACGTGATCGACGTCAACCACTACCCGCTGCCCGAGATCCAGAAGCTCACCCTCGGCAACCGCAAGATCGGACTCGGCGTGATGGGCTTCGCCGACATGCTGATGAAGCTAGACATCCCCTACGACTCGGCCAAGGCGCGGAGCTTCGCGACGACCACGATGAAGCTATTTCTAAAACGCTGCCGCCAGGCCTCGATGTCGCTCGCCAAACAGCGCGGGGCCTTCCCCAACTACAAGGGCTCGGCCCTGGAAAAGCTGCGCATGCCGCCCCTGCGCAACGCCACGCTGACCACGATCGCGCCCAGCGGCACCTTAAGCCTCATCGCCAACACCACGGGCGGCATCGAGCCGGCCTTCGCCCTGTGCTACTACCGGAAATTCCTGGAGGGCGAGGAGGCGCTTGAGGTCCTGCCCACCTTCCTCGTGCGGATGAAAGCCGAGGGGCTGAACGACCGCGAGCTCTTCGCCAAGATCGCGGAGACGGGAAGCGTGCAGGGGCTGGCGGGGGTGCCGAAGAAATTGCAGGAGCTCTTCAAGACGGCGATGGACCTCAAGCCGCTCGACCACGTGAAGGTGCAGGCGGTCTTCCAGAAATACACCGACAACGCGGTGAGCAAGACGGTGAACCTCCCGGAGGACGCGACCTGGGAGGAGGTCTACCAGGTCTACATGTCGGCCTACGAGCAGAAGTGCAAGGGGATCACGGTTTACCGCTACGGGAGCCACGGCGACCAGGTCTTGAGCCTGGGCAAGGCGCCGAAGAAGAAAAAGACGCGCGCGGTGCTGGCGGGAGAGGCGGAGGCCTGCGACTACTGCATCACCTACCTGTAGGGGCGAACGCGACAGGCACCATCACCTTCAAATCACCCAACCGGGCGAACACAAGGTTCGCCCCTACTGTCCCGCCAAAATCCGATCCAGCGCCTGGTGCACCAGCTTTTTCGAGATCCAATTCGGGAAGGGCCGCCCGTTGATGAACACCGCCGGCGTCCCCTGGACGTTGGCCTTGTTGCCCTGCTCGATGTCGGCCACGACGAATTGCTTCGCCTCCTCCGAACCAAGACAGGCCTGGAAGGCGCCCAGATCCAGCTTGAGCTTCTTGGCGATGTTCTCCAACGACTCCCGGGAAAACTTCGGCTGCCGCTCGAAGGCCGCATCGTGGTACTCCCAAAACTTTCCCTGCTTGCCCGCGCAGTAGGAGGCGTAGGCCGCGTTGCAGGCGTTGACGTGCAGGTCGCGGGTGATCGCCGGGTTGCAGTTCTTGTCCAGCGGGTAGTTCATGAAGACCAGCTTCACCTTGTCCTTATAATCGCTCAGGATCGGTTTGAGGTTGAAGGCGGCTACCTTGCAGTAGGGACACTCCATGTCGCTGAACTCGGCGATCACGATCTTCGCGTCGGGGTTGCCCCAGTAGGGCCGGCCGGAGACGTCGATGCTGTAGGGCTGCTGCGCGAAAAACTGCTCGAGGTAGGCCTTGGCGTCGGCGGGAGAAAGCTCCTTCGCGTACTGCTTGTGGCTGGTGTGGAGGAGGATGCCGCCGATCGCGAAGACGATCGCGAAGTAGGCGAGGCTCTTTCTCCAGGGGATGCGCTTGAAGAGTGTCACGGGGCCTCCTTGCCCGATCAGGGCCTTGAGCAGAAACCAGAGTAAAATATTCACGACATAGAGCGACGTGCAGAAGATGCACATCGAACGCAGTTGGAAGAAGCTGACATAGGCGAGGAAGAGGCTGAGCAGGATCGAAAACAGCGCGAGAAGGGCGGGCAGGGCCAAGACCTCCGCCAGGCTGTCGGGGGCCAGGCGCGCGTAGAGCAGGGCGCCCAGCACATAGACGTAGAAGACCAGCCCGAGGCCCGCCAAGGGAAGGGTACCCAAAGCGGCGTAGGCGCTGGTCAGCACCAGATCGCAGTTCAAATAGGCGCTGATATTGCAAAGGGATTTCGAGGTGAAGGCCGCCTGCAGGTGCAGGAAGTGCTGTTGCACCAAATAGCCGCTGGCCCCGATACCGATCAGGACAACTAGGAGGGTCGCCCACCAAATGCCGCCGCGAAAACGATGAATCATGGCCCCGCCCATAACCTCTTTACACGGGCGAGACAAGAATTTTGGGCTATTGACATCTTTGACGCAATGAGGCAAAGCCCGGAAATCAGGAATATTTCGGGCGGGTGGTTCGAAAAGAGGTCCGGTTTATGAACGCCCTGGTTCAACAAGATTGGCAGTCCTTTCTCGACGAGGTCACGGCTTCCGAGTCCAAGCATTACCTGTGGTTACGCTCGCTTTCCTACCTCGAGTACATCGGCTACCGCAAAATGGTGAAGGCCTTGGGCTACGACAACGTCAACAAGGGCGTCTACCACCACCTGACCGACGAGATCCAACACAGCTACATGCTGCGGGAATTGGCCGAAAAAAACTTCGGACGCCAGAAGGCGGAGAGCTTCTCCCAAGAATACCAAGACATCGCCGAGGACTATTTCCAAAAGATCGACGGCGAGATCGACGCCTGGGTGCAGCGGGCCAACGGCGCCGAAAATCCGCTTTACTGCTACCTCTTGACCAGCTTCATCGTCGAAAAACGGGCGATGAGCGTCTACCCCCATTATTACAGCCGGCTCTCCGAGGCCCCCTCGAAGTTCATCATCCAAAAGATCATCAAGGACGAGAGCGAGCACCTAAGCTATCTCGAGGGCAAGATGCCGCTGGTCCCCGGCTTCAGCGAGGGCGAAGCCGACGCCTTGCTCGCCTTCGAGTCCGCGTGCTTTTCCGAATACCTGCGGCGCATGCAGGCCTGCTTTCACCGGGCCTGCGCGGCCTGACCCGTCCGAGGGGCGAAATCCCGCAAATTATTGACTCTTCCGGCTTTCAAAAGTAGGACAGCCTGGCCAGGCAAAGGTGGATCCATGGGCCAGTCCGAAGACCTCAAAAAACACCGCGACCGCATCGACGCCCTCGACGCCAAGATCCTCGACCTGCTCTCGAAGCGGGGCAAAGAGGTGCAGGCCATCGGGCGCATCAAGCAAAAGCAGGGCGGCGCCTTCCACATCCCCGAGCGCGAGGCCCTGGTCTTCCAGCGGCTGCGACGGCTCAACCGCGGCCCCTACGACAACCGGGCGGTGGAAGGGATCTTTCGGGAGATCCTCAGCGCCTCGCTGGCCCTCGAGGCGCCGCTCCAGGTGGCCTATCTCGGGCCCGAGGGCACCTACACGCACCTGGCCGCCATCCGGAAATTCGGGATTGCGACGCAGTTCGTCCCGCAGACCACGCCGCGCCAGGTCTTCGAGGAGGTCGTCAACTCGCGCGTCGACTACGGCATCGTCCCCATCGAAAACTCCACCGAGGGCGTCGTCTCGCACACGCTCGACCTCTTCATGGAGTTCACCCTCACGATCTGCGGCGAAATCCAGATGGAGATCAACCACAACCTGCTCGCCAAGGCGAAAGACTTGGCCTCGATCCACAAGGTCTACGCGCACCCGCAGGGCCTGGCCCAGTGCCGCAACTGGCTGGAAGAGCACCTGCCTCGGGCCAAGCTTATGCCGACCGATTCCAACTCGAAGGGCGCGGTGCTCGCGGCCAAAGAGAAAGGCGCCGCCGCCATCGCCAGCGACTACGCCGCCAAGCTCTACGGGCTGAACATCCTGCGCCGGCACATCGAGGACTATCCGAACAACTTCACCCGATTTCTGGTCATCGGCAAGCGGGCCACCTCGCCGACGGGGCAGGACAAGACCTCGATCATGTTCTCGACCCGCGACGAGCCGGGCGTGCTGTTCCGGCTGCTGAAACCGTTGGCCGAGCACCGGATCAACCTGACCAAGATCGAGTCGCGGCCCCTGAAGAAGCGGGCCTGGGAGTACGTCTTCTTCATCGACTTGGACGGCCACCAGGAAAGTCCCGAGATCCGGGAGGTGCTGGCGCAGATGGAGAAGGAGTGCAGCTTCTTCCAGATACTCGGGTCGTATCCGCGGGAAGTAGGGAAGTAGGGGCGAACCTTGTGTTCGCCCCAAGGGCAAGGGGAGGAGGGCGAACCCAAGGTTCGCCCCTACGAAGCATGACGAAACTCTATAACAACATCGCCATCCTCGGCCTCGGCCTCATCGGCGGCTCCATCGCCCTCGACCTCAAGAAGCGCCGCCTCGCCAAGCGCGTCGTCGGCTACAACCGCTCCGCGCCTTCCCGGCGCGCGGCGCTGAAGCGCAAGGCCTGCGACGCCGTGACCGCGGACCCCCTCGCGGCCGCGCGCGACGCCGACCTGGTCATCCTGGCGACGCCCGTGCGCCACATCCCCGAGTTGCTGCGCAAGATCGCCCCCGGCCTGAAGCCGGGCGCCGTCGTCACCGACGTCGGCAGCACCAAGGAAAACATCGTCCGCCGGGCGAAGCAGCTCCTGCCGAAGGGCGTCGTCTTCGTCGGCGGCCATCCCATCGCCGGTACCGAGAAGACCGGCATGGCCTCCGCCCTCGAGGGCCTCTTCGAAGGGCGCTGGTGGGTCCTCACGCCCGATTCCGCGGCGGGCAAAAGGGCCGCCCAGCGCCTCAGCCGGCTGGCCAAGGCCCTGGGCGCCAAGCCCCTCGCAATCTCTCCCAAGGAGCACGACGAGATCCTCGCCGCAATCAGCCACCTCCCGCACATGCTGGCCTACGCCCTGGTGCACGCGGCGATGGGCCTGCAGAAGGGCAAGGCCCTCAAGCTCTCCGGCAGCAGCTTTCGCGACGTCACCCGCATCGCGGCCAGCTCGGCGCAGATGTGGACCGACATCGGTCTCGACAACCACCGCGAGATCCTGCGTATGATCGACCGTCACGAGCATTTCCTCAAAAAGCTGAAGGGCCTGCTGGCCAAACGGGACGCGAAGGGGCTGGAGAAGTTCTTCGAGTCGGCCGCGAGGGTGCGGAGGAAGCTGTGAAGAACGTCCGCGTCCACCCGGCCCCCACCTTGAGCGGCGAGATCCAGGTCCCCGGCGACAAGTCCATTTCCCACCGGGCCGTCATGCTCTCGGCCCTCTCGGAGGGAAGCTCCACCCTGCGCGGCCTGCTGATGGGCGAGGACGTCCTCGCCACGATCGGCTGCTTCCGCGAGCTGGGCGTGAAGATCGACATTTTACCGGACCGTGCCCTCGTCCACGGGGTGGGACTGAAGGGGCTGAGGCCGCCGCAAAGGGTCCTCGACTGCGGAAACTCCGGCACGACGATGCGCCTGATGATGGGCATCCTGGCCGGCCAGCCCTTCGAGTCGCGTCTGACCGGCGACGCCAGCCTCAACCGCCGCCCCATGGAGCGGGTCGCCAAGCCCTTGCGCGAGATGGGCGCCCGGATCGAGGAATTCCGCGCCTCCGAGACCGAGCGCGTCGTCAAGGTCACGGGGCGTCCGCTGCGCGGCATCCACTACAAGCTCCCCGTCGCCAGCGCCCAGATCAAGAGCGCCGTCCTGCTGGCCGGCCTCTACGCCTCGGGCGAGACCGGCGTGGAGGAGGGGGCGGCCTCGCGCGACCACAGCGAGCGGATGCTCCGGCACAAGGGAGTCGCCCTGGAGATCTCGGACGGCCTGATCCGCCTCCGCTCCGGGCAAAACCTTAAGGCCGAGGACCTGGAAATTCCCGGCGACATCAGCTCGGCGGCCTTCTTCCTGGTGGGAGGGGCGATTGGAAAGGATTCCCAAATACTGTTGAAGAATGTGGGCGTAAACCCCACCCGCACCGGCATCCTCGAGGTGCTGGCGGCGATGGGGGCCCCGATCGAGGTCCTGGATCCGCGCGAGGTGGGCGGCGAACCCGTCGCCGACCTTCGCATCCGCTCCGCCCCCTTAAGGGCCGTCCGGATCTCCGGGGCTCTGATTCCCCGCTTGATCGACGAAATCCCCATCCTCTGCATCGCCGCCGCGGCCGCCCAGGGGACCACCGAGGTGCGGGACGCCGAGGAGTTGCGGGTCAAGGAGACGGACCGCATCGCCGCCATGGAACGCGAGCTGGCCAAGCTGGGCGTGAAGGCGAGGGGACTGCCGGACGGCATCGACGTGGAGGGGCCCGCGACCTTTCAAGCCGGCGACTTCGAGAGCGGCACCGACCACCGGGTGGCCATGAGCCTGGCCGTCGCCGCGACCCGGGCGCCCATGCCCTCCAGGGTCCTTGACGTCGACTGCGTACAGACCTCCTACCCCAATTTCTTCGATCAGCTCCAATCCCTGGGCGCCAAGGTCGAGTTCGAGGGCTAGCCCCTAACCCCTAACTATCCAGAAACTAGGCATTTTCTTTTTGACACGTTTAGGCAAAGCCACTATAGTCCGCCGACCTTTTTCAAGGTAAAATCCAGAAACCCAGGAGGTTTTTAAACTGTAATATGCAAAATCAAATCGAAGACTTTGGGGCTCTTTTTGAAGAATCCCTTAAAAAACATCCCCTTAACGAGGGCGAACTCGTTAAAGGCACCGTGGTCAAGGTCACTCGCGACTATGTCATGGTCGACATCGGCTTCAAGTCGGAGGGGCAGATCAACATCGACGAATTTCGCAATCTGGACGGAGAAGTCACGGTCCAACCCGGTGATAAGGTGGATGTGGTCTTTGAGGCCGCGGAAGACGAATCCGGCATGGTGGTCCTAAGCAAAGAGAAGGCGGACGCCCTCCAAGCCTGGGACAAGCTGGCCGAGGTCGAAAAAGAGAACGGCATCATCGAAGGCGTCATCATCAACAAGATCAAGGGCGGCATGGTCGTCAACGTGGGCGGCGTGCGGGCCTTCCTCCCGGGCTCCCAGATCGACCTCAAGCCGGTCAAGAGCCTCGATCGGCTAATCGGCAAGAAGTTCCGTTTCAAGATCCTCAAGCTCAACAAGGCCAAGGGCAACGTCGTGCTGTCCCGCCGCGCCATCCTCGAACTGGAGCGCGAGGTGCAAAAGGCCGAGCTGCTCAAGAACATCGCCGAAGGGCAGGTGGTCGAGGGCCAGGTCAAGAACATCACCGACTACGGCGCCTTCATCGACTTGGGCGGCATCGACGGTCTCCTGCACATCACCGACATGACCTGGGGCCGCATCCAGCACCCCTCCGAAGTCGTCGCGCTGGGCCAGACCCTCAAGGTCGTCGTCCTCAAGTTCGACCAGGACAGCCACAAGGTCAGCCTGGGCTTGAAGCAACTGCTCCCCGATCCGTGGGAGAGCGTCCCCGAAAAATACACCGTCGGCACGCGGCTTAAGGGCAAGGTTGTCAACGTGACGGATTACGGCGCTTTCGTCGAGCTCGAAGAGGGCGTCGAGGGCCTGGTGCACGTCAGCGAGATGAGCTGGCTCAAGAAGGTGAAACACCCCTCCAAGATCGTCAACGTCGGCGACTTCATCGAGGCGGTGGTCCTCGACTTCGACTCCAACAGCCGCCGCATCTCGCTCGGAATGAAGCAGATCGAACCCAACCCCTGGAGCCAGCTGCAGCAGAAATACCCGCTCGGCTCGCGCGTCAAGGGCGTGGTCAAAAACGTCACCGACTTCGGCGTCTTCATCGGCATCGAAGAGGGCATCGACGGCCTGGTGCACGTCAGCGACTTCTCCTGGGCCCACAAGGCCAAGCACCCCTCCGAGATCTACCAGAAGGGGCAGGAGGTCGAGGCGGTGGTGCTCAACATCGACCAAGAAAACGAACGCTTCTCCCTGGGCGTCAAGCAGCTCGACGAGGATCCCTTCCAAAAGATCTTCAAGAGCTTCTCCCCCGGCAGCCACGTCAAGGGCAAGGTGACCGCGGTCGAAAACCACGGCGTCAGCCTCGACATGGGCGACGAGGTCCAAGGTTTCATCCCCAACAAAGAGCTCGACGGCGAGTCTCCGGCGGTGGGCGACGAGATCGAGGCCCAAGTGACGAACATCGACGACAAGGAGCATCGCGTGGTGCTCAGCATCCGCGTCTACCACAAGTCGACCGAGAAGCAGGCCCTCGAGGATTTCCGGGCCAAGCAGGGCGATTCCACGGCGACCTTGTCGGACGTCTTGTCGAAGAATTAATCCGTCAAATATTCGGCGCCCCCGGCGGCTCGACGGCTGATCAGGGCGCCAACATCGTAGGGGCCGTTCCCCCTCAGCCGGGGGACAAGCGCGAACGGCTCCTACAGCGGTGTTTCCCAAAATGAAGGGTAAAGGCTTCTGGTTATTCGTTCTCAGTTTCGCCCTCGTCGGTCTCTCGGCGGCGATGTTTCTCCTCGCGATCGCCTTGATTTCCGAAGGGGAGGGCGCTTCGCTCTTCGGCAAGAACTCGCTGGCCGTGGTCGAGATCAAGGGCGGCATCTTCGACCCCAAGGAGACTTTGGACGAGCTCAACCGGGTCTACAAGAACGACGATCTGAAGGCGTTGATCCTGAGGATCGATTCGCCGGGCGGGGCGGTCAGCCCGTCCCAGGAGATCTACCAAGCGGTCCTCCGGGTGAAGGAGAAGAAAAAGGTCATCGTCTCGATGGGGACGGTGGCGGCCTCGGGCGGCTATTACATCGCGGCCGCGGCCGACAAGATCGTCGCCCTGCCGGGCACGATCACCGGCAGCATCGGCGTCCTGATGGACTACGCCAACATCGAGCAGCTCTTGAGCTTCCTCAAGGTGCGGGCCGAGGTGCTCAAGTCCGGCAAGATGAAAGATGTCGGCAGCCCGTTGCGCGAGCTGACGCCCGAGGACAGGGCCTACTTGCAGGACATCCTCGCAAACATGCACCGGCAGTTCAAAGAGGCGGTGGCGAAGGGGCGCAATCTCCCGATCGAGGAGGTCGAAAAGCTGGCCGACGGCCGCGTCTTCACGGGCGAGCAGGCTAAAGAGCTCAAGCTGGTCGACGAGCTGGGCGGCCAGCAACGGGCCGTCGACCTGGCCAAGGAGATGCTGGGCTGGGAGGAAGAGCCCGAGCTCTTCTATCCGAAGAAGAAAAAGCCCGGCCTCTTCGAGATCCTGGCCGACGAGCAGGTCGAGTCCCGGCTGCTGAAATGGATTTACTTCCTGCGCGAGGGTCGCGCACTTTATTGGACAAAGGGGATCATGCCATGAACAAAAGCGATCTTGTCGAAATCCTGACCGAGCAATTGAAGACGCTCTCCCGCAAGGAAGTCGACCTCATCGTCGACACCGTCTTCGACAAGATGACCGAGTCCCTCAGCAAGGGCGACCGCATCGAGATCCGCGGCTTCGGCAGCTTCGAGGTGCGCACCCGTCAGGCCCGCCAGGGCCGCAACCCCAAAAGCGGCGAGAAGGTCTTCGTCACCACCCGCCGCGTACCTTTCTTCAAGGTCGGAAAAGAATTGAAAGAGCGGATCAACGGCGGTCCCGAGACCGAGGGGGCCGAGCCCAAGCAAAAGGTGAGCGGCGAATGAAGAACCTCTGGGCGCCCTGGAGAAAGGAATTCATCCTGGGCCCCCGGGAGAAGGGCTGCATTTTCTGCAAGTTGCCGCGCAAGAAGGACGACCGCAACAACCTCATCCTGCACCGCGGCCGGCACAACTTCATCATTCTCAACCGCTACCCCTACAACAACGGGCACCTGATGGTCGTGCCTTACCGGCACACCAAGGACCTGGCCCGGCTCAAGCCCGCGGAACAGGCCGAAATGGTCGAGCTCTCGGGCCTCTCGGTGAAGGCCCTCGAGAAGACCATGTTCCCCCAAGGGCATAACTTGGGGATCAACCTGGGAGCCGCGGGGGGAGCGGGAATCCGGGACCACCTGCACCTGCACGTCGTCCCGCGCTGGGTAGGGGACACCAATTGGATGCCGGTCCTGGCCGAGACCAAGACCATGATCGAGTATTTGTGGGAGACCTACGACCGGCTGGCACCCGTGATCACCAAGATCGTCCGAAAGAACAAAAACCGATAGGAGGGCCCCATGGCCATCTGGCGTTTTGTCAAAGTCATTCTCGCGGCGCTCATCATCTTCGTCATCGCCAATTTTTTCATCACCAATTCGACCTCGCAGTCGCAGAGCCTGGCGACATTGGTGAGCTTCAAGTTCAACATGCCGCCCTTCCTGTACCTCGAGTCCATCGACTTTCCGGTCGGCTACCTGCTCATCATCAGCTTCACCTTGGGCATGCTGTTCGCGGCCCTGATCGGGGCCGTCAACGCCTTCACCCGCTCCCGCGAGATCAAGATGAAGAACAAGACGATCCGCGAGCTGGAAAAGGAGATCGACGAGCTGCGCGACTCCCTGGCCCGCGAGAAGAACGTCCTGCCCGAAGTCAAGCTCTCCGAAGAGCTGAACCGCCTGCCCGAACAACCCGAGATCCACTAAGAGGTGCCCCATGCCCCGAGTCGGAAAAAACATCCTCGACCTGATCTTCAACACCCCGATGGTGCGCATCCAGCGCCTGCTTTCCGCGGATGCCGCCGAGCTCTGGGGCAAGATGGAAAGCGAGAATCCGGCCGGCAGCGTGAAGGACCGCATCGGCCTCAACATGATCCTCGACGGCGAGCAGCGCGGTCTGATCACCCCCGAGACCGTCATCATCGAGCCCACCAGCGGCAACACGGGCATCGGCCTGGCCATGACCTGCGCCGCGCGGGGCTATCGACTGATCCTGACCATGCCCGAGACAATGAGCCAAGAGCGCAAGCTGATGCTGCGCGCCTTCGGCGCCGAGCTGGTCTTGACGCCCGGCCCCAAGGGCATGCGCGGCGCCATCGAGCGCGCCACCGAGCTGGCGGAAAAGGAGTCGAAGGTCTTCATGCCGCAGCAGTTCAAGAACCCGGCCAACCCCGAGGTGCACCGCCGCACCACCGGCCCCGAGATCCTCGAGGCCTTGGGCGGGGCTCCGGACGTCTTCATCGCCGGCGTGGGCACCGGCGGGACGATCACGGGGGTAGGGGAGGTCCTAAAAAAGGAAAACCCCAAGGTCCGCATCATCGCGATCGAGCCCACCGAGTCCCCGGTCCTCTCCGGCGGCAAGCCCGGCCCGCACAAGATCCAGGGCATCGGCGCGGGCTTCGTCCCCGAAATCCTAAATCGCGACGTGATCGACGAAGTGATCCAAGTTTCCTACGAGGAGGCCAAGAAGGTCAGCCGCGCCCTGGCGGAAAAGGAGGGGATCTTCGTCGGAATTTCCTCCGGCGCCGCGATCCACGCCTCAATCCCGATCGCGGAGAAGCTGGGGAAGGGGAAGCGGGTCGTGACGATCTTGCCCAGCACGGGAGAGCGGTATCTTTCTACGGGCCTGTTCGATCCGATGTGATGAATAGATGTAGTGGATATGGGCAACCGGTGTCTTAATCGGAAAGTTACTCAGGTTATTATCTGCACGAGCCACGAGCTGGGGGATATCTCTCTGAGCAACCTTAAATTTGCCCTCACCTTAAAGCCCTGTGATATTCCTGAGGGCAAATTTACCGTAGGGAGGCCCCCGGCTTGAGGGGGCCGACCGGTGCTCAGAGAGATATCCCCCAGATCGCGGCGGACGCTGCACAACAGCTCAAGTGATTTCGGAGCGCCAAATCGGCAAGGACGTTAGAAAGCGCGACACCTTGACATTCCACCCAAAAGCCGCAAAAGTCCCTTCGATATGCAAGAAAACAGCCCCACGACCAATCCCCCCCTGGAAGTCATCGTCGCCCGAAGCGCCGGAACCTGCTTCGGCGTCGAGGCCGCCATCGAGCTGGCCGAGACCCACCGCAAGCCCATCCTGGGCCCGATCGTCCACAACCCCCAGATCGTCAACGACCTGGCCCAAAAGGGCATCCCCATCCTCGAGCGCTACCAAGAGCTCGACAACCTGATCAAAGACGGGGTCCAGGAGGTGGTCATCACCGCCCACGGCTATCCGAAAGAGTTGAAAGAGGCCTTGGTCGAGAAGGGCATCCAGTTCCACGACGCCACCTGCCCGGTCCTGCTCAAGTGGGTCTATCGCAAGATCCGCACCTTCGAGGACCAAGGCTTTCACATCATCTTGATCGGCAACCCCAACCACGCCGAGATCATCGCCAGCCGCAGCTACGGCGGCAATATCCACGTGGTCTACTCGAAGGAAGAGGTCGACCGCCTGCCCGCCGGCCTCGAGAAGACCATCGCGATCTGCCAGACGACGATCACGAAGGAGAAGTTCGAGAAGATCGTCAAGTACATCCGCGACACCAAGTACCCCAACATGCGCGCGGTCGACACCCGCTGCAAGCCGGTGAAGAACCAACAAGAGGCCGTCGAAGACCTGGCCCAATGGGTCGACGCCATCCTGATCGTCGGCGGCTTCAACTCCAGCAACACGACCAACCTCGCGAACCTGGCCAAGAAGTACCTGCCGGAGAAGACCTACCACATCGACTCGCCCGACCTCTTGCAGGCCGAGTGGCTCCAGGGCATCCGCCATTTGGGCATCGGCGCCGGCACCTCGACGCCCAAGTCGCAGATCGACGACGTGCAGCAGCGCGTGGCCGAGCTCTACCAGGGCGAGGTCCACTTCCGAAAAGAGGGGAACGACGGCGAGATCCTCGACGGCGACTTCACCCCGGACGACGAGTTTTAATAAGGAAGCCGCGCGGTTTGCCCGGCGACATTAGGTCGCCTTTTGCCCGCTTGACTCCTTCCTGCGGGAAACCCAAGGCTCGACATTTTCGAGGAATCAGCGGGATGATTGCGGCTTGGCGTTTCGGTATCTCCCCAAGGCTAAGAGCGGGAAATAATGCCGGTAGCCGTGATAGCGGATGTAGAAGTGGCCGGGGAAGCCCGTCCCGGTGTACTCCCGCTCGTCCCAGCAACCGTGGTCGTTCTGCCGGCGGATCAGGAACTCGATCCCGCGCTCGACGATGGGCGAATCGGCCTCGCCGGCGGCGATCAGACCCATCAGGGCCCAGGCCGTCTGCGAGGGGACGGAATAGGGCAGTGAGACGAAACGATCCTCGGCGTAGCCCGCGCAGGACTCGCCCCAACCGCCGTCGTGCAGCTGGACCCGCTTCAGCCAGGTCACGGCCTTCTGGATGCGCGGGTCGCTTAAATCCTCGCCGATCGCGGCCAGTCCCTGCAGGACGCACCAGGTGCCGTAGACGTAGTTCACGCCCCAGCGGCCCTCCCAGGCCCCGCACTCCAGCTGCTCGCGGTAGACGAACTTCAAGGCCCGCTGCACCACCGAGGAGTCGCGGTCCCAGCCGATCAGGGCGAGGAACTCCAGCATGCGCCCGGTGATGTCCGGCGTCGGCGGGTCCAGGCAGGCGCCGTGGTCGGAGAAGGGGATCTTGTTGACCAGGTGCAGGTCGTTGTCGACGTCGAAGGCGGCCCAGCCGCCGTTCTTGCTCTGCATGCCGAGCAGCCAATCCAGCCCCAAATCGAAGGAGCGTTTGATCTCGGCCGAGGGGTAGCCGATCTTGTGGAAGAGGCTCAAGACCTCGAGGGTGTCGTCGACGTCGGGGAAATAATCGTTCTTGAACTCGAAGGACCAGCCGCCGGGTTTTAGCCGGGGCTTCTTCACCGCCCAGTCGCCCTTGAGGTCGGTGATCTGCTTGCTCACCAGCCACTCGGCGGCGCGGCGCAGGGCGGGATGCTCGGGGTTCAGTCCGCTGTCGCAGAGGCTGACCGCCGCCCAGGGGGTGTCCCAGACGGGGGAAATGCAGCACTGCTGGTGGAGATAGCGACGGTCGCCGTCCAAGTCGGCGCCGGCCTGCTTGGGGATATGCAAGAGATCGCCGTCGCAAAGCTGATGGAAGGCCGCCAGCCCCTTGAGGCACTGACGCATCGTCGGGTCCTCGTTGGGGTAGCCGAGGGTCTTGAGGGCCAGGGCACTGTAGGCCATAGCCGGATAGATATCTTCCGTTTTTTCAATGTGTTCTCGAATATACCGCAAGCAACGCTTGACCGCTGAGCCGCGCTTGAAGCGGGGGGTTTTTATTTTTTCTATGTTTTTCAAGAACTTATCAACGGAAAGGAAGACTTTACCTATCGAAAACCAATCGCCCTCGGTGGACGAAATCGACCAGTCGCGGTCGGCCGGGGCCTCGGGATAAAGCTCCTCCAGGTCGATGGAAAGTTTATGTACAGGCCTTTCGTTGAGGACGATGAGCAGCGGGACAATGCAGGCCCGGGCCCAGGAGCTGAACTCGTAGATATTGATGGGCGCCCAGCGCGGCAACATCATGAAGATGTAGGGCATGGCCGGCGCCGCCGACCAGGGGGCCAGGCCGAACATCGCCAGGTGGATCTTGGTGAAGACGCGGACCTTGGTGGGCCCGCCGTGGGACCTGATAAAGCCGCGGGCCCGGACCATGGCCGGGTCGTCGACCGGCGTGCCGGACATCTTTAGGGCCCAGTAACATTCCACCGTGGTGCTGAGATCGCCGGGGCCGTTGTAATAGATGGCCCAGGAGCCGTCGGCGCGCTGCTGGCTGAGCATCCTTTGGCAAAGGGCGCGGCTCAGCTTGGGATCGGGAATGCCGAGAAATTCCCGTAAAAAGAGGTATTCGGCGCCGATGGTCTCGTTGGCCTCGAGCGTGTACCACCAAAAACCCTCGGGGAATTGGTGCCGCAACAGGAGCTGCTGGGCGCGTTGGATCGAGCTGTCCAGGGATTCGCGGATCAAGGGCTCGGCCGCGGGGCCGAAGGGCCGGTGCAGGACTTTCTGGGAAGTCGACATGGCCGGGGGATCTAGCGTTTTTCGACCTTAAAAACAAGGTCCAGGTTGGCGGTCGTCTTTATCTAAATACCGGATAAGATGCATTATGTTAAGTTATATTTATCCCAGGGCTACCACTTATCGTCGCCGCCCTCATCCTCTTCTTCGTCTTCCAGGTCCTCGTCGAACTCCATATCTTCCTCGTCGACCTCTTCAAGGCCGTCGTCGTCGAAGTCTTCGTCCTCCTCCTCTTCCTCTTCATAATCCTCGTCGGTGACGTCCCGGGCGGGGCGGCGTTCGCGGACGAGCGAGGAATCGACCCCTTCCTCCATCAGCTCGACGTCGCACTGGTAGTCCTTCGGGTCGACGTAGTCCTCGAGAACCCCGATCAGAACCTCGAGTTCGTCCTCGTTTTGGAGGGTGCCGCTGATCTTGAGCTTGTCCTCCTCAAACTTGAAGTCGAGGTCGCTCGGGTCGATCTCGCCGTTTTCCTCGAGCTCGGCCATGATCTCTTGGATCAGTTCCTCTTCGGAGAGCGTGCCGTATTCTTCGATCATCGGGAATCCTCCATCACGAGGGTATTTTAGCGGGTCGCCGCCGCGACGTCCATGAGTTCGACGTCGAAGATCAGGGTCGCGTTGGGCGGGATCACCGGCGGCCGGCCCGGGGCGCCGTAGCCCAGCTCGGGCGGAATCACCAGCTCGCGCTTTCCGCCGACGCGCATCGTGGACAGGCCCTCGTCCCAACCCTTGATGACCTGGCCGATGCCGAGGGTGAATTCGATCGGCTGGCCGCGCGTGATGGAGCTGTCAAACACGGTGCCATCCGTCAGTCGCCCCGTATAATGCACCTTGATCTTCTGCCCCTGCGCCGGCTTGGCGCCCTTCCCCACCTCTTTGTCGCGGTACTTCAATCCCGAGGCCGTCGTCTGATAGGGGGCGGGCTTCGCGGCCGCTTTGCTGGGGGCGCTCTCCGGCGCCGAATCCGCCGCCGGGGCCAAGCCAGCCATCGCCGTCATCGCCGTCGCCAAGGCCGTTGCGGCCAGTTTTTTTCGCATCATGCTTCGCTCTCCTGTTCATAGTTTCACGGAATACAAGGTCGCCGGCGCGGGCGGCGGGGAGATGATCCAACTCAAACGCCGCAGCGCCAAAGCCACCGCCCCCCAGAGGAGCGGCAGCCAATAGGGCATGCCCAAAAAATCCGGTTCGGTAAAGAAATAAAGATTGAGGTTGGTCAAGACCAGTTCGAGCGTCGGTCCGACGCAGGCCCCGATCAGGAAGGTCAGGACGTCCCAGGGTTGGTGGAAGAAAATCAAGCGCAGGACCATCAACAGCAGGAGGCCCAAAGCCAACAAATAAGGAGAGCTGCGGAACAGGAGGATCAGGGTGTAGACCAGGGCCAGCAAGAGGTATTCCAGGACGAGCTTTCCGCCTTGATAGTCGATCTGGAAATGCAGCATCCGATCGAGGGTGACGAACAAGAGGATCGCGAAGGCGGTCCCCATGCCGAAGCCCACCGGTGACCACCAGGAAATCCCCATGAAATCGGGCCTGGCGTACTGGACGATCTCGAGCCGGGCCATCAGGATCTCCCAGGGCGTGAAGGTCAAGGCCCCGAGGCAGAAGGCCAAGAGGGATTTTCGCAGGGCGGCTGCCATGAAGGCGCCGATTTTTGCACAACTTTTTTTTTGCGGCCACGAAAATCTGAAACCTATCTAAGCATAGTCATTCAGGTTTTCGCCCGCTTCCTTTATGTATGGGAGGCGGCGGAGGGCACAGATCTTGACTTTTTGGACCGGGGCTCGGGTTCACCCGATCCGTGCATCCAGGGGGCACGGAGCGCCAAACACAATCAGCGACTCCCCTTGGGAGGCCGAATTTCAGGGCCGCCTTCAGGCCGCGGGCCTGGGCGCCGCCACGGCGGAGTTTTGCGCCCTACGGGCCGAGCCCGATGCGGATTTGCGCGCCCAAGGCCTGTTGAAGCTCGCCCGCAAGCTGGAAGCCTCGCC
Source organism: bacterium (assembly GCA_048499175.1). Taxonomy (GTDB): domain Bacteria; phylum UBA10199; class UBA10199; order DSSB01; family DSSB01; genus DSSB01. The sequence goes on from JASOAK010000015.1 coordinate 37,168, forward strand.
CCGACCCGAATTGGCCGCCCTCCTCTACCACCAGGTCCAAAATTCCGGCCCCGCAGCGAGCGCCGCGCGGGCGAAGCAATCTCTGGAAATCTTATCCGGGCGCGGAGGATTCTCGCAGCGGATCGAATCTCAACTGCGACATTTTTCCGCACAGGTCCTGGACCCGGCGTCTTTGGTGGCGATGGGACTGGCGGGCGTCGCCTATCGCGCGGTGCGCCTCGCCGCGCTCGGCCGCCTCGGGCCGGGCCCCCTTTCGCGGCTCTGGGCCTCGCTCGCGGGCTTGAGCGTCGAGGTCCCCGCCTTCACCCTGGGGACTCGCGCGGGACGCATCTTGCTTCATCAAGTCCCGAAGGAAGGCTTTGCCCCGCTCCCCGAAGAGCTGGGCGCCGCCGCCCTCTTCTTGGGAAGCCTCAAGCTCACCGGCGCCTTCGCCGCCTCCGCCGGCCGCAGGCTCCCGCCCGACGGCGGGGTCGCGCGCGTTTCGGCGGGCCTCCTGCCCCAAGCCGCGCTGTTCGGAGGCATCGCCCTCGGCCATCGCCTCGAGATCGCCGCGGGGTTGAGCCCGGCGCGTCCCGCCGGCGCCGGCCTCGCCGAGGATCTGGGCACCTTCTTTCAGTTGCAAGTCGCAGGCGCCTTGAGCCGCGGCCTCATGGGGCGGTCGTGGCAAAGATTCGAGGCGGGCCTCGAACTGCGCGCGCAACGGCGCCCGACGCCGCCGGCCGTGGGGCCGCAGACCGCCCTCGCCTTCGCCGGACCCCGGTCCGTAACGGCGCGACCGGCTCGCGAGGCGGATAGATTTTCGGGCCTCTCCTTCATGGTGGGCCGCGAGTCCACCCCGCCGCCGACGCGGATCCGAGAATTGGAGGAAAAATACCTCCGGGTCTTTCCCCCCACCGCCGAGGGGTACTACTCGACCGAGATCCTGCGCGCGGCCTGCCGCATCCCCTGCAGCCTGCCGAATTTCCACGAGCGGCTGCTGGACGCCCTGTTCTACGCCACCAACCGCGGCAGCAAGGAACAGCTCTACACGGTCTTGGCCGTCGAGGACGTCTTCATCGCCAACGCCCTGCGCCGCAGCACCGGCAGCTTCGACTACGCCCTGCTCCAGCTCCAGATCGGCAGCGCCGCCGCCGAGGACCACCGCCCCACCCGCCTGCAGAGCTTTCAAAAGATCTTCCGGGCCCTCGAGGGCGGCTTCGACCGGAGGGCCCAGCAAGACCTGATCCTCCGACTGCCCTACGACGAGAACTGGGCGGTTCCGCCGCGGGCCCTCTTTCCCGAGTCGTTTTGGACGCAGCACCGCGACGAGGCCGCCCTCTTCTGGGGCAGCTATCGGCCCAAGGATTGGGAGATGCTGCTGAACTTCGCCTACCTGCGCTCCCGAGGACGGCCGCAACTCGCCTCCGAGATCATCCGCACCTTCGGGGAGGGCCGCGCGAAGGGATTTTATCTGGCCGTCGACGTCGACGCGGCGCTGGACTACGCCCGCGCCCACCCGATGGGCAGCGTCGTCTTGCAGCGCCTGCACGACATCTTCGCGACGCGCGACGTCCCGGCCAAGCTCGCGGAGCTCGCCACCGACCCCGTCCCGGACGTCACCCACGCGCGGATCGAGGCCCTCCGCCGCGCCGGCGTCCCCGCCGAGGGCATCGCCTACCAGCTGACGGGCTCCGAGCATACCGGCTATCTGAACGACTTGCGTCTGGCCCGCAAGCTGGTGTCGGTCTTCCAAGACATCGGCCCCCACCTCGCCGAGCCGAAACTCACCGAGGTCGGCAAGGCCAAGTTGGTGGAGGCCTTTTGGGAATTCGTCCAGCGCGGGCGGCCCTTGGAGGTCGGCGACCTCTTCGATTTCTGGCGCCTTGCCAAGGACCCTCGGACGGGGAAGTACCTCCGCTCTTCCGAGCCGGGCCGCCATCCCGAACGCACCGACCGCGAAGGCAACCCCTTGACCGAGGCCCATATCCGGTTGCTGCAGGACGCCTCGGTCTCCGTCGAGATCGTGCCGATGGCGAAATTCCAGGAGGTCGACCGGCACTGGGGACTGACCCAAGGGCGCAGCCTGGCCCTGACCCTGCTCGCCAAGCGCCCCGGCGAACGCGATCGCATCCTCATCCCCGAGCTGCCGCCGCTGGACTTGGGCACGCCGCGGGGCCTCGACCTGGCCTTCAACGAGATCCGCAACCGGGTGCGCTTCCTCGTGCACGAGGCCGAGCACCTCCGGCACTTCCGCGGGCATTTTTTCGGGGACGAGGCAGGGTCGCGGCCCATCCAGCTCGCCGGCATCGGCCGCGCGGACCGCCTCGTCTCGGAGGCGATGGCCTCGCTCGAAGAGCTGCGCTGGCGCGTCAGGCACAGCGACCAGGATTATCTGGAAGTCTCCCGCCGACTCGGCTTGACGCCGGTCACTTACCTGCGCAACTTGGCCGACCAACAGTATTTCGCGGAATCGAACGAGGCGAAGGCGCTGGATTAACGCGCCGGCAGGCCCTTTTCCAAATCGGCCATGGGCACTTCGAGGAATTCCACCTTCGGTTTCGGTTGGTATTTTTCCAAAAATGCGCCCAACTCCTTGCGGTGACTCTCCAGGCGGTCGTGGTTCAAGCCCGTTTTGTCGTAGAAGGCGTAGCGCACGACGACGCGGTCCATGCGCCCGGAGGCGTCCAGGTGGATCTGGGCCTCGGACATCCCGTAAGGGTGCTGCACGTAATTCCGGTAAATTCGAGAGGATGCGTCGTAGAGGTAGGGCAAAGAGGCGCCCTGCCCCGCGAGCTGCTCGGCGTTTTGGACCATCCCCGCGAGATCCACCTTCGAGAACAAGACGGCCGCCGACATGCGGTGCTCCTTCCCCGCTTCCGCCGCCATGGTGACGTCGCCCTTGCCCATGACCTGGGAATGGGGATTTAAAAAATACTTGGTGTGGCTGTGGATCAGGAAATACTCGCCGACGCTCTGCTGCAGGACATGGTCCCAACCTCCGACCAAAAAGCGGTACTCGGGCGCGCCGCCGTTCCAGGCGACGGTGACGCCGACCTCTTGGTCGAAGCCGATCTTTCCGAGGAAGCGCACGAGATTCAGGCCCTGGGCGCCGTCGGCCAGCGGAAGGAAGGTGTCGTCGCCGCGCAGGCTCAGCAGCGCGTAATACTTCAAATTGGGATCCGCGCCCCGCAGGGCCTTCTCCGCCCGCGGCGTTCCGGCCAGTATCTCCTCGCGGAGGGCCTTTTGGGCCTCCGCATAGGAACCCGCCTCGATCCCCATGCCGCGCGAGACGAAATTCACCAAGGCCTCGCGCTCGCGGGGGCTGGGCTCTCCGAACAGGGGCTTTCCCAGGTCCCGGTTCACGAGCGAACGCAGGTAGCGGTACTGCGCGTCGTAGACCGGGATCAAGGCGCCCGGCCGCTTGGGATTGGGCTTCTGCAGGGCCTCCCCGGTGAAGGGGTTGGTCGTGCGCTCCAGCTCCGCCGGGAACATGCGGCCGTATTCGGCGACGAAGGCGACCATGTACTCGTCGAAGGTCTCGCGCACTTGTCGAGGCAGCTTTTGCGGGTCCATGCCCCGCTCCGCCGCCAGCCAAACGAGCTCCTGGACTTCGGCGGCGGAGAATTTCTTCGCGGAGCCCTGCACCTCGCCGGCGTCGGAGAGCTTCCGCAACATTCCCGAACGGCGATCCTCCATCTTCTTGGAAAAATCGATGAGCTCGCGGCTGGGCACCGGCGGCATCGCGGGCGGCGCGAGGTTCGACGACCGGCCGCCGCCCCCCAACCCGCCGGCATCCCGCGGGTCGACGCCGCCGCGACCTGCGGGGCCGTCCGTCGGGCGAAGCGGATCATGGCTGTAGCCGATCAGGCTGAAATTGTCGGTCTTGTAATGATCCACCGGCAGCGCCGCGTCGGGCGAATCGTAGACCCGGCCGCCGACATCGATGTACATCGTGGTCGCGCGCCGCACCTGCCCCTGGGCGTCCGTATAAAGGATCCCCTCCGGGCGGTCGAAGCGATACAGGCCGGGGATCACCTCGGGGAGCTCGCCGGAACGCGCCTGGGACAGGACTTCCATCCGGTAATGGGTCTCCGCGGTGAGGATTTGGACGGCCTCCTCCGAGTTCCGCGCGCCCCGGATCAATTCGAGGACGACCTTGGTCGAACCGAAGTTTTCCCAAAACCCGTCCGAGCCCAGCAGCGCCATGTCGCCGTCGCGCAGGGCGATGCCGCGCGAAAAGATCCCGCCCGCCGGGCTGGAACCGGTCGGGTCCGCGGGATTGGGGACCTCCCCGTCCTGGGTTCCCTTGGGCCGGGCGGAGGGATCGCCGCCCAGCGAGTTGGTGACGACATTGGCCTGAGGGTGCGTGGACATCGCCAGGGTGCGCCGTCCGCCCCCCCAATCGTAGTCCCGTCCGGGCTCCACCTTCCCGGGTTGGTTGGGCAGGCCCTCGTCGACGGTGCGGTAGACCCATTGCCAGCCGCCCTGGGCATCCCGCCGTAAAATCGCGCCGCGGGCGTCTCCGATCCAGGAGAATTTGGCGACATGGGGATCGCCGGCCTTCTTGGGCGGCTCGATCCTGAGCTGTACGGCGACGGCGCCCGATCCCGAATCCATCGCGCCGCCGAGCTGCGAGGCCGGGTCGGCGATCAGCTGCCGCGCCGCGGCCATGGCGACTTCGCGGCCCAAACCCTCCTCCATCGCCCCGTTGAAGCGCCGCACCGCCGCGTTGGCCAATTGCCAGGCCCGGTCGGAATCCCCGCTGCGCGGAATCTCCGTCGCGAAGGCCTCGGTGACAAGCAGGGCCGCCGCGTCGCCGTTGCCGTGTCCGCCCATCCCGTCGACGTCGAGGAGGATGGTCTCGCCGGCGGGACCCCGCACGGTCATCACCGCGTCCTCGTTGGGCCGCGAGTAGCCCTTGCCCTGGGTCGTGGCCATCGCGATGGCGCCCCGACTCGCGTCGGCGGGAAAATGGGCCACCGGGACGCGCCAGGCGAAATCGACGTTGCCGGCGACGATCCTCATCTGTGGATCCTGGTCGCCATGGGTAAAGACCGGATCGACGAAATCCACCGCAGGGCCGCGCGCGGCCGCGTGGATGTCCGCGGGCAGGTGCAGCCCCAGGCGCGCGCTGAGGCCGACTACTTCCTCCGTCAATACCGGAGCGCCGTCCCGCATTTGGAAGTCGGCGAATCCCACCGAAAAGCGGTCGCCCTCCCCCATCTCGATCCAACCGTCGGGACGCGGCGTCTTGGGGCTGAAGAAGGCGTCCCGAACATCGCGTGCCTCGGGGAGTTCCGCCGGGTAATAAAGCCACTGCTCCCCCTCGCGGCGCAATTTTCCCCAAAAGGACGTCTGGACCCGATTGGCGCCGTCGTCGACCACCACGCCGAGGCCGGCCTGGGGATGGATTTTGTCCTGCGCGCCGACGAAAAGGTTGATCTCCTCGACCTGGGGCGCGAGGAGCGAGAGCGGAATCTCATTTTGCGCCAGGCGTTCCGAAATAGCGGTCCAATCCGCGGGGTCCGGGAGGGCCGCTTGGGAGTCGTCCGCCGTCCGGCGAGAAAACCCTTGGCCCTTGAAACCCGGCGGAAAGGCGCTTCCCCCGCCGCCGTGCAGCACGTCGACGAGAGACCCTGTATCCAGATGCCTCACGAATTCCGGCAGCGAGGCGGGATCATACTGAAAGCGCAGCGTCTCGCCGGAGGCCGAGGCCAGCACCACCAACCCCGCGGTTTCGTCGATGGAAACCACGCCGAGTTTCCGGTAGCCGGTAAAAGGATAGCCGAAGACCCCATCCTGGTGGGGGATCAGGACGGCTCCGGGAACGGAGCGATCCCCGGTGTCCAAGACCCCGGAGACGGATTGGGCCCGGCCGCTCCCCTCCCCCCTCGCGATCAGGCCCCCGACCGGCGCGCGCCCGCCGGCGGCAGCGGCCAGAACCCCGTCGTCGTCGCCGCCCCTCGGCGCCGGCGGGGGTTCGTCGAGCGGCTTTTCCTGGGGCCGGAATACGCGGACATTGTCGGGCTGGATCGGAAGATCGTGACCGTCGGGGGTCGTCGCCCGGAAGGTCTCGCGGTAGGTGAACTTGATGGGAAGCCCCCGCCCGTCCGGGCCGACGCCGTAGGTCATCGACTGCGCGGCGATGTAGGTGCGAAGCACTTGGTAAAGCGGGTGGTCGACCAGCAAGCCCGACTCGGCGATGGCCTGGCCGCGGGCGTAACCGGCGAGCTCGATCTCGACGGTGAGCTGACCGCTGGCGGGATCCTGGATCAAACGGTAGCCCGTGACCTGCTCGGTCCCCGCAAAGTGCGGATAGGTCGATTCGTTGAGCTGCGTCAAAAGCTTCTTGTTACGGTCCGCCTCGGCCCGGCTCATCCGACCGTCCTTGACGGCCTGATCGAAGGCCTTCGCGTGCTTGTCTTGGATCTTCTCGACCTCCCGCTTTCGCCCCGCCTCGTCCATCGCCTGGAAATCCGTCTCTTGCCCCCGCAGGTACATCTCCTTCAAGGCGGCCATCAAAGGCCGGTTGAGCTGGATCTGGCGCATCCGGCGGTTGGTCAGATCCAGGTTGTCGGCCATGCGGATGACGAAGAGGAAGGGGTTTTCCTTCTCGCTGGCGCGCAGATACTCGGCCTTGCCCGGCTTGTCGGCGCCGTGGCGCTCGATGGCGAGGAAGATCTCGTGGAAGAGCGGATCGTTGGCCTTGACGCCGAAGACCTTCTCCATATGGACGGCGAAGTCCCGCTTGAAGAGCTGGCCGCTGCGCTCGGCGTGCACGTGTTTTTTATCGTGCGGGTGCAGGCAGCCATAACCCGTATCGTGGAAGATTCCGATGAATTTGACCAACTCGCGGGCCACCGCCTCGGCGCGGTCGCCGTACTTGGGCCTCAGCTTGGCGACGATCGCCTCGCGCACCGGACCGGCCTCATCGAAGATCCGCGCCGAGTCGTTCATCACGGTGAGCGAATGGTTCCAGCCGTGCGGCGTGTAAGGAAGTTTCGTGTCCTTGACGTCTTGGGTGCGCAGGGTCTTCCAGAGGTCGTTGACGAAGGCCTCGATGTCGGCCTTCGCCGCGTTGGGGAAGGCCTTCTGGTAGCCCGCCAGGAGGTTGCCCTTTTCTTTCGCGACCGTCACGTAGAGCGCGGCCCGCTCCAGGTTGTCCTTCGGGGTCCAGGGGAAATGGTCGTGGGTCGCGCGGTCGATGCCGAACATCGCGAGGAACTCGGCGCCCGCTTCGCCGCGCGTGGGGTGATAGAATTCGCGCAGCGCCATCGCGGCCAAGACGTGATCGCGTACGGCCGGAACGCCGATTTGCTGGACGGCCTCGAGGTAGGGATAGGGATTCTCCGTCGTCAGGAGCTCCCAGACCGAGATCTGCTTTCCGTCCGCCTCGAGTTTAAGATTCGCCAGTCGGTCGACGAACATCGCCTGGGTGTCGGTCAGGAAGAGGATCTCCTCGGCGCTCGCCTGCTTGAGGTAGGCGCGGACAGCGGCGGCCTGAGCGGGGAAATTCTCGTTGGTGGCGCGGTCGAGCAGGCGCGAGAGGTTCTCCGACGAGGTCTCGCCGCGCGCGAGGACGGCCTCGACCTTGTCGGGCCCCAGCTCGCGGATCAGGTCGACGATGGGTTTCACGTCGGGCGGAACCAGGATGCCGTCGACCTCGTAAGGCGCCGACATCAGCTCAACCAAATGTTTCGATTTCGGCGGTAATTTATCGATTTGCTTGGATAAATCAGTCGACTCAAAGAGGCCGAGGGGCTTGGCGCCGGGAACGCCGTCCGTCAGGATCGCGGAGACCTCCTTCGGAGTCAGCAGGCTGCCGCCCTTCATGGGATTGGGCAGGATCACGTTGTCCTTGCCGAACCAGAGTTTTTCGAAATGGTCGCGGGGGAGCTGGCCGGGCTTGAGTGGCTCTCCCGCCTTCGGCGTCAAGCCGAGCGCCTCGGCCTTTGCGACCTCGGCCTGATTCATTGCGTTCAAGGCCGAGAGCAGCCCCTTTTGGGAAGGCAGCTCGCGCCCGTTGGGGATGGCGACGATCTGCAGCTTGCGATCGGCCTTGATCGCCTGCCCGTCCACCGAGGCCTCGAGCGGCTTCATGGGCACGACCGAGACTTGGATGCCGTCGGGGGTGCCCGAGGGAGCGACGCGCGGCAGGGCCAGCCATTGCTGGAAGACGGTGAAGTCGCCCAGCTTCGTCAGGTCGAAGAAACTGATGGTCGTGTCGCCCTGGTGCACCGAGGCCTCCGCGATCAGGGCCTTCTCGGCGGCCGCCTTGGCGCCCTCCTCCACCTTTCCGAAAAATTCCGCGGTGGCGGCGTCCCGCGCGGCCGGGTCGTAGACGATCTGATCGATGGCCGCCAGGGCCTCGCCCATCACCTTCTCGGCCTGGGCGGGCAGAAAACGGTCGCTGCCCACGACGCCGTTCCTCTTGAGGATCTCGCCGTACTTTTGGAACAGGGCCGCCTGCCAGCGGATCCCTTCCGGAAAGATCTCGCCGCTGCGGGCCATCTGATCGGCCAGGGCCTTGGCCTTGGGCTCGGGCATCCCGCCCGCGACCAGCTCGGCGACTTTCTTCGTCTTCGCCTCTTCGATATAGACGGTGCCGAATGCGCTGAAGTCCTCGAAGCGCGTCGCCTCGGCGATGGTCTTGCGCAGGGCCGGATCGGCGAGGACGCGGGCCTGGTTGCGGGCGACCCACACCGACCAGCCGCCGTCGGCCAGGTTGTCGGTGGTCGCTTCCTTGAGGTTGAGCTCGCGGATCGCGGCCGCGACCTCGACGATCTGGGCCTCCTTGGGCTTTTTGACGCCGGCTTCAGCGAAACCGCGTCGGGCCGCCGCCATCGCAGCCGCATCCTTGGCGGCCGCATCGAGGGCCTCGGGGTTTCCCTTCACCGTTTCGAGCGTCGCTTCCATCTTGCCGAGCAGCTGCTCCGTGGAATTGAGCGGATTCGCGAAGCGCCCGTGATGGTCGACCGTGGCCTTGTCCAGGTGGGCGGTCTCGGGCTTGAGCGGCAGGCTGGTGTCGTAGATGTGCGTGCGGCCGGCCTGATGGGCGCGGGCGTCGACGATCACCTGCTCGGCCCAGCGCTGGGCCTGGATCTCGGCGTCGGGACGACTCATGCCTTTCTTGTTCACCAGATGCTCGACGTAGCGGGCGATGCGTTCGGCGTCGGGCGCGGCCTTGGCGATCTTGTCGGCCTTCGCCTCGATGTCCGTGATCGACTTGAAGCCGGCGACCCCCGGTCCTTCGGGGAGGTTTGGGGTGCCGATCTGGGCGTTGGTCGCCTCGGCGTAAGGGATGCCTTCGGCCGTATGCCGCTGTCTTCGCAGGCTCTTGGCGAAGTCCGCCTCCGCCTCGGACAAAGCCTTCTCGCTCTCGGCGATCTTGGCGGGGTCATCCCGGTTGGTCTTCATCCTCTCGACCGAAGCACGCATGACCTCTAGCTTCCGGCGCTTCTCACGGATTTGAGCGCGCAGTACCGCCTCGTCCGCTGCGGCCTTCGGGGTCAGCAGCCGGATCTTTCGATCCCCAACTGCCAGCTCCTCGTCGCCACGCAATGGCTGCGTCCTGGCCGGACGGCCGTGGCGCGAAGGCTCCAGCGTCCGGACCTCGCCGGAGGCGTCTTGGATCTTCAGGGGCTCCTTACCGAACCAGATCGCCGTGTAAGTCCCTTGGGTGGGGTCCCATTTCACCAGCAAGTCCCCTTGGGGCAGTCGGACGTGGTGGCTATACTTTTTGTGGAAATCGATGGAGCGCACGGCGTCCCCGTCTTGGATCACCAAATCCCCGGGCTTCAAGCCGGAGATATCCAACCCCAAAAACTTGAGCCTGGCCGACGGCTTGGCCGCAGCGGACCCGCGAAGCCCGAAGCGAATCTCTACGCGGCGCGGCTTCTCGCCCCAGATCTCGACCACGGCGCGGCCGCTCTTGCCGTCGGGGCTCAAGGCGAAATCCTCGACGACGTGGAGGTCGCCGTTTTGCTTCATTTCTCCGACCAGCTTTTGAGCGGTTTTCCAGTCCCTGACCGTCGCCTCGATGCGGACGAACTTGTCGAAGGGAACTTGGCTCCAGGCCCCCTCGAAACCCGCCAGCTCTTCGGGCTTGGCGTAGCGGATCTCGTAGCTGAAATCCGACTTTCCGTCGGGGCGATTTCGAGCCGCGTTCAGGGCATGGAACTCCGCCATCCCCAAAAAGGTCTCCAGGGGAAACAACTCCACTTCGCGGGCCCTCATGGCCCAAGCGTGTTGCGTCTCCATGCGATGGTAGCGCGAGGTGTGAAGCTGTTTGGAGAGCTCCTCGATCGCCTCCCACTTGCGGTTCAACTCCTTGCGGCCCTCGAGCGTCGGGTCCTTGCGGTAGGCCTCGACCAGGCCGTGGTATTCCTTGTAAAGACCGTCCAATCGGCCGAGATCCTTCTCGAAGGCCCGAGCGGCCTCTCCCCAGGCGTCTTGGCGTTTGGTGAAGACAAGCAAGGTTTTCTGCGTGTCGGCGCCGTGGTAATAATCGAAGATCTCGCCCACCAGGAATTCGCCGGCCTGGCGGCTGCCCGTCACGAGGCTCTTCCCCGTCTCCGCGCCGGGCTTGCGCCATTGGAAATCCAGGTCCCCCAATTGAAGGCGAAGATCACGGTCGCTTTTTAGGGTGAGACCCTTTTTGGGAACCTCCACATACGAGGCCCCGTCGTGATAGCGGATCGTGCCCTCCACGGGGATTAAAAGAAAGGTGCCGTCGCCTAGCGGCTTGATGTCGACAGCCCATGGCTCGCCGGGGATCTTGCCGTCGCGGCTGCTCCAACGCAGCGTCTTTTCTTGGTCCGCGCGCACGCTGAAGCCGTCCAGGCCGTCGGCCGAGAGCAGGAGGCCCACCGGCGGTTCGTCCGAAGGTCCCTTGCCCCCTTTGTCGTCCCCCTTCGAACCCATCGGCCTCCCGGGCCCCGAATCGACGGGGCCGCGGGGATCGCCCGAGAAAGCGGCCGCCTCGAAATAGCCGTCTTCCGTCTCGGCAGGGGGCGGCTTTTGCCCCTTCCTCCCCTTGCCCTCCACCTTGGTGCCGTCGCCGGCGACAGGACGCAGCGGAATCACTTTGCCTCGACCATCGGGCCGCACGGCTGGGGACTTTTCATCGGCGACAATGCCATCCTTTTGTGCGGCGACCCTCTCATACCGATCCATGAGTTCCGCCATAGCATCGAAGGATTTTTGAATTTCCTTCTTACTGTCTGCGGAAAGAGTTTCGTAATTCGGAATTAGCTTCATGTCCGGAGCTTGTGGCCGCTCGGGATGACTCACTCCCTGATCGAGGTAGGCCAAATAATTCGCCACTTCAACGAAATGATCATTAGCCGCGTCTTTGACTTCCTTGGGAAGAGAAGCATTCTTATATGATAAATCATGCTGAATCTCGCCCCATTCGTAATTGCCCCGGGTCATGATTTGCACTTCCACAGGAACTTTCTTGCCGTTGGGCAGTGTGTATTCAACGGCAAGATGAATGGCCCGGTAGCCCCATTGCTTATCCCCGGCGACCAATCGCGTAATCCGATTCCAATCGCGGATGGGTTCTCCCTTCCCGTCTTTAAGGATTTGCCCATTGGCATCCCGCACTAAGCGAATCGGGTATTTATCGGTGATCGCGGCAATGACGGAATGGACGTCGGTATAGGAATCCACCACGACGCGCGTTGCCGCAAGGTCCGTGAACGGCTCCATGGACTTCCAGCCACGGCGCATCAATTTGGATACGACGTCGGCGGGGTCTTTCAGGCGCCCGTGCGGCGGAAGAATTTCCATGCCCTCGGGGCGATTCAGGAATTCATATTTCCCATGAATTTTATCCCAAACTTTCTGAGATCCCGTGAGGTCTTGCAGGTATTTCAAGAAACTGCCTTCCGCCTTATCCAGAGCCGGACTGTGTTCTTGGACCAAGGCGGTAGCGATGCGGTCCCGGTCGGCCTTATATTCGGCCAAGGCTTTTTGGTATTCGGGCGAATCCTTCGCCAGACCTTTCAGGCGCTCCTGATATCGTTTGGCCATCTCTGTAAAAGGCGTGTCGGTATTGACCAGGTAATCAACTTCGGAATGAAGCGGATTTACGGCTTCCCCGCCTTTACCCACCGCCTTCGCGGGTTCGAAGGGAACATCCGGAATGGCTCCGGCGCCTTTCGAAACCGTGTAGGAGCGGATCGGAAAATCGGCGCGGTCCGACCGGGCGTCCGCCTTCATATCCTGAAAGCGCTTCATGTCGTTGTTGTCCGCGACCTTGAACTGGGCGTTCCCGAAATCGATCAGCCGCAGCTTCTTTCCGTCCCAGAGGACGTTCTGCGGGTTCATGTCGCCGTGATAGAGCCCGGCCTCGCCGAGGAGCCGCAGGGCCGTTTCGAAATCCTTCCAGGCCTGCTCGGGGATCGCCTTGCGCTCGGCGACGCTCAAGTTCTCCAGGGTCTTGCCGGGGACCTTCCCGATCACCAGCTCGCCAGCGCCCGTCCGTCCGATCAAGAGCGGCGCGAAATCCGCCAAGGCGGGCTCGCGCGCGGCCATGTCCTGAACGAAGGCCAAGGCGCGCTGCTCGTTGTCGAAGGCCGTCGCCGGGTCGATCTCGCGGACGGTCCCGTCCGCGTTCATCACCTTGCGCGTCTTTCCCTGCTTGGTCGCGCTGCCGTCGCCGTTGTCGAAGATCTTGCCGTTGCCGCCGTCGGCGAGGACTTTGCCGGGCGTCGGCCGGGTGAAGGGTCTCAGCTCGTTGCCGCTGCGCACGTAGGCGAAGCCGTCGATCTCGAGGGTGTCCCCCGCCCGTATCTGGAGGATGTCGTCCGACTCCAGGCGAAGCTCGCGGCCGTTGTGCTGAAGCGAGACGGGATCCTTGGCGCCGGGAAACTCCAAGGTCAGGCCGCCTTGCTTGTCCGTCTTGAGGACGCCCGCGCCCAGCTTGGCCTCCTGACCGCCGTCGCCGGTCGGTTTCCAGGCGAGAGGTTCTCCGGCGGCCCGCGACGCGGCCTTGTCGTCCACGCGCGTGTCTCCGGCATAGGCGGCGGCTTGATCCTGTCCGTCGTCGGCGGCCGGTTTGCGCCGGCCCCGGCCGCTGCCGACCTGAGTGCCGTCGCCGACTGTGGGTGTCGGCGGAGCCTCCTTGCCGCGAGGCCGAGTGACGGTCGGCGAATCGTCGGGCGCCGCAACGGTCCGGTCGCGACTTCCGGCGACATCCGGCTTGGCCGTCTCGGGGACCGGCACGTATCGAACGCTCATTCGGCCGATTCCTTGGACATCCAAGGCTATGTCGCCATTGGCCAACCGCGTGGCCAAGGCCCAGGCCTGATCGCTTGACATATTGCCGGAAAGGATTTCGTGGAACACCGCCGCCTCCACCGCGGGGAGATCGGTGGCGGGGATGTGCTTCTTCAGCGTGGGTTGGACCGCCAGGAAGAGTTCCTTGGCCGTGCCGAGCGGCACCTTGCCTTCCATCGCGGCGCGGAGGATCATTTCGGTGTAGGCGGTTCGGTCTTGCTTCGAATGGAGGTGGCCGCCCAGCTTCAGGTCTTGAGCGAGCTTGACGGCGTCCCGGCCCCGGACCCGAAGTCCGTGGTCGGCTAAGGCGCCCTGGACCGCCTGTCTTTGTGCCGCTTGGCCGTCCGGCGGAACTCGTTCGGTGAAAAGTTTTCCGCCCTCGAATTTTAAAACAACCTCGCCGTTGCCCACCTCCTTGAGCAGATAATTGAAACTGGCGAGATCGAAGCCCTTCTCCATCATCCATTCCACTAGATGCAGCTTGGCCGCGGGATCCGTGATGTTGTTGGCCGCGAGCAGGGTGTCCATGCTGCTGCCGAGAAATGGGCCCTGATTCGCCGCGCCGTCGAGTAGGGTCAGGACTTGAGCGGGGTCTTTCCCGGCCTCCAGGGCTCTGCCCAAAAAGGCCTCCCTCAGGCGTTGACCCGCGACCGTCTTGCTGCCGCCGGGACCCAGGATCCCGTCGATGGCCACGTTCAATTTCTCGGCGATCTTTGGGGACAGATCGACCATCTCCTGCATCTTTTTCCGGGCCAAGGCGGGATCTTTCCAACGGCTCATGGCCCAAAGCATCAGGTGGCCGTTCAGGGCATCGCGGTCGCTTTTGGAAAAGCCGTCCTTGGGCAAAAGATCCGCGGCGACGCGATCCAGTCCCGAGACCTCCCCCATTTGTTTGGCGAATTCCTTCAAGTCTTTTCCGCTGAGATTTTCCTTGGCGGCGTGGAGGAACCATTGCATCCGGGCGGCTTCGAAGCCATCGCCCCTGGTCATGCCGCCGATTTTCAACAGCTCGAGGATGCCGTCGTTCAAATTCCCCACTTCTTTGGCCAGCTCGTTGGAGCTCAGCGGCTTGCCGCGTTTTTGAGCCAAGGCGTCGGCATAATGCGGGAGAAAGGCGACCATGGCCTCGGCCGCGGGATGCTTGCCTGGGATATGCAATTTGGCCATGCTGGCGGCGAGATACATCTTTTGATCCGCCTTGCGGTCCATCGCATCCATACGGCCGCCGGTCAGAGCGTTCACGCCCTTGTGGGCGGCCAACATCTGCAAATCCATGGCGAGATTCTGCAAAAACATCAGACCCAAGGGCGCATTGTCGTCTTCGAGCAGTCCTGTTTTTTTATTGATGATACCGCCCAAGGTGAAAGCGCTGGCGTTCAACAGACGGTGACCCGTCCAGAGGCCGACCTGTCCGGCGCGGTTGACGACGAATTTCCCTTGGCTCTTGAGCAGAGCGGCTTCGGCTTGGCCGGCGACCTTAAACCAAGGAATATGCTCGGCCCGTTTCCCGATCACGGACATCAGTTTTCCGGAACCGTGCACCAGGGCAAAGGGCGCGATCCCCACCAACATTTCGTGCCAAAAACGATCCATGCTGAATCGATTGGTCCCGGTGACCGCGGATTCCATCAGCATGCTGCCGACCGCGAAACCGGCGTTGTCCGCCATCGCCACGAAGACGAATCCGGTCATGCGAAAACCCGCGGAACCCGCGATCCGCGCCGCCCAGCCCGCCCGAGCCACCCCGCGGGCGGTCATCGCGGCCCATCCGATTTTGGCGCCGGCGCTGAAGATGCGCCCGACGCCGAAGGAGCCTATCGTCGTGATCGCGCTGACGAAGGCGTCGCCGTAGCGCCCCTCGATGATGGCGGGAACGATCAGGATGTCCTTGACGGCTTTCCAAATGGCGTCCTTCTGGGCCTTCCATTTGGCGGCGTCGGGGATGCGGTTTTTCACCAATTCCTTGGCCTGTTTCGAGACGAAGGGATCGTCCATCAAACCGGCGGCGATATTCATCGCGAAATCGAAGTCCTCCCGGCTCAGCAGTTTTTCCGCCAGCTTCAGGGTCTCGCCCGCCATCTGCACGTCGCTTAAGGCCGGATTGGCCATGGTCTTAATGTAGGCCATGGTATCCTGACCCCGCCCCGTGCTTTCCAATAAGACGAAGACGGAAACATACCGGGAATCTCCGCGGAGTTTGTCGATCGCCTCTTGGAGGGTCCGGCATTCTCCGCTTTCACAAAGGCGCTGGGCCTCGGTGAGAAAGGCCTGAGCCTCCTCCCGAAACTTATTCGCCTCCTCCATTTTTCCCGACAACAGGTATTCCGCGCTGTCCCGGTTGGGGCCGTAGCGTTTATCGACCTCCGCCATCAGGAGCCCCGAGAGAAACTCCATCGGATAGCCGACGCGCTGCTGATATTGAATCCCGTCGATGCCGGCGAGAAATTGTTTGGCCACCGGGTTGCCCTGAATTTCCGAAAGCAGCTTTTTGGCCTCGTCCAGGTTGCCGTCGATCATTTGGATCTTCGCCCGGGCCATGACGGCGGTCTCGTGCAACGCCTGATCCGCCTTGGTCTCGGGTTTGGCGCCCGGATCCAGGTCGGCGATTTTTTGCAGGTATTTCTTGGCCGAGGCGTCCATCCCGGAGTTTTCGTAGATTTGCGATAGAATGAGATAATCCCCGGCGCGCTGGGCGGCGTCTTGGGTCTCCACGTGCGCGACGATCGGCGCCAAGGATTCGTCCATCCTCGCTTCCAGACCCAGTTGGCCGAACATCCCGGCGGCCTCCATCCCGGCCTCGAAGCGTTTATCCAAGGGAAGATCGGCGTTTCGCGAATCCGCGAGCTTCTGATGGGCCTGGACGTCGACCTGGGCGAAGGCGTGGAACGACGCCCCGCTCATCACCGAGATAAAATCCACGTCCCCGTTTTTCAGAGCTTCGTCGAAGCGGAGCTGATAATCGGCTTGGATCTTGGCCCGGGTTGCCTTGACGCCGTCATCGATCGGTTCAAACTTTCCGATCTCGATCAAATATTGCTGGATCATCGTCTCTTGCGTGAGGCCGCTTCCCTGATACAGGGTTCGGATTTCGTCGATTTTCTGCCATTCCTTTTCGGTAATCGGCTTATAATGGGATTCCTCGACCTTGATCCCCAGGAGGGCGGCGTCCTCCGCTCGCTTCATGTAATAACCGACGATTCCTTCCTCGATTCTGCCGGAAAGACCGTGGCTGTGAATGGTTGTCACGATATAGTGCATGTTCTCGGGAAGCTGATGGTAGAAGGCGTAGGAATTCTCCTCGATCAGGGCCTTACCCAACTCGGCGACGGCCTTGGTTTGGGTTTCGAGGTTGGGCGGGGCTCCGGCCTGGGAGTGTTGCCATTCCCTGGTGTTCTTAACCTCGTCCGAAACCGCGGGCTCCACCTTGTGCATGATGGGGTCGTCGCCGGTGGTGAAATTTTTATTGAACAGGGCGGTCGTTGCGGCCATTTGCCGGTACTGTTCGATACGGAATTCCAAGGGTAGATCCGGATTCGCCTCCAGGTTTCTCCGCCAAAAATCGAGGTGTTCGAGTAATTTTCTTCCCACCTCTTTCCGCACCTCGGGTTTCGACAGATCCTGAGTCCCCATCAGGGCAAGGTCGGCTTCCACCAAGGCCGCATTTTGACGCAGGGTAGCTTGCCTTTCCTCCGGTTTGTAGAGACTGAACTCCGGACCGTAGGATCTCATTTCCCGTTCGGTAGAGCTTTCCAGCAAGCGCACCTGGGATTCGATGGCCGCTTCGAGGTAGTCTCGCCCTTCCTTGAGTTTTTTATCGACCTCCGCCACGTTCAGCGAATCGCGGTCCGATTCAAAAAAAGCCCGCGCCGCGACCAGACCCTGGACTTCCTCCGTCGAGACCACAAAGCAATCCCCTTGCAGAGACCGGGCTAAACGACGCGCATCGTTCAAAACCTGATTTTCATAAGTTTCCTCGCCGGGCTTGGGCCTGAGATCCGTGCCGCGCAGGGCGAACGCCATCTGCTGGTTTAAGTGAAGGAGTTCGATGTTTCCCAGGACCTCGTGGACTTCGCGTACGTGGATGGATTGTTGGGCATCGTTTCTAAATTGTTCGATCAGTTGACTGACCTTGGGTTCGTTCCCCAGCTCCGCATAAAGCTTGAGGGCCTGCAGTCCGGCCTCCAAATCCCCGGCCGGGTCCACATGAAGCGTGGATTCGTCGTACCGCTTCTCCAAGGCCTTGGCCTGCTGATTTTTTGAAAAATATAGCTTGAGGCCCTGCTCGGAGATATAAGGGGTGAGCAGCTTCAGTTTGGTGACGTCGAAGCCCTCGTCGAACTGACGAAGCAATTGATCGAAGGCGGCTTGGTCCCAGGCGGGACCCGCCGTTTTCTCGTAATTCGCTCGAAGGTTTTTCTGGAATTCCGGATCCCGAACAATCCCCTTCATCTTTTTGAGAATGGCCTCTTGGGGCTCAAAGACGCCTCCCGCGACTTGGGTCGTGGGTATTTTAAGGTTGAGCTCCCAGGTGGCGTTCCAGTTTTCTAAAAAGAGCTGAGGGTTTCGGGCGAAGACCTCGGCGTTCTGATCGACGATCCGCTCCCAGGCCTCGAAGTCGCGGACGATATGGTCGTAGTCCAAAAGTCCCAACTCCAAATCGATTTGGATCACCAGGCGAATTTGCGAGAGCTGAGCCTTGGGGTCGACGCATTTGTCCTTCGGCTCCAGGTTGGCAAGCAGATCCTCGCGCAATCCCTTCATCTCGGCGTCCAGGGCGTCCAATTCAGCTTGGTAGGTGCCCTTTTTCCCGGCATAGCCGATCGACTTGAGGTGGGCGCTATGCTCCTCCGCCTGTTTGGCGTCCGCTTGGGCCTTTTCGAACACATCGGTCACCGGCTTCACCACTTGGCCGAGGCCGGTAGGACCCAAAAATACATCTTTTGCCAGCGAGGCCACGGAGGTCGCGTCGTCGAGTTTTTCGGGTTCCTTGGGCAGGACCCCGACATAGACCATGGTCCCCTGCGCTTCATTGTATTGGACGCGGAGCTGATAGAACTCCCGGACCATCTTCTGGTCCTCAAAGCGTTCGGATTTCGAGGCCTCCGGAAACGATTTTAAGACGAGGCTCAAACCCTCCAGTTTCGCCAGGCTCTCTTGGGCCAGCTTTTGCTCGGCCTCGCCGGTCTCGTAGGCGAAGCGCTTGAAGTTTTCCACCTCCGACTGATACTCCGCCCGCACCTGCTTGCGATAACGCGACGCAAAATCCCGATAATCCCCCGGCAAGGCGTCTCGCCCCGCGATATTCACCGCCTGGTGACCGGCCATCGCCGACACTTTAGCCAAACTGGCGGGCCTGGGCACGCGGAGGAGAGTGAGCGTCGATGTCGCTTGGGATTTTTTTGGATCGCCTGGGTCGCAGCGGCTTCCACAGCCTTTGGTAGTCCGGGAACTTTCCCGGATGGGGCCCGATGGGAGGCGCCCGCCGGAACCAGCCCGCTTCGCGGCTTTGAATCGCCGGAGGCCAAAGGTCCGCCATAAAGCCAGTGCGGCCCGCCTGTCCGCCGGCATGAAGATCCGGCCAGGCCCGGGCGGCATGGACGATGACGCGCGCTTCATCATCGCTTTCCACGGGAAAATTGGCGGGCCTCCTCAAGTTTTTCCGTCATCAGCGTTTCGGCCTTGTCGCGGGGCAGAACCTTGTAGGCGAGGTCCCAGCGCCCCTCGGCGAGATGGAGATCCGCCAAGGCCCGGCGGTCCGCGGCATTCGCCGGCTCGATGCGCAGGGCGTTTTCATAGGCCGCGACGGCGAATGCGTAATTTTTCCGCCCGGCATGGAATTCGCCCAGCTTCCGGCTCTTTTCGGCCGAGTTGGGATCGTAATGCGCGGCGGCGGCGAGGTGTTTCGCCTTCGTCTTGTCGTCACGGGCCGCATCAGCGCGGCCCTGATGGTAGGCGGAGAGTTTTTGCGAAGCGGAGAGTTTTTCGAATTCCGCTTGCCTGGCGGCATCCTTGAATTTCGGCTTCGGAAGCTCGATTCCCAATTCCTGGACGCGAGGGTCGTTGCCGTTTTGATCCCAAAAGGCCAGCACCTGCGCCGCGGTCAGGACCCGCTCCGCTCCGCTCTTCCCGGAGGGAAGCGCCCCGGCCATCAGCTCGGTCGGAATTCCCCGGGCTCGCAAGGCCTCATAGATCCTATGAACCTCCGGATTCGTCTTGGCGTCGAAATCCAGGCGCCAAGGCTTGCCCATTTCGTCGGCGAGCATCGCCTTCTCGCGGTATTTTTGGGCCTTGGCCGCCTCGCCGTCTTTGGCCAGGTTTCGAGCCACGCCTTCAAAAAGCTCGCGGGCGTCGGCATGACGGCCTCCCCGGACCAATTCGGCGCCCACAAAATATATCGTCGGATTCTTTTTGATCCCCGCATCGGGCAAGGTTTGCAGCCAGCGGATCAGATCGGGAATCTCCTTGAGCGGGGCGTTTCGCACGGCTTGCGCGGCATGCTCGCGTCCCGCCTTGGCATCTCCCTGCCGATAAAGCAGATCGGACAAATGCTTTCGCGCTTGGACGTCGGTAGGATCCAGGTCGACCGCCATACGGTAAGCCCGTTCGGCGTTTCCGATCAAAGATTCCGCGGTCTTTTTATTTCGTTTCGACGCTTGGATGGCCTTGGCCTCCTCGTCGCCGAAGCCGAGGGCGCGGAAGGTCTTTTGCAGGACTTCGATCTGCTTTTGAATCTTGGCGGAGAACTTGTCGAAATGGCTCAGGACGTAGGCGACGATCTCCTTGCCCTCGACCTTGCCGTCGCCGTTGCGGTCGTATTCGCGCTCGGAGATCTTGGCCTCTTGCAGCCACTGGGAAAAAGTGCCGTAAAGCCCGCGATTTCCCTCAATTCCGTTGGCCATTCGCTTCCCTACCTTCCGGATACATTCTAATGACAGGCCCGCCGCCGTTGAAAGGGTATTTTAGGGACACTTCGATCAGGCCGTTGGGGGCCAGGACGGCGTCCTGGACCTGGGCCGCATCGCCCGAATCGATCCTATCGAGTAGCTCCCGGTATTTTCGCTTCATGACGGTGAAGGGCTGGGCCTGGTTCATGCGGTCCTTCCAATCCCAATCCGAATCGATCAGGGAGGGCAGGAAGGTATAGAAGTCTCCGATGCCGTTCCAGATGTCGTCGCTCAGCTCGACCTCGTTTTCCATCGCCGCGTAGGCCTTGAGGCGCCCGTCGATCTCGGTGCGCAGCGCCTCGTGGTCGATGCGGTCCTGGATGCGGCTAAAGGCGGCCGCGCGGTCGGCGTTTCCTCCCGACCAGGGATCATTCGAAATTTGTTTCAGCTCGGCGCCCACGGCCTCGAGACGCGCAGCCGGAGCGCCCTGGGCCTTCAGCAGCGCCAACTCCCCTTCCAGCAGGCCCTGCGTATGGGCCTCTTCCCAACCCGCCGCGACGGCGTGGACCTCTCGGAAACCGCGGAGGATCGCGTCTCCGTCTTGTTGTCCTTCCAGACTCGCCAGTCGCGACCGAAGCTCCGAGAGTTCTTTTTGGAAGGCCTCCAGTCGTCCTTGGGCCTCGGTTTCGCGCGGCGTAAGAACGCGCCGCCAAACTTGGTTCATCTCTATCTCCACGGGCCTTCCTTCACGGTAGGCCTCGTAGGCCTGAAGGCCCACGGTCAGGAGATCGGCAACCCCGCGCTTCCAAGCCTGACCGACCTCGCCGCGGACAGCGGCCTCTTTCGCGTCGAGCTCTCGGGCGCGCCGCACCTCGGCCTCGAGGTATTTTCGATAGGTCTCACCGCGGCTGAGGAGAAACTTGGGAAACTCCTCGACCGCCTTCGCGCTGAGGGCGACCGGGCCCGGCGACTCGGGAAGAGCCTCGAACCACCCCTGCCCCGGATCTCCCTCGACCCAACCGAATTCGACGAGGCGGCGGAACAGGGCCTCGTTGTATTGAAAATCCTTGAGCGTTGCGAGGGAGTCGTCCAGCTCGCGGCGCAGGCGATATCCCTCGTTGTTCTCCATCTGGTCTTTCCGCTCGTCCTCGATGATTTTTTCGAAGAAGCGCGCGGCCTCGGGACCGGCGTAGAGGCGTTCGCGCTTGGCGACGAAGGCCTCGAGAGCCGCGAGATCCTCGACGGGCTCCCGGTCCTCGGTGAAACCGGTGACCTTCAAGTTGAAATAGTCGGCGTAGGCCTCGAGGCCCAAGCTCTCCCGCTCTTCCTCAAATTTCACGGTGGCGCGAAGGTCCGCCAGCATCTCGCGCGCGTAGGCGGCCAAGGCGGGATCTTGCCCTTCGATGGAGCCAAACCAAAAGCCCTTCCCCTCGAGACCGCGCAAGGTCTTGAGGATCTGCGACTCGTGAACCGCCTTCGCGCTGGGCTGCCACTCGTTTTGGTCCTTGGCCTTGGGATCCACCTCGGCGGCGAAGACGAAGGAGCTGCCCTCGGGGTAGAGGCCGACGAAGGTGTCGAAGACCGCCTGTTTCCGCTTTTCCAGCTCGGCATAGCGCTTCAGCAGGCCGACGATCTTCATCCCTTCTTCCCAATCCGCGGGGTCTTCATGGAAGAAGCCGGAAGCCAGCTTGACCTGGGCGCGTTGCCGCCAGGGCGCCGCGTTGAAACGGGCGATCGGCAGCGTCTCCAACTCTTGAAGGGTCTTGAGCGCCTGCTCGGCGCGGGCCAGGCGCAGGAGGAGCGCGGGGAGCTCGCGCGGTTTCGCCGCGCCGGTCCGGCCGCGCAAGGTCTCGGCCTCTCGGGCAAAGCGCTCGGGAACGGCCTCTTTCGCCGCCCGGATCTCCGCGCGCAGGGCCTCGATCCGGGCCTCGATCGCCGGGTCCCGGTCGGCGCCTGCCTTGAGGCGCACGACGTTCGGCGTGCCGTCGAGGGCCTTCTCGTCCGCCAGGCTGCCCAGCCCACCCCGATACGTCAAGATGAAGCGGTTGTAATGAGATTGCGGCAGGTCTTTGCGGCGGTGAAGGGCGTAGACGTTCATCGTGCCGGCCTCGCGCAGCAGCGCTTCGGCCTCGAGAAAGTCTCCGGCGGCCATCTTTCCGCGGGCCGCCTCGATCCAGGGCTCGGGACCGGATTGAATCCGGGCGAAGGCCTCCTCGTAGCCCGGCTTGACGAAGCAGACGCGCTGGTTGGCGGGCATCTTGGGGTCGCGGTCGCGAAGGTAGATCTGAAGCGCCGTGTGCAGCTCGCCGGCCTGCTCCGCCCAGAGGCCGACTTTCAAGTCCCATTCCAGCTTGGCCTGCGGATCGGCGAAGTCTTGGGCGCGGCGCTCCAGGCCTATCGCCAGGGCCTTGGCGAAGTCCCTTTGCCCGGCGTAGCGGGCGGAGAGTTTTTCCAGCAGGGCGCCGTCGCGGGAGCCCGCTTGGTAAGCCCGCTGCAACGCGAGACCCTCGGTCTCGGGCTTGGCGGCCCCGACCGCGCCGCGCGGCCGCGAGGTCTTCGCGGGACGCCGCGAAGTCCCCGGGGCGTAGACTCCGCGGGCGCTTCGAGCCTGGACGGATGGCAAGCGGCGGTGGCCGCTTTCGTGGAAAGCGGCGGAGCTGAAGCCCCCCCGCGTCGAAGGTTGAAGCGCGCCCGACGCCTTCTCCGCATCGAGAAACCAAGTCCAGGGGACGAGGTTCAGATTTCCCGGCAAGGCCCTCATTTACGCCGCCACCTGCAGCTGAAGCTGGGCCTGAAAGTGCTCGCCGAGGCGCTTGAGCTTCACCGCCCGG
The DNA here is from genome assembly GCA_048499175.1 of bacterium. Taxonomy (GTDB): domain Bacteria; phylum UBA10199; class UBA10199; order DSSB01; family DSSB01; genus DSSB01. Next base: position 60,146 of record JASOAK010000015.1, read on the forward strand.
CTGAAGTGCTCGCGCGAGGCCTGGGCATCGTCGCCCAGCTGGGCCTCTTGGGCCCGCTTCTCCTCGGCTTGGGCCTGCTGCAGGGCCTTCTTGCTCGCCTGGAGGAAGAGCGTCAGCTCGTACTGCTTCACCTGAACTTGGAGCTCGAGGCGGCGCAGCTCGTCGCTGTGGACCGCTTCGATCTTGGCTTGGACCTGAGGAAGCTTTTCCTGCCAGCCCTTCGCGTCGCCGGCCTCGGCGAGCTTCTCGAGGGCGCGCAGCTCGGCGTGCAGCTCTTGGAGGGGAGTCGTGGCGCCAGCCCTCGGCTGGGCGGAGAGCAGGGTCATGAAGGGGTTCAGACCGGGCTTGCGAAACTCGACTTGGAATTTGGGATTTTCCGACATGGGTAGCTCCTTCCTCGAAAAGATACTATTACAAAAGCCGTGCCATGGATGGGAAGGAGGGGGCTGCTTGCATAACTTATTGATTTAATTATAATTTATTTAGATGTTGGCCTCGATATTCTCTCCAAGGAATGTCAAATACGGATAATAATCATCAAACTACACAGGAACGCATCTTCTAAATAACTATATAATATTATTAAATTATTTAAATAATGTGGATAAAAAATCACATACTTACAAATATCTTGGGAAGGGCCGCGAACCATGACTTCGGCCCATTTTCCGACCTAAATTGCCCATCCTAAAAAGCCCTCTCTGTAGGGGTGGTTCGCGCCGGTCCCCGGCCCCCACCGCTCGCTTCCTCCCGGCGACAGAAGCGGGGCCTTGGGTTCGCCCGCCCCTCACCGATAGCTTCCCCCGCCCTCCTCTCGAAGCTCCTCGAGCTTTCGCTGCAAGCGCTCCATCGGCTCGTGGAAATGCGGGCCGGCGCGCAGCAGACAGATCACCGCCTGTTCCAAGAGTCGGATCGGGTCCTGCGGCCGAAGCCGCGGCAAGGGCATGGACCGACGCGAATAAACCCGCGCCACGGTCGCGAAGCGCGACGCTTGCTCGAAGGCGTCGGCCGCCGCGGCGTAGCGCTGCAAGACCAGATTGGCCTCCGCCGTTCGGAGATATAATTTGTAGGCATTGTAAGACGCCAGCTCATGCAGGATCGATTGTTGGACCAGGGGAAAGAAGACGTCCGCCGCCTGGGCGTAGGCCTCCGCCGCGGCTTCCGGACGCTGGCTCCATTCGAAATGGAGAGCTTTGGCGAAGGCCCATTCTCCCAGACCGCGCAGCACCTCGGCCTCCTTTCGGGTCCTAGGTACCCGAGGGTCCGCTGGGGAGTCCGGCGGCCGCTTGCCCGACGCCTTTTCCCACAACTGCCGAAGCTCGCCTTGCGCGGTCTCGAACTCCCGATCCGCCGCATCCCAATGACCTTGTCCCGAAAGCCGCTCCGCGATGCGTATCCGCGCCACGGCCTTGGAGAGGCCGAAGCTGAAGGCCAGACGCATCGTCTCCCCGAAGCTGCGCTCGGGGAGATGGGGCGCGGCGCCTCGGCCGCGCCGCTCGAAAACCGGACCGTCTCCGTAGAAGAACGACTCAAAAAGAAAAAACTGCAAGGAAGGCGGCCGAATCTCCGTCACGCGCACGGTGTCGGGTTCCGGGCCTCTTTGCACCCGATAGACCAAGGCCTGGATCCCTTCGGGGCGACGGTAGGCCTCGCGGATCGCCTCATGTGCGGGCGGAAGGCCCAAGGCGAAGATGTCACCGCTATTTAAATTTTCGGAGGCGCCGGGCGACAGGGTCCGCCAGCGCCCCTGGGACCAAAGGTGCACGGAAACGCCGCCGACAAGTGCCTTGATCTGTAGATGCTCCCCGCTTCGGAACAATTCCGCCTGCTGAAGCCCGAGCTCAATGGGCCCAGCGCCCTCTCTAAGGTGAAGCACATCGCCCCGCCAGCCGCCCGGACCCAAGGCCCTGCGCCCCGGACCCAGCAGGAATCCGAGTCCCATCAAAAGCGGCGCGCCATGCGGCCCCCCGGTCCAAGCCTCGAAGACGCGGCGTAGCAAGTCTACGGCGGAGTGAAAGCCGTTCCAAATCCTTGCCGGCTCCTGCCGGATGCCGTCGGAAAAACGATGGAGAAAAGGTTTTACCGCGAGACCCGAGGCTTCGATCTCCCCGAAGCGACGGCGCACCGCCTCCACCTCGCGCCATTCCGCCATAGCGCCGGACGGGGCTTTCGAGGCGAAGCCGAGCGCGGGCGCCGCGGGGCCGCCCTCGGCGCGAGGCCTTTCCCGTTCCCAGGATTTATCCGCCGCGGGGGCGCGGCCTCGCAGGATCGCACCCATTCAGCCCTCCTCGCGGTGGATCTTGACCATGACCCGGGCGAAGTCCTCGTAACGGGGCGACCGGGCCCGGGCGTAGGCGCGTGCGGCCCGCCGCCAATATTCGATTCGGGATGAGATTGCCGGGACAACGGCGGCACGCCCGGCGACCGCGGCCGCCGACGAAACGACGAAATCCCCTGCCGCCTCGAAATGCGTCCCGGCCCGCGCGAGCTCGCCCTGCGAAGACCAATGCTCGGCCTCGGCCAGGTGAAGGGCCTGGAGCCGGCTCGCGGCGGTCTCGAGCCGACTTTGGTCCTGCGCGCCGCGACCGCCGAGCGGCGACAAGTATTTGAAGGCCATCTCGTAGTTTTCGATCGCCAAACTGCGATGGCCCGCGCGGCGATCCCAAAACGCGGCCAGCGAGAGATATGCGGAGCCCAAGGCGCGATGGACCTCGCCCGCCTGCCGGCGGTTGTCGGGACCGCGGGGCGACAGGCCCTCCAGCATCCTTTCCGCCAGGTCGACGGCCGCCTCGTAGCGCTCGCGGGCCTCGCGGAGCAGGCCGCCCCGCTCCAGGCGCTCCCCGACCCCTTGCAAGAGCCCGATTTTTTTTAGGCCGCCGCTGGTCCAGAGGCGGAGCCGGTCTCTCCAAGTGAAAGCGACCCCGTCGCCCCTGCGAAGGAAATTTGAATTTAGCGTGGTGCCGAGAGAATCCAGCCCCGGCGCCTCTCCCCCATTCTTGCCGGAGAAGTTCACGCCCAGAAGAATCCCCGCCTCCGGCAACCCAAGGAATTCCCCGCGGAGCCAGTGAGCCGCAAGCAAGAACATGCCCATCGCCCCCCATAGCAGGGCCGGATCCGATCGAGCGACGGAGCTTGCCGAAAAAATATTTCTCGGCGGCCGTGGCGCAGGACTCAGGAGCGGCGCCTCGCCGAAGCGGCGACGCCGGGATTCCGAGGCGACCCAAGAGTCTAAGTGGACTTTCCCTTGGTTGGTCGCGCGCCCCGCCTCGGGAACGAAGGGACGAAACCGATGGGGCGGCGCAAAATCGTGGACCGGTCTCGTCGGTGCCGGACCGACGGCCCCTCGTTGGGAAGCGCGTGGGGTTCCCGGGGGCATTATTGGCCCCTCCCCTCGACCGCCGGAGCTTCGTCGGAAATCAGGTAGGGCTCGAGGAAGCGCCGGTCGTTTTGCAAATCACCGGCGCGAAAGCGCCGGTGCAGGGCCCGCCACCAATCGGCGAAATTCGCCCCCTGCTCCTCCGCGACCCGGCCGAGGATTTCCCTTTGCTCGGCCACCCGGAACCGCAGGCCGAACAGGACCTCGAAGGCGCGCGGCAGCGCTTGGATCGCCGCGACCGCCCAACGGCCGTCGGCGGGCGGCGCCTCGAGGGAGTGGTCGAGGATTTTTTCCGCGATCTCCAGGCTGAGCTCCGCGAGGGTATTCCCGCGGAAGCCGTAGCTCTCGATCATGGCGGGGAGGAGGTCTCGGACGGCCTTCATCCACAGATCGCTTCCGCCGGGAAGCCGGTCGAAGACGCGCTCCAGGAACGACACGGTCGCCTCGGTCCGATCGATGAAATCCAGCAGCTCGTGGATTCGAGGCCCGCCACCGCCCAGTCCACGCCACGCCTCTAAGAGCCGCGGGAGCCTTGCCAGGCCCGCGGCCACGGGTTTTTCCCACCGGCTCATGCGGCGCAAGAGGCCAGTAAGATCCGAGGCCGAGACACCCGCCTTCGAAGCGGCCTCCAAAATCGCGGGCAGCTGCGCCAGGGAGCTAAGGCCGAGGTGTTTGACGATCGCCGGGTCAAAAAGCAGGCCCTTCACTTCTGGAAACGACCAACCCGATTCGCGGGCCGCCTGCACCACGCCTGCCGCCTCGGCCAGGCGCAATTCCGCTTGAATGGGGTCCGCGGCGACCATGGCGTTGAGCCATTCCTTTTGCTGCGGAAGGCTCCATTCCGCCTTTTTCATCGCGCCCAGCAGGTCCCGAAAGCGCCAGGCCGTCCACTCCGGCGACTGCCCCAAGAGCGCGGCGAGGTAAGGCTCGACGGCGGGGATCTTTTCCAGCTCGGCGGGATCCCGCGGGACGAATTCGATCATCCGCCATTGGGCTGGGCCGAAGGGTCTCGCGCGGTGCTGCTCGACGCGAAGGACGGTGTGGACCTGCGGGTCCAAGCTGTTGCCCTCAAGCTCGTTGGGATTTTTACCGAACAGGACCCAGGTCCCGTCCTTTAAAAGTGTAGGCGCGTGGGGCGCAACGGGAACCCAGGTTGGGCCCTCCAAGACCCAGACCAAGGCCTCTCGACTCAGGTTATTGAGGAGAAGACCGTCCGCTTGCGGCTCGATCGTCGCTTGCTCGGGCCGAATTTCGGCATTGCGAAAGAGATTTTTGAAATCGGGGCCCCGCACCTCAAGGTCCTGCACCCGGTCGGGATGGTGCAGATAGCCGTCTCGGTTCGAGACCCAGGCCTTGGGCGGGCCCGACTTGGAGCCGTCCAGCTCGCGGTAATTGCGGACGGTCGAGCCCCTGGAGCCGAAGGTGAATTTCTGCCCCGGCGACCGGAAATCGAGCAGGTGCGCCGGGCCTCCGAACAAGCTGTTGGCGTAGAGCAGTTGGCGAAAAGGCATCGCGACAGCCGCAAGGGCGGAGCCGGATCCCCCTCGGATGCGCCCGTAGTCGATGAAAAATTCCGCGGCGCCGCTGCCCGGCTTCGATTCTCCGAAGCGCCTCTGAAAATCGGCTTGGGCCTTCGCCTCGGGGATCGCGGGCGCGGACGCGCCGCGCTCGACGAGCGGCGAGGGCCTCGCCGGCCCCGATCGCTCCAAGCCTTCGGATTTGTTGGATTCCGTTTCGCCCCTTCCGCCGCGCGGAGGGACTCGCCCCGGTCCCGGCATAGACGTCTCCTCTTGATGTTAAGGTATGTTGGATCTTCCCCAGGTCGGCAGCGACTCACCGTACATGGGCTTTTCCATATCAAACTGTTCAGTAACCACGAGCACCCTACGCCCTTCGACAGGATCCATCTGGATCGAGATGTCGACATAAACCCGGACTTCCGGAAGGAACTTGACCTGTAGCTTTTTGTGTAGCGATTCGTTAAGAGAAAGGGTTATTTCCGCGTGACGAACGTCCAAGAACTCGCCACTCCGGTTGATAATCCAATTGACCTTGTTGGGCCGGGGACGAAAGCTCCAAGAAGAGGAGTTTCCATCCCAAAAAATATCCGCGTTGTAAGCGGGTAGAGGAATGCGCGGCTCCGCGCCTAGCCAAGACGCCTCGTGCGGGGGAGATATCTTCCTGGTTCGCGTGAAAAAGGTAGGCGCGGCGAACTCGCCTCCGGTCTTAGCCGTGGACGCTTGCTCCAATTTTTCCAGGAATTCAAGCTGTTCCGCCGAGCTGAAACCATT
>JASOAK010000016.1:0-59067 GCA_048499175.1 bacterium
GCAAGAGCGACAACTCATGAGTTTGCAGGAGGTGTTATATGAGAAGAACAATTCCGTTCAGCTCCATCAGGCCGGCATCGATTACAAGGGCCGCGAGATCGAGTCGCTCGGCAAGCAGAACGAGGCCGCAGCCAAGGAGATCGAGGCGGTCAAGGGCCGAGTGACGGCCCTCGACGAGGCGATCGCCGCGGCCAACGAGAGCCAAGTCGGCATCGACCTCGAGCTCGCGACCGCGCAGGAGAGTTTTAACCAGCTCGAGGCGGCGTTGATCGCCGGCATGGGCGACGAGAAGGAGACCGCCCTGTCGGTCGAACAGATTGGCCACGAGACCATCGAGCTCCTCCAGCGGCTCTCCGAGCGAAACAGCCGCAAGGAGAGCCTCGGCCGCCGGAAGGTCGACCTGGTCGGCCGCATCGGCAAGGACCAGGCCGAGATCGACGAGATCGACCGTCTGCTCTCCGGCCAGCAGGGTCAGCTGCGCGCCTTGCAGGAGCAGTTGGGCGAAGTCAAGCAGTTCAAGCTCGACTTGGTGAAGCAGACCGACAGTATCTTCGGCACCATCCTCAAGCAGCGCGAGGAGCAGAAAGAGGCCGAGGGCCGCCTGACCGAGCTCAAGGACAAGCTGGCCTTGAAGCGCTCGCGCCTCACCTCGCTCGAAGAGCTGGAAAGAAATTTCGAAGGCTACAAAGACGGCGTCCGCAACGTCATGCTCAAGCGCAGCCAGCTCGATCCGACCAGCTCGATCTACGGCACGGTCGCCGACATCGTCGAGACCGAGTCCTCTTACGAGATGGCGGTCGGCGCGGTGCTCGGCGAGAAGCTCCAGTACGTCGTCGTCAAGAGCCAGCAGGCCGGGGTCGAGGCGCTGCAGTACCTCAAGACCGAGTCGATGGGGCGCTTGAGCTGCATCCCCGTCGAGCTGCGCGACGAGGGCGACGAAGGACATTTTCCCTACGGCGAGGAGCAAGGAGTGCTGGGGCCGCTGAAGCAGTTCGTCCGCGTCAAGGGAGACTACGACCGCGTGGGGCAGTTCCTGTTCGGCGACGTCTATCTCGTCCAAAACCTCAACCGCGCCCTCGAGTTGTGGAACGGCAACGGCCATCGCAAGACGCTCGTCACCCTCGACGGCGAGGTGGTGGACCCCTCGGGCGTGGTTTCCGGAGGCTCGCGGGAGAGCGGGGCCCAGGCGATCCTCGAGAAGAAGCGCGAGATCAAGGAGCTGCGCCAGCAGGTGCATGAGCTCGAGTCCCTGGTCCGCGAGCAGGCTTCCCAAGTCGAACGCTGCGTCTCGCGCATCCAGATGCTCGAGCAGAGCCTCGAGGCCCTGAAGCGGGACTCGCACAGCGAGGAGCTCAAGATCGTCCACCAAGAGCAGGACTTAAACCACCTCCACACCGAAATCCGCCGCCTGACCGAGCGCCGCGACAAGCTTTCGCTCGAGATCTCGGCCGCGATGCAGGAAGAATCCGACCTCGTCCAAGAGATCCAAAACCTCGAGGCCGAGGTGCTCGGCATCGAGGAGCGGAAGCTCGACCTGCAGACGCGCGGTGACGCCGCCAAGCAGCGCCAGCAGGACCTCCGCCGCCAACTCGACGACCTGCGCCACCGCTCCTTCGAGCAGAAGTCGAAATTAAGCATCGTCGCCGAGAAGAAGAGCGCCCTCGAGCGCGATCTGCAGCGCATGGTCGACGACCGCGGCGAGCTGTACCGGCTGCTCGACGAGAAGCACGTCTCGATCAGCGCCGCCAACCAGCAGTCCCTTCAGCTCAAACGCGAGATCGAGGAGAGCCGCGAGAAGCTCGCCCAGCTGGTCGTGGAGATCCAGGAGCGGGAAGGGCAGGCGACGACGCTGAAAGACCGCATCCAAGCCCTCAAAGACTCGGTGGGCGCCGGCGAGGTGACGCTGCGGCAGAGCCGCACGCAGCTCGAGGCCGTCCGCCAAGACCTGCACCAGCGCATCGTGCAATTGAGCGAGGGGCGCACCAAGGTCCAAGTGCTCCTGCAGCAGATCCTCGAGCGCTATCACGTCGATCTCGCCGCGGTGGCTCCGACCTACGCCGAGCGTCCCATCGACCGGGAGGTCCAGGCGGGGCAGGTGCGGGAAATGCGCGAGAAGCTCGAGAAGATCGGTCCGGTCAACTTGGGCGCTATCGAAGAATACGAAGAGCTCAAGCAGCGCCACGAGCACCTCGACAAGCAGTACCAAGACTTGGTTCAGTCGCTGGACGCCCTCCAGCGCGCCCTGCAAAAGATCAACCGCACCACCAAGAAACGCTTCGAGGAGACCTTCGAAACGGTCAACAAACTGTTCCAAGAGGTCTTCCCCAAGCTCTTCAAGGGCGGCCGCGCCGAGCTGCTGCTCACCGACCCCGAGAACATCCTCGAGAGCGGCGTTGAGATCGTCGCCCAGCCGCCCGGCAAGAAGCTGCAGAGCGTTTCGCTGCTTTCGGGCGGCGAGAAGGCCCTTACCGCGGTCAGCCTGGTCTTCGCGATCTTCATCATCAAGCCCTCGCCCTTCTGCCTCCTGGACGAGGTCGACGCCCCGCTCGACGACGCCAACATCGACCGCTTCAACGACATGGTCCGCTCGCTCGTCGACAAGTCGCAGTTCATCCTCATCACCCACAACAAGCGCACGATGGAGATGGCCGACACGCTCTACGGCATCACCATGGAGCAGCCGGGCGTCAGCAAGCTGGTCAGCGTGCAGCTCAATTAGAATTATTAGGCGAGGTGCTTCTCCGCCGGCACATAACCGGCGGGCAGTGGCAGTTTTTGCAGGACGGGGTTGGCCAGAGGCGAGCCCAACTTACGGCCCGTAAAGAATTCACGGACCAGGGCGAAGGGGTGTTTCACCAACAGCGAGGACTCGATGTAGCAGCGGACCTGGCAGTTCTTGTCGCAGGCGTTCAAGATGCCGTGCTTGCGGATGCCTTCTTTCACGGTCGCGTCGAAGGAGCCGCTCTCGAGCAGGTTGCCCGCGACGGTCTTGAGGGGCCGGCAGGGCCAACTGACGTCGCCGTTGGCGTTCACCCGCGCGACCACGCTGGGATAGCATTCGAAGGGCGAGAGCTTGAGGATGTTTTGGAAGAAGTAGCGCGTCCCGGAGATCAAGGGATTGCGTTTCTTCAGCTCCATGATCTCCCGGATGAAGGAGCGGTAGTCCTCGGAGGCGTTCAGGCCGGGATGCACCGCGTAGTCGACGTTCTGGGGGATGCAGGAGTAGCGGATGCCCTCTTGCAGCGCGAATTGCAGCACCTCGCGGGCGTCGCCCAAGGTGTGGGGCGCGACCACGCAGTTGATCGATACCTCGTAGCCGAATTTCTTCTGCTGCCGCGCGGCCCAGCGCAGGTTGTCGAAGATCTTCTGCGCGCCCCCTTTCTTGCAGCCGATGATCTCGTCTTTGCGCGCGGCGTTCATCGAGTCGATGCTGATCACCAGGTCGCGGATGTGCGGGAGAATTTCGGGCTTTTGGTCGAGGGTGAGCGCGTTGGTGTTGATCGAGATGCGCTTGAAGCCGATCTCCCTCATGTAGGCGACGAGCTCGGAGAGGTCCTGCCGGACGTAAGGTTCGCCTCCGGTGAGGTAGATGTAGTCGAATTTCTTCCGCAGGATCCGGAGCACCTTCTTGACCTGGTCGGTGTCGAGCTCGTGGGGCTTGAAGAGGTGGTTCTTGTCGGCGGAGAAGTCCTCGCAGTAAAAGCAGCGCAGGTTGCAGAGATTGGTGATGTGATAGACGACGAAGAGCGGGTGGATCAGGGCCTTCGGCCGAAAACGCGCGTTGAACAGGTTGGCGGACAATCGATAAGCGGTTTTTAGCATGAAATTTCCGTCGTCCCGGTGCCCGGGGAGCCACCTTTTAGCGCAATTCGGAGAAAATGACAAAGCCGGCCCTTTGTCAATCAATATGGAGAGGGGCTTTCGGCGAAGAACCGTTCTCGGCGCGAGACGGGCCTGCCGGGAACGCGGCCGGAAGGCGCGGGGCGCCGTCGCTCAGGGGCGGTCGCTGACCCGGAAGGCCGCGTAATCGCAGGCCACCCTCTGGCGGGCGCCCTCTCCATCGCTTAGGACCGCGAGGCCCGAGGGCTTTCCGGCGAAGGGTTTTCCGAAATACCGCTCGAAATCTCCTTTCACGTCCACCGTGACGTCCTGCCACTGTCCCGCCCGCCCCTCGCCGAACTCGCGCGCGACGATGACGAATTTTCCGGGCCGTTTTGCCCAAAAGGATCCGGCGGGAAAGGTCGAGCTCCAGACGTATTTGAGGGCCGAGGCGAAGCCGAAACCGACGAAGACGCCGCAGGCATGGTCGTCGACCTCGCGCCATTCCCCGGGCGGCATCTTGGGCAGGCTTTGCGCCCGCCAGCGAAACTTGAGGTAGGGATATTTCTCGACGTCCCAATCGAAGCTGCGAAAGGCCGTGACGGAGAGATATTCCGCGTCCTCGGCGCGGAGGAACTTTTCCCCGTCCTCTTGGGCCACGCGGTAGACGCGCTTGGCCTTTCCCATTTGCAGAGGGTAGGTTTTCCAGCCCCCGGGAAAATCGCCGACTTTCGCCTGGGAGAAACCGTCGATGGGGACCTCCGCGCCGCGCGCGGGGTCGGGACTCAGGAACAGGAGGGTGAGAAGGAAAGCGCTCGGCAAGCTCATTTTTGGCTTCCCCGCATCATTTCCGGAAGCCCCACGAAGCGAAAGCCCAATTGCCGGTAATGGTCGATGACCCGCGGCAGGACTGCGACCAAATCGCTGCGGTCGGCGCCCGGAAGGCCCTCGACGCCGTCGTGCAGCAGCAGGATCATCCCGTTTTCCGGGCGGGCGGTGAGGCGATGGAACAAAACCTCCTCGCCGGGCCGGTCGGTGTCCCAAACCCCGCGGGTCCAACCGACGAGGCGGTAGCCCGTCTTCGCGAGGATGGTTCCTAGAAAAGGCGACTTCCAGCCGTGAGGAGCGCGGAACAGCTTTGGGGCCGGGCTGCCGATCGGCTCCATGGCCCGTTCCCACCCGGCGAGCTCTTGTCGGATTTCCTCCGGGCCCATGGCGATCAGCCCGCGGTGCGTTTGGGTGTGGTTGCCGACGGTGTGGCCGTCGCGCAGCATCCTCGCGACGACTTCGGGAGAGCGAGAGACGCTCTTGCCCACCGTGAAGAATGCGGCGGGCACGCCTTTCCGGTCGAGGATGTCCAGGATTTGCGAGGTGTAGGGCTCGTTGGGTCCGTCGTCGAAGGTCAGGGCCACCCATTTATTTCCGGAATCGCCTTGGCAATAGGAGGCGAGGGGCCAGTTGAAGCAGGGGATCAGGGCGTAACAAAGCGCGAAGGCGGTTCCCGCGAAAAGCAGAAGAAGGAAGAAGTCTCGAGCGATCGGCAAGGCCTTGCGGATGCGAAGGGATTTCATCAAACGATATAGCAAGAAGGCGCCGAGCAAAAGTCCGGCTAGAGCGATGAGGGAGACCTGAATGTAGACTTTGAGGGGAGGCATATTCCGCGCATCGGTCTAGCTCATCGCCCGGGAGTCATCAATCCCGTTTCGCGGCGGTCGTCGCCGGTGGACCCATTTGCCGTTCAGGAAACCCGGGCCGGGGGTCTCAGCGGATATTCGAGGCTCCGCGGCTCAGAGCCAGGGCCGCGGCGATCTCGTCCGAGCTGTGCAGGAGGTTGCCGATGACGCCCCATCGCAAGGCCTTCTCCGGCGTGCTGCCGAGGCGCTGCGCGATACCGTAGCCGCCGAGGGCCAATCCCAGGCTGACGGTCCCCACGCCGAAGTCCGTCGAGGCTTCGCGCAGGGCCGCGCGGTCGTTGCATTGCCAGGCCTCCACCCCTCGGTGGACGCCTTTGCCGATGAAATAGGTCGAAACCGCACCGCCGAGGTAGAGCAGGCCCCGCGAGAAGGCCCGAGCGTAGGGGTTGGGCAGCCAGGAGGAGAGGGCGAGAACGCCTCCGACGGTGCCGCCGACGACGAAGGGGTGTTCGTAGGCGTCGTTCGCCATGCGCTCGACGCCGCGCGGGACGCCCGTCAACATCTCGCGCAGGAACTCCTCGGTGGTGATGGGGCGGCCCGACCCGCATCCTGAGGCCGCCGCAGGAGGGAGGGCCGCCAGGGATCCCCGGGTCTTCTCCAGGCGCACGGCCAAGGGCGAGCGGTAGCCGGGCGGGTGTCCGGTAGGCAAAGAGCTCAGATACATGGGGAAGCGGCGGTGATCGGTCGAGGGCGGCGGGGTCATGGGATCCTTTCTAAATATGAAAATAACTTTCACTATTTTCTAAAAACGAAAAGCCTTCGCTTCGTCAAGTGAAATAAATAAATAAGGGATTCCTATTGACAGGCCGGCGAGACTTTTCTAGCAGATGAAAGTAACTTTCATGCTTTAAGGAAAGGCCTCGCTCATGTTTTGGATGCTGCGGAACCTCAAGTATTTCTGTCTTTTCGCGATGCTGCTCACGGCCGCCTGCGCCACGCCCTTGGCCCCGGAGGCCGAGGAAGAAGAGGCCGACCCGGCGGAGGTGGCGATCGGAGAGAGGCTCTTTCAAGAGACGCGCTTCGCCCAATTTTTCTTCGCCCGCAACGGCTCCCAGGTGAATTCGCCCCTGCCCGCCGGGGATCCGGTCATGGCCATTACCGAGGCCGTCGGCCGGGAATTTCCCGGGCCCTTCGCCGGGATGTCGATGAACTGCGCCGCCTGCCACATGGTGGACCAACAGCTGCAAACCCCGGACGGGGGGATGCGCGCCTACGCCGATTTCGCCCGCCGCAGCCCGATCCCCGCTCGGGAGGACGGCAAGACGACGGCGCCGCGCAATTCGCCCCCCTTGGTCAATTCGGCCCTGCCGCGCTCCGGCGACCTCTTTCTCCACTTCGACGGCGAGTTCGTCTCGATGGAGGATCTGGTTCGCGCCACTTTCACGGGGCGCAATTTCGGCTGGCTGGCGAACGAACAAGCCCAGGCGGTGGCGCATTTGGCCAAAGTGGTGCGCGAGGACGCCGGGCAGGACACCGTCGCCCGGCAGTTCGTGGCGATTCCCTACCGCGTGCTGTTGGCCGGCACCGATCCTTCGATCCCTCAGGATTTTCGCTTGCCCGAAGAGTTTCGCATCGATGTCGACAACGCCAGCGACCAGCAGGTCTTCGACGCGGTCGCCAAGCTGGTCGCGGCTTATGTCAATAACTTGATCTTTTCGCAAAACGCCCAAGGCGAATACAACGGCTCGCCTTACGACAAATTTCTCACGATCAACCATCTGCCGCGCAAGCCTAACGACGGGGAGTCAGATCTCGATTACAGCCGGCGCTTGATCCAGGCCCTGAACAATCTCGAAGAAATCGAGTTCGTCGATCCGCTCTCGAAGCAATTCGAATTTCATCAGCAAGAATTCGCCTTCGGGCCGGAAGAATTGGAAGGTATGAGAATTTTCTTCCGCGAACCCGACGCCATCCCGCTCGGCAGCGAAAAGATCCTCGCCGGTGGCATCGGCAACTGCATCGCCTGCCACGCCGCGCCGAATTTCACCGACTTCGGCTTCCACAACACCGGCGTGACGCAGCTGGAATTCGACAAGATCCACGGCCTGGGCGCCTTCGAGGCCCTCGCGATCCCGGATTACGCCGCTCGCAGCGCCGATCCAGAGGCCTATCTGCCGCCGACCGCCGCGCATCCCAACGGCACGGGGATTTTCCTGTCGGTGCCGGCCGCCGACAAGCCGGGCCATACCGATCTGGGTCTTTGGAACGTCTTCGGCAACGCGGATATTCCCAAGCCGCAGGCGGCGCTGCGCGAACTGCTCTGCCGACGGCTCGAGGACCCGAACGCCCCCTGCACCCTTCAGGATCTTCTGCCGCTGAGCATCGGCCTTTTCAAGACGCCCGGGCTGCGCGACTTGGACCATTCCTCGCCTTACATGCACAACGGCCAGTTCGACACCTTCGAATCGGTCCTGATGCACTATTTCCAATTCTCGGCTCGGGCCCGGGAGGGTTCGATGCGTAATCCGCCCAAAGAATTTTTGGGCATCGCCCTGCGGGAAGATGATCTCTTTTTGCTGCTGAAATTCCTCAAGGCGCTCAACGAGGACTACAGTTGATCCCGTCGCGCGGCGAGGCTTCGGTTTCCCTATCCGCTCGAGGAAGGTGAGGATTCTCCTGCGTCTCCAAGAGTTGGATTTTCAATCGACGGCTTCGGCGGGTTTTGGAGAAGTCAGGTAGAAAGGGATTTCGCCGGCCAGGGAGCTTTGCACACCGACGAAAAGTTGGTCGGCATCTCCCTCGTCTCCGCGAATACCGCGATAACCGATCGAAACCAGCATCCAATCCAAGGGCCGGTATCCGGCGCTCAGCTCCCAATGCGATTCGTTGAGGCCCAAGGGCGGCTCCAGGTCGAGATCCGACGTGAAGGCCTTGCTTAAAAAGGTGTAGGCCCCGCGGAATACGAAGTTCGAGGGCTCGAGCCCGATGCCGACGGTCCCCGCGAATCGCTCTTCCACCGCGGTGGGATTGAGCGGGTCCTCGTAACTGCCCCGCCGGTGCACGACGCCCGCAGTGGCCGAAAACAGGTCGTAGTCGAAGACGGCGACGCCGCCCTGGCCGTAAATGGTGCCGTCGGCGGCCACGTCGAACTCGGCGCCCGGCGCCTCCGCCCGCACCGTTCCGAAGCCGGAAAGCGTCATGGTGGGGGCGTTCTCGTCCTCGGTGAAGGCCAGGGAGACCAGGCCCTCCAGGATGCCCATGTGGGAGCTGTCGCCGCCGTAATAATAGGCGACGTTGAACATCAGGTTGCGCAAGGCCCCGGCGTCCTTCTCGATTTGGAAAAGAAGTTCGCCGCCGGGCCAGCCGAGCGGGGCCGCGACATTGGCCGCGTTGGCGGAGGCCTGGAAACCGTTGCGGTTGAGCAGGCCCTCCACCTCGGTTCGTTCGTAGTGGTGGCGGCCGAGCCGGACGATGAAGGTGTCGTCGTAGTTGAGGCCGACGCTCAGCGTGTATTCGAAGGGCGCCAGGGTGTCGAAGGAATCCACCCCCAGCGGGCTTTGAAAACCTTGACCGTCCCCGACTTCAAGCTGGCCCTGCGTGAAGAACCAGTCCAGGCGGACTCCCGCCCCGGTATCGAGTTTCAGGCCCCAGATCGCGGTCGGGTCGTTGGCCAGGTCGACGCCGGCGACGCCGATATTATTGATATTCCAAGAAAACTCGTCCCCCATGGCCGCCTCTTTGTCGGGCTATTTTTTGAAAACAACTTTCATCATATCGGGTTTCCCCACCGTTGGTTGCTAAAAAAGGGGCCCTCGGCTGGGAGGGCCCCTCTAGAGCGGGTGTGATTTGGGAAAGCTCAGTTGTAGAAGGCGATCAATCCTCGGATCGCCGAGGATCCGCCGGCGAACATGGCATCGTTCCAAGTGATGTCCTCGTCGCTGCCGCCGACTTGATAATTCAGCAGGAAGGCGGCGAACACGGCGTCGACGGTGTCGATGCCCGGCCGCGGGTCGATGCTTTCGATCTCTTCTCCTCGAAAACCTCCGCGAATCTCCCGGGCGACCGTGGCGTCGGAGATGCGACGCCAGCCCTCGGCGCGCGCCGAGGTCTGCCACATCAGGTATTCGCAATAGCCCCTGCCGGCGAGACGGGCGGGCAGCATGGATTGAATCGTGTCGTTGAGGCGCTCGTAGGCGGCTCGGCCTTCGTCGGCCGCGATGAGACGGTCCCCGTCCGCGGCCCGATTGAGGGCGGCGATCGCCAGTCGGGCCTCGGCGAGATTGAGCGTCCGCTCCTCCGAGAGATTGAGCGAGGCGGCGCTTCCGTCCGCGATTTCGGTCACTTGCGCGGCCGCGAAGAAGGTGTCGGTGATGTGTTGCTCCGCTTCCTCTTGGCTGGACCATTCGAAGATGAAATGGCGTGCGGCGGCCCGTCGGAGGGTCTGGTCATAGAGCTCGCGGGTCTCGGGGGTAATCCAAAGCGTGGACATCCGGAATTCCTTTCGATGACGGATAAAGTGAAACTAGTGGGAAACTTGCGGCCGGAAATTCTCCAGGGTCGCGGCGGGGCTCTCCGCGGCGAGGTGCCGGTCGTATTCGGCCAGGGCCTTCCCGGCGGCCTCGAGCAGCGCGCGCAGTTCGTCGGCGTCTAGAAAAACGGCGCTGCGGCCCAAATGCAGGGTGGCGTGGCCGTTGCGGCAGAGGGAGACGGCGAAGGTGTTTTTGGAGCGGCATTCGGAGTTCATAGGACCTCATTAAAGAAAATAACTTTCAATTAATATTGTAATTAAAAATAATATTAAGATATGTCAAAGAAAAATTAAAAATATGACGATTTATTAAATGAAATATATTTTCATTTTTAAGCCGCGGTTTTTTTCGGGCGGCGGAAGGTCGGAGGGGGGCCGCTTAGGGCTGCGGCGGCATTTTCTCGAGGGATTCCTTCACCACCACGCCGCCGGAGACGATCAGCTTGAAGGCCTCGTCGACGGGCATGGAAAGCGGCGTCAGCTTGCGCTCGGGCATCATGAAGAAGAAGCCGGTGGTGGGGTTGGGCGTGGTGGGAACGAAGACGTTGAGAACGCGCTCTTCGGTCTTGTCTTGGACCTCGCCCGAAGCGATGCCCGTGACGAAGCCGATCACGTAGCTGCCCGGCGAAGGGAACTCGACTAAGACGACGCGACGAAAGCTTTTCTCCGAGTCGCCGGCGACGGTGTTGAGGAATTGCTTGATCGCCTTGTAAATGCCGCGGCCCAAGGGGATGCGGTCGAAAAGGCGGTCGCCCATCTCCACGAGCTTGCGGCCCAGGTAGAAACGGGTGAAGGTGCCGGTCAAGAGGATCAAGATCACCGCGATGAGCAGGCCGATGCCGGGGATGTCGCGGCCCAGGATTTGCTCGGGATGCCACCGGGCGGGGATGAAGGAACGCGAGAATTCCTCCGCCGTGAAGATCAGGGCCTTGAGCAGCCAGATCGTCCCGGCGATGGGCAGCAGGGTCAATACGCCCGCCATGAAGGATTGCTTGAGGAATTTTTTCACGCGGAAATTATTAAAGGACATCCCGGGCGATGTCACAATAAATTTACCTTTTCTTGTGCAAAAAGACTTGGCGAGGCCCCATTTTTCGCCGCAAAAGGACCCTCAAGGAGGTGTTTATGAAGCGGGGATTGGGGATATTGCTGGGTATTATCCTGTTGTGGATGGCCTCGGCCGCCCGGGCCAAGGAGAACGATTTCCAGCTCTGGACCGAGCTGAAGATCAGCCATGCCTTCGGGAAGAGCCCTTGGACCCTGCACTGGGCCACGGAAAATCGCTTCAAGGACAACGTCTCGAACTACCTGCTCTTCAACACCACCTTGGGCTTCGATTACAAGTTGCTGAAGTGGTTGAAGGGGGGATTCTTCTACCGCTTCGAAAAGCAGGTGGGAAAATCGCGGGAAAACCGCATTTTCCCGCAATTCGAGCTCTCCAAGCAGTTCGGCGCCGTCGAATTGAGCAACCGCCAGCGCTTCGAGATCCGCTTCTTCCCGGACGACACCGTGTTCCGCTACCGCACGCGCTTTCGGATCGCCTTTCCGATCAAGACCTCGCCGGTGTCCTTCAAGCCCTTTATCTCCGAGGAGATCTTCCTCGAGCCGGGCAAGGGAGATTTCAACCAAAACCGCGTCGCGGCCGGCAATTCCTTCGGGTTTCGACAGGACACGATCACCTTTGATCTATATTATTTGCTGCGGAGCTCAGCCGAGAAGGACACCCCGACCGGCAAGAACTGGATCCAGGCGCATATCCTGGGTACGTCCCTAGGCTTTAAGTTCTAGGATGATGGGGCAATGGTCGGAGCCCTGGACGTGGGGCTGGTGGTAGACCTTGCCGACGCGCGGGCGCAGCTCGGGCGTGATGAAGAAATAATCGATCCTCCAGCCGATGTTCCTCGGCCGCGCGCCGGAGCGGTAAGACCACCAACTGTAATGGTTGGGGCCCGGCTCGAGCTCCCGAAAAATATCCACGAAGCCGCCGGCAATGAATTTGTCGACCCAGGCGCGCTCGACGGGCAGGAAGCCGGTGTTGCCCTCGTTTTCCTTGGGGCGGGCGAGGTCGATCTCGCGGTGGGCGGTATTGACGTCGCCGCAGATGATGACGGGCTTTTTGAGCTCGCGGCGCAGGGCGAGGGCGTGCTCCATCACTCGGTCGCTGTAGCGCAGCTTGTAGGGGACGCGGCCCAGGTCGGGCTGGCCGTTGGGGAAATAGCCCGTGATGAGGATTAAGTCGTCGAATTCCGCCGTCAGGGTGCGCCCCTCGTCGTCGAACTCGGGGACCTCCAGTCCTTCCTTCACCGCCAAAGCGTCCCGCCGTAAAAACAGGGCGACGCCGCTGTAGCCCTTCTTCTTCGCGGAGGACCAGAAGGTCTTGTAGCCCGAGGGGTTGCGAAGCTCCGGCTCGAGCTGGTCGGGGTGGGCCTTCGTCTCTTGCAGGCAGACCGCGTCGGGGCGCTCCGCCTCGAGCCAATCCAAAAAGCCCTTGCGGGCGGCGGCGCGGATCCCGTTGACGTTCCAAGTAGCGATTTTCATAGATTCGATTCCGTGTTATCGGCGTAGCCACCATGATGAGAAGAAACGCCGGAAGGTTTTTCCTTAGCCTAGCCCTCGTCTTTTGTCTATCGCCGCTCCCGACGCTCGAGGCGAAGTCGCCCAAATCCATCCCCTTCCACCTCCGGCAGAAGGAGACCGGCGCCAAGCTCGGCCCCGCCGAATTGTCCCGGGCGGTCGAGGGCCTGATCCTCGAGGCGAGCAACCGGGCCCGCGCCGAGAAAAAGCGCCCGCCCCTGGAAAGCGAGGAGGTCTTGGTCAAGGCGGCCCGCGACCATTCCCAGGACATGCTGAAGCGCAACTACCTCTCCCACTTCAGCCCCGAGAAAAAATCCGTCGTCGACCGCGTCAAGAAATACCAACCCAAGCTCCAGCGCAGCGTGGGCGAAAACCTCCATACCATCACCAGCTCCCAGGGCCTCGTCGATCCCAAGGCCATCGCCGGTCAGATGATGGACGACTGGATGCATTCCTCCTCTCACCGCAAGAACATCCTTTCCAAGGACTACGCCTTTTTGGGCGTCGGTTGCGCGAGCGACGGTGAGCGCATCTTCTGCACTCAGGTCTTCGGCGGCCCCTACAAAAAATAAATCTATATTCGCGCACCTTATTGAGTATTTTCCGGCATTGACAGAAAAGGCGCCCGGCCATTAGAGAGGGGCCCTCGTTTTATCCATTCAATTGAGGAGCGTTTCCCCATGACCCAGGCCCAACCCAAGAGCCAAAACATCGTCTGGCACCACGGCAAATTGACCCCCCAAGCCCGCGAGGAGCACCTGGGACAGAAGGGGGCGGTCGTCTGGCTGACCGGCCTCTCCGCCTCCGGAAAATCCACCGTCGCCCGCGAGGTCGAGCTGGCCTTGGTCGAGAACGGCATCAACGCCTACGTCCTGGACGGAGACAACATCCGCCACGGCCTCAATGCCAACCTGGGCTTTTCCCCGGAGGACCGCAAAGAGAACATCCGCCGCATCGGCGAGGTGGCCAAGCTGTTCTGCGAGGCGAACGTCGTTGCCCTGACCGCATTCATCTCCCCCTACAAAGCCGACCGCGACCTGGCGCGAAAACTGGTGCCCGCCGGCCAATTCTTCGAGATCTTCTGCGACGCCGGCCTCGAGGTCTGCGAGCAACGCGACCCGAAGGGCCTATATAAGAAGGCGCGCGCCGGCGAGATTCCCGAGTTCACCGGCATCTCGGCCCCCTACGAGTCGCCTGACAAGCCGGAATTGGTCCTCAAGACCGGCCAAGAGACGCTGGAAGAGAGCACACGCCGAGTCTTGGCTTTGCTGGCGGACCATGGGATTATCTCTTTCGAGCGCTCGAAATAGGTTCGAGGCG
The DNA here is from genome assembly GCA_048499175.1 of bacterium. Taxonomy (GTDB): domain Bacteria; phylum UBA10199; class UBA10199; order DSSB01; family DSSB01; genus DSSB01. Next base: position 13,876 of record JASOAK010000016.1, read on the forward strand.
GAGAATGCCCGGGAAGGATTCTTTCGCGCCCCTGGCATGTCGGAGGACCGCGAGATCCATAGACGTTCTTTATGCCGAAAGCAGCGATCAACGAAGCCCTGATCCAATCCCTCGAAGCGATCCAGGACCCGCAGGCCCTGATCGGCGAGCTCTTCCGCCGCTTCGGCGACCGCGCCGCGATCGGCACCAGCGGGCAGCTGACCGGCGTGGTGATGATCGACCTGGCGGTGAAGGCCGGCCTCGAGCCGCGGGTCTTCACCATCGATACCCTCCGCCTCTTTCCCGAGACCTACGAGCTCTTCGACGCCCTCGAGAAGAAATATTCCCTGAAGGTCGAGAAGATCCAACCCGATCCGGAAAAGCTTAAGGCCATGTTGCGCGAGCACGGCGAGTTCCTCTTCTTCGACAGCAAGGAAAAGCAAGAGTTCTGCTGCCACCTGCGCAAGGTCGAGCCCAACGAGCGCGTGCTCGGCACCCTCGACGTCTGGTTGACCGGCCTGCGCGCCGACCAGTCGAAGGCCCGCGCCGCCACCGGCCGCTTCGAGATCATCCCCCACGGCCCCGAGCGGCGCCCCGTCCTCAAGGTGGCGCCCTTGGTCGACTGGACCGAAGAGCGCCTGCGCCGCTACTGCGAGGATAACGGCGTCCCGGTGCACAAGCTGCTCTTCTGGGAGCAAGACGGCTGGCGCTACGAGTCGCTGGGCTGCGTGATCTGCACTACGCCGATCGGCCCCTTCGAGCCGCGCCGCGCCGGCCGCTGGCGTTGGTTCAACGACCAGGACGACGACAAGGAGTGCGGCCTGCACGTGGTGCGAAAAGACGAGGTCTGAATTGGAAAACTACTCCGAGTGGTTGGAGACGGCCGAGGGCCTCGCGCAGGAGGCCTCCCGGGCCGTGCTGGGATTCCTCGGCGGCCCGGTGGCCGCCGAGCGTAAGGCCGACCAGTCTCCCGTGACAGAGGCCGACCTCGCCTCCGACCGCATCCTGCGCGAGGGACTGCGCAAGCAGTTCCCCCGGCACGCGGTGCTCACCGAGGAGAACGGCCTCAGCGGGCGGGAAGATTCCGACTACGTCTGGCTGATCGACCCCCTCGACGGCACGAAGGCCTTCGCCAAGGGCATCCCGGGTTTTTGCGTCATGGTCGGCCTGCTCAGGGCCGGCCGGCCGCTCCTCGGCGTGGTCGTCGATCCGCTGGAGGGGCGCACCTACCGCGCGATCCGCGGCCAAGGCGCCAGCCACAGCCGCGGCGGCAAGACCGAGGCCCTGCATGTCTCCACGCGCCGCGAGCCGCCCGAAATGCCCTGGGTGGTCTCCACCGGATTTCCCGAGGCCCCGCTCTCGCGCGCGCAAGCGCTGTTGCCGGGCCGATTGCTGCCGCCGATCAACAGCGTCGGCATCAAGGTGGGGCTCTTGGTCAGGCGGGAGGCGGATATCTACCTCAATCATCACCCCGTCAGTTATTGGGACACCGGGGCGCCCGCGTTGATTCTGGAAGAGGCGGGAGGGCGCTTCACCTCGCTCGACGGCCGCCCGCTGGATTACGCGCTTCGCTCCCCCTTCGGCCACGGCGTGAAGACCTTGGCCAGCAACGGAACGCTCCATGACGAGCTGGTAAGGCGCCTGGCTCCGGTATTTGACTAAGATATTTTTTCCGCGGATCGCCTCCGTGGAGGGAAAGCAACGCCTCAGGAGTCCTTATGGAAGACCTCGACCCGAAATTCCGAGCCGGCATGCAAAACACCATGGCCGAGGCCCTCGGCATGGAGTTGATCGAAGCGAAGCCCGGCCGCGTCGTGATCACGATGCCGGTCGACCGCCGCACCCACCAACCCTACGGCCTTCTGCACGGCGGCGCCTCGGTCGCCCTGGCCGAGACGGCGGCCAGCCTGGGCGGCTGGCTCTTGGTCGCCGACGAAGGGAAGGTCGTCGTCGGGCAGGAGATCAACGCCAATCACCTGCGCTCGGTGCGTTCGGGCAAGGTGAAGGCGATCGGCGAGATCGTCCATCAGGGCAAGGCCTCGCAGGTTTGGGAAACCAAGATATATGACGAAAAAGACCGGATGATCTGCATCTCGCGCTGCACCCTCGCGGTGATCGAGCCCCGCGCGTGACGGGGAGCCCGATTCAGGCGACCTTCAACTCCGAGGTGCAAGCCGGACAGCGGGTCGCGGCCGGCGCGATGCCGGTCTGGCAGTAGGGGCAGGTCTTCGTCGCGGGCGCGGCCTCTTCCTGCCGCCGCAGCCGGTTGATCGCCTTCACCAGAAGAAAGACCGCGAAGGCGATGATCAAAAAACTCACCATGACATTGATGAACGAACCGTAGTTGAGGGTGACCGCCCCGGCCTTTTTCGCCTCGGCCAGCGAGGCGTAGGGCCCCGGCGGATTGCCGGGATTGAGCATCAGGAAGAGGTTGCTGAAGTCGATCTTGCCTAAGACCATGCCGATCGGGGGCATGATGAGGTCGTCGACCAGGCTGGTGACGATCTTGCCGAAGGCCGCGCCGATGACGACGCCGACCGCCAGGTCGATGGCGTTGCCCTTGACCGCGAACTCCCGGAACTCCTTCATGATGGCCATAAGCCCTCCCGCGAGCAGGTTCGAGATTATTTTGGAACGGGGAAAATGTAAGGATTCGCGAGGGTGAAGTCTAGAAAAATGACAGGAGTAGCTGCAGCATCCCGGCGGAGAAGAGCGGGATCACGAAGTTGTCGTCGAGCCGCGGCAGCACGCGTTCCGAGACCGCCCCGATCAGGCCGGCCAGCGGGGCGAAGAGCCAGAGCGGGCCTTGGAAGGCGGGGTTCAACACGGGGTAGAGCAGGCTGAGCAGGGCGCAGACCGCGAAGAAGGCCAGACTGCCCTCGAGGCTGAAGCGTCGGCCCAGGCGATGGCTTCCCCAATGTACTCCCACGATGGAAGCCATCGAATCGCCCAGTCCCAAGAAAAGCACCGCCAAGATGGCCGTGGCCTTCGGGAACAGCAGGCAGGCGAAAAAGGTGGAGAGGGCGTAGAAGGTCATCGAGTTGAGGTGGTTCACCTCGCGCTGCCGCATGTATTTTTGCAGGTCTTTGACGACCTGGGCGTTGAACTTCGGCCACAGCAGCCGGCTGACGTCGCAGACCAGCGCCAAGCCCGTGAAGCAGCCGAAGACGGTCATTTTCACGGAAAATGCCACCGGGATGAAGAGGTAGATCGAGACGATGATCAATGCGGCCAGGATGTGCCAGATCTTGCGCGGCCACTGCACCACCTGCGGGCGCCCCAGGCCCTCGAGGCGGTCGATCAGGATGGCGTCCGCCGCGTGCGCGAAGGCCCCGCGGAGGTCGACGCCCTTCAATTCTTCCTTGAGGCGGACGGCGGTGGGGACGATCTGGGCGAGGCGCCGCTTCCAATCCCCGAAGTCGCTGTCGCGAAAGCGCTCGCCCAGCGCCTGCACCAGGACCTGGGCTTGGGCCCCGATCCTCTCCAAGTGGGGGCCGGCCGCAGATTCTTGGAGGGTCGCCTTCGCCGACCATTGGCGAAAGCGGGCGATCTCTTCCTGGACGGACTCTTGTAAGGCGGAAAAGCGCCGCAAGGCGCGGCGCAGCGAGGAGTCTTTGGATTGTTTGGAAAAATCCACCGCCGAGGCGTGGAGCCGCCCGATATCTCGATAGCTTGTTCTGGCGAACGGAAAATTCCGAGCAGGAGTTCGAACCTGCGGCTAGGCCGCCGTGCGAGCCATAGTCGAAAGGGAGCGCCCTTGTCGAGGGTAAAAACCCCTGGCCGCCAGCGACCGGGGTCTTTGATTTCTTTGCCGATTCGGCCTTAAATTACATCTCGCAGCCGTAGGCGGAGAGGGCGGTCTTGGAGGCCTCCATCGCTTCCGCTTCTGCAGTGGCGCCGCCAGGGCGCCCTTTGGTGCCTCGCGGCGGCCAATTCTTTCCAGGAGGCGCGGGTCTTCTCGAAGGTCTTCCTTCAGGGTGCCTCGCGCCACATCTCGGGGACCTTGTCGCCGATGCACTTCTCAGCGTGTCGTCGGCACTCCGGAACGCCGATGCTGCGTCGCCGGTCGCGCGGGTTTGGCGTCGGTCGGCGGTCGGTGCGTCGTCGTCGAAGTTTCGCTTCTTTCCTTGCTGCAGGCGCCCAACGCGAGGGTCACCAGCATCAGAGCTGCAAATAGTGCCGTGCTTTTTTTCACAATCAGCCTCCTCGCGAGAGCAAGGTTTTGAAAGTTGTCGAACCCAGGCGCCCTTTGCCAAGCCCGATTCAGGAAGCAATCGAAATTTCACTATGGTTTTTGGTGGGTTTTTCGTCTCTAATTTCCGGCATCTATGGACGCGTTTCGCCGATCCTCCTGGATCGCGCCGCGTTTCGGCGATCCCAATTTCTCCCACGCCTCGTCCTGCTGTTCTCAGCACGAGCGCGAGGGCGCTCTCGGCTTGGCCCTTGAACCGCCCCAGCGACTAAGCTCGGCGACTTCGCGCAAAAACCAAGAACTGCTCCTGCCACGAGGCCTTGCAGGCCCTCCCGATCTTCCAGGGCGGACCCGTCGAGTTGGAGCGCGGCTGGATCCTGCACCGCGACCCCAGCCTGGGCGAGAGCCAGACGATCCTCCCCGGTCTGTATCTCAGCGGCGGGATGGACACCCTGAAGAAGCTGCTCTTGGGCGGACGGGAGTCCTTTCGATTTTTCCTCGGCTATGCGGGTTGGGGGGCCGGCCAGCTGGAGGAGGAATTGAAAGAAGGGGCCTGGATCACCGTCTCCGCCGAGGCCCGCTACGTCTTGGACACGCCGCCGGAGCAGGCCTGGGATAGGGTCCTGCGCGACTTGGGCGTGGATCCGGCCAGCCTCATGGTCGGCCGCGGGCTTCATTGAAAAAAAATAATTTCACTCAAGGCAGGATGGCGACGGCGCGCAGCGGGGCGCCGCTGCCGCCGCGGATCTTCATCGGCAGGGCGAGGACCTCGAAGCCCTTTTCGGGAAGGAGCTCCAAGCCCGCCAGGTTCTCGAAGACCGGGACGTTCCGCGCGGCGAGCACCCGGTGCGTCTCGAAGGTCTTGGAGCGGCCGCGGTCGATGCTGGCGGTGTCCAGGCCCACCGCCTTGATCCTCCGCTTTTCCACCAGCCACCGCGCAGCCTCCGGGCTTAAGCCGGGGAAGCTCAGCTTCGCCACCGCCTGCGCCCCGCGCTCGTCGGTGCCGAGGTAGCTCTTGCGGTCCGGCCAAAATTTTCCGAAGCCCGTGCGGAGCAGGACGATGGCCTCGGCCGGGATGGCGCCGTGCCTTGCCTCCCAGGCCGTGAAGTCGGGGACGCGCACCTGGTAGTCGCGGTCCGCCGCGCAGGCGGCCGAGACGTCGACCAGGACCGCGGGGCCTTTCAGTTGCGAGAGGGGGATTTGCTCCACCGTCCGGCCCCGCTCGGAGAAGTGCCGCGGGGCGTCCAGGTGGGTGCCGCCGTGCTCGGGGCTGGAAAACTTGTTCGCCGCATAGAAATACCCGCGCTCGGTCCTTCCGGCGAATTCCTTTTCCAGGACGAAACCGGTCTCGGTGGGCCAATATACGGTGTCGGCGTCCAGGGCGTGCGTCAGATCGACGATCTTTTGGGACTCTGCGTCAAGATTCATGGTGCCGGCCAGGTTTATCACGAGCGCCGCTAAAATGCACAATCTCCACCTTGTCATGGGGCTGCCTCCCTCGTTATCATTATATTTGCGCGGGAAGAGGGGAAGGATTTTCCGAGGCAGCATGTAAATACCCAGTAAAGTTTTCCCTTGATCCCATCAATTTCAGTGAGTGCTCGGAAGTGCCGACCTGGCCCTCATCCCTGCAACGGGCCGCCCGCAAGACGGTGCACACTTACAGCTCGACGCTGAAGGTGGCTGGTGGCCTGCCCTTCCAGGGCCACCTGCACTGGGTTTCTCTACCAAGTGCCGTCTCTGGGCGGGTCCAATAGCAATCCATTGTGTTCTCGCGGCGTAAGTATCAACAGTCATTCTACCTGATGTGGAAGAATAAAACGTCTTATCTTTCAGTTCCTGCTGGAGCTCGCCGTAGGCACGCAAGTTCCTCGAAGCCTGCCTGGCCCCTCCTCATTTCCTGGATCTCAAGTGATATCAAGACCCCGCCTGCTCACCCCCAAGAGCCAGACGTTGTATAGAGTCTGCATCGGCGGTTTTTTCGAGGTGACTTTCAGCGCCTCCAGCATCGACCTGAAGTAATATCAAACCCCTTTCATGCCTGGCGACGCCCAACCTGCGGTTGATTTTGCTCGTGCCTCAACCTCATGCCCCCATCCGCAAGAAACACCCAAGGCCCTGGCTCTGATCGACAAAGCCTATGATCCTCGGACTCAGTGGACGCAAGTAAGACCTACAACATGGAAATGCTGATCCTCCCAAGTATGCCTGGCAAAGTTGTCAAGCCCGCTGCACCCCCCATTTCAGCTTGGTGAACAGCCTGCCGTCGATGGGAAGTTTGCGATCGAGACGCCCATTTCCGCGCCATCTCCGGAGGTCACCGCGAGCGAAGACCCCAGCGTCGAGGGCCGACTGCTTGACGGCGGGCAGCCTCCTGCCAAGCTCAAAGATCCCTGCCACCCTGGCTGCCGCAGTCATGAATGAAGCCGATGGAAATTATAACCCAGCTGGCCTCGAATGAGGCTACAGCCAGGGCATCCTATGGAAACCGAGGGGGCCTCACTCAGAAGCACTGGGCTGGGGCTTTGGCGGCCAAGCTCCTGCTTTGTTCGCGCAAGCGACGTCGTTCCTTGGACCTAAACTTTAGGAAGATTCTAGACTCAAGTAGTCGGCAAGATGCTGAAAGCGAAACGCTGCCTGCCGACGAAGCGTTTGGCGGGTGAAGCGCACCGTGACGGCGCACCGCCTCTTCGCGCCGGTCATCCAGGCGACGCTCGATTCCCCGGCGCCGACCGTCTCGGCAGAAAGACCTTGTCCGTCATCGCCGAGCCGTCTTTCAAAAAGAAAAAGCCGGACGAGATCCAGACGGCCGCTGCCTCGAAATCTAGCGCGTAGCAGGCGATCAGCGGGCCGCGCCGGCTAACTGGCCGCCCAAATCGCCTGCTGGCCGCCGCCTCCGGCAAGAAGGGCAACCTGGCGCGTTGAGTGCACCCGAAGCTCTCCAGCCCCAACGCTGCTGCCGTGGCCTTCAGCGGGAAAAATATTCTCCGGTTTGCCCCTTCCTGCTGCTGGCCGTCGACGGAAGAGCGGCGTAGCGCGTGGCCGAGATCCCGCGGCACGGCGGCGGCAGTATTGATCAACGCCGCATGCTCTCCTCCAGCGCCACCGTGATCGGACGCAGATCGATTGTAAGTGAACGCCGCCGTCAAGATCGCGGGGAACAACGTCACCCTGGCCCCCTTCAATATGGGCAACGGGCATTTCACGGCCTCCGGTAACGCGACCATCGCCCAACAAAAGAGCATCAACGGCGGCGGCACCTTCCACCTCAATCCCGGCGTGACCGCGCGGCTCATCCCCGACAAAATGCTGCGCGGCGCGGTGACGGGAGGGAAGGGCGGGCTCTCGGTGCCTTTCTCGATCAGCGGGCCCCTCGAGGATCCGAATATCAGCGTGGACAGCGGCTACCTCAAGGGCCTGGTCGCGAAGGCCACGGCGATGGGCCTGAAGAACATGCTGATGGGCGGGATCAAGCCCGACGCCATGCTGAATCAGGCCCTGAAGGGCACGCCGCTCGGCGACCCGAATAATCCCCTCGGTCAAATCCTCGGCGGCGGAGCGACGACGACCCAAAATACCCAGCCGCGCACTACGACGACCACGACCCGCCGCACGAGCACCCAAACCCAGGGCACCCAAACCACGACCCGCCAGCGCAGAAACGAAAACCTGCAGCGCGGGATCGAGGGCCTCCTCTTCGGAAAATAATTCGGGCTTGAGACCGGGTGGGAAAGCGGGTAGCAGGCCCACGCATGGCCTTCACCCTCTTACAAAAGGATCCCGGCACGCGGGCCCGCCTCGGCCGCTACGAGACGGCGCACGGTCCGATCGAAACGCCCGTCTTCATGCCGGTGGGCACGCAGGCGACCGTCAAGGCGATGCGCCCCGAGGAGCTCAAGGCGATGGGCGCCTCGATCATCCTCGGCAACACCTACCATCTCTTTTTGCGCCCCGGGCATCGCGTCATCGAGGAGCTGGGCGGCTTGCATCGCTTCATGAACTGGGACGGCCCCATCCTCACCGACAGCGGCGGATACCAGGTCTTCTCGCTCGCCAAGATGTGCAAGCTGAGCGAGGCGGGAGTGCGGTTTCAATCCCATCTGGACGGAGCCACGCATCTCTTAAGTCCGGAGCTGGCGATCGAGATCCAAGAGGCGCTGGGCAGCGACATCATGATGGTCTTGGACGAGTGTCTGCCTTACCCCTCCGAGCGCGAGGCGGTGGCGAGCTCGCTGGGCCTGACGGTCGATTGGGCGAGGCGCTGCCTCGAGGCCAAGCGGCGCGAGGACAATTCCCTCTTCGCCATCGTCCAAGGCGGCCTCTATCCCGAGCTTAGGGCCGAGTGCGCGGAGCGCCTGTTGGAGTTGGAGGCCCGGCCCGACCCCCAAGGCCGGCGGCGGCGCTTCGACGGCATCGCCGTGGGCGGCCTCTCGGTCGGCGAGCCGATGCCGCTGGCCTACGACATCGTCGGCGGCTTGGCCCCGAAGCTGCCGGAGGATCGCCCGCGCTACCTGATGGGCGTGGGCATGCCCGAGGACATCGTGACCTGCATCGGCCTGGGCATCGATATGTTCGACTGCGTGGTGCCGACGCGCTCGGCTCGGCACGGACTCTTATTTACGCCCCGTGGCCGTCTGTACATCAAGCGGGCCGAATTCCTCCGCGACCCGCGCCCGATCGACGAGGCCTGCGCCTGCTACACCTGCAAAAATTACAGCCGGGCCTACCTGCGGCACTTGAGCCTGAGCAAGGAGGTCCTCTCCGCGGTGCTCAACACAATTCATAATTTACATTACTTTCTTAATCTGTTAACCCAGGCCCGCCTCGCCCTCCGGGCGGGCGATTACGCCGGATTTCAAAGGGATTTTTTCAAAGAACTCCAAACAGGAGAAGCACGTGTTCCTCAGCCGTAAAGCCAAATATTGGGCCCTGGCCCTCCTCATCGGAATCCAAGCCGTCCGGTCCTCCGCCTTCGCCCAGGCGCAGGGCGGCGCCGCCCAAGAGGGCGGTCCCGCGCAGACCTTCAGCTTCTTCCTTCCCCTGCTCCTGGTCTTCGGTATCTTTTACTTCCTGATCATCCGACCCCAGCAAAAGCAGGCCAAGAAGCACCAAGAGATGCTCAAGGGCATCGAGAAGGGCAATCAGGTCGTCACCGTCGGCGGGATCCACGGCAAGGTGGTCGGAGTGGCCGACAACGTCCTGACCCTCGAGATCGCCGACAACGTCAAGATCAAGGTCGAGCGCAGCGGCGTCCAAGCCCTCAAGGGCGAAGTCAAGAGCGAAGGAAAGGGCGAATAAGACCTCGATATGACCTCTCGTTGGCGCTACCAAACTTATCTCGCCGTCTTCCTGACGCTGCTCTCCATCTACCTCTTGATTCCGTCCGTCCTGAATTTCGGCGCGGTCCGCGAGCGCGCGGAGAAGCAGGGCGAAGAGCTGCCCTGGTATTACAGCCTCTTCCCCGAGAAGCAGATCAACCTGGGCCTCGACCTGCAGGGCGGCATCTACCTCGAGCTCGAGGTCAACGTCGAGGAGGCCTTGGTGCACCGCAGCGACATCATCGTCGGCGAGCTCGAGCGCTTCCTCAAGGACAAGGGCATCGCCTACCAGCGCGTCGCCGTCATTCCCAAGACCAGCACCCTCGAGATCTTCCTCAACAAGGCCGAAGATTTGGGCGCTTTGCGCGGCCACGTGCGCGACATCTACGGCAACTCGCTCAAGGAATTGGAAAGCCCGCCGGTCGTCTCGCTGCGCTTGACGGCGCCGGGCGAGGAGGCCGCGGTCGCGAAATACCAAGAGATCCTGGCCTGGGCGAAGGGCCAGCCGAAGATCCTCGAGGTCGACCGCTTCCAGGACGTGGTGCAATTCCTGCCGGCCAAGGCGGGAGAGGCCGAGGACGTCGCCGCCGCGGCGCTGGCGCAATTCGGCACCGATCTCGAAAGATACCAGGCCCCCGCGGCCCTTTTCCTGGCGCAGAGCGAGGATTATCAGGCCCGCCTGAAAGACGAAACCTTGAAGCAGGCCGTCGAGACCATCCGCAACCGCATCGACCGCCACGGCGTGGCCGAGCCCGACATCCGCCGCTTGGGCGACAACCGCGTCGTCGTCGAGCTGCCCGGCGTCAGCGACCCCGACCGGGCCATAGGGCTGGTGAAGCGGGCCGGCAAGCTCGAGTTCAAGCTGGTCGACGAGACGATTCCCCAGACCCAAGTTCAGACCTTGGTCGAGCAGGCCCGCAGCGACAACAAGCTGCCCTCGGGTTTCAGCGAAGAGGCGGTGGTCAAGCTCAACGAGGCCCTGAAGGGCAAGCTGCCCGCCGACTCCGAGATCGCCTTCGAGATCGCCTACGACCCGGTGACCAAGAAGATCGCCGGGGGCACGCCTTACCTGCTCAAGCGCAAGGTCGAGGTTTCCGGAGAGATGCTGCGCAACGCCCAGGTGAGCGTGCAGAACAACGAGCCCTACGTCAGCCTGTCCTTCGACCCCGCCGGCACCAAGGCCTTCGCCGATTTGACGGCCGCCAACGTCGGCAAACGGCTCGCCATCATCCTCGACGGCACGGTGAGCAAGGCCCCTCAGATCAAGAGCGCCATCCCCAGCGGCGAGGCGCAGATTACGCTGGGCTTCGGCGACTACCAGGCCTTGCTCCGCGAAGCCGAGGACTTGGTCGTCGTGCTCCGCGAAGGAGCGCTTCCCGCCAGTCTTAAAGAGGCGACCAAGACCGTGATCGGTCCCTCGCTCGGCAAGAGCTCCATCGACCGGGGCTTCAAGGCGACCCTCTTGGCCGCCGCGGTCGTCATGGTCTTTATGGCGGTCTACTACAAGTGGTCGGGCGTATTGGCGGATTTCGCCGTCGTCTTGAACGTGCTCTTCATTTTCGGCGCGCTCACCCTGTTCGGGGCCACCTTGACTTTGCCCGGCGTGGCGGCCATCGTGCTGACCATCGGCATGGCGGTCGACGCCAACGTGGTGATCCTCGAGCGCATCAAGGAAGAGCTGGCGGCGGGTAAGACGGTCAAGGCCGCCGTCGACGCGGGTTACTCGAACGCCATTCGCGCCGTCCTGGACGCGAACATCACCACCTTCCTTTCGGGCGTGGTGCTTTACCAATTCGGCACCGGCCCGGTGCGCGGCTTCGCGGTCACCCTGATGATCGGTATCCTAACCACCCTGTACTCGGCGGTGGTCATCACCCGGTTGGTTTACGACTACGTCTTAAGCCGGCGCGACGTGAAGAAATTGAGCCTGTAGCCTATGACGCGATCGAAAAAAGAAATCCCGTTCATGAAGTATCGCTGGTTGATGCTCTTCGTCTCGATGTCGATCGTGGCGGCGGGTTTGGCGGCGGTAGCCGTGAAGGGCCTCAATTTCGGCACCGACTTCACGGGCGGCCTGAAGTTCATCTACCAATTCCAGAACCCCACCAACGAGGGGGCCTTGACCGACGCCTTGAAGCAGGCCGGCCTGAGCCACGTAGTGGTGCAGCGCTTCGGCGAGGCCAAGGCGAACACCTTCATCGTCAAGAGCGAGCAGATCGAGGGATTGGAAGAGGGCTTCTCCAAGCCTTTCAATCAGGCCTTCGAGAAGGCCTTCGGCGCCGGAAGCTTCCAGATGCTGCAAGAGGAGTTCGTGGGGCCCAAGGTCGGCAAGGAATTGCGCACCAAGGGGCTCTACGCGGTGCTTTGGGCCTGGGTCATCATGCTGATCTACATCGGCTTCCGCTTCGATTTTTACTTCGCGCCCGGGGCGATCATCGCCTTGATCCACGACGTCCTGGTCGCCGTGGGGATTTTCGCCCTGCTGGGCCTCGAGGTCAACCTGACGGTCGTGGCGGCCATCCTCACCATCATCGGCTACTCGATCAACGACACGATCATCGTCTTCGACCGGATCCGAGAGGACCTGCAAAAGCACAAGGGCATGGGCCTGGTCGAGGTCGTCAACAAGAGCATCAACGAGACCTTGAGCCGCACCATCATCACCTCGCTGACGGTCCTCTTCGTCGTGACCGTCCTGTATTTCCGCACCGACGGAGACATTAAAAATTTCGCCTTCGCCATGATGATCGGCGTCATCACCGGCAGCTATTCCTCGATCTCCATCGCCTCGCCCGTCTTCATCTTCCTCAAGCAGCACGGGCACCGCTTCGGCCTGGGTAAGGGCGCCGCGAACGCGAAGGCCTAATCCCGCGTCCGCCCGACGCCATCGAGGTATCCTGTGCAAAAACGTTGGCTGCTCCAAACCTGCGACGACGACATCGCCCGGCACCTCGAGGGGCAGCTCGGCGTCTCCCCGATCCTGGCCCGCCTCTTGGCCCAGCGGAACATCCGCGACGTCGAGCAGGCAGAAAAATTCCTCCAGCCCTCTTTGGCCCACCTGCCCGAGCCGGAGCTCCTGCTCGGCATGGATAAGGCCGTCGCCCGCCTGCTGCGCGCCCTGCGCGAGAAAGAAAAGATCGTCGTCTACGGAGATTACGACGTGGACGGGACGACCGCGACGGCCCTCTTGGTGGAGTTCTTCCAAGACCTCGGCGCGCCCGTCGATTACTACATCCCGCATCGCCTGCGCGAGGGCTACAGCCTGAACGCCGAGGCCTTGCGGCAGATCCGCGATCAAGGCGCGAAGGTCGTGATCACGGTCGACAACGGGATCAGCGCCGTCGCCGAGGCCCAGGCCGCCAGGGAACTGGGTCTGGATTTGATCGTCACCGACCACCACGAGCCTCCTCCTCGGCTTCCGGAGGCCTTCGCGATCTTGAACCCCAAACAGTCCGGCGACAAATTTCCCGGCAAGGAATTGGCCGGCGTCGGCGTCGCCTTCTACCTCTTGATCGCTCTGCGCAAGGCCCTGCGCGAGGCGGGCTTGCTCGGCGACCGCGAGCCCAACCTGCGCCGCGCCCTCGACCTGGTCGCGGTCGGTACCGTCGCCGACATGGCGCCCTTGACGGGCGTCAACCGCATCCTGGTGCGGGAGGGCTTGAAGGTTTTAAGCCGCAGCGACCGCCCCGGCCTCAAGGCGTTGAAAGAGGTCGCGGGCGTGGACGGCGAGGTGAGCGCGGACCAGGTCGGATTTCGCCTCGGCCCCCGCATCAACGCGGTCGGACGCCTCGACGACGCGGCCTTCGGCGTCAAGCTGCTGCTATCGCGCCGCGAGACCGAGGCCATGGAGCTGGCCCGGCGCCTCGACCAGGCCAACGCCGAGCGACAGGACTTGGAGGACGAGATCTCCCGCGAGGCCTGCGCGCGGGTCGAGGCCGAGCGTCTCTTCGAGCGACGTCGCAGCTTGGTGCTGTTTCACGAGGGCTGGCATCCCGGAGTCGTCGGCATCGTCGCGAGCCGCCTCGTCGAGAAATACTACCTGCCCTCCGTCGTGCTTTCCCGCGACAAGGACGGATTGAAGGGCTCCGCCCGTTCGATCCGCAATCTAAATTTAGTCGAGACGCTGCGCGATTGCGGAGAGCACCTGAGCAAGTTCGGCGGGCATTTTTACGCGGCGGGCCTCTCGCTGGCGCGCGAGCGCCTGGAGGCCTTCTCCGAGGCCTTCGACGCGGCGGTGCGCTCGCGCCTCAAGGACGAGGATTTCCAACCTTCGCTCAAGCTGGACGTCGATTCGCGGCTGGCCGCGATCGACGCGGAGCTGCTCGAGGAAATCCGCCGGCTCGCGCCCTTCGGCTTAGGCAATCCCGAGCCCGTCCTCCTTCTTTCCGGACTCAAGGTCCGCGAGAGCCGCATCGTTGGGGAGAAGCACCTGCGCCTCAAGGTGGGAGAAGGAAGGTTCGGCCTGGGGGCGATCGGCTTTCGGCTCTCCGAAAAGATTCCTCCCCTGGACTCCGAGATCGACGTCGCCTGCATTCCGGGATGGAACGAGTGGAATGGAAGTAAAAACATACAGTTGCGGCTTATCGACCTGCGTCCCTCCGAATCTAACGCATCGCGTAAAAAAGAGTATTGACAGGGTTGACGCGCCGTGTTAGCGCTGGTTCACGATTGACGGGTGAGCGGTTTTCAATCTTCAAATTGGAGGGAGTTCCCGATGTCGAAAAAAGCAGCCAAGAAAAAGCTTCCGAAGGCCAAAAAGGTTCCGGCCGTGTCCAACGCCAAGCATGCCATCGCGCAAAAGTTCGAAGACATCAATCGCGTCGTCAACCGACTCGAGTCCGAGGTCGAAGTGCTGTTCAAGAAAATCGTGAAAAAGGGAGAACGCTCGGGTCGCGAATTGCGTAGAAGCTTCGACGACTTGCTCGCCTGGGTGAAGTCGGGCGACCTGGTATCCCTGGCCTCCGAAAAACGCGATGACGTCGAGCGCGAAGTGCGCCGGCTGGCCGAAGAGGTGATCAGTTCGGTGAAAGAGGTGGAGCTGCTCTCCCGCAAGGTGAACTTCAGCGGGGTCTTCAAGCAAGTCCGCAAGAATTTAGGAAACATCGTCGAGCAAATCGGCGATAACGACCTGGTCCAAAAGGCCAGAGTGACCCTGGGTCAAACCAAGAAAGAATTGCTCGGCATCCTGAGCATCCCGACCCAAGACGAAGTGGTCAAACTCGAGAAGAAGATCGTCAGCCTCGAGAAGCGCCTCAGTCACCTGACCCGCAAGGCGGCCTAAGGCGCGAAAAAAAGAGCTTACCTCCCTCGAAAAAGGGCTTGCTCCGAAAGGGGCGGCCCTTTTTTGTTTTTCATAACTTGCTTCGGGGCCGAAAATTTAGGATGCCATCGGCATGACCGGGACCTGGGAATTGAACGGATTGCTGCGGCGACGGCTTTGGATCGTCACCGGCAAGGGCGGCGTCGGCAAGACCACGGTGGCCGCGGCCCTGGGGCTCCTGGCGGCGCGTCAGGGCCTGAAGGTATTGATGGTCGAGACCCACGGCCTCACCCATTTGGCCGAGCTCTTCGAGGCGGAGGGCGTGGGCTACCAACCCAAGGCCTTCAAAAACGGCCTCTCGCTGGCCCGCATCGATCCCGAGCCGGCCTTTCAGGAATACGTCCTGCGCCAGGTCAAATTCGAATTCCTCTACAACGCGGTGTTCAACAACAAGTACGTCCGACACTTCATCGACGCCGCCCCGGGCCTGGCCGAGCTGCTCACCATCGGCAAGATCTGGGCCTTCGTCGAGGACGAGGCGCGGCGCGGAAAAAAGCCGCTCTTCGACCTGGTCATCGTCGACGCGCCCTCCACCGGCCACAGCCTCTCGCTGCTCACGGTCCCGCAGGTGGTGGTCGACGCCGTCCGCGTCGGCCCTTTGAAGAACAACGCCCAGCAGATCCTCGCCTTGATCCGCGATCCCGAAAAGACCCTGACCTGGCTGGTGACTTTGCCGGAGGAGATGCCCGTCAACGAGGCGGTCGAAATGGACGAGAAGCTCGAGCGCCAGGCGAAGGTCGGCGTCGGCCCCGTCCTGCTCAACTCGCTGTGGCCGGAGATCCTCGGCGCGGATTCCCTTCAGGATTTGAAGAGGGCGAAGGTCGACAACCCCATGCTGCATTTATACCGGCAGCGCGCCGAGCAAAGCGCCTACTACCGCGACCGCCTGCGAGAGCGTCTCCCCGCGCGCCAAGTCCTGGACCTGCCGCTCGTCTACCAGACCAAGAACCCGGTCCGGATCGCCGAGTCCTTGAGCGATTCGATCCGCGCCCAGTTGACGGGGGTGCAGCAATGAGCGCGGAGCCTAAAAAGGGCGCCCTCCACGGCCTGCTGGAGCGCAAGAAGGTCCTGATCTGCTGCGGCTCGGGCGGCGTGGGCAAGACGACGACTTCGGCGGCCCTGGCCCTCTACGCCTCCTCCATGGGCTACAAGACCATCGTGCTGACCATCGACCCGGCGAAGCGCTTGGCCAATTCCTTGGGCATCCAAAAGATAGACTTCCAGGAGAAGGAGATCCCCAAGGCCGAGCTGAGGCGTGCCGGCATCGAACCGAAGGCTCCGCTCTTCGCGATGATGCTCGACACCAAGCGCACCTTCGACGACCTGATCCTCAAGTACGCGCCCAGCGAGGAGAAGGCCCAGTCCATCCTGCAGAACAAGCTTTATCAGCATCTCTCCAACATGATCGCCGGTTCCCAGGAATACATGGCGATGGAGAAACTCTACGAGGTCGTGCAGGAGCGGGACTACGACCTGGTCGTTCTCGACACGCCGCCCTCGCGCCATGCCCTCGACTTCCTCGACGCGCCCAACAAGATGAGCGCGATGGTCGGCGACAGCGTGATGAAGTGGTTTCTCAAACCCTCGCTCTTCGTCAGCAAGAGCTCGCTGCAGCTGCTCGACCGCTCGGTGAAACGGGTCTTCAAGACTTTCGACAAGGTCGCGGGCTTCGAGTTCCTGCAGGACCTCTCGCAGATGCTGGTCTCGGTGTCGGGCCTGCTGGAAGGTTTCCAAGACCGGGCCCAAAAGGTCGAACTCCTGCTGCACGACAAGGACACCGGCTTTCTGCTGGTGGCCGCGCCGCAGCCGATCCCGCTGCGCGAGGCCGAGTACTTCTACCGCAAGATCCAGGACAACGCGCTGCCCTTCGCCGGCTTCATCTTCAACCGCGTCCAGACGATGCCGGAGGCCGGCAAGCCGCTCCCGGAAGGCCTCAAGGCCAAGACTCGCTCCGAGTACCAGGAGATGGCCTACCTCTTCAAAAGCCTCGCCCAGCGGGACGAGGCCGAGATCGAGGCCTTCCAAGGCCGGATGGAGTTCTCCCGCCACGGCTTTGTCTTCAAGGTCATGCCGCTGTTGGAGCGCGACATCCACGACCTCGAAGGTCTCTATGAGTTGGGACAAAAATTATTTCAGGCTTAAAAGTAAGAAGGTACGTTCAGGAGCTCGCCTGGTTGATGAAATCCTGGATGAGCTCGCGGTCGAGCGGGTGGATGTAGATGAAGCGGATGCCGATCCCGACCTTGCCCTGTCCCCCTTCGTTTTGGTCGCGCATCACCCGCACCACCTCGCCGGTGGCCTGGATCGGGCGGGCCTTCGGGGTCAGGCTGAAGCGCAGGAAGACCTGGGTCCCGAGCTTGACGGGGATGTTCGATTCGAGGAAGAGCCCGCCCGCGCTGATGTCCGTCGAGAAAAAATACAGCACGCCCTCGCTGTCCTCGTTCTCGAAGACGACCTGCGTGCGGATCGGGCGCCTCGGGTAGAGGCGTTTTTCCTTTTTGGTCTTGGCGTTCATACACTCATCCCTCGGGCTTCCGCCGGGATATGCAAAGCCCTGAGTCTAACAGGCCCGAGGCCCCTCCGACCACCTTCTTTTTCCCTATCCCAGGACGCGGCTCTTTAAGAAGGGGTAGCGGCGGCGGACGCGCTCCACCTCGCTCAAGTCGAGTTCGAGGCTCGAGACCCCCGCCCGCGCGCCCATCTCGGCCAGCTTTTCTCCCCAGGGGCCGAAGACCGCCGAGTGCCCGCCGTAGACGACGGGCCTCTCGTGGCGTCCCGGGCCCACCTTGTTGAGGCCTACCATGAAACATTGATTTTCGATCGCCCTCGCCTTGAGCAGGGCGAGGAAGTGGTCGAGGCGCTCCCGCGGCCAGGCGCTGGGCACGAAGACCAGGCGTGCCCCCGCCTTCGAGAGCCGCCGGAACAGCTCGGGGAAGCGCAGGTCGTAGCAGACGGCCAGGCCGATCCGGCCCCAAGGACTCCGGAAGGAGACCACGCGGCGGCCGGGGCTGAAGTGGCGATGTTCGCCGCCGAACTCGAAGAGGTGGATCTTGCGGTAGGTCGCCAGCGTCTCGCCGCGCGGGCCGATCGCATAGGCCTGGTTGTGGGCGCGGCCCCGGGCGAGTTCGAGCATGGATCCGACCAGGATGCAGCGCCGAGCCTTGGCGTAGCCGCGCAGCCACTCGCGGCAGGCCGCGTTCTCTTCGGCCAAACGCGGCTTCTCGGCCAGGGAAAAGCCCGAGGGCCACATCTCCGGAAAGACCAGGATGTCGCCCGCCCGGGCCCGAATCCCCGCAAGAAGCGCCTGCAACTTTGCGAGGGTCGCGAGGGGCCGCCCCGCGACGGTGGCGCATTGGACGAGATGGAGGCGCATTTTTTCTTTCATGATATTCCTTGACCCCCTGGGACCCATTTCTTAAATTAATTCTTTTCCATCCGTGCATCCAAGGAAAATGGAGGAGCAAGCCATGAAATTCCAACACAAAATCCTGACCCTGGCCTTGACCGCCGGTCTGGCCCTGTTCGGGGCCGCCTGCCAAAAAAAGGGCCCCGTTTCCTCGGGCGACGGCGTCGACCTTATCAACGTCCCCCTCGAATCGATCCACTTCGACTTCGACAAATACAACATCCGTCCCGATGCCCAGCAAAAGCTCTCCAGCCATTCGGAGTGGTTGAAGTCCAATCCCAACGTCAACATCATCATCGAGGGCAACACCGACGAGTGGGGCACCGAGGAATACAACCTCGCCCTAGGCGAGCGCCGGGCCATGGCCGCGAAGAACTACCTGGTCAACCTGGGCGTCTCCGCCGACCGGATGAGCACGATCAGCTACGGCGAGAGCCGGCCGGTGAATCCCGAGCATAATCAAGCGGCTTGGGCGCAAAACCGCCGAGACGACTTCAAAGGACGGCGCTAGGCCTTTCGTCTTGCCGACCGGCCTTAAATTAAATAAAACCACAGGGACCCGCCCGAGGCGTATACTCCCTGTGGTTTTTTTTCGCCCTCGGGCAGATGGAGGCCCAATTTCATGAAAAATCATGGACTTAACACAAGCCTGGTCGCCGGCGGCCTAGCCCTCTCTTCCTTGTTGGGACTCGGGTTTGCGGCGCGCCCGGCCCACGCGGCCACCCTGGCCGAATTGAATCAAAAGGTCGACAACCTCGTCGCCACCAACCAAAAAAACTACCAAGACGTGGCCCGTGCCATGAATGCCCTGACCGAGGTGCAGCAGGAGTTTCGCCTCATCAAGGGGCAGCTCGACAGCTCGCAGTACATCATGAAGGAATCCGATCGCGTCTATCAAGACCTCGACCAGCGCGTCTCCGCGCTCGAGGACAAGATCGGCCAGCTCCACAATCTCTTGAAGGACATCAATGTGAAGCTGAGCGGCGCCCCCGAGGTCCCCAAGGCGCCGGGCGCGGCGGTGAACCCCGCCGAGCTGCAAGAGTTCCAGTCGCTGCTCAACGTCGCCAACGCCCGCGACTACCGCAACGCCGCCTCGGGCTTCATGGGCTTTTTGCGCAAGTATCCCAAGAGCGAGTACGCGGGCAGCGCCCAGTATTGGGTGGCCGAATCTTTCTACTCGTTGGGCGACTACGCGAAGGCGATCAGCGAATTCCAGGCGCTGTCCGAGAAATATCCGCAGCACCCGCGCGTCAAGGAGGGTGTCTACAAACAGGGGATGTCTTTTATGAAGCTGAACAAGAACGCCGAGGCGAAGTTGTTTTTCCAAAAGGTGATCGCGACCTACCCCAATTCCGCGGAGGCCTTTCAGGCGAAGGGTCGGCTGACGCGCCTGGAGGAGCTGGAACACAAATCTCCCGCCCTGGCGCTGGGCGGCGGCTCCGAGCCGAAGGCGCCGCCGACGCCCCCGGCGACCGGCGAGCCGGTCTACAGGCCGATTATGAAGCCCCAACCGATGCCGCGTGCGCCCCTGCCGCCGCCTCCCGGCGGGCAGCCCACCTCGCCGCCGGCGCCCACCGCCCCGAAGCCTTCGCCTGCGCCGAGCGCCCCGGCCCCGGAAGGCCCGCCGGCGACGCATGAGTCCGGCGCGCCGCTGTTTTAAGGTTCCCCATGTTGGTTCTTGGCATCGAATCTTCCTGCGACGACCTGTCGATGTCGCTCGTCGACGAGGGAAAGGTGCTCGCGAACGTGACCGCGACCCAGACCCTCGACCACGCGCCCTTCGGCGGCGTCGTCCCCGAGATCGCCTCCCGCCGTCATCTCGAGTCCCTCGAGCCGACCCTCGAGCTGGTCCTGGAAAAGGCCGGGCGCGGCTTCGACGCGATCGAGGGCGTCGCCGCGACCTTCGCGCCGGGGCTGGTGGGCTCGCTCTTGGTGGGCCTCAACTTCGCCAAGGCCCTGGCCTACGCGCGGGGCCTGCCCTTTCGCGGCGTCCACCACATCGAGGGCCACCTCTGGAGCGCCTTCCTCGAGAACGAGGCGCGCTATCCCTTTCTCGCGCTGGCGGTCTCCGGCGGGCACACGCATTTGTATTACGTCCGCGCCTTCGGCGACTACGAGATCCTCGGCCACACCGTCGACGACGCGGCCGGCGAGGCCTTCGACAAGGTGGCCAAGCGCATGGGCCTGGGCTTCCCGGGCGGCCCCGCCGTCGAGCGCCTGGCGCGGGAGGGCGACGCTAAGGCCTTCGACTTCGCGGTGCCGCAGGTGAAGGGGCGGCCCCTGCACACCAGCTTCAGCGGGATGAAGACCGCGGCGATGGAATTCCTGGAAGGCCCCGCTCGCGGGCGCCCCGCGGACCTCGCGGCCTCCTTTCAACGCGGCGTGGTGCGCGCCCTGACGGCGATTTGCCGACGCGCCCTCGAGGCGCGCCCCGCCCGTCAGCTGGTCGTCGCCGGCGGCGTCGCCTGCAACGGGCCGCTGCGCGCGGCCCTGGCCGAGCTGGCCGCCGAGCGCCGCGTCGACCTCGTCTTGCCCGCACCCAAGTACTGCATGGACAACGGTGCGATGATCGCCTTCGTCGGCGAGCGCTACCTCCGCGAGGGACGTCCCCATCCGCTCACGCTCAACGCCCAGGCCCGGCTCCCGCTCGGAGTCGCTCCTTGAGCCCGAAGAAATCCCTCGGCCAGCATTTCCTCAACCGCCAAGCCGTGATCCAGCGCATCCTGCGCGCCCTCGACCCGAAGCCGGAGGACCGCGTTTTGGAGATCGGGCCCGGCCGCGGGGCCTTGACACTTCCGCTTGCCGAGCGGGTCGGCCGCCTCCTGCTCGTCGAGAAGGATCGCGACTTGGCCGCTTGGTTGCGGGAAAGATTGGCCGGATTTCCGGTGGAGGTGCTGGAAGAGGATTTTTTGGAGCTCGATTGGGGCGAGGTCGAGGCGCGGCTGGGATCCAAACTAAAGATCGTCTCGAACCTGCCCTACAACGTCGGCACCGCCATCTTCACCAAACTGCTGCGCGCGGCCGCGCCGGGGACCGAAATGGTTTTGATGTTCCAAAAGGAGGTCGGGGAGCGTCTTATTGCGAGGCCTAAGACGAAGGCCTACGGCTCGCTGAGCGTCTTCACCCAGTTGGCGGCCGAGGCCCGGACGGTCTGCGTCGTGCCGCCCTCCGCCTTTCATCCGCCGCCCAAGGTCGAGAGCCTTGTGCTCAAATTTCGGAAACGGGAAGCCCCCCCCTTGCCGCGGGAGGATTGGGAGTATTTTGAAGTCTTCTTGCACGACGGCTTCGCCCAGCGTCGCAAAATGCTGCGGCAAAACCTGAGAAACTTCCTCGGCCATGCGAGCGCCGCCGAAGTGGAGGCGCGGCTCGCCGCGACGGGAGCCAACCCTCAGGCCCGCGCCGAAGAGCTGAGCCCGGAGCAGTGGGTGGCCTTGTTCAAGGCACGACTAGGGTCACCGCCGGGCTGAACTCGCCGTTCACCTCTTGCCGGATGTCGATGCGCTCGCCGCTGGCCCCGTCGATCAGCAGGTTGAAGGCGCCCTGGTTGTCGGCCGGGACCTCGACGAAGAAGGTCTGAGCGTGAGCGCTGCGGATCAGCAGCTCCTTGAGCCAGGTGAAGGGGCCGACTTGGTCGACGTTTTGGGCCTGGACGTTGGCGTTGGGCTGCGCCGCACCCGGCGCCCCCGTGATCGACACCGCGCCCGTGGGACTGGGGGGGCTGATCGTCATCAGCTGTGTGACCGGCGCCGGGATGGAGGCGGGCGGCGCGCCACCGCCGCCGCAGCCGGGACCGAAGAGCGCGGCGCTGGACAGTAAAAATACGGCGCTGAGTAAAGTCAGGAATTTTTTCATAGACCCTCGCTTGGGTTGCGATTTTTCGGGAACCTTTCCTTTATAAACCTAATTTTCCCTGGCTCCAATAAAAAAGGGCCCTCCCTTGCGGGAGGGCCCGGGGACCTGGCGGCGATTAGAGCAGCGTGCCGCCGTCGTTTGGAGTCTAGTGGGCGGTATGGACCGGATCGCCCAGGATGGTGGTTCCGGTACCGGGCTGCGGGGTCTCTTCGGAGTGTTGCTCCTGCCTCTCGAAGTACTTGGCGTCGTAGAGGTCGAGGAAGGTGTTCACCTCGAAGAAGATGTCGAAGAAGCTGTCGACCGCGAGCTGCTCCTCGAAGGAGTGGGGCTCGTTCATGTCGTAGCAGGTGTCCGGGTACCAGTCGTACTCGTTCGGGATGCCGTCGCCGTCGTCGTCGATCCCGGGGATGCCCTGCTTCGGGCAGGGATCGCATTCGTAGTAGGTCGTGACGATCTTGATCACGTTACCCACCACGACGACGGTGCTCTTGCTCACCGAGCCCGAGGTGTCGCCGTAGGAACCGGTCTCGCTGATCCCGCCGTCGGCCGAGCTTCCGCCGCCGCCGGGGGTCTCGTTGGTGTGGACCTTCCAGCCCACCACGCGGCAGTTCTTGCAGCGCGAGGGGTCTTTGGCGATCTGCGGGGGTTCGCAGCACTCGATCTTCGGCGCGGGCTCGCATTTCTTCACCTTCACCTTGACGGTGATGTGGTAGACGCAGCCGTCCTCGACCACGGTGACGTCGACCGTCGCCTCACCTTCCTCGCCGCCCTTGATCGTGACGTTGGCTTCGTTCACGTCGACCGAGGCGACACTGGAGTCGCTGCTGGTCGCCGTCACCGAGTCGGGGGCGAAGCCGCCGACCAAGGCGAGGAAGGTGCGGGATTGGCCCTTGCAGAGGGTGACGCCGTAGGTCTTCCAGAACTCGCAGCCGCCACCGCCGCCGCCACCACCACCGCCGCCACCGCCACCGCCACCGCCGCCCGGGGGCCACGGAGGAGGAGGCGGGGGAGGGGGACCGCCGCCACCGCCCTTATCATCCGGGAGGATCAAGGCGACGTGATCGGTGAGGAAATAATCCTCGGTCTCGCCCTTCTCGAACTCGCCACGGCCGTCCCATCCCATCGGATAGGCGCTGAGGTCGATGGGCGCGTCGGTCAGGGTCATACGGATCCAGATTGGGTTGGTGTCGATGCAGCCCAGGAAGTCGGGCGTCGTGATCGGCATCGTGGTGCCCGGCGTCACGTCGACCGGCAGGTTCTTCACCGGATGCTCCTCGGCGCCGTTGGCGTCGGTGCCGCTCCACTCGCCGTCCTTGTTGCAGTCCATCAGGACGTTCACGTAGCGGGTCTTCTTGGGGGCGCCGGCGGCGACCGAGACTAGGAAGCTCAGGTTGTTGCTGGCTCCCGGCGCGATCATGGTCGTGAGCAGGCCGTCGTCCCGCTTGTCGAAGTCGCTGGCCCCGCTCGGCTCGTCGATGTTCTGCACGCCGTCGGAGTCCATCGGGTCGACGGCGTCGTCCTCCGCGCTGACCGACAGCGAACCGTCGGCGTTCATCGGGCCGAAGGCGGAGTCGCTCAGGTCGAGGTGGTGGGCGCCGTTTTCCGAATCGCGGCTGGGGAAGTTGGCCGTGATCCCCGAGGCGTAGCCGCTGGGCAATTTGTCCGGCGCGTCGCCGAAATCGGCGTTGAGGCCGAAGCCGAAGAAGCCTCCGTCGCCGCTGCTACAGCCCGAAAGCCAGGCCTGACCCAGGATGATTCCTAGGGCCAGGACCCGGCGGGCCTTTTGGGTTGGGTTTTTTTTCTGCATAGCTCGATCCTCCGATTTGGGGTTTGGGTATCTCGAAGGATGGAGATATGCAGTTTTGGGTCCAAAATATTAAATATATGTATTAATTGGATATTTTATAATTCCTCTCATTGGGGGTGCGAAAAACCATCATCTATTTTTCAAACAAATTTCCATTAAATTATATTTTTTGAAATTCAAACAAACGTTTACTTTTCAAATTTTCGACCTAAACTAAGGGTATGCCCCTCCCTGCCCACATCGACGGCCGCTACCGCGTCCTCCGCGCCTTGGGAGAGGGGCTGACCGGCGAGGTCTTCCTGGTGGAGTCCGCCGAGGGCCGCTTCGCCCTGAAGCTGCTCAAGCCCTTCGCCGATCGCGGCCTCGAGGCCGAGCTCATCCGCGCCTTCAAGTTCGAGTTCGCCTTCCTCAAGGACCTGCGCCATCCCAACGTCGTGCGCATCGCGGATTTCGGCTTCGATGAGGCCCTGCGACGCTTTTACTTCACCGAAGAGTTTCTCGAGGGACAGCCGATCCAGGAATACGCCAGCGGCCGCGCGCCGGAGGAGATCGCCGAGCTCTTCCTCCAAGCGATCCGCGGCCTGCAGGCCATCCACCGCGCCCACCTCCTGCACGGCGACATCAAGGGCAACAACCTGTTGGTGGTGACGGAGGACGGCGCGCCGCGCGTCAAGCTGATCGACTTGGGACTCGCCGACCCGCGCTTCGCGGCGAGCGGCGGGACGCCCGCGACGATGGCGCCGGAGAAGATCCTCAAGGAGCCCGCCGACGAGCGCTCGGACCTCTACGCCCTGGGCGTCGTCTTCTACCAGCTCTTCGCGGGAAAAAATCCCTTCGCGCAAAAGACGCTGCAGGACACCTACGAGGCGCATCTCACCCTCAAGCCCCCGAAGCTGAGCCTGGCGAACCCGAAGGTCCCCGCCTATTGGAACGAGATCTTCGAGACCTTGCTGGAGAAGAACCCCGCCCACCGCTATCGCGACGCCGCGGAGCTCTTGGCGGCCGTCGACTTCGCCCGGCCCGGCAAGGCGGGCGAGGCGCGGCCCCGGCCCTGGCGGCTGGAGCGCTGGATCGGCCGGGAGGGCCTGCTCGCGGACTGGACCGAAAAGATCCGCCGGGCCTTGGCGCATCGGGAGGAACGCCGGGCCTTTCTCTTGGTGGGCGAGGCCGGGGTCGGGAAGAGCCGGATCGCGCAAGAGCTGAAATACCGGTTTCAGATGGAGCGGGTCCGGGCCGCCGCGCCGCCGCGTGAGGAATGCGACCTCTGGATCGGGGAGGCCGATCCCGCCGCGGCGCCTTGGAAACATCCCAATGCGCCTTCCGTCCTGGTCTTGACGGCGGGGCCGGAGCAGGCGGGCGAGTTGGAGCGGGCCTTGGCGAAAGAGGCCTGGCGCGTGAGCGTCCTTCCGGTGCCGCCTTTTAGCCGGCGCGAGCTGGAAGAATTCTTCCGCGAGCTGAGCGGCCTCGACCAAGTGCCGGAAAATTTCCTGGCGCGCCTCTGGGAGCGCAGCCGCGGCAATCCGCAGCTGGCGGTTTCGCTGCTGGAGGGCCTCGCGCGTCCGCAGCGTTGGGTCGACGCCCACGGCCGCTGGAACCTCGCCGCCTTCGCGGAGGCGGACCTTGATTTTGAGAGCGCCCCGCTGGACCTGGCGGAGATCGATTCGGTCCTGGCGGCCCTCCCGGAGGAGGATCACGCGGGGCGCGCCGAGTTGTGGCTGCGCCGCGCCGAGGAGCTGCTCAAGACGAAGCGGGGCGAAGGGGCCGAGGAGGCCCTGGCCCGGGCCGAGGCCGAGGCGCGGGAGGTGGCCGACCTGGGCCGGAAGCTCCGCCTGCGCGCCGCCGTCTACGAGCGCCGCAGCCTGCAAAAGATCAACGCCCATCGCTACGAGGAAGCCCGCGCCTGTATCGAGCGGGCCTTGGCCCTGTTCGAGGAGGGCGGCGGCGAGGACGAGGCCCGGACGATCCGCGCGCAGAACTACCGGGCCTGGCTGTTCTGCCAGGAGGGAAAACTGGATGCGGCGATCGAGCTCTTCGAGGCGATGCAGCGGCGCTGGTCGGCCCTACCCCCCGCCGAACAGGAGAAGGTCCGCAACCAGGACCTGGGCTCGGCCTACCTGATGAAGGGCGACGCCGCGCGGGCGGTGGCCGCGCTGCGCGAGATCCTGCCCTTCTACGAGCGCGTCGGCGACGCCCAGGCCTTGATGCGCGTGCACTACAACCTCGGCGAGGCGTATTTGTTGGCGAAGGACTATGCGGCGGCGATCGAGAATTTCCAGCGCGGCTCCGAGCTGATGCGCCTGCACCGGAACTTCGAGTTCCTGCTCCGCGCCTACAACGGCTTGGGCAAGGCGCGGCACCTGCGCGGCGAATGGGAACCGGCCTTGACCGACTACGGCCGCGGCCTCGAGCTCGCGAATTACCTCGAGGATTATCCGAGCGCCGCCGCCTTGGCCCAAAATATCGGCTCGATCCAGGCCGAGCGCGGCGACTTCGCGGCGGCTCGCGACAACTTCGAGTTGGCCCTCAAGCTGCTGGGCAAGCTGCCCGAGAAAAAGGCCTATGAGAAATACCTCGAGGCCCGGGCGCTGGTCGAACTGGGGGACCTGTTCCGCCGCGAGGGGCGCTTCGCCGAGGCCGAGCTGCACGCGCGCGACGCCGACCGCATGGCCGCTCAGGAGCCTTCGCTGGAACATTTCCGATTTTGGACCCTGCTGACCCGCGCGGAGATCGCCCGCGACGAGGGCGACCGCGTGCGGCTGCAGGACGTTCTGGCCGAGCTGCTCCCGCTGGCCGACGACGAGGAAAAACAGGCGCGCTGCGCCGCATTGCGCGAGGGAACCATGAAACAACCCGACGAAAAGAAGCCGGCCTCGACGGAGGCGACCGGAAACTCGACCCGCGTCGAGCGCTTCGACCCCGAGGACTCGCTGCTCGCCGCCGAGCGCCGCATCGGCGAGGAGCGCGACCCCGAGGCCCTGCGCCGCCTGATCCGCGAGCTTCAGGCCCGCCTCGACCGCAGCGAGCAGGAGCTGGCGCAGGCCCGCGAGGAGGCCGTCGAGTCCAGCGTGCTCCGGCGCTTCGCCGAGATGGACTTCTTGAGCCGCAACAAGGAGATGCAGGAGCTGTTCCGGATGGTGGAGCGGGTCCGCGACACCGACCTCTCGGTGGTCCTGCACGGCGAGTCGGGCACCGGCAAGGAGCTGCTGGCCCGCTCGCTGCACGAGCGCTCGCGCCGCCAGCGGGGGCCCTTCATCGCGCTCAACTGCGCGGCGCTTCCCGCCAACCTGGTCGAGGCCGAGCTCTTCGGCTACAAGGCCGGCGCCTTCACCGGCGCCAACCGGGACAAGGCCGGCCTGATCGAGGCGGCTGAGGGCGGGACGCTCTTCCTGGACGAGATCGCCGAGCTGGACTTGTCCCTGCAGGCGAAACTGCTCCGCGTCCTGCAGGAAAAGGAGCTGACCCGCCTGGGCGAGACGCGGCCCCGCGCCGTGAAGTTCCGCCTGATCAGCGCCTCGCACCGCGACCTGCGCGAGCGGGTGACGGCGGGGCAATTCCGCGAGGACCTTTATTACCGAGTCGCCGAGCTGGAGCTCCGCCTCCCGCCGCTGCGCGAGCGCAAGGAGGATATCCCGCTCCTGGCCGAGAATTTCATCCGGCGCTTCCTGGAAGAGCAGGGTGAGTCCGAAAAGGTCGCGGTCGGCCGCGACCTGCTCAAAGAGCTGCTCGACTACGACTGGCCCGGCAACGTCCGCGAGTTGGAGAACCTGATGCGCGTGGCGACGGCCCTGCGGCGCGGCGCCGTCCTGCACCGTCAGGACCTGCCGGCCTCCTGGCAGGAGAAGCTGAAGGGAGGCGGACTCAAGCCGCGTCCTCCGGCGATGTCCGCGGCCGAGGCCGCGCCCCCGGTCGGCGCCGCCGCCTCGCCCTTCCTGCCCGGCAAGACCTGGCGCGAGATCGAGACCCTGATCCTCGCCAAGGCCCTGCGGCATTTCAACATGGACGTGAAGCGCGCCGCCGCCTCGCTGAAGTGCGCCCCCTCCAAGCTGTACCAGCGCCTGCGCGAGGACCGGGTCGCCGAGCGCGCGGCGGAGTGGGCGGCCCAGCCCTGGAGCTATCGGGAAGGCGAAACCCTCGACGCCCTGAAGCGAAAGGTCTTTGCGGAGGCCCTGCGGAGCAACGGCGACAGTCCCTACGCCGCGGCCCGCCAGCTGGCGGTGAGCGCGGGCACCATCTATCAATGGAAGCAGGCTTATTGAGTTCGGGGTTCCACAGCGCGACGGGAGGATGGGGGGCCGGTTTTCGCCCGCGCAAAGCCGTCTCCGAATCGACCCAGCCCGCCGAAAAGCGATGGACAGGCTAAGCCCGCTTATACTAAGGATTTTTCGGTGAAGCCCCTGCGCTACATCGCGGTCGAAGGTCCCATCGGCGTCGGCAAGACCACGTTGACCCGGCTGCTCGCCGAGGAGTTCAAGGGGCGCATCGTCCTGGAGGAGGCCGAGGAAAATCCCTTTCTGCCTTCCTTTTATAAAGACCCCAGGGGCTTCGCCTTCCAGACCCAGGTCTTCTTCCTGCTTTCCCGCTACCAGCAGCAAAAGGTCTTGATGCAGCAGGATCTCTTCAAGCAGGCGACGATCTCCGACTACATCTTCGCCAAGGACCGCATCTTCGCCATGCTCAATCTTAGCGAGGAGGAGATCAACCTCTACGACAAGCTCTACCGCGTCCTCGACGCGCAGGTGCCCAAGCCCGACCTGGTGATCTTCCTTCAGGCCAGCGTCGAGGCCCTGCGCGAGCGCATCAAGAAGCGCGGCATCGCCTACGAGAAGTCGATCTCCGGCGAGTACATCGAGCGGCTCTGCCAGGCTTACAACCAGTTTTTTTTCGAGTACGACGAGACGCCGCTTTTGACGGTCAATTGCACCGAGATCGACATCGTGAAGAACGAGGAGGATTATAAAAATCTTCTCAAAGAGATTTTGAACATGCGCAAGGCGAAGCTCGACAAGCATTACGTTTCGATCAGCAGCAAAACCTGATCGCAGGGGCGAGCCTTGGGTTCGCCCCCTTGCACTAAGGAGAGGGCCAACCCAAGGTTCGCCCCGACGAAACCGATGCCCGAAAAGAAAATCACCGTCCCCCACATTACCGCCATGAAGGTCAAGGGCCAGAAGATCGTCATGGTCACCGCCTACGACTACACCTTCGCGCGCCTGCTGGACGGCGCGGGGGTGGACATCCTGCTGGTCGGCGACTCGCTGGGCATGGTGGTGCAGGGCCGCAAGAACACCCTGGGCGTCACGATGGACCACATGATCTACCACAGCCATTGCGTCGCCCGCGGCGCCGAGCGGGCCCACGTCGTCTGCGACCTGCCCTTCCTCTCCTACCAGGCCTCCAAGGAAGACGCGATCCGCGTCTCCGGCGCCGCGCTGAAGAAGGGCAAGGCCGAGGCGGTGAAGATGGAGGGCGGCGAAGAGATCGCCGAAACCATCCGCGCGGTGGTCTCCCTAGGCATCCCGGTGATGGGCCACGTCGGGCTCATGCCCCAGCGCGTCCAGCAGATGGGCGGCTACAAGGTGCAGGGCCGCGGCAAGGATGCCGCGAAGAAGGTTCTGAAAGACGCGAAGGCCGTGGCCCAGGCCGGGGCCTACTCGATCGTGCTGGAGGGGATTCCCCTCGAGCTCGCCAAGCAGGTCACCAAGGAGGTCCCGGTGCCGACCATCGGGATCGGCTCGGGGCCCCACTGTGACGGGCAGGTCTTGGTCTGCTACGATTTGTTGGGGATGTTCGAAGATATCGCGCCCAAGTTTGTCAAGCGCTACGCGGATCTCAAAAAGACGATCGGCGCGGCGGTGGGCGCTTTTGCGGAAGAAGTGCGCAGCGGGAAGTTTCCCGGCGTGGAGCACAGTTTTTTAGAAAAAAAGTAAAAATACCCATATATAAATGGATCCTCTTCCGGCCCTTGGGAATGGATGTGCCGGGGGCTCCTCCGCAGGCCGGATTAGGACCCATTCCGAATTTCTGGGAGATTCAACGTACCTTATAGGAAGGCGAGATGCGTCAAATCGAGTCGGTTCGCGAGATGCAAGAATGGAGCGCGGCGCAGCGCCTCGCCGGGAAGCGCCTCGCCCTGGTGCCGACCATGGGCTACCTCCATGAGGGGCACTTGAGTCTCGTCGACGAGGCGCGCCGCCGCGCCGATCTCGTAGCGATGTCGATCTTCGTCAACCCGACTCAGTTCGGCCCCAACGAGGACTTTGAAAAATACCCGCGCGATCTGACGCGGGACCGCGCGCTGGCCGAGTCGCGCGGGGTCGACGTCCTGTTCGTTCCGACCGCGGCCGAGATGTACCCGCCCGGCGACCAGACCTCCGTCACGGTCGCCGAGCTGAGCCGCGGCCTCTGCGGTCCCTTTCGGCCCGGGCACTTTCGGGGCGTCGCCACCGTCGTCGCGAAGCTCTTCCTCATCGCGCAGCCGCATGTGGCAGTCTTCGGGGAGAAGGACTATCAGCAGTTGAAGGTCATCCAACGCATGGCGCGCGACCTGCACATACCGGTCGAGGTGGTGGGGGTGCCGACGCGGCGCGAAGCGGAGGGCCTGGCGATGAGCTCGCGCAACGCCTACTTGAGCGAGGCGGAGCGGATGGAGGCCTTGAATATCTCGCGCGCCATCGCGGCGGCGCAAGACCTGGCGAAGCAAGGCGAGCGCAGGACCGCCGCGCTGCGCGAGCGGGCTTCGGCGGTGCTGGCGGAGGGGAAGAACACGATTGTCCAGTACCTCGAGATCGTCGACGCGGAGACGCTCGAGCCGGTGGAGACCTTGGACAGACCTTCGCGAATTATTTTAGCTGTCTATTTAAACGGCAAACGCCTTATCGACAACGGTCCGCTGTAGGGGCGAACCTTGTGTTCGCCCCCGTGCAGGGACGAAGCGGGCGAACACAAGGTTCGCCCCTACTATCGGAATACAGCATGCAACCCGCCCCCATCCAAATCTTCACCGCCCGCCACCTCCTCCCCGTTGCGGGCGAAATTCTCTCTCCCGGCGCCCTCGCGGTGCAGGCCGGCCGCATCCTCGAGGTCGGCGCCCCCGAGGCCTTGCGGCAAAAATTCCCCGACGCCGTCGTTCGCGATTTCCCGCGCCACGTCCTGCTGCCCGGTCTGGTCAACGCCCACGCCGACCTCTCGCTGACTTATTATGAAAAGTACCCGCACCCGATGCCCGAGACGAAGGACGGGCGCTTCCTGCTCATGGCCTGGCTGATCAACCTGTCGCGCTTCAAGGCGAAGCTGCCGATCCCCGACCAGCGGAAGGCGATCGCCGAGGGCCTCGAGACGGTGAAGCGCTCCGGCACCACGACCTTGGGGGACGTCTGCCGTTTTCCCGTGGCGGTGCCGCTCTACGAAAAGTCCGGGCTGCGCGTCACGGTCCTGGCCGAGATCGAAAACCTCCAGCGGGCGACCGCCCAGGAAGAGTTCGAGCAGGCCCTCGCTTTGATCGACGAGGTCGAGCACGCCGGCCACCCGCGCCTTAAGCCCGGTCTGGCGCCATTTTCCGCCTTCACGATCTCGAAGAACCTGCTGCGGATCCTGGCCAACCACGCCCTGCAGATGAAGATTCCCTTCCACATCGTCGCCGCGCTCAGCTTCAGCGAGATGGAATTTTTCTACGACAGCCAAGGCGAGGTGACCTCGGTGCTCTTCAAGGAGGCGGGCTGGAGCGAGGAACGCATCCCGCCGCCGCACCACATGACGCCGATCCAGTACCTCCACGAGATCGGCCTGCTCAAGGTCAAGCCTGCGATCGTTGGCGCCCTGCACCTGGGCCCGACCGACGGGGCCCTGCTCGGCAACGCCGAGTGTCCCCGCATTTTCGCGCCCACCGCCTTCGAAAAGCTCCAGGTCGGCGAGGTTCCCTGGGAGAAAATCCTGAAAGACCGCGTCCCCTGGGCGTTCGGGACTCTGGGGCGCGCCGCCGGCTCCAGTCTCGACCTCTGGGACGAGATGCGGGCCGTTCTCTACCGTCTCGAGGATTTTGCCGACCGCCAAGCCGCGGGGGAGGCGATCCTGCGGGCCGCGACCCTGGGAGGCGCGCGGGCCTTGGGGATGGAATCCGAGATCGGCAGCCTCGAAAGAAACAAACGGGCCGATTTTCTCGCCGTCGCCGCGCCGGAGGAGGGCGAGCCCCTCGCCGCCGCCTTGATCCGCGGCGTCCGGCCCGCCGACATCGCGGCGGCTTTCGTGGACGGCGTCGCGCTCTTCGCCCAACCATAGTATAGAGCCCCATCCCGCCAATTAGGTGGACCTGCGCCGCGAATTTTGCGAGACGGCGGCCGCCGGCTCCGCGTGGCGCAACTTTTCCGAGAGGACCGCGATAAGCGTGGGAGTAGGGTGAGTGGAGGTAAGCTAGGAATTCACAACGATTATTCCCGTTTAGATCGCGGCACACGGTCTAGACAGCGCGTCTGATTGCGCAAGGGACCTCTACTTTGGGGGCACTAGGTGAGCGGACCGACATCATTCCGTCTATCTCAGGAGACCTTTGAGCTTCTGAAGAAAAACCGCGACTTCTACGAGTCGCTGTTCGACCTTCAGAAGAAGAAGGAATCTCCCTTACTTCCGAAAGCGACCGACGCCGAATCCCGGACCGAGTCCAAGGTCCGCGACAACGGCGACGTCGAGGTTTCGCTGGTCCTGCCCGTCGACGACGACGGCAACGCCGCCAACGGCCGCATCTACGTCCGCGACACCTTCGTCTTCGACCCTTCCGAACGCGTCCTCAAATCCTACCAGCGCAGCTTCGAGCACAACGGCAAGGGCGGCGACGAGTGGAAGGGCTGGCTGGGGAAATACCAGGCCCTGTCCGATGCTCAAGGCCGCCCGGCGACCGATCCGACCGTGCAGAAATTCGCCCACCGCGTGGCGCGCAGCTACGGGCGTCCGATCGTCGACGACGCCGCGAACACCCTGCCCGAGATCAAGGCCGCCTTCGAAAAAGAGCGGCGCCTGCTGAAGACCACCAACCAGCAGGTGCTCGACCTCAACGCGGGCCTCGAGCTCAAGATCAAGGACAAGCTCAATTTTTACAACCTCGCCTGGCGCGACGGGAAGCTCGAGGTCACCGTTCAGTTTTCCGTCGACGACGACGCCGACGCCGCGAACGGCCGCATTCTGCTGCGCGACAAATTCAAGCTCGACGCCGAGACCCTAACCTTCGAGGGCTTCGAGCGCGACTGGTCGCCGGCGCCCGGCGCCGAGGGCGACGCGCGCATGTCGGCCGCCCTCCGCAAATTGCAGGCCGGTCCCAACCCGCCCGCCGAAGAAGCCAAGGCCTTCATCCAGGCGCTCCTGCCCGCGCTCCTGCCCAAGGGCGAGCCGGACGGCTCCGCGGTCCTGGCCTTGCTCGGCGCGGGCAAAACGATTCCGAAGGACTATGCCTCCCCGCTCACCCGGAGGGGCAAGGTGACGGAAGGCCTAAAGGCCGCCGCGCAGGCCTCGCTCGAGGCGATGTACGTGGTCGCGCAAGAGCAAGTGATGAAGCGCTACGACGAGAGCCAAGGCTGGCTGCATTTCGGCGGCTCCGTCGATCAGGTCAAGGAAAAGGGCCTCGTCGAAGGCCTGTTTCAAAAGGCGAAGGCGGCCTCCGAAAAGAACCCCGGGATGAATCCCTTCGCGCTCCTCCAAAAGCTGGAGCTGAGCGCCGAGGAGCAAAAGCTGCGCGACCGCCTGCTGGGCGACAAGCTGATGCAGGAATTCGACGCCCTGGCCCACGAGCCCGACGCCGCGCTGCGCGGCAAGTCGCTCGCCATTTTAGCCCAACAGAAGCTCTTGATCGACGAGGGGATGGGCGAGTCGGCGATGTTCCTCGCCGAACAGCTCAAGAAGGATCCGGCGACGCAAAGGGTCGGCGAGGACATCCTCGCCGTCGTTCAGGGCAAGGGGGATTTCGGCCAGAAGGTCGGCTATGTGCTGCCGCTGTTCTGCAAGGAAGTCTCCAAGCCCTCGATGCTGCTCGGCATGGCCGCCGCGCCCTTCCTGGGCACGGCCTTCGAGTTGGGCGGCCTCAAGCTGGCGGCTTGGGCCTACGACGCCAAAAAAATCTCCGACATCGGGCGCGGCGCCAAGCTGGGCGCGGCCGTCCTCGGCATGACCGGCGAGGCCGTCGGTTTCACCGCCATCCACCGCGGCTTCGAACGGATGCACCACGGCGGCGACAAGGCCTGGAACGGCGCATGGCAGGAGATCGTCTCGGCGACCTTGATGTTCGGCGGCATGCGCCTCACCCACGGCGCCACCGGCCTGGCCACCGCCCGCATGGCGGAGGGCGCCTGGGGATCCAAGCTCGGCTATCGCTTCGGCGAGGGCGAATTCGCGGGGGCCTTGGGCCGGTCTCCCACCGGAAGATTCTTCTTCGACGGCGCCGCCCACGCGGCCGGCAAGGGCATCCCGACGCTCACCACCTCGGGCAAGGCCTTGAGCGGCACGATGAACCACTTGGGCGGCATCCTCACCATGCAGGCCAGCGGCTGGGCCAGCCGCAAGCTCGGCCTCATGCCCGAGAACAACCAAAGCTTCGGCGCCAATTTCTTCGACGCCACCGTGATGTACACCCAGGCGATGGTCGGCTCGCACGCGGCCAACATGGCCAGCGGCGGTTCGCTCCACCGAAACTTGGGCGCCTTCAAGATGGGCGTGGAGAATTTGAAAAAGGGCCTCCCGGTCGCGCCGCCGGCGCCTCCGGCCGCGCCGGACCCAGCGGCCCAGGCCAAGCCCGACCCCGCGCAAGCGCCCGCAACGCCCACGCCGGTCGATCCCAACGCCGCCGCTCCGGCTCCCGCGCCGGCCGCCAAGAAACCTAGCCTGACGGAACGCCTGCGCGCCCGCTTCGCGAAGGCCGCGCCCGAGGCCAAGGCGCCGACGTCGACCGCGGATCCCGCCGTCGCCGCGCCCGTCGACCCCACTGCCGCACCGGCCGAGGCCAAGCAGCCCTCGCTGCTCGACCGCCTCTTGGCCGGCCGCGATGGAAAAACCAGCACCGTCTTCGAGGCGGCTCGCGAGTGGTTCCGCAACCTTTCTCCGGCCAAGGTGAAGGCCCTCGAGGCCGAGCTGGCCAAGCTGCGCGCCGAGAAGACGGCGGTGGAAGGCGAGAAGTCGGCCAAGGAAACCTCGCTGGGCGAGCTCCAAAAGCAATTCGACGCCTTGAAGGCTCAGCAAGAGGCGGCCCGCGCCGAGCTCGAAGCCAAGGGAAACGAGATCCAGGCCCTCAAGGATCAATTGACCCAGGTCGAAGGCCAAAAAACGGCCGCGGAAAAACGGGTCGAGGAGAAAACCCAAGCCCTGGGCCAGGCCGAGACGCGGCTGCAGGAGCTCGAGGCGAAGAAGGCCGAGGCCGAGCAGAAACTTCAAGATTACAAAGAGCAGGCCGAGCTCTCCGAGCTGGATTTGGGCGTCGGAAGCCTCGAGCAGCAGATCCAGGCCCACAAGGCCGAATTGGGCAAGCTGCGCAAGGAGAAGCAGGAGGCCGAGGTCCAGGCGGGGGCCCACCGGCTGGCCGCCGACGAATTGCGCCGGAAGCTGACCGAGGCCGAGACCGAGCTCGAGCGTCGCAAGCACGTGGACAAGGCCCTGCAGGAGTCCGAGTCGAACGCCGCGGAGTTGGGCGAAAAAATCGTCGAGCTGAGAGGCTCCCTGGAAGATTTGCAAAGACAGGTCGGCGAGCTCGTCGCCAAGGACGAAGGGGCCACGCGCCTCACCACCGAGCAGGCGCAGAGGATCGCCGAGCTCGCGGGCGTCAAGACGGAGCTCGAGGCCAAGCTCAAGCAGGCCCTCGAGGACATCGCCGGGCTTCGCAAGAAAGTCGGCGATCGCGAGGCCGAGCTTAACGCCTTGAACGACCGCTATGAAGATGCCCAGGCTCAACTGAGGTCGGCCAACCATCGCATTGAGCAGCAGGAGCGCTCCATCCAGCAGCTCGGCAAGGCGAAGGAGTCCCTCGAGGTTCAAAAGACGGAGCTCGAGCAAAGTCTCGCCGCGGAGACCGGCAACAAGGCCGAGCTCCAGGCGATGCTCGCCGAGACCGCCGCGAAGCTCAAGGAGACGAACCGAGAACTCGGCTCCGTCAAGCACGAATTGGAGATCAGCAAGGCCGGAAAGAAAGCGGCCCAGGAAGAGTCCGTCCGCCTGCGCGAGAGCATTGAAAAGGCCTCACAAGCCCGCGAAAAAAGCGAAGGCGAGCTGCGGCAAGGGCTTCGCGATTTGGAAACCCAGCTGCGCGATCAGGGCAAGCAGCTCGAGGCCTCCCAAAAGGAAGCCGCCGAGATCGGGGCGCGCCTGGCGGAGCAGACCCAACGCGCCGAGGCGGCCGAGGGGCGGGAGGCCACCCTCCAGCAGCAACAGGCAGAGCTGCAGCGGCAGCACGAAGCCACCCAAGCGGAGCTTGCCAAGGCCGAACGGAAGATCGGTACCTTGACCCGCGAGGTCGAGGCCAAGAAGGCCGAGATCGAGCGGCACAAGACCAGCATTGAAACCTACAAACAACAGATCGAGGGCCTCCGCGGTAAAAAGAAGGAATTCGACGAGACCCTGCGACAACTGCGCGTCGAGCACACCTTGAAGTTGAAGGAGTTGGAGGAGGTCCAGAAGGCACTGGAGGCGGAGAAGGCCAAGGAGCCCGAGATCGTCCGCGATATCAACGCCGAATTGGAGTTGGAGGCGCGCATCGAGGAACTCACGGCCGAAAAGACCCAGCGCGACCAGCGCCTCGCCGAGCTGGAGGGCGCCAAGTCCGGCCTCGAGGCCAAGGTCGCCGAGCTGGAGGGCGCCAAAAAAGCGCTGGAGAAGCAGCTGAGCTCCAAGGAGGCCGACCTCGAAATCGCCCAAGGCGCCGCCAAGTCCGCCAACGAGGACCTGCAGACCCTCCGCGACCGCTCGGCCGCCGAGGAGACCCGACTGAAGAAGTCCGTCGACGAATGGCGCAATCGCGCCACGGAGGCGGAGGCCGGCAAAGCTACCGCCGAGGCAAAGATCCGAGAGCTCGACCGCGCCATCACGGAGAGGCGCGGCCGCATCGAGGCTCTGGAGCGGAATTTGGAGGCTAAGATTGCGGAGTTGAAGACCAGCGAGGGCGCGCGCAAGGTCTTGGAAGGCGACGTCGCCAAGTTGGAGCGGAATCTCGAGGAGCAAAAGGGCCTGCTGGAGTCCAAGAAAACGGAGTTGGAGGGCGTGCAACGCGAGCTCGGCGAGCGCATCGCCAAGCTCGAGAAAGAGAAGGGCGCCCACGAGAAGACTATCGCCAGGCAAGTCGAAGAAATGGGTAGCCTCAACGGGGAAATCACCACTCTCACCGGGCGTCTGGCCGGGGTCGAGGCGGCGATGGCCGAGGCCAAGGCCGCCGCATTGCGGGATATCTCCGCCCTGGAAGGCGAAAGGGCCCAACTCAGTTTGGAGATTCAGGCGAAGCAGGCCGAGATCCGCCAAAAGGACAGCGAGCTGATCAACACCCGCGCTCGCGTCGAGGAGCTCGAGGGAGACCTTCAAGGCGCCAGGACCGCCGCAGAGGCCGCCAAACGGAATTTCGAGGCGGAGAAGGCCGGTTTGGACCAGAAAATCGCCGCGCAAGAGACGGCCTTGGCCGAAGGCCGGACCGCTTTGGAGACCGCCCAGGGCGAGGCTAAAGGCCTCCGCGGAGACCTGGAGGCCGCGAACCAGGCGCTTGCCAAGGAAAAGGCGGCCGCCAAGGAATGGAAGCAGAAGTATGAGGGCCTGGAGGCGACCAGCAAGGCCGAGGCCAAGCGCCTGCGGGCCGAAGCCGAGGAACTGCGTCGACAAGAGGGTCTGGCGGCGCAAAAGGCCGCCGAGGCGGTCGCCAGGGCGGAATCGCTCGATGCCGCGCTGACGGAGCTTAGGGGACAAAAGGAATCTCTGGAAACGGATTTGAGCGGCAGGCTGAGCGTCGCGGAGCAAAAGGCCGCGCGCGAAGAGAGCCGCGCCAGGCAGGCCGAGGCCGATCTCGCGCGCGCCAAGGCCGAGCACACCGCGGAAGCGGAGCGCCTGCGCCTGGAGGCCGCGGAGAAGGGCGGACAAGCCGCCCTCGCCGAGGCGAAGGCGAAGGAACACGAGGCCGCGCTCGAGACGGAGCGCGCCAGGATCCGCCAACTGGAAGGGGATCTCGCCGCCTCGAAGGCCGAGGCCGAGGCGCTCTTGGCGCCGGCCAGCCTGCGCGCCGAGGCCGAACAGAAGGCCGAAGACGCCGGTCGCCGTGCCGCGCGCCTGAAAGAGGAGTTGACCGCCGCCGAGCAGGGCAAGCTCGCCGCCGAGCGGCGCGTCTCGGCACTCGAGAAGGAATTGGAGGCCCTGCGCAGCGCGACCGAGGTCGAGGCCGAGACGCTTCGCACCGAGGCCGCCGGACTGCGGTCCCGCGCCGAGGCCGCGGAGGCGCGCGCCCGGGCCGCCGAGGGTCGCATCGCCACCGCCGAGGCCGAGGCGGAGGCAGCCCGCATCGAGGCGGCCGCCCTGCGTTCCGACGCGAGCGGCAGGTCCGAGGCCGAGGCGAGCCTGGGCCAGCTCAAGCAAGAGATCGCCGGTCTCAAGGAGATGGTGAGGGAGGCCGAGCAGCGCGCGGCCGACGCGGACCGCCGCGCCGCTGAATTCGAGGGTGCCCTGACCGCCTCCGAGCAGAGCGCCGCGGAGTCTGCGCTGCGGGTGGAGGAGCTGAAGGCCCAGAAGGCCGCGATCGAAACGGAGCTGAAGGCGCTCAAGCCGAGGCTCGAGAAGGCCGAGCGGGACTTGACCGAGGCCAAGACCAAGCGCAAGGAGGCCGAGGGCGAGCTGCTCGGGGCCCAGGCCCGAGCCGCCGAGCTGGAAGGCCAGCTCGCCGTCAAGCAGGGCGAGATCGACGCCAAGGCGAAGGAGTTGCAAGCGGCCCAAGAGCAAGTCGGAAAGATATGGTCCGAGAGCCAAGAGGCGGGGCGCCAGGCTCAGCAGAAGATCTCCGCCCTGGAAAAGGAGCTCGCCACCCTGCGCAACGCCAAGGAGGGCTTCGACGAACAGATCCAGATCGAGCAGGAGCGGGTCCGCGAGGTGGAGCAGACCATCGAGCTGTTGGTGGCGGGCGAGGAGGCCCTACGCCAGGAGGTCACCACCCTCAAGGGAGAACGCGACGCCGCCAACCTGCGCGCCGCCGGTATCGAGCGGACCCTGGCCCAGAAGCAGGCCGAGATCGAGGGGCTCAACGTCGCGCTTGAAAACGAGCAATTCATGGGCTTCCGCGGCCCGCACGATCTGTTCGGCGGTGCCGACCCGCGCGCGCAGCGCGTCGAGACCCGCCTTCAGGGCACGGCGCTTCTCGGCGACGCCCAGGGTCGCGTGATCGGAGAGGCCCACCTCATCGCCGGCGGCGAAGAAGGCATGATGAAGCTTGCTTTCACCGACGGTTCCCGTGCCGCCGGACGCACCTCGATCGGCAACGTCCCGAACGGCGGCAACGGCAAGCGCAAGTTCCAGGAGGACGGCCTCTACATGGGCCGTTTCCTCTTGCCCGACGGGACCGAGGTGAAGGTCTTGGCCGGCGCCGACGGCGCCGGCGGGGAAGGCGGACCCGGCGCGGGCGCCGTGGCCTCCAGCGCCTTCCTGCAGGGCGTGCACGCCCGCGTGGCCGAGGCCGCCCGCGAGGGCAAGATCGCCACGGCCAAGGAGATCTTCGAGGCGGGCGTGGCGGCGGTCGAGCTGCAGCGCAGCCAGGCGGACCGCAATCCGCAGGGCCAACAGGGCATGAGGACCGCCACCGGAGCCGGCGCGGTGATCGTCGTCATCGGCAACGAGGCGATGGTGGCCAGTGTGGGAGATGCGACGGTATTCCTGGGACGGCCGAACGCCGAAGGGGGCTACGACATCCTCGGCTATTCGAACGTCGACGGAATTCCGATGCCCAACGGCCAAGGGGGATGGAATTTCAACCAGATCGTCCGCGGCATCCACCAATACGAGCCCAGCCTCTACCGCGTCACGGACCTGCAACCCGGCGACCGTTTTCTTATCGCCAGCGACGGTTTCCACGAAAACACCTCCGGTGGCGCCTACAAGCAGCACGGTTCGCGGGACTCGCGGCAGATCCACGGATTCCGCCCGCCGACCCAGGAGACCTTCGCTGCCCTGCGCGGCGGCTTGAAGGCCACCCGCGGTCGCGTCGATTCCGCCTCCCTGCTGCTCGACCTCGCGCTGGAGAACATCCGCCAGCCCGGCCGTTTGGTGACTTTCGAAGGCGAGCCGATCCAGCTCCCCCAGCACGTGGACAAGGATAACATCTTCGTCCTCGACTACGAGCACGGCAAGGCGCCGGCGAGTCGCTACGAGATACCGATCCAATATTCGCCGCTCGAGCCGGTCCCGACCGCCGAGCAGATCCAAGCCGCCGAGGCCGCCGCCGAGCGCAGCACCGCTAAGGGCTTCAAGGTCCCGGCGACGCCTCCCGGCAGCGGTCCCCATCACCAGCCGCGGATCAGCGATCGGACCATCGCCGACTTCCACTTGAAATACGTCGACGACCTCGCAAGGCTCTACGGCTCCGCCTCTGAGCAGGCCTCCCAACGGATCTTGAAGCTCTACCTGACCTTCCCCGAGATCGAGGAGGTCTTCAACCCCAGCCTGCTGGCCCGCGCCGAAGACATCAAGCTCCAGGGCGACCTCTTCGACGCGGCAAAGAAGCGGATCGACGCGCGCCCAGAGCTGGGCGAGAACATCCTGAAGGCGGCGGCCGCCGAGCTGGAGAAGATCAAGGGCGTCCATCGCCCCTATGAGGCCCCGCAGGCCGCCGAGGTGGAACGGGTCCTGAGCGCCCATCAAACCCTCCTGGAGCGGATCTTCGGCGACGGCGCCGCGGAGGCGGCGACGGTCTACGCCGGCATCCTGAAAAATCTGCCCCAGGTAGAGGCCGCCCTGGGTCCGGCGGAGCTCGCGAAGCTGGAGCCCGCCGAGTTCGAAAAATTCTACAAGCGCAAGCTGCGTCCCGGCCTGCATCGCGACAAGCACCGCTACAACGAGGGCACGGCCGCCGACGCGGCCTTCACCGCGGCGGAAAAGTTGAACGAACTGCACAAGAACGCCGCGGATTACCGCCGGGCGAGCGGTTGGACCAGCGCCAAAGCGATCGAGACCGGCCTGCGCGAGTGGCCCCTCGACACGGCCACCGAGTACGTCGTCGGCAAGAACGGCGGGGCCAATATTCGCATCCCCGACAACGGCGTCTCCCGCCGGCACTTCAAGATCTACGCCCGGGTCAACCGCTGGGTGGTGGAGGACGTCGGCAGCACCTACGGCACCTTCGTCAACGGCCAGCAGGTGCAAACCGCCCAGCTCAAACACGGCGACCGCATCCAGGTCGGCGTCGACGTCGAGTTGCAGGTGCAGATCGACGGTCCGAGCGGCGCCGTCCGCTTGGTCGAGCTGCCGAAGAAGCCCGGCGCCGGCTTGCCGGGCCAGCCGGAGCCCATCCCCACGGGCGACGGGGCCTTCGCCTTCAAGATCCCGCGCGGGCGTCCCGTCTACATCGGTCGCAAGCAGATCCCCGACGGTTCGCTCTCGCCGGACCACTTCGAGTTGATCTTCAAGGGCAACGGGTGGTTGATCCGCGACATGGGTTCCGACACCGGCACCCAGCTCAACGGCGTCGACATCCAAAGCAGCGTGGATCCCGCCACGCAGCGCCGGACCCTGGGCAATTTCCACTCGATCAAGGACGGGGCGTTGGTCACCGTCGGCGGTCTGACCTTCCGGTTCCACGAGAGCACGGACCACGCCAGCTTGATTCAGGTCGCCGGCCAGGTCGCGCCCCCCAGTTCGCACGTCCTGAGGACGCCGGCGCCGCAGGTGGCGCGCCTCCAGCTCCAGGAGGGCGCGAACTACGAATTCAACAACCCCGGCGGCCGGGAGGTCGCGGAGATTTTCTGGGACGGCTTCGAGAACGGCGGCGGCGAGTTTATCCTGCGCGAGCTCACGAACCACGGGGAGGTCTGGGTCCTCAACGGCAACAACTACGAGCCGCTCTCCGGGAATACCTACGCCATGGGCGACGGCCTGATGTTCGGCTTCGGTCCCCGGCCGGACCAGGCGCAGTGGTACGTCTTCAAGGACGGCGCCGTGACCGCCGTGCAAAACGGCCGGCGCACCCGCGCCTCGACGGAACCGATGGCTTCGCCCGCCGAGGGCATGGCGATCGAGTTCCTTCCCGGCGGCCAGCCGATCAAGCTGGGCCGCAAGGAGCTGGGCGGGAACGCCAACATCTCCAACCAGCATTTGTCCTTCACCTTCCACGACCAGGGCTGGTGGGTGAAAGACCTGGGCAGCAGCAACGGAACCTACCAGAACAACCAGCTCATCTCGAAGGGCAAGGGCCAGGAGGGCGAGTGGAAGCGGGTGTCCCCCAACGACATCCTCAGCCTCGGCGGCATCCACTTCGTCTTCAAGCTGCGGTCCGACGGCGGGCTGCGCCTGGAGCAGATCCCGGCGGCGCCCGCGCCGATGGAGCCGATCCCGGTTTCGATCCCGCCCTCCTACGTGCCTTCGCGGCCGCCACAAGCCTACGGCGCCCCGTCCCTGAACGGCAGCGAGATGAAGGTGGGCTGGGCCCGTCTCATCCGCATCGTCGAGAACAAGGGCGAGATGGGCCTGCAGGCCGTCGAAAGCGACGAGTCCGCGCCGCGCGAGTACAAGCTGAACATCAACAAGGGCGGCCTGTTCCGGGGCCTTTTCGAAAAGGACCTGGCGCGCATCGAGGATCTGGGCGACGGCCGCTACCGCATCGAGAACGTCGGCTTCAAGCAGGGGATGGCCATCACCAACCCCGCGAAGGGCAAGAACATCCAGGTAGGCCTCGGCCGCAGCGATCAGGCCCTCGCCGGCGACACCCTGGAATTCGACGGCCACAAAATCACCCTTCAGCCTTAAGCCCAATGCTTTCGGACACTTGCCTTCCCGGCCCCCGCGGGGCCGCGCCGGGCCGCGTTTTGTTGTACGCCACTCGGCAACTTTTCACCGCCCAAGACGATAAACCCTAACGTTGGGGAACGTTTAGGACCACAGGCACAGGGTCCTATCGGCCTTGGATATAGGGAAAAAAGGCCAATAGGATCAGATATTTGGGGGCACAGATGGGTGGCAAGCTCACCTCCGCGCTTTCGCAGGAAACCCGGGATCTGCTCCGGGAAAACAAAAGCTTCTTCGAGGCCGTCAGCAATCTCGGGGACAAGACCGGCATCAAGATCCAAGGCAAGGACGCCGAGGCCCGCACCGAGGTCGAGGTGCAGGCCGACGGCAACGTCGCCGTCAGCTTCGTCTATCCCGTCGACGACAACGGCCAAACCGACGACGGCCGCATCTACCTGCGCGACACCTTCACCTACGACCCCAGCCAGAAAAAGCTCAACGGCTACAAGCGCGATTTTCAATACAACGGCCGCGGCGAGGACAAGGAAGGCTGGCAGAAACGCCTCGCCGCCTACAAGACGGCCGCGCTCCCCGACGACCAAAAGCTGCAAGCCTTCGCGATGCTGGTGGCGCGCACCTTTTCGCGGCCCTTTTCGGCGGAACACGTCGCGATTTTCAGCAAGCATAAAGCCACGCAATTCGGCTCCTTGATCGAGGCCACCCAGGCGGAGGGACTCGCCCTGCGCGTCAAGGACCCGCGCAGCCACTACGCGGTGTTCCACCGCGGCCTCACGACCGAGGTGGTCTTCTCCTACGTGGTGGAGGATCCCGAGGGCAAGAAGTCCGGCCACCTCTTGGTCCAGGACAAGTTCTCCTTCAACGGCAATACCGGCGAGTGGGTCGGCTACGAGCGCACGGCCAAGGTCGGCGCGGGCAGCCCCGAGAGCGAGGGCTGGGAGAAAAAGGCCGCCGTCGTCGCCGCCGCGGCGAAGCCGGACGCCGCGACCGCCAAGGCCTTCATCCTGAATTTCATGCCGGATCTCCTCACCAAGATCCCGCAGCCCGCGAACGCCCCCGCCGAGCTGGCGCCGCCCGCCGGCGGCTACGCCGAGTACAGCGACGCGCTGTTCCGCAAGACGATGAGCTCGGTCGTGCGCAGCGCCAAGGCCGTTCCCCTGGCCCAGATGGAGCCGCAGTTCTTCAAGGGTCTGGCCGCCGCCGAGAAGTATTTCGAGCCGTTGAAGGCGTCGTTGGGCGCGGATTTTCCGCTCAACCTCAAGGATCCGCCCGTCGAGGTCACCACCTCGGTGGAGGGCGGCAAGACCTTTGTCTTCATGAAATTCTCTTTCCGGCCGCAGGGCGGGGAGGGGCAGGGCTATCTCGACTACACCGAGCGTTGGACCTTCGAGCACGGCCAGCCCGCCAAGCTCGACCGCCGCGCCCAGGCCTTCGGCGCGCCCGAGGGCGGCAGCGTGGCACTCGCGGCCAAGCGGATCAACGAGGACATCGCGGCGGAGAAGTATCCCCCCATCGCGGACAAGGGCTCCGGTCAATTCGACGAACGCACCTTGAAGCTGCTCAGCGGCACCATTCCCTTCGTCGCCCCGCACGTCGCCTACTTCGGGATGCCGAAGATCCTCGACAATCCCCAGCTCGGCTACGAGCAGCGGATGGTCTTCGAGGTGCTTGACGCCGCCAAGACCTCGCTGGAGCCGCTGCTGCATCTCCAGGGCATCGATCCCGCCTACCGCACCCGTGTCCTGCGCATGCTCGCCGGGATGGGCCACGGCGACCTCGAGACCGCCGGCGCCGCCATGCAGGAGCTGGAGCAGACCGAGGACGCCGCCCTCAAGGCCGCGACCACCCCGGAGGCAAAGCAGCGCCACGAGGACAACCTGCGCCTGACCCGCACCGTCTTTGCGCTGAGCTCGGGCGACATGGACAAGGCCCAGGAACTGGTCAAGGGCTTCCACTCGCCGGCCTTCAAGCGCGCCTTCGAAAAGCCGCTCGCGCCCTTCTTCGCGCGCCGCCGCGCCATGGAAGG
This sequence comes from bacterium, assembly GCA_048499175.1. GTDB lineage: Bacteria > UBA10199 > UBA10199 > DSSB01 > DSSB01 > DSSB01. Next base: position 58,712 of record JASOAK010000016.1, read on the forward strand.
CCTCGCCGTCATGTCCAAGGTTGCCGAGGACCAGATCTCGCTGCGCGTCCGCGACAGCAAGGCCTGGAGCTACAAGGGACCGAAGGTCGACCCCGAGGCCGAGAAGAAGGTGGTCGACGGCCTTTTCCAGAAGGCCTTCCTCCAGACGACTCAGAGCAAGAAGTCCGACGCGATCGCCGTGCTGCGCGAGCTGAGCGAGATCGGTAAGGGCCAGAAGCCCGAGGAGTACAACGAGGTCGAGAAGCACCTCGCGCTGACGCCCGAGGAGCGCGCCCTGGCCGAGCGGGTGATCCAGGACACCCTGATGATCGAATTGGCCGCCATCGCCCAGGACGACATGAAGGACATCCAGGCCC
>JASOAK010000017.1:0-58938 GCA_048499175.1 bacterium
GTGCCCGGGGGATCGACCAGTTCCTGATGGGCGAGAGCGAGCTGCCGGGATAAATTTAATCCATTGAAATTATTAAATTATTAACTTATAAGTCAATATAATTAGTTTATATTATAACTTATAAGTTAATTTTAAATTGGATTTAATATACTTTTAAGTATATAAATCCTTTATGTCCTCACGTCCCGAATCCGCAAAACTTTTGCGTAGGCAACTCGACGAACGTTTCAATGCCATTCGTGAGGCCCCGCTCCAGAGTCCCCGCGGCGGGTGGATAAAAACCATTCGGGAGGCTTTGGGGATGACCGCCACGCAATTAGCCAAGAGGTTGGGAATATCGCTCGCCGGACTTTCTAAAATCGAAGCCTCCGAAAGAAAGGGGACGATCACGCTCTCCACCCTGAAAAAAGCTGCGGATGTCTTGGGGTGCCGCGTGGTGGTTTCTTTGATCCCGTTGGAGCCCCTGGAAGAGATGGTCAAGAAAAGGGCCAGGGAAGTCGCCCATAGGATTTCTCAGCGAAGCCAATTACATATGCAATTGGAAGATCAGGGACTCTCGGGTCGATTCCAAGCGGCCCAAGCCGAGGATTCTTATGAAGAGCTCATGAGTAAGCTCGCTGAAAAGCTTTGGGAAGAGCCGTGATGTTCGACGAGTTAAAAGACGGGCAGACCCCAATCGATCCCGATGAGGCGAAGGATTTGATTCCGGGGCATTTGACCACCGCTCGGGAGCTGAACGAATTTGAATCCTTCAATATTCGTTTCGCGGAAAAAAAATATTTGGAAGGGCCAAGGAAGTCTTGGCCTCTAGCGGACCCTGAATTCCTGAAAAAAGTTCATCGAGTGATGTTTGACAAAACTTGGAAATGGGCCGGAAACTATAGACAATCGGGAAAGAATATCGGGAAGGATTGGTGGACTATCCCTATCGAAGTGAAGAAAGCCTGCGATGATTTCTTCTATTGGAAAGAGAATAAGATTTTCCGGACGGAGGAAATTGCGGTCCGATATCATCACCGCTTGGTTTCCATCCATCCCTTTCCAAACGGGAACGGCAGGCACGCCCGCTTAATCGCCGATATTTTCCTGAGAGGGAACGGCGCCAAGTCATTTTCGTGGGGGACGGGGCAGTTTTATGAAATGACCCCGGATAGAAGCGCATACATTGAGGCGCTTAGGGAGGCGGATCGGGGCAATTTCTCGCCGCTATTAGGGCTTGCTATGGAATAATAGTTTGGGAAGCTCGGAAAATCTTCTCGCTATTTTAAGGAGGTGCTCATGAACCGTGCCCGTTTCTTGACTTGGATCGCTGTTTTTTTCTGCCTGGCATCTATCGCTCCGCCCGTCGCTGCGAAAAACAAAGAACCGCCCGCATACCAACAAGGCAAGCTCCTCGACATCCAAGAAAAGAAAGACAAGACCACCACCTACACCACCACCAAGCAAAAGGACGGCAAGACGGTGACGACGCCCACCACCACCGAGGAAAAGCACTACTTCATCACCGTGCAGTCCGGCGATCTGGTCTACGTCGGCGAATACACCCCGATGTTCTTCGGCAAACCGGGCGATTGGATCATCGGCGACCCCATCGACGTCCGCTTCGGCGGCAACAAGATGATCCTGCGCAAGCCCAACGGCAAGGAGCTGAAGACCAAGATCCAGAAACGCATCCGCGCCGCGGAATATCAGCCCGCGAAGTAATCTCCGAAAAGCCGGGCCGCGCTCAAGGCACCGAGAGCTTGGTCCGGCCCAGCCCCGTGTTCCCGAAGGCCTGGTCGAAGGCCCTCACCTCGATCTCGTACTCCCCCTTCGGCGGCAGCGGAAGCTCCGCCGCGAAGCGGCTGGCCTCGCCCGCGTAGTCCATCCGGAAGCTCCGCACCGGTTTGCCGGCCTGCAGCACCGCCCCCTCCAAGCTCAGCTTGTTCGCGTCCCACAGGCCTCCCGGCGTGATGGGGCAGCCGCACATCATCGTCACCTTGGCCTTCAGCCGGGCCTTACCCTCCGCTTTCGCCGGCTCCGGCGCGGCCAAGTCCACCACCAGGCCCGGCAGCTCCAGCAGCACCGCGTCGCCCTGGACGAGGGACTTCCCGGGCAGCAGCCACATCGTGACCGAGGCCTCGTTGGCCGAGCCCTCGTGTCCCATCGGGCCCCGCGCGCGGATCTCGGCGTAGACCGGCCGGTCCAGGTCGAGCTTCGCGGAAAATTTGGCCGAGCTTCCGTCGGAGCGGGCCTCGCCCACCGCGTGGGCGCGCCGCATGATGCGGTCGGTGTCCCCGGTCGTGCCCTCGGTCTTGCCTTGGGCGAGGATCTTGCCGCCCGCGAGCTCCTGGATCGTGATCTTCGCTCCTCCGATGTCGGTGCCGACGAATTTGGCGCCCTTGCTGAGGACGCGCACGACGATCTCGGTGGGCTCCGCGGCCGCCGGCGAGGGCCAGAGGAAAACCCACGGCAGGAACAGGATGTAGCAACGTTTTTTCATGGACGTCCTCCTCCGATTTCGGCCTTAGGATAACATCGGAGGGTCGCGACGGAAAGCCGCGGCTTCGGGGCGGGAATTCATCCCGTCAGGCCATGGGAGATGGCGTAACGGGTCAGCTCGGCGTTGTTCTTCAACCGCATCTTGTCGAGCAGGCGCCGGCGGTAGGTGCTCACCGTCTTCACGCTCAGGGCCAGCTGCCGCGAGATCTCCGTGGCGGTCTTGCCGGAGGCGATCAGGCACAACACCTGGTATTCGCGGTCGGAAAGCAGCTCGTGCGGCAGGCGGTCGGTGGGGCTTTCCAGGTCGTAGGCCAGCTTCTCGGCGAGCGAGGCGCTCACGTACTTGCGGCCCGATGCCACCCGTCGGACGGCCTGCACCAGCTGCTCCGGCGCCATCTCCTTGGTCAGGTATCCCGAGGCCCCCGCCTTGAGCGCGCGGACCGCGTATTGGTCCTCGGGATGGACGCTCAGCATCAGCACGGGAAGGCGGGGCTTTTCCGCCTTGATCTCCTTCAACACCTCCAGGCCTCCTTTCCCCGGCATCGACATGTCGAGGATCACCAGGTCCCAGGGCTGTTTGCGCGCCTTGTCCACGGCCTCATGGGCATCGGCGGCCTCGCCTTCCACGCGGATGTCGGGCGCCTCTTCCAGGATGGTTTTTAAGCCGCGGCGGACCACGGCGTGGTCGTCGCCGATCAGTACTCGCAGTATATGTCCCACCTCCTTGCGTTCTCGTTGGCGTTCTTGGTCTGCGCGGCCAAGGGGACCCTCAGCGCCACCCGCGTTCCCTCCCCGGGATGCCCCTCGATCTCGAAGGCTCCTCCCAGCAGCTTGGCCCGCTCGCGCATTCCCAGCAGGCCCAGCGACTTGGAGAGGGCGCGCTCCTCCTCGGCGATTCCTCGGCCGTTGTCGCACACTTCCAAAATGAGTCCTTCGCCATCGGTGTCGAGGCGCACGTCGGTCCGGGAGGCCCCCGAATGCCGCGCCACGTTGGTCAAAACCTCCTGAAAAATGCGGAACACCCCCGTCGTCTGCTCCGAGTCCAGCGGCAGGTCTTTCACCCGGCAGGAGAAGCAGCAGGCGATGCCGCTGCGCCGCTCGAATTCCTGCGCCTGCCATTCCATAGCCGCCGGCAGGCCCAAGTCGTCAAGGATGCCAGGGCGCAGGTCGGTCGCGATCTTGCGCACGTTGGCGATCGTCGCGTCGACCAATTGCACCGCCTCCGCCAGCCGTTGCCGAAAGTTGCCCGCCTCGCCCTCCGGCTCGACGCGGACCAGCTTGGCCTGGATCCAGCAAAGGTCCATCTTGATGGCCGTCAGCTGCTGTCCCAGCTCGTCATGGATCTCGCGGGAGATGCGGGTCCTCTCCTCCTCGCGCACCTTGTTGAGATAGGCGGTGAGTCGGCGGAGATTTTCCTCCGAGCGGTGCAGCTGAACCTCGCGGCCCCGCAGCATGGCCTCGGTGCGGCGCTGCGCGGCGACGGTCATTTTCAGCTCGAGGTTGGCCTTGGCCAGGTCCGCGGTGCGTTCCTCGACCTGAGCCTCGAGGTTGTCGTGGGCTTGGCGCAGCTCGGCCTGGAGGCGCCGGTGGATGGAGACGTCGAACACCGTCGATCGGCTGTAGAGGTAGTTGCCCCGCGCGTCGCGCACCGCCACCGAGGTCAGCAGCACCGGCAGCACCGTGCCGTCCTTGCGGATCAGGTCGAATTCCAGCTCCTTCACCGACCCGCTTTCCTTGAAGGCCGCGAACCGGCGCCGCGTCTCCTCGCGCCGCTCCGGGGCCAGCAGGTCGAAGAACGACAGCTTCCCGATCACTTCCTCGCGGGTGTAGCCGAGCCAGGAAAGTTCCGTTTGATTCATTCGGAGGAAGACGCCGTTGGGGTCGAGGGAATGGTAGCCGCAAGAGGCATTGTCCCAGAGATCGCGCCATTCCTCCCCTCCGCCGCGGAGTTTCCTCCGGACGAGGGTCTTCAGGCGTTGGATGCGGTCCTTCAGGGCCATGGAAGTGAATCCTGAATGTTTCCTTCCTTACCCAACCAAGGAGAGAGCAAGATGCGGGCCTCTCTCCACAGACCTGCGAATATTTTAATGAATCTCCAGCCCTTCTCGCAAGAAATCTGTACAACAACTTTTTGGTATCAGTTTGTTACGAGTTTGGGATGTAGGACAAACACCGACAAGCCGGGGCCTTGAAAGCCGGCGGGATAATAAACCGCTCCCGCATGGGAGGCCGCTCCCCTTTAATCGCGGTGAAAGCGTCGCGAGAAGAAGAGCAGGAAGAGCAGGGTCCAGCCGGCCAGGCCCGGAGCGACCGAGGCATGGGAGGCCAGCAGCCCGCAGCCTCCGCCGCCGATCTGCGGCCCTTGGCCCGCGCCGCCCAGCGCGATGGCCTGGGGGCTGTCCGAGGCGTCGTCGGTCAGGACGATCGTCGCGGAGAGCGGGCCCTCGATCGCGGGCAGGAAAGTCACCTCGAGGACGCAGGACTCTCCCGGCATGACCGGCTCGTCGCCGCATTCGTCGATCATGGCGAAGCTGTGGGGATCGGCGCCCTGGAGCAGGATGCTCGTGAAGTTCAGCGGCGCATCGCCGGTGTTGGTGACGGTGATCGTCTGGGACTGGCTGGACTGCCCGACCACGACCGAACCGAAATCCAGGGAGGTCGCCGAGAGACTGACCTCGGCGCTGCCCGGGACGATGCCGACGCCGCTTAGATCCAGGACCGGCTCGTTGCTGGCGGTGGAATCGAAGGTCACCTGCGCGCTCAGCGGACCGGCCGCGCCCGGCGTCCAGACCGTGGTCAGGGTGCAGAACTGACCGGGGTTGAGGGCGATCGGAAGCCCCGTCGTGCAGTCGCCGCTCAAGGCGAATTCGGGATTGGAGGAAGTCACCGTGTTGAGCGTGACCGGCGCGTCGCCGCTGCTGATCACCACGACGTCGACCGGCGCCGAGGCCGCGCCGACCTGCTGGTTGCCGAAGTCGACCGCCTGCTTGCTCAGGCTCAGCGCGGGGTTGGGCGCGGCGACGCCGGTGCCGGAGAGAGCGACCTCTTGAGGGCTGTCCGGCGCGTCGTCGGTCAGCGCGACGGTGCCGGAAAAATCGGCGATCGCGGTCGGCGTGAAATCCACCTCAAAGTCGCAGGTGCCCAGCGGCGGCACGGGGGCCGCGGTGCAGGTTTCGCTGACCAGGCTGAAGACGGGGTCCCCGGAGAGCGAAATGTCGGAGACGGTCAGGTTTCCGGTGCCGATATTCGTCACGGTCACGGTGTTCGGTGCGCTGCTGCTGCCCACCGGCTGGTCGCCGAACTGCACGTTGTTGTCGGAGAGCTTCACCTCCGGCAGGACGCCCTGGCCGATCAGCGAGCCGAAATTGAGGATCTGCCGGCTGGTGTCGATGACGACCAAGTGCGAGTGGAAGAAGCCCTCGCGGTTGGGGCTGAAATCGGAGTCGATGCCGCAGCTGTCGTTGTTGAAGAGCAGGCGTCCCTCGCAGCGGTCGTCGGTGATGGAGAAGCGGAAGGGGTTGCTGAGCAGCGACCCGAAGACGAAGACCGGCAGCGAGAAGGAGGCCTCCTTGGTGACGGTCACCGTCGCCGGCGACGAAGTGTCGCCGACCCGCGTGTCCGGAAAGAACAGGGGATTGGGATCGAGTCGGACGGTCCCGAGGATGGTCGCCTGAGCGGAAGGCAGGGTGAAAAACAATAGCGTGAATAACCACAGTGCGCGGAACGAAGCTCGTTTCATATTTTCCCTTCTTTATCTTGAACCCGGACCGATGTTATGTGGGCCGCATGATAAGCGATCCACGTCCAGAGTCCACGATTTTTCGCGGGCCCGGCCGATTGCCCTATTTCGACCTCCTTCTGGAGCGTCTGGACCGGGGCCGAACCGACCTCGACCTGGCCTTCGGCCGCCACGTCCATTGGGGCTACTGGGAGGACCCGCGGCGGGCCGACTTGAGCGCGCGGGGCTTCGCCGTCGCGGCGGAGGCGCTTTCGCAACGGGTGTGGCGGGCGGCCTTGCTGAAGGACGGGATGAGCGTCCTAGACGCCGGCTGCGGCTTCGGCGGTACCATCGCCGGCCTCAACGAGAATTTCCAAGACATGGACTTAGTCGGCCTCAACATCGACCGGCGCCAGCTCGAGCGCGCCCGCGGCAAGCTCGTCCCGAGGGCCGGCAACCGCATTCGGCTGGAGGAGGGCGACGCCTGCGCGATGCCCTTCCCCGACGCGGTTTTCGACGCAGTCCTCGCGGTCGAATGCATCTTTCACTTTCCGGGACGCGAGGCCTTCTTTCGCGAGGCGCGACGCGTGCTCAAGCCGGGCGGGATGCTGGCCCTCTCCGATTTCGTGCCGAAGCGCTTCTTCCGGCCGCTCAGCGCCTCGCGGGCGGCGCGCCGGATGCTCGAACCGCTCTTCGGCGCCTGCCGGATGGACCACACGCTGCAAGACTACCGGCGCCTCGGCCGCGAGACGGGCTTCGTCTCGCTCTGGGAAGAGGACATCGCCCGCAACACGGTCCCCACCTATCCCTTTCTGCGCAAGATCCAACGGGATTTGACGGGGGAGGACTCGTGGAACAAGCTCGGGAGCTACGCCGCCCAGTGGGTGAGCCGTTTCAATTGGCTGCGCTACATGATTTTGGCCTTCCATAAATTGGATTGAATCGGCGCGGGCTTTGCCCTAGACCATGGGCATGAGAAAATTCCGATTACCCTTGGCCGCTATATGCCTTTCCCTGATCTCGTTATGTCTCGCCGCCCCCGCCGAAGCGGCGAAAAAGGCCTCCCCCGCGCCCGCTCCCCAGGCGGCCGCCTCCGCCGCGGAAGTAAAGCCCCTGCAGACCGGCGATAGGGTCCCGGACGTCGCGCTCACCAACGCCGACGGGCTAGCCTTTCCACTTAAGAAATTGCTCAAGAACCAGCCGACCGTCCTCATCTTCTATCGCGGCGGCTGGTGCGTCTACTGCAACACCCAGTTGGGTCAATTGAAGCAGATCGAGACGCCTTTGCAAAAACTCGGCTATCAGATCGTCGCGGTCAGCCCCGACGGCGTCGAAAAGATCCGCGAGAGCCTCAAGAAACACGACCTGACATATATGTTGGTCTCGGATTCCGACGCCGCGGCCGCCAAGGCCTTCGGCTTGGCCTACCGGGTCGACGACGCGACCTATGAGAAGATGAAGAAGGATTACGGCATCGACCTCGAGGCCCATTCCGGGAAGGGCCATCACATCCTGCCGGTGCCCGCGGCCTACGTCCTGGATCAGCAGGGCAAGATCCTTTATAGTTATTACAACCCGGATTACAAAGTCCGCGTCGACCCGCAGGCCCTGCTCCAGGCGGCGCAGGCGGCCGTCGCGGCCCGGCCCGCGAAATAGGGGGACCCATGACGAACTTTCAAAAGATCCTCGTCAACGGCAAGGAGGTTGATCCCGCGAATCTACAAGCCCTGCCCGAGGCGGTTCAACAGGTCCTGGCCGACAAGAATAAAAACGGCGTGCCCGATTTCCTCGAGGGCATCATGGACCATCCCTTCATCAAGAAGGCCCTCGAGAAGGGCGGCTACACCAGTTTCGAGCAACTCCCGCCCGAGATGAAGGACAAGCTGCAGGGCCTCATGCAAAAGCTGGGCGGCGTCGGCGCCTCGCCGGCCCCGCAAGTCGAGGTCGGACAGGTCCAGGTGCACCAGACCTCGTTCGGTGCCGGCAGTTCGCCGGTCTTTTCGGCCCGCGCCGAGGACTGGAAGCAAGGCTATAGCATGGAGCAGCCGGGCCAGATCTCGATGAAGACGCTCTTTTTCGCAGTGGCCGCGATCTTGGGCCTGCTGATCTTCGCCTTCGCCGCTTGGATGTTCTTCGCCGGCCGATGATTTTCCACCCTGCCTACCCATGAAAGCCAAGCCGCCCGTGTTGGAAATCACAAATCTCTCGATTCGCCGCGACGCGCCCATCCTGCAAGCGGTGTCCTGGCGGGTCGAAGCGGGTCGCCATTGCGCGGTCCTCGGCCCCAACGGCTCGGGGAAGACCTCGCTTTTGGCGGTGCTCACCGCCTACCTGACGCCCAGCTCCGGCGAGATCCGGCTCTTCGGCAAGCGCTACGGCGAGCACGATTGGCGGGAGCTGCGCAAGTCGGTCGGCCTGGTCGGCTCCGCCCTGCGCGCCATGCTGCGCTTCGAAGAGCCGGCATTGCACGCGGTCTTAAGCGGCAAGGAAGCGATGGTCAATTTCTGGGGCGAGAGCAGCGAGGAGGATCGCAAGCGGGCCCGCGGCCTGCTCAAGCAGGTCGGTTGCGCGGCCCTCGCGGAGCGCGCCTGGGGCCTGCTCTCGCAGGGCGAGCAGCAGCGGGTCTTGATCGCCCGGGCGCTGATGGCGCGACCGAAGCTGTTGATCCTGGACGAACCCTGCGCCGGCTTGGACATGGCGGCCCGCGAGCATTTCTTGGCCTTCCTGGAGGCCTGGGGCCGCAAGGCCGGCGCCCCGACCCTCGTTTTGGTCACGCACCACGTCGAGGAAATCACGCCGATGTTCCGCGAGGTGCTGATCCTGAAAGAAGGGAGGGTCCTCGCCTCGGGCCCCAAGGAGAAGACCCTTACCGCCAAGCACCTGAGCGCGGCCTTCGGCTGTCCCATCCGCCTGAAAAAGGCCCGCGGGCGCTACGCGGCCTCCGTGGCCCCAGGCGCGGGTAAGGTCGTCTAAGGAAAAGGATTTGCCAGTCGCGGCGATCCAACCTATGATGCCGACGGTTCCATCCATTTCAACCTTCATGAGGGAGAAGCCCATGCTCCATAAATTCCGCAATTCCCTGCGGGCCCTGCTTGTCGTCATCCCGGCCGTCTTCATCTTCGCCACCGTCTTCACCAACTGCGCCGGCAGCGGCGACGACTGCGACGGCGACGTCAACGTCGCGACGGCGGACGAGTGCACCGTCTATGCCAACGAGAACGACTGCGACGATTCCAGCTTCGAGAACGGCGTTTGCACCGTTTCGGGCTGCAACAACTGCGAGATCATCGTCGACGACATCGATCCCGTCATTGACGTGGATGATTCCGGATTCTAGTAGCCCGACGATTTCGTTTCTAAAGGCCTTCGCGCGAGCGAAGGCCTTTTTTATTTCTCGGAGACCTCGCCCGGCAGGGTGCCGGGCCGGTTTTTGGGATCGAGGGGGATGATCCAGGGGTCGGCGGAAAAAAAGGACAGGGGGGCGGCCGCCATATCGACTTCGGGGTCGATGAGCTGCTGGTAGGGGCGCCCGTTCAAGGTGACCCAGGCATCCACCTTGATGACCGGGTCTTGGATCCCCTGGGCGGCGAGCTGGCGCTTCACGTGTTGGACGTATTGCCAGATGAATTGCGGCCGCTGCCTCATCTTCCCGTATTGAAATTCGTTCAGCTCCAGCAGGGGGTCGACCTGGAAGGTCCGCTGCGCGGCCGGGTCGGTGACCCAGATCTTGAGCCTTCCCTGCTTGTCCCTCAGTTTCATGTGCCAGGCGAAGAGGTGGCCTTCCTCGGTCCAGCTGACCTCGCCCGGGATCAGGAAGTGGCGGAAGGGGACGAGGATCTGCACGGCGAAATAAGCGCCGATCAGGGCCAGGGTGAGGCGCCGTCCCCGGGTTTCGGACGCCGCCGGGGCCTCTTCGGGATTCGCGGGTTTCAGGCCCAGGAGCCTGCGCGGCCAGTCGGGGTCGTCGAAGAGGGTGGCCGCGGCGATCATCAGGAAGGGGAAGACGCCGATCTGGAACAGCACGCTGTTGCTGAGATTGAAAAACAGCACGGCAAGAAAGGCCGCGAAGCGCGTCGGCCGCCACCAGAGGAGAAAGCCGATCGAGAGGTCGAAGACGATTCCGCCCCAGCTGAAAAAGTAGGGTGCCCATTCGGTCGTCATCAGCGGGCCCACCAGGGGGAGGTCCGCCGACTTGAGAAGCCAGCGCCGCATCGGCTCGCCCTGCAGCCAGTCGGCGTTGAGCTTCGCGAGCCCTCCGTAAAAATAAATGATGAAGAACTGGGCGCGGAGAATGAAGAGATTCCAGTTGGGCACGAAGGGCGCGCGCGGCCTAAGGCGTTGGGCGAGCGATCCCCAGCGGGTCGCCGAGGTGAAGAGCATCAGGAAGCAGAGCAGGATGATCGCGTAGTAGTGGTTGTTGTAATAAGCCTTGTCGAGGAGGAAGACGTAGGAGAAGCCCAGCAGGAAGATCAGGACGCAGGTCCGGTAGAGGATCCCGACGGCGATGCCCAGCCCCGCGGCGACCATCAAGATCAGCAGGGCGCGAAAGTAGGGCTCGGGCAGCGGCCGCAGCCATTCGAAAAAGGCGTAGCTGAAGCGAAAGCCGGGCTCGAGGTAGTAGTCGACGAAGCGGTCCCGCGCCAAATAATAGTAGGCCTGCCAGGCCATCAGGGCGCCGAACAGGATGCGGAACATCCCCAGCGAGGCGGCGTCGACGGGCGTAAACAGCGCGGCGGTAAGGCGATGGCAGAGCTTGGGCATAGCTTGCGGCGGGTCCTCCCTGGCTTGGGCCGCAAGATGGACTATTTTTGCGACAAGCTCAAGGCTTCATCCCGGCGCCTTCCAGCTCGAGCTCGGCGGCGGCCTTTTCCTTCAATTCCGGCACGTTTTCTTTAAGCCATTGGATGGTGTCGCGCAGCGTCGCGTCGGGGTCCCGGGAGACGAAGCCCAGGTCCTGCTGGGCGTAGAGCGATTTCAGGCCCCAGTGCTTGGAGGCCATCTCGAAGACCACCGGATCCGGCAGGATGGGGTGGGGGCGGGGCGGGAGGAAACGGTCGAGCAGGCCCGAGGTCTTGGCGAGCAGCTTGGCCGCCAGCGGCGGCAGCTGGAGCTTGGGCGGCGGTACCCCGCCGAGCTCGGCGACCTTTTTGAAAAACGCCTCGATGCGGTAGGTGGTCCCGCAGAGATGGTAGACGGGCTTGGGGCGCGAGATCCGCATGGCGCGGAGCATCGCCTGCGTCACGTCGCGGATGTCGACGAAGTGCATCCCCCCGTTGACGATGAAGGGGAGCTTGCCGCGCAGCAGGCGGGCGATGTGGCTGGTGGCGCGCATCCGGTGGTCGCCCGGGCCCAGCAACACCGGCGGGCGCAGGATCACCAGTTCGACGCCCAGCGACTCGGCCAGCTTGCGGCCCTCGCGCTCGGCGCGGATCTTCGACGCGTAGTAGGGCCAAGAGCCGACGGTCGCCTCTTGGTAGGGCGATTTCTCGTCCGCCTGGCGGTCCGGCGTCGCGAAGCAGCCCACCGTCCCCGAGGTGGAGACGAAGAGGACGCGGCATTTGCGCTCCGCGCCCAGTTCGACCATGCGCAATAGCCCTTCGACATTGGTGCGGAGCATGTCCTCGGGGTCGCGGCGCGTGTGCTTGATGACCGCGGCCAGGTGGTAGATCCCGCCCAGGCCCTGCAGGCGCGGGTCGTCCTTCCACTTTGCGACGTCGGTCACCGAGCCTTCGATCAGCTCGACGCCCTTCAGGCCGTGGGTCCAGTTCTGGGCCTTCCAATTTTTCTTGTCGCGGACCAGGGCGATCGCTTGGACCTCGGGGTCCTGGCTTAAGGCTTGGAGCAGGTGGCGGCCGACGAAGCCGGTGGCGCCGGTGACGAGGAAGGGAGTTTTTTTCATATTCACGCTCCTGAGATATAGCCACCGCTGTAGGGGCCGTTCGCGAACGGCCCCTACGGAGTTGGCAGATCAAGCGACCTTTGCAAACCCATGTGTGGGCGAATGGTGTGTATCCTCGCCCGGGGAGGGCGGGCGCAGGGGCCCGCCCCTACGAATCCCTATTCAACCCACCGCAGCCAGGCGCGCGGCGCCCTCCGGCCAGCGGCAGGCCTCGCGATAGCGGTTCAAGTCCTGCGCCTTCGGCCCCCACGCATAACCCTCGCCCTTGGGCAGCTGGACGAGGATCTCGCGCGCGACGAGATCCTCGAGGCAGGCCTCGAGGTGCGGGAGGTGCGCGCCGGGGATCTCCGGCAGCAGCTCGACCGCGGAGCGCAGCGGCACCCTGCCCGGGCGCTCGCCCAGGGCCTCCGCCGCGCCGAAGTAGTCGCGGCAGAGCGGCTGGAAGAGGGCTTGGAGTACCGAGCTAAGGTGTTCGTCGCGCTCCGCGCCGGGGCGCGGCGTGGGGATTTCCATGTAAAGATTGCCCCGCAGGAAATGCTGGATCGCCGGGTGCTCCGGAAAGGCGGCCAGGGCCTCGGGGAAGAAATAATGGCTCCACTGGTAGTGGAAGGTCGCGGCGATCGTCGGGTCGACCTTCTCTTCCCCTTTGAGCGGGCTCTCCAGCACGCGTCCGCCGCGGGCCTCGATGGCCGACTTCAGCCAGTCCAGGCCGACGCCCGGCAAGGGGTGCTTTTGCAAAAAGCTGCGCAGGTGGTGGGTGCTGGGCGCGAGTCCCGCCTGCAGCTCGGCCATCACCTGGAGGCTGAGGCCGTTCAAGTCGCTGTCGAGGTTCATCGTCAGGGGCCGGCCGCAGGTCATGTGGATGCGGCCCAAGCGGATCTCGCCGCGCAGGACGCGGCCGATCCAGGCCAAGAGGCCGCCCAGTCGCATCTTGGGCTTGGCTGCCCCGCTCAGCTCGCGTTTAAAAGAGTTTTCTTCGGGCAGGCGGTCGTAGCTGATCGAGATCGGCAGGATGCTGCAGGTCTGTCCCGAGGCCTGGAGGCACTTGAGGATTCCGCGCCGCGGCTTCAGGGCCTGGCGCGAGCGGCTGCGCGTGCCCTCGATGAAGAATTCCAATGCCTGCTTGCGGCTCACCAAGTCGTGGATCTGCCGCGTCAGCTCGGGGTTCTCGCGGCCCAGGCCCCGTTGGACGTAGAAGGCCTGGGTCTGACGGATGATCTTGCCGAGCAGCGGGATCTTGCCGAACTCCTGCGCCGCCGCGATGTGCGGGATGGCGATCCCCAGCTCGGGATAGGCGAAGAAGAGATAAGAGCAGAGAATGAAGTCGAGGTAGCTGCGGTGCGTGGGGACGATCACCAGCAGGGTGTCGTCGGGGATGGCGCGGCGCGCGGCCTCGAAGGCCTTGCGGTCGAAGGTAATCATGTCGGCAGAGCGGCGCAGCACCTTGCGCGCCAGGTAGGCCGAGGCGCGGATCGCGCCGTTGCCCTTGGGCCGCGAGGCGGCCCAGCGCAGGTCGCCCTCGAAGCCGCGGTGTCGGCGCCCCGCGAAGGGGACCTCGCGCTCGTCTTTTTTCATCAGAAAGCGGTAGACGCCGCCGCACACCGTCTCGATATAGGCCTTTTTCTCGAAGTTCGCGTCGTCGATGGGCATCGAGGGACGAAAGTCGAAGGTGCAGTGCGTAAAGTAAGGAAAGCCCGTGTTGAGATAATGCAACTGCCCGGTGAGGCGTTCGATCTGCTTCCGCTTCTTTTCGTTTCCGAAAAGCTTGAACCAGGCCGCCAAGGCCTTGCCGGGCCCGAGGTGCCACTGCCAATGACGCAGGCGGAAGGCCAGGTTGTCCGGACCGGTGTAGCGCAGGTGCGGGTAGCGGTCGAGCGGGTAGCGACGGAAGTAGCCCTCGATCACGTCGATGTTTTCGCGCACCGAGCAGCTGTGGCGCTTGCCGGCGACCGCGTAATGGATAGTCGGCTCCTGCGGCGCAACTTCCGAAAGCTCGAAGGTGCTGCGCAGGATGCGGTCGGCGACCACGTCGCAGGGGACGATGTCGAGCAGCGTGGCCTCGTCGACGACCACCGCGCGCAGGTAGCCCGCGCCGATCAGGGCGACGAAGCCGGCGAAGGCCGCGCGGCTGTCGATCCAGCCGGGGAAGGGGTGTTTCCAGCAGGCCGAGACGATGCTGGGCCGCACGATGCTCAAGGGGACCTCGCCGCGGTTTTCCAGCAGCAGGTGCTCGGAGAGGCACTTGGTCAGGGTGTAGGTATTGGGGTGCCCCGTCTCTTTCAAGAGCTTGCGGGCGTCGAATTTCCCGTCGAGGATGCTTTGATAAATCTCGCGGGCCGGGCGCGGCAGGGCGACCGGGGCCTCGGCGACGGGGACCTCCGTCCCGCGGTGCGGCGTCACGTAGGCGGTGGAGACGTTGACGAAGCGTTTCAGCCGCCGGCAGGACTTGGCCAGCTCGAGGACGTGGAGGCTGCTGGCGATGTTCGCTTTCGCGGCGACGGGCAGCGGGAGGTCGAACTCGACCGAGGCGGCGCAGTTGATGATGTGCGTGAGTTGTCCGCCCAGCGTCTCGCGGTCGGCGGCGTTCAGGCCGCAGGCGGTCTCGCTCAACTCGCCGCCGACGACGGCGACGCGGTCTTCCCAGCCCGCCGGCAGCTTCGAGAAGCAGGGCGACGTCGCGACTTCGTGGTGGAAGCGCTCTTGCGGCGAGTGGCCCTTCTTCCCGGGACGGATCAGGACGTAGACCTTCTCCAGGTCGAACTCTTCCGAGCGGCGCAGGATTTCTTCCAAGACGACCTTGCCGACGAAGCCGGTGACGCCGGTGATCAGGACATGGTGGCCGGACTGGGTCATTGCGCGCCTCCCGCGGCCTTCCGGGCCGGCGAGTCCTTCGTTCCGACCCCCTGGTTGCCGCTGCCGAAGACGTTTTGGGGATCGAGGGCCCGTTTGGCCTGCTCGACCCAGGCGAGCGTCGCGGGCGACTTGATCTGGGGGAGGAAGCGCTGGCGCAGCTTGCCGATTCCGTGGTGGTGGGAGAGGGAGCCGCCGTTTTTCAAGATTTCCTCGCGGGCGATGATTTCGAGCTCGGCGTAGACCTCGGAGGGGTGAGCGACGCCCTTATAGTAGTAGCCGAAGTAGAAGTAGACGCAGACGCCGGTCTCGTAGACCTGGGTCACCCGGCAGGTGATGAAGGGCTTGCCGGGGAGCTTGCGGCGCTCGTACTCCTCGGCCAGACGTTGTTTGACGTTGGCGCAGAGCGCCTCGACCTGACTCCAGGGCACCGAGGTCTCGAAGGACTCGGCGAGGAAGTAGTGCTTCATCACGAAATCTCGGATGTAAGCGATGCCGAAGGTCAGCTGGTAGCCGCGGATGCCGTTCTCGGCGCCGGCCTTCATCCCGCCGTGGCGCTTGGCCAGGCCGTAGACCGTTTTCTCTTGCGCGGCGACCTCGGCGCGGCTTCCTTCGAAGACAATGGTGCAGGCGACCATTTGCTGCGGGTCGAAGCCCTTGAGCTTCACGACGAAGAATTTTTCCAACTTGCTCTTCAGCGCCTTGAGCCCCGCGGCCTTGGGCTTGAGCGCCATGCCGAATTGGAACTGCAGATTGTCGACCAGACGGATGCTCGCGGGCGCCGCGTTGGTCTGGGCGAGCTCGTAGAGGAAGGCGACGCCGTCCTGGAAAGTGGGAAAGAGGATCGAGCCGTAATTTTGCACCTCCGGAAGCGGGAAGAGCTTCACCACCGCCGAGGTGACGATGCCCAAATTTCCCTCCGAGCCGAAGAGCCAGAGCCGCGGGTCGCTGCCCACCGACTCGCGGGGCGTGACCGAGCTGCGCTCGAGCTTGCCCGCGGCGGTCACGGCGTGGATGTCGAGGATTAAGTCCTCGATGTTGCCGTAGCGGTTTTTCTTCATGCCGCTGGCGTGGGTGGCGATCCAGCCGCCCAGGGTGGAGAACTCGATCGAGTCGGGCTCATGCCCCATCGTGAAGCCGTAGCCCTTGAGCTGCTCGACGATGTGGCGCCCCACCGCGCCGGCCTGGATGCAGGCCATGCGGTTGACCGGGTCGATCCAGAGGATGCGGTTCATGCGCCGCATGTCGACCGAGACGATGAAACGCGCCTCGTTCTCGGGGCAGCGCAGGGCCTCGGTCACCGAGGTGCCGCCGCCGAAGGGGATGAGGCAGGCGTCGTACTTCAGCGCAGCCTCGACCAAGGCCGCGACTTGCCCTTCCTCGGTGGGGAAGACGACCAAGTCGGGGATGCGGCCGATCTTGCCGTACTTGATCGCGAACATCTCTTCTTGAGTGTGGCCGTGACCGTGGCGCAGGCGGACCTTCGGGTCTTGGCTCAGCTGGTCCTCGGCGAAGATCTTGCGCAGCTCCGCGAGGAACTGGGGGTGAGCCAGCGCCTCGGGGATGGGCGTGGGGTAGGCCGGCGGGTTCACGTCGTCGGCGCGGACCGGCACCCGCATCACCTCGCTCACCCAGGGGAGCAGCGAGGGCAGCTCCTGGCCGCAGAGCGAGTAGCGCGAGCCGGTGAGCCGGACGCTGCCGTTGCTTAAGATCTCGAATTTCGTGTCGCGAAAGCCCCAGACGTCGAGGCTCTCTTCTTCATCGGGCTTAAGGGTAGGGGCCGGGGGGAAGATGCGGGTCGGCGAATTTTCCATGCGCGATTCCTCTGTAAAGATTTCCCGGAAGAATGGGGGTGAGTTAGACGAATTTTCGAGGAAAAACAAGTCAAAATTAGACTGACATGTCAGTTTAATTTAAGACTAATTTCCTATGATTTTTCCAGCATTTGACAGGGGGTGCCGGGGTATGAGAAAGGAGGTCTTGGCGGGCACCCCCGATGCGGGGCCCGAAGCGTTTATGGGCCAACACCTCGACAAAGAGCAGCGTAAAACTCAACTGATGCAGGCCGCCTTGGCCGCCTTCGGCAAGAAGGGCTATCACGACACGCAGGTCTCCGACATCATCGCGCAGGCGAAGGTCGCGCGCGGCACCTTCTATCTTTACTTCGAGGGCAAGCGCGAGATCTTCGAGGCGATCATCGGCCAGATCTTCCATGAGATCGCGGGGCAGATCCGCGCGCTGCCGCTCGACGCCGTCGACCAGATCCCGGCGCAGATCATGGGCAACCTGCGGCGCGTGACCGCGCTGTTGATGAAGAACCCGTTGTGGATCAAGCTGGTGTTCAGCGACGCGGTGGGCCTGGACAGCGAGTTCGACGATCATATCCGAAAGTTCTACGAGCTGGTCCTCGACTACATCCGGCGCGGCCTCAAGCAGGGGCAGAAGATGGGCTTCGTGCGCGAGGGCGACGTCGGCGTGCTGGCCGTCTGCCTGCTGGGCGCGGTGAAAGAGGTTTTTTACCAGTACGTCCTGGGCACGGAGAAGCCCGCGATCCGCGACATCGAGCGCGAGATCTACACCTTCGTCATCACCGGCATCATCCACCCCGCGCTGCGCGGGGGCCTGGATGCGATCCTGGGCAGCATCGAGGAGGCCGAGGCGCCGAAGCGCGCGCGGGGATAGGGAAATCGGATTGACGATGCATATATTTTTTCTTATATATATGCATATGAGAACCACGCTAAATCTTAATGAAGAAAAAATAAAAGAAGCGGCGGCTGCAACCGGAGTCAAAGAGAAGACCAAGTTGCTCCACCTGGGTCTCGATGCGCTGATACGCGATGCGGCGATCCGCCGACTCGCGAATTCCTTTGGGATATATAAAAAAGCCAAAGCACCCCGCCGACGCCGTAGCCCGCTATGATCCTAGTCGACACGAGCGTCTGGATCGCCTACTGGCAAGAGGCTAGTTCCGTTAAGAATCTTCAAGAGAACTTGATGGCCAAGAGAATCCTTGGCCACGAATGGGTGTTCGGTGAAATGATGGTGGGAAATCTTGGGCCCCAGCGTAACCGTTTGCTGGCGGATTACTTGAAATTGCCCAGAGGCGAATTATATCCGATCTCTCAGCTATACGACTTTGTCGAAAAACATAACCTGAAGGGCAGCGGAGCTTCCCTCATTGACATCCAATTGCTATATGCGTGTGTGGTGGAAACGCATGTGCTTTGGACTCTGGATCGTGTCCTGAATCGCCTTGCCAAGCGTTTTTCATTGAGTTTTATTGACTGAATCCTTTGCCGCATAAATCGCGGCCGGGAGAAGCATGAAGGTCCTCCACGAATTTCGCATTCCCTACCAACGGGACCCCGACTTGGCGACCTTGGTCGCCGCGCACCTGGGCCTCAGCCCCGATCAAATCGGCGACATCCGCGTCCTAAAGCGCAGCCTCGACGCCCGGCAACGGCACAAGCTGGCCTGGGTCTACTCCCTCGAGGTCTATTTCCGGGGAGAGGAGGTCGCGCGGGCCTTCGAGCCTTTTCCGCAGCTCTCCTGGAAGGGGCCGCCGCCGCTCATCCTCGGCGCGGGGCCGGCGGGGCTCTTCGCGGCCTGGACCTTCCTCGCCCACGGCATCAAGCCGATTCTCTTCGAGCGCGGCGCGCGGACCCACGCGCGGATGCTCAAGATCAGCCGCTACTGGCGGCGCGGCGAGCTCGACCCGGACAGCAACGTCTGCAACGGCGAGGGCGGGGCCGGCACCTTCAGCGACGGCAAGTTGATCACGCGGATCAAGAGCCCGCTGATCCCGCGCGTGATGCGGGCCTTCGTCGACTACGGCGCGCCGCCGGAGATCGCCTACGTCTACAACCCGCACGTCGGCAGCAACCTGATCCGCGAGGTCATCAAGAAGATGAGCGACGACCTGATCGCGCGCGGCGCCGAGCTGCGCTTCGACACGCGGGTCGCGGCCCTGGACTTGGCCGGGCCTCGGACGCAGGGAGTCGTCTTGGCCAACGGGACGAAAGTCGCTGGCACCGGGCTCATCCTCGCCTGCGGGCACAGCGCGGGGGATTTTTTTCATACCCTTCAATCGCAGGGGGTCTGTTTCGAGCCGAAGCCCTTCGCCCTGGGACTGCGCATCGAGCACCCCCAGGCCACGATCGATCGCTGGCAATACGGCGAGGCCTGCGGCCTGCCGGGACTCGAGACCGCGCAGTACAAGCTCCAGAGCTATTGGGAAGCGGAGAAGGTCGGCGTCTACACCTTCTGCATGTGCCCGGGCGGCTACGTCATCTCCAGCACCACCGACCCCGGGACGATCGTCGTCAACGGGATGAGCAACTACCACCGCAATTCGAAGTGGGCGAACGCGGCGGTGGTGTGCAGCGTCGATACCGGCCGCGTGGCCGGGGAGGGGCCCTTCAAGATGATGGAGTTCCAGCGCGGGATCGAGCGCCAAGTCTACGCCGCGAGCCGCGCGCGCGGGAACGGCCGGGCGATCCCGGCGCAGCGCCTGGAGGATTTTCTGGAGGGCCGCGAGGGCCCGGTCACGGCCAAGTCGAGCTGTCCCTCCGGCATCGTGGCGGCGGATCTCTCCCGGCTGCTGCCGGAGTGGATCGTCGATTACCTGCGAAAGGGGCTCTTGGATTTCGACCGAAGGCGCCGCGGCTTCGCCCACCCCGACGCGGTCCTGCACGCGGTGGAGTCGCGGACCTCCTCGCCGGTCCGAATCCCCCGCGACCCGGAGACCTTCGAGAGCGTGTCGACGGAAGGACTCTTTCCCTGCGGCGAGGGCCCGGGCTACGCGGGCGGCATCACCAGCGCGGCGGTGGACGGGATGCGGGCGGCCTTGGCATGGATCGGGAAATTTGCGAGGAATGAGCCCGGCCCGCCGGCACCGTAGCTACATGTCCCGATCCTTGGCGAACCACCTTTTTAGCCAACTGGGGCGCCGGTCGGAAACCGTTTCGCGGCGGGCGGAATGTACGGCCTTTAAACGCGGGCCGCGCCGTTGGCAGTGTTCCATGTTCTCCTCCAGGCCGGGCACGACGATTTTCACCACGGGAACGCCGACGGCGGGATGTGTGAGGTTTAAAGCTACGGCCCGCTGCAAGCCTTGACGCTTCAAGGCCGCGAGCATGTGCCGAATGTCCTCCAAGTGATTCTCCCCTTGAAAATGAGGAACGTCTTGAAACCGGCGAAACGGCGGTTCGGCGGCGTACCAATATTTCATGGACGCGAGCAGCTCGTGGTAGTCGTAATCGCTCTTGTAATCGTCGTCGACCAAATCCTCGCGCGACCCGCTGATGAAGGTGCAGCGGGATTGCGCCACCTCGGTGATCGCGCGGATCGCGGCGATCTCCCGGTTGGGATGGCAACCGTAACCCCCGCACAGTAAGACCGGATTTTGCGTCTCGGGATCGTCGCACACGGCGAAAAAGGCGGCGATACCGAGATCCGAAGTGATTTCCTTCAAGACCAATCGAATCCCGGCGTCCTGGAATTTCCGGACCAGGCCTTGGACCTGAATCGAATCAACGCTTTCCAGGGGGACGGTCCCTGCGCGCCCTCGCGCCCGTGACAAGGCGTCGGCGTCGCGCTCGATTAATTCCGCCAAACCTTGGTTGACCGCCTCCGCGATCGAATTGCCGGAAGCCAGGCCGTTGGTGCTGACGATGCGACCTAGCCCGCGCGCGCCGTTTTGCGGCGCGTAGGGACAAAAGGCCGACGCGGCGGGAACCCAAACCGTTTCCCCGGAGAACAAATCGGTGCCGGCCACCCATTCGAGGGTTTCATGATCGGCGTAAGAAACGTCTTCCGGGAGGATCAAGTCGCGGGGATGGACGGCCCGGCGCTCCCGCGAGATTTCCTCGTAACTTTGCAGCACGGCCAGGCGGCCGTGGCGTTCCGCGGCATGGCGCTCGAACGCCTCCATCATCGCCGAGACCTTCGCCTGAATCTTGGTGACGCCCTTGCCGTTGTATACGGTGATATTGTCCTCGGGGGTGTCGACTTGCGGCCGAGTGGCCATATACGTGGGGATATGGATAATGTCGAGCTTGGTAAGATCGGCCAATCGCGTGATCCCCGCCGCTTCCATGCGAGGCGCGAAACGCTCGAAGGTGTGCTCGGGCGCGCAAATCCGGTGGGTGGTTTCGTGGTGGCGCTTGACCTCTCCGGCCGGATCCGGGGGCCATTCAATCGTGAGAAGCGAGGGTTGATCGGTTGAGATCATAGTCGGTACGCAGGCGTTTCAGCAACTCGACGGCATCCAGGGCTTTTAGATCGACGGCCTGTTCCGTGAAAAATTTCGCGAGAGAGGCGCGTTTTTCGTCGTCGAGGGCGGCTCCCAGCGAAGCGACGATATTGGGATAGGATCGCTCGGAATACCGCATGGCCTCCGCGACCGCGAGCGCCGCTCGCTTGGCGTGGACGTCGATCAGGCCATGTGCCTCGGCGGCGTCCAAGGTGGCGCGAATATTGACCAGCGGCTCCGACAAGGGACGCCCCCGGCCTTGGTCGAAGCTGATCGCGACTTCGTCGTCGGAGTCGATGAAGCCGCTGCGATACCATTCGTAGATCCGTCCGACGCCGATCATGCCCAGGGGACGGGCCTCCACCGCGCGCAGGGCGCCCATGCTGGAGCTCCCGTAGAGCCTGGCTCCCGACTTTACGGCGGCTTGGATCTCTTGCAAGGATACCGTGTTCTCTTGATGGAAAACTCCGTCGACGATGCCGATCCAGCGGTAGCCCTCCTCGATCGCCGCGCCGAGGTCGCCGCGTCGGATAGGTGGACGAAAATCCGCGTCCAGCCAGCGCCGCGCCTCTTCCGGCGACAGGCAGAGACCCAGGAAGACCAAGGGTTTTTTGTTGGCGCGGAGGGCGTGAAGCCGGGCTTCGACACGCCCCAAGCGTGTCTCCACCTCGGCCACCTTCGCTTCCAGTAGCGCGGCGAGACGGGAGCCTTGCGTCGGGTCGAGGGCCATATTTACCGATTGTTCAGTTCCCGTTCGACTTGATCGAGGCGTTCCAAGATACGGTCCATGCGGTAGATGATGGCCGCATCTTTGGTTTCCTCCGCGGTCAATTGGGTGATCCCTTGTTGGCCGAGCCAGTTCTGGAAATCGCTTTCCTTGGTAGGGGGGACGAGCCAGGTGTAGGACGCCGGGGTGCTGCCCTGCGGGACTTTCCAGGTAATGGAGGAAGGAGCGACGCCCGGAGCCCCCCCTGCCTCGTACCGCGCTTTCAAGCCCACGGAGGGAGAGGTGACCGTCGTGCCGGGTGTCGTGCTTGGGTTGTACCTCGCCTTTAAGCTGACGGAGGGGTCCACGACGGTCGTGGACGCGTTGTTGGGAGGCTGAACCTGAGTCTGCGCGCCCGCTTCGGGAGCCTTGTAAAAATAAGACAGGAAAAAGGCCGTGATTAAAGACAGAGCGGCCCTCATTTTGGATTTAGCTCGCTGGACCATGATGGAATTCCCCTTTCACTTAATGGGATTAAGCGCCCCTTCGATCATGATAAAGGCACCGTATTCCGTAATCAATCGTCAATTTTACGTTTCATCAGACGGGCGGTCTTCCCGGACTTTGCCAGTCTCTACTCTCCAACACCCGAAGGGACCCGCCTCACGGGAGACGGGTCCCCTATCCGGAATGCGATCGCTTATTTTCGGAGACGCCTGAAGCCCCAACCGGTAAGGCCGGCGGCCAGGGCCGAGATCAACCCAAGATCCAAGGTCGAGGCCCCCTGAACCGCCGCCAGGCTGCACCCGCCCTTGCCCCCCGCCCCGGTGGCCGGACCGGTCGCCGCGCCGCCGCCCGATCCGCCGCCTCCCCGCTGCGCCGAGTCGCCGCCGCCCGCGTTTCCGCCCGGAGCGCCCGCGGGCTGGGTGTTCTTCACCACCACCTCGATCGGGATCCCCGGGTCGGCGCCGAGCAGGTTTTTCTTTTCGTCGTTCAGCTTTCGCATCAGCTCGTCCTTCGTATAGGCCGACTTGAAGGTCTCGCCGGTGTATTCGGTGCGGTCCGTGATGGGACAACGCAGGTTGGGCATTACTCCCACGTCGTCGCGCACCTCGGCTGACCGTCGCCACCTTTCGGCGCTCCGTCTCGGCGTTGACGAATTTCCCCTGGATGCTCACGGCGCGGCGGCGTCAGGATCGCATCGTCACGGTTGAGATTCTTGTAATCAGTGATCTCGTGATTCTTGAATTGGTTGAACAGAGATTAGCCACCCGCGGCTGGGCACTCGAGGTCCCGCAGGAGTCCGACGTTGAGCTTCAGCTCTTGATGCTCAAGCCATGAAAGAACACCGTGTGGTGCCCTGGCGTGGGAAAGGCACGTTGAGGAACTTCATCGTCTCTTCATATCGACCGGGATGTTCACCAGGCTCCCGTCAGTCGCGGGAGCCCTGGAGATGAAGCTTTTCGCCCTCCATAGGGTTGGCTCTCGATCGTGTGAAGCACTGAAGCATTGGCAGGCCCAGCAGGTGAGGCGACCAGAAAAGGCTGCAGGTCCAGCGGTGGAGCACGATAGGGTATTTCATAGGTCCACTCCTTGTCGTGCACCCCGAAAGGTGATGCAAAGATACTTAGCAATCGCGTTGCCAGTTCCGCGGATTTTTTTCTCGAGTCATTTCAAGGGAGATTTTTTAGGAGGTTCTATCAAAATGAGAAATTCTCATTTTGAGCGATATTTTGTACGAAAATTGGTCGAGCCAAGCCGGATTCCCGCGCCGATGCCCTGAGGGTGAGAGGGGCAGGGCCGAAGAGAGAGAAAAGAATAGGGGAAAAGACTTACCGACCGAGGGCCTTGTCGTATTCCTTGAGCAGCTCGCGCCCTCCCTCGAGCAGGATCACCAGGTGGTCTTGCATCGCCTCGTCGAAGCCCTGTTTTTCCAAGATCTCGTAGATCTCGATCGACTCGATGGCGGCGTTCTTTTGGTGGCAGAGGATGACGAATTTGAAGAACTTGGCGTCGTCCTTGGGATCGGGGACCAATTTATTCGCACTCTTCAGGTAATCTTCAAAAGCGGCCTTCACCTCGGCGGGCAGGTTTTCGAACATGTGGGATTCCTTCGTGAATTTGATTTCGGTCCCAGCATAGCCGCTGCGCGGGCGCCCAGCAACCATTTAATGAGGGGAAATTCCCACGGCGGCGGGCAGGTCCCGGGCCCCCGGCGTCCGCCCCCGCAGCAACTCCCAGACCGCCTCGAAGCGGTCCTCGCTCCGCCAGGGAAAGCGCAGCCTTTGGACGTGCCGCTCCGGCGCCCGCGGGTCGACCCGAATGCCCCAGAGCGGTTGGAGCTTTGCGGCTTGGGGAGTGGAGAAAGCACGCAAGTCCCCCAGGCTCAGGCGCGGGTCGGGGTGGGCGGCAGGTCCGCAGCAGGGCCTCGCCAGCATAATGCGGCAGGGAGCCGCCGCCGTGCTTGGCGCCTCCGTAAGGCTTTGCACCCGCAGAAGTGCGTCGACGTAAACCGGCCTTCAGGAAAGATAGGTCAGAACGCCATAGGAGGTGCAGGCCCAGCGAGGATGACGCGGCCGCGCTCGACAGCGATACTTACGCGAGCAAGGCCAGGCTCGGCCTGAAATTCGCGGCGCGCGATGGTGTTGGACGACGCCGAGGCCGTGGGCCGTCGGCAAGGAGTAAGGCGGCGATCGCGGCGCTGCCGCCTTGCCGCCAGGAGACGACGAGCCCGATCAAGAGGGCGAGGGTGTAGAAGGGGTCGATGATGAAGACGTTGTCCCAGGCGACGCGCTCGCGGGAGAAGGGCCAGTAGAGCATCGTGCCGTAGGAGGTGCAGGCGTCCAGCAGGCCGTGGGTCGCGAAGCCGGCGACGGCGGCGATCAGCATCAACGAGAGCGGCGGCTTGCGCCGCAGGAGCAGCCAGAGCAGCAAGCCGACCGAGGCCCCGCCGACCGGGATGAAGGCCAGGCTGTGCGTGAAGTGCCGGTGGTACTCGTACATCAGCAGGGGGTTCGCCTGGGAGCGGATGAAGACGTCCAGGTCCGGCGCCATGCCGCCCAAGATGCCGGCGACGGTCACCGCCGGCGTGACCTTTTTTCTTAACACCGCCTGGGCGGCCACGCCGCCCAAGAGCCCCTGCGTCAACGGATCCATAATATCCCTACACTGTTCAATTTCTCCACAGACGCTATACTGCCTGACGCCGCCTAAGGCGAAAAGCTTTTCTATGGAATGGAAGATCCACCGCAGCCTGCAAGAGATCCCCCGCGAGGCCTGGAACGCCCTGGCGATGGGGGATTTCCCCTTTGCGGAATACGACTACCTCCTCGCGATGGAGCTGGGGGCCTGCGTCGGCGCGGAACCGGGCTGGATTCCGCATTACCTCGGCGCCTGGGAGGGCGGGCGTCTGCTGGGCGCGAGCTTCCTCTACCAAAAGGACAACAGCCACGGCGAGTTCATCTTCGACTTCGGCTGGGCCCGCGCCTACCACGAGCACGGCTTGAGTTATTACCCTAAATGGGTCTCGGCGAGCCCCTTCACGCCGGTCACCGGGCCGAAGTTGCTGGTCCATCCGGAGGCCGACCGCGAGGCGCTGGGCCACGCCCTGCTGGAGCGGGCCCTCGAGCTGCGGCGCCGCGAGGGCGGGAGCGGCCTGCACTACCTGTATATCGCGGAGGACGAGATCCCGATCTTCCGGGACTGCGGGGCGATGATCCGGCACAGCTACCAGTTCGAGTGGCGCAACGCGGATTACCGCGACTTTCAGGATTTTTTGGACGGGCTGCGCCGCAAGCGCCGCCTGCAGGTCGCGCGCGAGCGGCGGCGGGTCGCGGAGCTTCCCGTGGAGATCGTCGCGCTGACCGGCGGGGAGATCGAGGCCGAGCACTTAAGAGCGATGTACGGCTTCTACGTTGCGACCTTTCACAAAAAGTTCTGCTCGCCCTACCTGAGCCGCCGCTTCTTCGAGGAGGTCCACGCGCGGATGCGCGAGCGGATGGTCTTGATCCTGGCCAAGCGCGGCGGGGAATGGGTGGCGGGCTCGATCAACTACCGCAAGGGCGCGGCGCTCTACGGCCGCTACTGGGGCTGCGCGGAGGAGTACCGCAACCTCCACTTCGAGCTCTGCTACTACCGGACCATCGAGTACGCGATCCGGCACGGCCTCTCACGGGTGGACGCCGGTGCGGGCGGCAGTCACAAGATGCTGCGCGGCTTTCGCCCCGAGCTGACCTACAGCGCCCATTGGATCGAGCACCCCGGCTTCCGCGAGGGGATCCGGCATTTCCTCGAGAAGGAAAAGGCCTTCATCGCGGAGGAGCTGGCCTACGCGCGGGAGCACGACTCGTTGCGCCGATCGGCGGAACGCGAGGCGGAGGCGCCGGAGGAAGAGTGATTCGGGTGGGCTAAACCGGGATTTTTTCGACCTTCGCGATCTTCAGGGTCGGCCCCGTCGCCCTTCCCACCCCCACCATCTCGCCCTCGGCGGTGATCTCCCAGATGTCGGTGCGGAACTTGCTCACCCAGGTGTCGGCCAGCTCCTCGGGAAGGAGGGCGGGCTTGCCCTGCTTCCTCCAGAGGATCTTTTGTCCGTCTTCCGTAGTGACTTGGATTTGGTAGGATTTTTTCTCATCGCTCATGGGCGTTTCCTTAAGTCTGGGGTTCGACGACGATCTCGCTGGTCAGGGAGTTGGCGATGAAGCACAGCTCGTGCGCGCGCTCGTGCATCTGGCGAATCTTTTCGGGGCTGGGCAAAGAGTCGCCGCCGAATCGGACGCTCGGCCGCAGGAAGATCCGCGTGACGGCCTCCTTGCCGGCGGCGTTCTTCTCGAGGATCGCGACGGCCTCGTCGCGGTACTCGTCGACCGCGAAGCGCGACTTGGCGGCGATCGCCAGGAAGGTAAGGAAGTGGCAGCTCGAGGCCGAGGCGGCGAGCAACTCCTCGGGGTTGGGCAGCTCGGCGCGTCCCAGATATTGCGGTGCCGAGGAGCCTCGGATGGCCGTCCCGCCGCCGAAGCGCAGCTCATGCGTCCGGTCGTAGCTCTCGTATTTGAAGTCGGGGGTCTCGCGTTTCCAGGCCAGCGCGGCGCGATGCTCGGACATAGGGCGCCTCCTTTCCTCCACGATATACCCCTTTTCGCGGGGGAAGTCATGCTTGGCATTCGGGGTCGGCGATGCCACAATGCCGCCATGCAGGCCCAGAACCAATTCTTCCAAAGCGGCATCACCCGGGATCTAGGCTTCCGCCTCCAGCAGCTCCGCAAGCTGCGCGAAGTCCTGCAGGAGCACGAGCAGGACATCTACCGCGCCCTCCACGAGGACCTGCGCAAGCCGGTCTTCGAGGCCTACGCCGGCGAATTGGGGATCCTCCTCGAGGAGACGAAGCACGCGATCAAACACCTAAAGACCTGGGCGAAGCCGCGGCGGCCGTCCCTGGGCCTGGTGCATTGGCCGGCCAGCGCCCAAGTCACGCAAGAGCCCTACGGCGTCGCGCTGATCTTGAGTCCCTGGAATTATCCCATCCAACTCCTGCTCGGTCCCTTGGTCGGCGCGATGGCCGCCGGCAACTGCGCGGTGCTCAAGCCCTCCGAACTCGCCCCGCACAGCGCGGCCCTGATCCACCGGATGATCAACGAAAACTTTCCGAGGGAATATATCGACGTGGCGGAGGGCGGCGTCCCCGAGACCCAAAAGCTCCTCGAGCAGCCCTTCGACTACATCTTCTTCACCGGATCCCCGCGCGTGGGCAAGATCGTCATGGAGGCGGCCGCGAAAAACCTGACTCCGCTCACCCTCGAACTGGGCGGGAAGAGCCCCTGTCTGGTCGACGCCAGCGCCGATCTTGGGGCCGCCGCGCGGCGCATCGTTTGGGGCAAGTTCTTCAACGCCGGGCAGACCTGCGTGGCGCCCGACTACCTATTGGTTCCGAAGGCGAGCGCCGGCGTCTTGATCGAAAAGATGCGCGCGGTCCTTCACGATTTCTTCGGCGACGACCCGCAAAAAAGCCCCGACTACGCCCGCATCGTCAATGCCGCCCATTTCCAGCGGTTGAGCGAATACCTGAAGCAGGGCAAGATCCTCGCCGGCGGACGGACCGACGCCCAAGACCGCTACATCGCGCCCACCCTGCTCGGCGGGGTAAAGACGGACTCCCCCGTGATGCAGGAGGAGATCTTCGGCCCGATCCTGCCCATCGTCGAGTACGAGGGTCTCGACGCCGCCCTCGACTTGATCCTGGAATATCCCAAGCCCTTGGCCTTCTACCTCTTTGCCGAGGACCCCAAGGCGGAGGCCCATGTCCTCTCCCGCGTCTCCTTCGGCGGCGGCTGCGTCAACGACACGATCGCGCACCTGGGCAGCCCCGAGCTGCCCTTCGGCGGCGTCGGCGGCAGCGGCTTCGGCAGCTACCACGGCCGGCGCGGCTTCGAGACCTTCTCCCACCCCCGCGCGGTGCTCAAGCGCT
This sequence comes from bacterium, assembly GCA_048499175.1. Taxonomy (GTDB): domain Bacteria; phylum UBA10199; class UBA10199; order DSSB01; family DSSB01; genus DSSB01. The sequence goes on from JASOAK010000017.1 coordinate 28,374, forward strand.
CGACCAAGATCGACATCCCGGTACGTTACCCGCCGTACTCGGCCCCCTATAAATTGAAGCTGGTCAAAAAGTTGATGGGGTAGGGTGCTTTCCAGCCCCGCGGAGGGGCCTGTCCCCCGCCGCAAAAATCGTTTAGAATGATTTTGGTATTATTGAAAATAACCGGAGGCATTATGGAAAGCTGGGAAGAAGAAATCGGCCAAGTCGATCATTTTTACAGCCACGCCCATATCGCCGGGATCTGGCTCAAGAACGGAAAGCTGAAACTGGGCGATCGCGTCCACATCAAGGGCCACACCACCGATTTCGAAGAGACGGTCACCTCGATGCAGGTCGAGCATAGGGATGTCCGCGAGGCCGACCCCGGCATGCACGTCGGGATTCCCGTGCACGACAAGGTGCGCGAGCACGACCGGGTCTTCATCATCCATCAATAAGGGGCGCCGGTCGTTATCCCTAACTCTTTTCGAACTTCCAGAAGTCGTTGGGCTTTAGGATGGGAATCCCCTGGAAGGTGCGGAGCACGAGCAGGTCTTGATCCCCGGTTATCAAGCAATCGGCTTGCCCGCCCGATGCGGAAGCCAAGACGTGATCATCTTGAGGGTCTCGACAGACGGGTTTGTTCAAGGCAGCCGTTTCGATGCGCCGGGTATTTTCGCGGATGAAAGCGACAAGCTCCTCACGGCGCGATTTCGGGATCTGAAATTTAGTTTTGAGTTTATTTTCGATTTCTTTCAGGACACCTTCGGAAATCAACAAAACGTGGCTTTCGAGGCAGTATTCGACTAAATCATGGCATCCTCCATGGGTCAGGAAGGCCGCCAGCCATACATTGGTATCGAGAAAAACCCTCACGAAACGCTCTTGAAGACGTCTTCATCCGTAAAGACCCCCTTCTTTTCTGCCAAGGGGACCAAGACTCCGCGCAATCTTCGGAATTCACGGACGGCGAAGTGGCGTCGCAAGGCTTCGCGGATCACGTCGCTGCGGTTGAGATGCTCTTCACGAACGGCTTGATCCAGCTTCTTGCGGAGCGCGGTGGGTAGGCTGATGGTTATGGTTTCGCGCATGGCATACTCCTGTATGACAATCTAATACAAGCAAAGCAGGGGCGTCAAGACCGGCGAATTTCGATAAATAGAGGCGGCGGGCCCCTGGTCTATCCGCAGCCGGGCTTGCCCTCCGTCCGGCAATTGTTGAGGCGGTGCAGCTCGCGCGAACCGCCCAGGTATTTTCCCTTCTCCCAGTGGAGCTTCGCTTCGAAAGAACGTCGCCCGGAGACGATTTCCCGGCTCTTGCCCTGGCAGACCCGCTCCTCCTCGACGCGGAAGAGCAGGTCCGAAACGCCTTCGTGCCTCGTGGGCAGGGCCTGCAGCGGCTTCATCCTTTGGCCGAGGCGGCATTCGGGACGCTCCGGCAGGGCGAAGCCGTAGAGGAAGGGCCCGTCGTAGACGAGGCTCACCCGCTCCAGTCCCGCCAGGAACAGGTTGTAGATGTTGAAGGCCTCGGAGGAATTGAAATGCCAGTTGTTGGCGAGGAAGACGAACTCCCCCGCCCGCACCGGGATGACGCCGAGGTCGGCGTTGAGGCTGACGTGCTGGTCCTGGGCGATCGAGACCAAGTCCAGGAGCTTGAGCGCCGGCTCCACCTGGACATAGGCCAAGAGCCCCGTGCCTTCTTGCAGGGTCAGGACGCGGAGCGAGTCGCCGTCCTGGACCTTCAGAAAGTGAAGGATCTCGCCCTTGGCGAGCGGCGAGCCGCTCGAGCCCGTCTCGCCCGAGAAGCCGCCGAATTCCACGCGCGGTTTTTTGGAGTCCACGGCGCTGCCGTCCGGCTTCAAGTTCGGGTAGGCCTGCTTCAGAACGTCGAAGTAGGTCGCGGAGCCCTTGGTCCCCACGCGGTCTTGGGCGCAGACGTCCCGGCCCTTCTGCGCCGTTTCGTGGCAGGCGCCTTGGAACCAAATGGCTCCGGAGACGGCGGAGAAGGGTCCCGCCGCGCGGGCGGCGGAGGCGAAGCAAAAAATCAACAGGAAGGGCGCAAGGCCTCTCCACGAGGAGCGCATCATCGGGGATCTCCTTTTTCGAGGTTGGAATCCAAAACCAGGGCTTTGCCCTGCCCGCGCGGGTCGCTGACCGCCTCGAAGCGCTTGGCCTTCGGATCGTAGGCGACGGCCTGGACGTTTCCCCAGGGCTTTTGCAGGCGCGTGCCGACCTTAAATTTTTCCACAATCCAGCCGAAGAGTCGATCCGACTCGCCGAAGACGGCGGGCGGCTCCACCTGATAATGGAGGCGCTCGCCCGCGACGCTCGCCTCCAGGCTTTCCTGCAAAAAATAGCGTCGCATCAAGGTCTGCAGGACGCTGGTGATGATGCGCGGCCCGCCCGGCGAGCCGAGGGCCAAGAGCGCCCGGTCCTTCTTGGTGACGAGGGTCGGCGACATGCTGGAGAGCGGGCGCTTGCCCGGCGCCACCGCGTTCTTCTCCGACTGCACCAGCCCGAAGGCGTTGGGGAGGCCGGGCAGGGCGGCGAAGTCGTCCATCTCGTCGTTCATCAAAATGCCGGTGATCCCCGCCGTCACGCAGGAGCCGAAGGAAAGATTGATCGTCAGCGTCATCGCGACCGCGTTGCCCTCGCCGTCCATCACCGAGAGGTGGCTGGTGTCGCCGCCGTCCTTCTTCAGCCAGGCCTTGATCGGCATGTCCTTGACGAAATCCGGGTCGCCCATCCCGGCGTTGCGCTCGCGAAAGATCGTTTCCATGGTTTGAAGCAGGGCGAGGGTCCAGGCCTCCGGCGCGGGAGACTTCTCCTTCTTGAAAAATTTCTCCAGCAGGATCATCCCGCGCAGGACGCCGACGCCGCCGGAACTGGGCGGCGGCATGCCCCAAAGCCTGCCGAAAGGGAAGTCCACCGCGAGGGCCTCGCGCTCGACGGCGCGGTAGGCTGCGAGGTCCGCCGGCTCCAAGATCGCGCCCTTGCCGCGGAGATTATTGACAAGTGCCCGGCCCAGCTCGCCTTGGTAGAATTCCGCGGCGCCGCGATCGCGGAGTTTTTTCAAGGTCTCCGCCAGCTCTTTTTGCACGAGGATCCCCGTGCCCTTGGGCTTGAGCAGCTCCCCGTAGACCCGCGAGCTGTGGTAGTCGCGCGCCAGGCAGTCCGACTTTTCCCGGACGCGCTCGCGCAGGGCGGCTTCGGGGCCGAAGCCGTTCTCGGCGTGACGGATCGCCTCGGTGAAGAGCGAGGCCCAGGGGAGGCGGCCCCAGCGGCGGTGCAGAAATTCCAATCCGGCGATCTGTCCGGGGACGGCGATCGCGAGCGGGCCCAGGCGCGAGGCCTCGGGGCCCAGCTCCGGATTCTGGTACATGTCGGCGCGCGCCGCGAGCGGCGCGGTTTCCCGGAAGTCCAGCGCCTGCGCCCGGCGGCCCTTGGCCGGCCAGACCAGGGCCATGCCGCCCCCGCCCAGGCCGGAGTTGTAGGGCTCGACGACGCCCAGGGTCAGGGCCGCGGCGACGGCGGCGTCGACCGCGTTGCCGCCCTCGCTCAAGACCCGCGCGGCGGCCTCGGTGGCCAAGGGATGCTGGGTGGCGACGGCGCCGCCTTTCCCCGCGGCGGCATACAAGATGGAATTTGGCCCCAGGACCGAGAGGAGGATCCAGAGGCACAGCCATGGTTTAAGGCGGGACATGGCCGAAAAATTAATGGAATTGTTCGAGATAAGCCATTAAAAACAATGGACTATTTTAAAAAGCAAAGCAGGCAACCCCGGGCGCTCGGCGCCGATAATGGGGCATCCTAAAATTCGGCGGGCACAGGAAGAGATCGGGCCGTGGTCCATCGCCCCCTTGTGCCGACATCTTGGTTTTTGCGCCGCGCGGAATGGCCCGTCACGGCCCCTGTCTTGTCGGAATCCCTCCACGACCTCTCGGCGAACCGAGCCTTTCGCCGCGCCTTGACCCCCGATCAATGCGAAGAATTGAAATCGCTGAGCGCCGAGCGCGATCCTCAGGCTTTGGCCGAGGCCTTGTTGGCCTTCGGGATTCGCCTGGAGCGGGCCGGGCAAACCTCCGCGGCCCTCGAGTTGTATCGGTCCTCCGTAGGGGCCGTTCGTGCTTGTCCCTCGGATGGGGGAAACGGGCCCCTACAGCGGCGTTTTGAAAATCGCATTCACGCGCTAACCGGGACCGGCCCCTGGCAAGACCGCCTGGAAGACCTCGGCCGCCGCTTCGTCGCCCAAGCCACCGATCCCACGATGATCCTCAGCTTTGCCGTCGCCGGCGGCCTCGCGGCCTGGGTGCGGCGCGCGAGCCTCGCCTCGCTCGCCCTGCGCGGCGGGGGGATCCTGACGCGCGGCTACGGCGCCCGCCTCGCCGCGGGCGGCGCGGCCGCCTTCGTCGAAGCGCCGGCCTTCGTCGCCGCCGGGAGATTTTTTCGGGGACTGTCTTCGGCCTCGCCCGAAGCCGCCTCTCCCTCTTGGGGGGAAGAGCTGACCGGCGCCTACCTTTTCCTCGGCAGCCTGAAGCTCGGCGGCTTCGCGGGCCGAGAGCTCGCCGCGCGCCTGACCCAAGCCCCGGGGCTTCGCCTCGCGGGCGCCTCCTTGGGGAGTCTCGGCGGCGTCTACCTGGGACACCGCCTGCAGGAGGGCGCGGGCCTGCGTCCCGTTCAAGACGAGGCGAACCGTTGGGTCGACGGCCTCGACGCCTGGCTTCAGATGATGGCCGGTGCGCGCCTGCTGCGGACGCATCCCGGCGGGGCTCTCCTCGAGGCGCGCTTGGAGGGGATGACGAGTCCGCGCCCCGCGCCGGTCGCCGCGCCCGCCTTCGGCTTGCCCCGCGAGACCTCGGCCCGGACAAATCATTTTTCCGTCGCCGCCTCCTTCGAGGACGCCTCGCTGCGCCGCCCCCGCGAGGCGCCGCCCGAGGTTTTTATTTCCCCGGAGCGCCAGCGGATGTTCCAGCGCTGGGGCGACCCGGCCGTACGCCGCTTTCTCCCCGACTTGGAGGGCAGCGCCCGGCTGCTCGGGCAGGGCCCGGAGGCCCTCGAGCGTCTCTGCCTGCGCAGCGAATTGCAGGACGCGGAGATCCTCCAGGCGGGCTGGGCGCGCCTGCACTACATGCTGCGCCACTCCGACGCGGAGGGCAGGGCGGGGCATTACCTCAACTGGGTCGGTCGCTTGCTGGCCGTCGAGTCCTTCCGCCGCGGCGATATGGCGCGCCTGGACGCCTTCTTCGTCGAGTTGCACCGCGGCGCGGGACTGGATCGCCTCGAGCGGGTCGCGGCGCCCTTTTTTCCCGGCTACGACCTCTTCGGCCTGATGCCGCGGGAGGCGGGCCGGCGCCGCCCGCAGAGCGGGCTGCTCTCGCTCGAGAACTTCCGCCAGGCGGACGCCATGCCGGTCTCGGCCGCCGCGCGCGGGACCCTCAAGGCCTTCCTCCGTTACCAGGGCATGGTCGACACCCGTATTTTTTCGGAGCTGCGCGAGCTGCTGCGCCGCGAGCCGGAATGGCGGAGCTCGGTGGAGGCCGCCTTGTTGCGGGCGCAGAGCTCGCCGCTGGCATACCTTAGGGTCCTGCGCCTGCTGAACGAGACCGAGTCGGGCGAGCGTCTCTACCCCAAGGTCCTCGAGCTGGCGGAGCCCGAGACGGAGGTCCTTCCTTACCGCGCCTCGGAAACCGCCTTCCAACGCGAGTTTCCCGGCTTCGCCTCGGCCCAGGACGGATTTTTGGCCGATACGCACTTCAGCCACTACCTCGCCGCCTTCCACCGCGACTGGCGCCAGGCGCGCCGCGCCGTCCTGCGCTCCCTCCACGAGACCTGGGCCATGGACGTGATCCGCGAGGTCTGGCCCGCGCCGCGGCCGCTGGCGCGCGAGGACCTCCTCCGCGTCCTGGCGGCCCTGGACGACCCGATGACCGATCCCATCGCGCGGGCCCTGCGCAACCGGGATTTCAATCTGAGAATCTTGGACGACGCGGAGTTCAACGGTTTGGCCCGCCGCTTCAACGGCGACGACCGCGGGGACTTGTGGGCGGGCTTTACGGTGCGCGGCGACGCCAGCTATCCGGAGGACATGATCGCGATCCGCCAGGTGCGCCACGTCTCGCCGGCGGTCTTTCACGACGTGGTCTTCGAGCGGCTGGTCGCCCTGGTGCACGAGTACGAGCACCACGCCCATCCCGCCGTGGCCGCCTCGCCGCGCGTCGCATTGTTGCGCGAGGAGATGGCCGCGCACCTGCGCCATCTGCATTTTCGCGCCCGCAACGGATTTCCCGATTCGGTCGAGGAAATCTTGCGCGTCTCGCCCTTGGGCCTGGGGATGTACCTGCGGGACCACGTCGAGACCGCCTACCTGCGGCGTCCCGCGCGTTCGATATACCGCGTTCATCCGATGGCGGAGTCCGGTTTGCCGGAAGGGGAGGGGCTTCGATGACGATACCCGCTGCCATTTTTCCCCGTCGCCCGGCGGCGGCGGACTCCGGCGAGCCCGCTCCGCTGGAAGCCCTGCTCCGAAACTCGGCGCTGCGCCGGGCCCTGTCCGAGGGCCAATGGCGGGAATTGCAGTCGCTTATCGGCGAGCGGAATGAAGGCATGGTCGCGGAGGCGCTGTTCGCCTTCGCCGGCCGCTTGGAACGCCTCGGAAATGTCGAGGCGGCGCTTGAGGTATATCGGTCCTCCGTAGGGGCCGTTCGCGCTTGTCCCCCGGATGGGGGAAACGGGCCCCTACAGCGGCGGTTTGAAAGTAGAATCCACGCGCTAACCGGGACCGGCCCCTGGCAGGATCGACTCGAAGCTCTCGGCCGCCGCTTTGTCGCCCAGGCCACCGATCCCGCGATGATCTTCGCCTTCGGCCTGGCCGGCGGGATCGCGGGCCTGGTGCGGGCGGGGACGGCGGCGCGGCTGGCGCTTCGGGCGCCGGGGCTCCTCTCGCGCGGCTTCGGCGCGCGTCTGCTCGGCGGCGGCTTGGCTTATGCGGCGGAGGTGCCCGTATTCGTCGGCGCCCACCGCGCCGCGCGGGGCCTGCTGCACCCGGAGGCCGCGAGCGCCCCTTGGGCCGAAGAGCTGGCGGGCGCGGCGGTCTTCCTCGGCGTCTTGAAGCTGAGCGGCGGTCTGGCCGGAGAGCTGCTGCGCGGCCGTGCGGCCTCGCCGCTGCTGCGGGGCGGCGTCTCGGCCGGCTCCCAGTTGGGCGGCATCTACGGCGCCCATGCCTTGCAAGAATTCCTCGGCCTGAGATCTAGACAGGACGCGGCGGGCCGCCTGGTGGACACCTTCGACACCTTTTTGCAGATGCAGGTCGGCGCGCGCTTGCTGCACGGCGTCCTGCCGACGGCGGCGCCCCGTTTGAAGGGCTTATTGGAAGCGCCGCCGCCCCGAGAGCTTTCCCCCGCGCGCCGCTTCGCGCTGCGTCCGGGAGAAGCGGAGGCCGCGCCGCTTCCCGCTTGGCGCCTGGCCGCCTCGCGGCGCTCGAGCGAGCTTCCGCCGCGGCCGGCGGTGCCCGCGTTCGAGGCGGAGAACGCCGCGCGTCGCGAGATCCTCGGCCGCTACGACCGGGAGACCGGCCTCCGCGTCCTGAATGCCTTCGAGGCCCTGGCGAAATTGCTCGAAGTCCCCTTCGGCCGCCTCCACGAGGTCGGCCGCCCCTGGCTGGAGTGGGAGGGCGAGCGCCTGCACCTGGGCCTGCGCCGTCTCCGCCACGCGGCCGAGCACTCCTCGGACGACGGCTTGCAGGGTAGCTACCTGAACTGGTTGCTGCGCCTCTCCACCCAGGAGGCGATCCGGCAGGGCCGGGCCGACTGGGGGCAGCGGCTCTTCGAGCATATGGAAAGGGGCGCCTCGTTGGAGACGCTGGAGACCCTCTTGGCCGAGCAGGTCCCCGCCTTCGACCTCTTCGGACGGCGCGGGGCGGGGAGGATGGCACGGGATATCCCGCCCACCGCGGCCCAGACGCGCGCGGTCGAGGCCCTGCCCCTGGGCGAGCCGGCCCGGGGGGTCTTGCTTCGCTTCCTCCGCTACCAGGGCCAGGTCCCGATGGAATTCTTCCGGCATTTGGGCGAGCGGCTGCGCTCCGGAGATCCCGTGGCGCGCCTGATCGAGCCAACCCTCGAGGATTTTCGCAACAGCCCGGTCGGCTACCTGCGGCTGGTGCGTTTTTTCCAAATCCTGGAGCACGACGCCGCGATCGACGCGAAGCTCTTCGAGTTGGGCGATCCGCGCTCGCGACTGCTGGGCGAGGGGGAGCGCGAGGCAAGCGGCTACGCCCTCCTGCGCTCGCAGGGCGACGCCTATCTCGGCGAGCTGCGCTGGCTGGATTACCTGAACCGCATGCTGGCCGAGAATCGCTCGCTCAGAAACCCCCTCGAGGCGATGCGGCGCCGCGAGCGCAGCGAGGAGGTCTTGCGCGAGCTCTTCCCCGAGCCGCGCGAGCTCAGCCCCGAGGATTTTACCCGCGCCTTCCAGGCCCTGGGCGATCCGATTTCCGCCCAAGTGGCCGCCGCGCTGCGCTCCGGAGAGGTGGCGATACGCTTGCTGCCGGACTCCGAGTTTGAGGCCTGCTTCGCCCGCGAGAACCGCGGCCACAGCGGCGCGATGATCCGCGCCTTCTTGATCCCCGCCGGGGAGGGCAGGGCGGCGGATCAATTGGTCCTGCGCCAGGTGCAGCGCGTCTCCGACCCCGTCTTCCGTCGGGTCCTGCGCGAGCGGCTGGTGGACGTCGTTCACGAGTTCGACCACCACCTCCAACCGACCTTGAGCCCGCGCACGGACCTCTCCTCGCTGCGCGAAGAGTTGCCCGCGCACCTGCGCCACATCCATTATCGCGCGCTCTTGGGCCACCCCGAGGAGCTGGACGCGATGTTCCGCGAGTCCCCGGCGGGACCGGCCCTCTACCTGCGGGACCGGATCGAATCGATCTATTTTCTGCGCTACGCGGGCCGCGCCGACCGCAGCCCCGCGATGGCCTCGGATCCGGGCGCGGCCCGGCTCCGCCTGGCGGGCTTGGAGGGACAGTCCGAATACATCCGGGGCCTGCTGAACCTTGCCGCCCGGGAATTCGACGGGATGAACCGGGCCGGGGCCGGGCCCCTCTCCGCCAACCTGCCCGACTGGCTGGCCGAGGCGGACTGGGCTTTGGAGCAGTTCCAACGCGACGTTCTGGCGACGCGCGCGGCCTTCGGCACGGCGCTGCGGGAAGACTCCTCCGGCTTCGCGGCGGAGCGGGAGGCCTTCCAAAGACTGGATGCCTCTTTTACGACGTGGCGCCGCGCCTCGCGGCAGCTGCGCACGCTCTACGAGCTTTACTTGAGTCCGCCTTCGATGCGCGGCGAGGAGGAGATCCGGCGCCGCGGCGACTGGCTGGCCCTGCAGGGCGTCTTCGACATCGCCCCGCCTCGCGCCGAGCCGGTCGCGACGGAAGCCTTAGACTCCGCCTCGCGCTACGAGACCGGCTTGGACCTCCTGCGGCGCTTCCACCTGAATTTCTCCCCCGAGCAGGCCGCGCTCTACGCGCGCGCCGCGCGCGGGCCGATCCGCGGCCGCGACATCGCCTTCGACCTGGACAAGACGCTGGGCGACACCCTGATGCGCTACTTGGCCGAGGACGCCTACCGCGAGCGTCCCCGGGACTTCGACGTGGGGATGGAGCACTATGTTCACCAGTACACCCGCCTGCGCCTTCCCTACCGCGGGGTTCAGGCCATGCTGCTCGGGCTTTGGGCCGCCGGCAACCGCGTGCGGCTCTACACCGCCTCGGAGAACCTGGTCGGCAACCACGAGGTCTTCTTCAACGACTTTCCGTTGATCAAGGTGGCGATGGAGATCGCGCCGCCCGGCGACCCGCATCGGTTGGTGGGGCTTCAGGACCTGAACGCCGCGCCGCACTACATGGATCGCCTCAAGTTTCGCGACCACTACGCGCGGCACTTCGAGAGCGAGGCCGGCAGGGACTTTCTCGAGGGAATCCGGCGCGAGCAGGAGCTGCGCCGCCTCCCGGACCTGACTGTGGCCAAACTGCCGTTCCCCGACTTCCCCTTCGACGTCTTGGTGGACGATCTCTATTATTTCGCCGGCGACCTGATGACGGTGGGGCTGGGCCGGCGCTGGGTACGGGCGGAGGGCGACGTCCCGCGGATGCTGGAAGGTTTGGAGGAATATTTCTCCAAGCCTCTGCCGGAGACTTCGCCCCTGTGGAGGCGATGGCTGGGGGAAGTCGGCGATTGACTTTTAAAATAATTTTTATATTATTTTAAAATCCATGGCTATCTCCTTCGAAAAATCCATCCTGCCCATGTCCGAGCTGCGCACCAACCTCGACAAGGTCAAGGCCCAGCTCAAGAAGACCCCCATCATCATCACCAACAACGGCCGCCCGGATTTCGGCGTCTGCGACCTCGAGACTTTGGAGATCGCCTCGCAGATCAAGGACCTGCGCGATCTGCTCAAGCGGCGCGCCCGCCGGCCCGAGGCCTCCGTCGATGCCTCGGCCGCCTTCCGAGCCCTCGATCGCAAGTACCATGGCCGTTAAATCCTATCGGGTCCGAATCCACAGCGATTCCTTGCGGGAATTGGAGGGTATCTATCGTTTCATCGGCGGGGACTCGCCGGCGCGCGCCCGACGATTCACCGAGGGTCTTAAAAGAAAAATCCTTGCCTTGGGCAGGTTTCCCAGGCGCGGTCGCAGGGTCGAGCTGTTGGAAGGTCCCGAAGGAGGACCGGAGATCCGTTTCATCGAACACAACGACTATTTGATTTTCTATACCGTGGAGGTCGACTCGGTCCTGGTGCTCCATCTTACGGCGCCCGGCCGAGATTGGCGCGGTTTGTTCCGTTAGCTCGGCGGCGGCGGGAGGGTGCTGCTCCGCTCGCCGCGGGGCCGCGAGGCGCTCGGCTCGTAGCGCAGGGCGTCCTGAAAGGTGCGCGGCACCCCATCGGCGAAGCGCCCGGTCTCCGGGTTGTAGAGGCCGAAGCTGCGCAGGTTTTCCAAATACCAATCCTGGGCCGTGAGCGGCTCCTCGGTCCCCCGTCCCAGCCTGGTCCGAAGCGTCGTGCTGCGCGCCTCGTTGATCGGCAGGAAGGAAGCTTCGGTGTCGATCCATTGCAGGCGAGGCCGGCCGCGCGCGTCCCTTCCCCAAATATATTGAAAATCTGTGCCGCTTCCGGAGGTGTAGCCTGCCACGGCGAGGCGCGCCAGGTCGCGGGCCATCAGCGGGTTGAAGTCGGCGCGATCCCGCACCGAGAGATCCCCCAACCCGACGTGCGGCGTTCCTTCGGCCAGGTTGACCACCAAGGCTTGGCGGCCGTCGATCCGGACCAGCCCGTCGAAGCGGACCTCGCCGACGCCGGCCTCGGCCAAACGGCTGAGGTTCAGGGCCTCATGGTCGAAGGTCCCGCCCATGGAATGAGTGAGCATCACTAAGGCCACGGGACGGCGCGTGCCGTCGGCCTCGGTGACGTAGCCGCGGAAGGTGGTGCGGCCGCTGCCCACGCCGAGGATTTCTCCCGTGCAAACGACGCTCTCGCCGATGCCCCCGCCGACGGTCCCGCCGCCCATGGAGGCGGGCAAGGGATAACCCTCCACGGAGGCGTTGGGGCTCGAGGCCCGCATCCGCTCGGAGAGCTCGACGATGCGCCCGACGTCCTCGGGCCGCATTCGGCTCAGGCTGCGGCGCACCGAGGGTGACAGCCGCGAGACCATCCGGGCGGCGTCTTCGGCGGTGTAGGTGCTGGGCAGGGCCAGGGCGACGCCCGAGCCGCCGGTCAGCGTGGTGTTGGTGAAACGGAACACGGTGCGCTCGACCGGCGGGACTTCGCCCATCACGGCATCGGCCCGCTCCGTGCGCAGCGAGAAGACTTCTTCCCCGATCAGGACGGTGTCGCCCATCACGGCGACGTCGGCGGCCAAGGCCGCGAGGCGCGGGGCCTCGCGCGCCGCCGGCACGGGGGGACGTAGGGGGACGACGGGGGCCACCGGGGCCTCGGGCGGGGGAGCCTCGGGGGCGCCGCGACCGCCGCCGCTTTCCGGCGGCCGTGCCGTCCCCGGCGCCTCGAGGCCCAGCTCGGCGTTCATGTCGCCCCAATCGAGTGGATCGGCGGTCCCGGTCCCCGGCCGCCGCGGGGAGCTTCCGCCCTCCAGGCCCAGTTCCGCGTTGAGGTCGCCGAAGTCGAAGGGATCCCCCTCGACGCGGGCCCCCTCGGCAACCGCGGGGGCCTCAACGGCGGGCGGACGGTAGATGGCCTCGATGCCATGGGCCAGCCGTGCGAAGTCCGCCTCGCTGATCGCGTTGACGAGCGGCGCAGAAGTTGCTTCGCCCATATGGACGCCCAGCACACGGCCGAGCCGGCGCATCGTGTTTTGAAAGGCCGGCCCGTGCACGCTGCCCTCGCGCAGCACGGCCAAGTCGCCGCGCAGGTCCGAGGCGGCCTCGGCGAAGCCGTCTTCCGCCAGTCGCGTGGCGATCAGCTCCAACTCGTCGACGGCGCGGAGCCGCTCGGCGAAGGCCGGCCGGTCGCGGCCGGAAAAGGCCATGTCGATCAGTCCGCGCTGGATCATGTCGCGGCGCTCGGCGACGCCGGGTTCGGGGGGCGCGACCGGCGGCGGAGGCAGCAGCTCGGCGACCCGCCCCGGGCCCGCCGCCGGGTCGTAGAGCTCGGCGACGCGGCGGGCGAAGTCGCGGCGCATCTCGGCCGACATCAAGGGCACGTCGGCGCCGCGGAAGGCCGCATCGAAGCGGCGCGTCCGCACCACGGCGGCCAGGCGCCGGGCGGCGGCCTCGAAGGCGGGGGAATCCACGCTCGCCTCCGTTTCCAAAGTACGAAGGTCTCCCCGGATGGAGCGCGCGACCTCGGGGTGGGCCCCCTCCAGGCCGTCGGCGATGCTGCCCAATTCCAGGGCGACGGTGTTGTTGGCGAAGCCGCCGCGCTCGGCGGGATCGGGGAAGGCGATCTCGGTCAGGCGTACGTCGATTGCGGCGGCGCGCTCGCCGTCGGCCAGCGCCCGCGGGGCGCGGGGGACGGCCTCCATGGGCGTGCCCTCGGGGTTCGCCATGGGGAGGATGCCTTCGCGCGGCGCCGGTTCGGCCGGCCTTCCGCCTCGGATCACCACCGTGCCGACCGCGGCGGCCGGGTCGGGCGTCGGAGGACGACGCGGGCCCAGGACGACCGTGCCCCCTTCCGCGCCGGATTCGGGACCCGCCGGTTCGACGGGCGCTTCCGTGCCCTCGGCGGGGATCTCGAAGCGCAGGACGATCACGCGACCGTCGGCCAGGCGAATCCGGTCGCCGGAGACGAGCTCGGCGCGGCCGGGATGCGCCGTGGCGGTCTCGGGTCGCACGACCTCTTCCGGCAGAAAACCTTCACGGGCGTTCGGCCGCACGACGGTGACCGGCTCGCCGCTGGTATTGAGCAGCATGACCCCGCCGCCCGTGGCGAGGGCGAGGCGGATCGGCCCGCGCAGGCCGGGGATCGTTGCGTTGCAGAAGGGCCGGCGCGCGTCGCTAAAGTCGACGGTCAAGATGCCTTCGGAGAAGCTCACCCCTTCGCTTCCAGCCCCGGAAACCATCGGGCCCTCGCCCTCGGCGCTCCCCTCGGTCCTGCCGCCGCGTCCTCTTCCCTCGACGACGGTGCCGGCTTCCCCCCCGGATCCCGCCCGATCCCTAGCGCCTCTTCCCCGGCCTTCGACGACGGTGCCGCGTCCCTCGTCGCCGCCCTCGGGCCTAGCTTCGGTTTCGGCGCCGGGCCGGACGATGTGCCCGTCGCGTAACTCCAAGCGTCCGGTGGCGAGATCCGTCACCACGCGGTCCAAGATCCGGGCACCTTCGCGGCTGCTCGGCTCGGTTCCGGAATCCGCGATGAAGCGGCGGATGGTCGGCATGGCGCTCACGGCGGCCTCCAGCCGGGCCTGAGTGATGCTTCCGTCCCGAACCCCCGCGCGCAGGCTTTCACGCAGCCTTTCGGGAAAATTCCTCGCGATCAGGCCCTCCACCGCGGCGGGCAAGGGAGGCGCTCCTTCCGCCGCGCCGCCGGTTTCGAGACCCCGGACGCCGGGAGCTTCCCCGCGCGCCGCTTCGACCACTCGTCCCTCGCGCAGTTCGAGACGCCCCTCGGCCAAACCGAGCACGGTGCGGTTTAAGATACGGTGGCCGGCCGCGGAGGAGGGCTCCACCCCGCCGGCGCCGATCCAGCGACGGATGGCGGGCAGGGACTCGACCGCCGCCTCCAGTCGCTCCAAAGTGATGCTGCCGCTCTCGTAACCCGAGCGAAGCCGGGCGGTGGTGGCCTCGGGGAAGTGGGCCTCGGCCAAGTGGTCGAAGATGCGACGCCGCGCGGTCGCGCGCGCCTCGGCGCGTCCCTCGGGAGGGATCTCGACGATATCCAAGGCACCGTCGCGGCCGGTCTCGACGCGGACCTCGCCCTCGCGGATTCGGCGGGAGAGCTCGCGGGCGGTCTCGCCGGTCATCTCGCCGCCGAGCAGGCGGGTGAAGGCGCGGCGCCGCACCTCCGTGCGCATCATCGGGTCGACGCCGTGCAGGGAGGCGTCGAGGGCGCGGAAGGAGTCGCGGATCTCGCGCAGCGTCGTCTCGGTGACCGGGCCCCGCGCGGCGCGGCGGGCGAAGGCCTCGCGGAAGGGGCGGCTCACCGCGGCGTCGTGCGGATCGGCGAGGCCCAATTCGCGGGCGAGGCGGTCGGACAAGGCGAAGGAACGGCGGAGCAATTCGCGCGAGGGGGGTTCCGAAGGGTCGGCGTGTCGGAAGGCCGCGAGCAGGTCGGGCTCGGCGGTGGGGGCGCGTTCGCCCCGGCCCTCGAGCGGGATCACCCGCGGCTCGCCGGTCCGCGTCCTCCCCGGGAGGGAGGCGCCTTCCGCGCCTCCGCTCTCAACCGGGGCCTCGGTTCGGGCGGCGCGCAGCGGCTCGCCCACGACGAACTCGCGGCCGTCGGCGAAACGGATGCGGTCGCCCGGCCGAAGGACGGTGGATCCCGCGGGGGCGCCGGCGGTCTCCGGGGCCAAAGTCTCGGTCATCGAGCGGCCCGAGCCCTCCGGCACCGCGCGCGCTCGGATCACGGTGATCGTCTCGCCCGTGTGGTTGTCGACGCGGATCTCGCCCGCGGCGGCGGTCTCGCCGAACCAGATCTCCCCGTGATCGGCGACGGAGACGTGGCGGAAGCCCGGACGACTGAAGTCGACGTGGAGGACTCCTCCGTCCAGGCGGGAGCTCCCGGCCTCGGTGTTGGCTTCCAAGGAGAGGGTCTCCGAGGCGGGCGCGAGGCGGGCCAGCAAGAGATCGGCGGCCATGCGCCGTCCGGCCGCGCTGGCGGGATCGAGTCCCATGCCGCGAACCTGTTCGCGGATCCGCGCGACCACGCCGCCCTCGATGCTGACGCCGCCGGGGTGATCCAGGGTGCGCAGCAGGAGATCGCCGATCAGGCGCTGTCCCTCGAGGCTGGCCGCGCCGCGCGGACCTAACAACTCATTGGCCAGGCTTTCCAATTCGGGTCTGAGGCGCTCCATCGCTTCGCCGCCGGAGCTCAGGCTTTCCACCGTCGCGCCCGAGGCCAAGGCGCGGCGCAGCAGCTCGGCGCGGACGATTTCGTAGGCCGGGCCCTCGCGCAGGCCGGCGGCGCGCGCCAGACGGCCTGCCTCGACCTGCAGGCGCCCGGCGACCTCGGCCAGATTCGCGTCGGGGTGCGAGGCCCGGTAGGAAAAGAGCAGGGCCTGCAGCCGGCGGCCCTCGGCGCTGTTGGCGTCGACGCCCAGGACCATCGAGGTGATGCGGGTGAGATCGCCGGAGGTCTCGCGGCCCACGCTGGCGGCGACGTCGGCGGCGCTTTCGCCGCGCGCGACCCGCGCCAGCATGGCGTTCAGGGCGGTTCTGCCTTCCGCGCTCAGCTCGCCGCGGGCGTCGGGCCGCCCGAAGCCGAGGCGCTCGACGGCGGGCAAAAGCTCGTGGACGGCGTAGCGCTCGCGCGTCGCCGCGTCCCAACGCTCGATGGCGCCGCCGGTCGCGGCATTGAACATGCGGCCGGCCAGGCGCATCTGCGCGTCCATCACCGCCGAGCCGAGCAGGCGCGTGAGGAAGGGGACGTGGCCCTCGGCGTGGTGCAGGCCCAGGGCCTCGTTTAAATATTCGACGCCGGTGAGGCCGGTCAGGGTGGCGCCGTAGCCCAGAGTGCCCACCGCGACGCGTCCGCCCAGAGTCAGAGTGCGCCCCCCGCCGGCGGCCGCCTCGCCCAGCAGGGTGGTGCGGGCGGCGGCCCGGCCGAGTCCGGAGGTCGCCATCCCGATGCCGTGGCAGAACATGAAGGTCACCATCATCGAGCCGAACTGGCGGCCGAAGTTCTCCAGCGACCAATGGTCGGTGCGTCCGGTGAACAGGGTCTCGAAGGCCATGTTGGAAAGGGTGAAGGTCGCCGCCTCCGCCGTGCTGCGCACGACGAAGCCCGTCGCGCGCAGGGCCATCGACGAGGCGATCGCCGACTCGGTCGCGTAGGCCGCGAAGGCCATTTCCGCCCCGGCGGCCGCCATGCGGCCCAGGCCGAAGGTCGCGAGCGTCACCACGCCGCTGCGGATAGCGGCGGTGTCGGACTCCGCGAAGATGATGGTCATGTTGCCCAGCTCGGTGAGGATGCCGCTCAGCCGGGCCTCGCCCGGGATTCCGTCCACCAAGGCGCGCGCGGCGTCCCGCGTGTGCGGATTGCGGGTCAGGAGGTTGCCGATCTGCGAGGCGGAGGAGTACATGCGCCCCGCCGAGAGGCTGGAGGCGAAAGCCAGCATCCGGTCGGAGAAGGCGTCGTCGCTCAACGTGATGTCCGCCGAGGCGTTGAGGATGTCGCGGATCGGGGCCGCCGCCCGGGATTCCCATAGCATGTCCCTGAGGCCGTAATCCCCGAAACGGCGCAAGGCCTCCCGCACCGAGCCGCAGCGCCCCGAGAGAATCAGTCGTTGCGCCTCGTCCAGCGCGCGCCGGATCTCGCGGTCGCTCTCGGAGGCCCGCGTGGAGCCGCGTTCCCGCTCCTGAGCGATGTAATCGGTGGCGACGAGGCGAAGGGCGTCGAGGACTTGCAAGGCGCGGGCGCGTCGGACGGCGCCTTCCACGTTGTGCAGCATCTCCTCGGCGCGGGGATTGCCGCGGATCCCCGACAGCATTTCGCGTGCCCGGTCCAGATGGCCCAGGTTCATCTCGCGCATCGCGGGAACCAGCTCGGCCAAGCGTCGTAGGTCGCGGGGCGCGTCGGCGCCGCTCAAGGCGGCGATGCGGTCGAGCAAGCCGTTGGCCTCGGTGCTCATGCCCGCCTCTTGGAAGACTTGTCCCAGGGTTAGATAGAAATTCGCCCGCTCCGAGACGTCCGCGATCCCCTCGGCGTGGGCGACCAGGGGCGCCATCGCCTCGTTGACCCGGTCGCTCAGACCCAGGCGCCCGAAGATCGCCGCGGCCTGGAGGCAGGCCTGCAGCTCCCGGCGCGTGGGCGGCGTGTGCCGGCCGCTGAGCAGGACGTGGCCGCTCTGGGCCAGGTCGGCGAATTGGTCGATGGTTCGCTCGCTGACGGCCCCCAGCCAGGCGGTGTCGCCGTCGGCGACGGCGCGAGTCAAACGGCTGCGGAAGTCGGCGATGACCGCATCGGCGAATTCCGCGTCGACGTGGCGCTCGTCGCGCAGGTGCCTAATGCGGTCCGCCGCGATGTCGCCGATCACCTGCGTCGCCCAGGTGTTGATCTCGGCCAAGTCCGTGCGGGTGGTTCCCGAGCTTTCGGCCTCGCGGCGGCACAAGGTCGCGACCCGCAGCAGGGTCCGCGCCTGGGCCAGGCGGTCGTCGGTGGAAAGGTCGGTGGCGGAGCGGATCGCGCCCCGCCAGGCGCTCAGGTGCTCGGGGCTGGCGATGCCGTCCAGTGCCATGTCGATCTCGACGGAGGTCGCGGCGATCTCGATGCGCCGGCGGGAGTCGGTGGTGCCGCCGAGCTGGTCGTCGAGCTGGCTACGCAGGGTGCCGAGGCGCTCGTCGGTGGCGCGGGCGGCCTCCGAGTCGCCGACGGCGGAAAAATAAGCACGCACCGCCAGGATGGAGGCGGCGGTGTCGAGGTAGGCGCGCGGGTTGACCAGGGTCCGCGAGACGGTGTGCGCGCGGGTCGTGCCGCCGACGCTGAAGTCGTCGACCTCGATCTCCTCGCGGTACATCGAGGGCGTGGGGGCCGAGGCCAGGCGCCGGGCGATCGGCGAGGCGAGGTCCCGCAGCCGATCTTCCGCGCTTATGCCCGAGCCGTGCAGGATGCTGCCCATTGCGGTAAAGACCTGGAGGCGCAAGAGGTCGCTTGCGTCGGCCGGCAGCGAGGCGACCATCTGGTCGAAGACGTCGTTGACCCGGACGGAATCGCCCACGGCGACGAAGCCGCGCAGGGCCTCGGCCAGGGCGGTGCGGCGCTCGGCGGGATCGGTCAGGCCCCGGGCCCGTTCCACCGCCGCCTCGGCCTCCGCGGATTGCCGGCAATATTCGGTGAGGCCGGCGGCGCTCAAGCGCGGAAGCAGGGACTCGTCGCCCGCGCCGATGATCTGGTTGACCAGGCGACGGATGGCGTCGGAGGCGCCGGGGCTTTCGATAAAGCCGGAAGCGCGGCTCAGCTCCCCGCCGTAATCCTGCATCATCGTCTCGACCAAGTCGATCTGGGCGCGGGCCTCGGGGGTGCTAAACGCGAAGTCCCGCCCTTCGACCATTTCATGGGTGGTGGCGGTGCGCAGGCGCGCGCGGAGTTCGAAGAGCTCGGTGAGGTCCCGGCCGATCCGGTCGGCTCGATCCCGATGCGGCAGCTCCTCGGAGTCCAGTCCCTCGATCAAAGTCAGTTCGTTGCGCAGGTCGGTGACGAGTTCTCCGCCTTCGCGGGCGATCGCCTCGTTGCCGGTTGCGGATTCGCTCAAATCCCGGCTGAGCCGGATCGCGAGCCGCGACATGTGCAGCCGGTCGCGCGCGGCGTAGCTGCCGGACTCGCCGCGCACCGCGCCGCGGA
The DNA here is from genome assembly GCA_048499175.1 of bacterium. Lineage (GTDB taxonomy): Bacteria > UBA10199 > UBA10199 > DSSB01 > DSSB01 > DSSB01. Next base: position 47,348 of record JASOAK010000017.1, read on the forward strand.
AGATGTCTCGGGTGGCCCGCATGGTGGCCTCGACGCGGGTCAGCGAGGTGGCGATGGAGCCGTGGTCGGGATGGTCGCGCCAGGCGGATCCGGCGGTGCTGCGGCTCAACTCGCGGTAGCAGCCGCGGATGGCGATGAGGTCGTCGACGATGAAATTGGTGTCGCCGCTGGTCTCCAGCGTACGGGCTTCGGCGAGGATCTCGGTCAAGGCGCTGCGGGCTTGGGCGTCGGGCAGGCCGGAGAGGCCCCGGATGCGCTCGCGCAGCCGGTCGACGCGGGCCCGGTGCGCGTCCCGGGCGGAGGTCGAGGTCGCACCCTCGCGCCGCCCCTCGGTCTCGCGCAGGTCCGCGGAGGCCGCGGCCCCGTCGACGCGCGACGGCGCCTCGGTGCCGGAGACGGGGGCTTCGCGGCTTGCGCCCTCGGTGCCGCCGGTGCCCGTGGCGGACGGCAGCGGACCGCGGACGGTGGAGCTGCTTCGAGGATCGGATGGACCGGAAATCATGGAACCCTCGATGATCTGCGTGCTCCCCGGTCGATCGATGATTTTAGGAAATCACCTTATATAAGGATATCGGCCGGAAAGGCTGTGCCAGTTGACAATTGGAACGAAAATTTTCCCTCTGAGCGGGTGGGGCCGCCTTTGGAATTGTAAGCTCGGTAATCCTCTGTTATCAAAGCGTTTTATTGGCGTGGCTTTCTAAGGTTCGGAAGCCTAGAAATAGCGCGCTGTGTCATAAAAAAAGGGCCGTCTTCCCTGGCAACCCGGAGCGGCCCCGGCCGATAAACCGATCACTCTAAAGTACAATTTGGCGATCCGCCGTGGGGGCACGAAAAGGACGTCTGCTTGTGACTCTTCGTGCTGCCGCTCCAGGAACGCTCTCTTTCGGGCGCCCCTTTGCACCGACCGCCCCGCTCGGGGCGGATGCCGTCGTCCCGCCGCCTTCCCTGTTGCGCGCCCTGATGGGCGCCGAGAATGCCCGCGAATTTACAGAAATCCTGCGAGAGAACCGGCCCGAGTTCCGCGCGGAGGCCTTTTTGGCCTTGGCCGTGCGCCTCGAGCGGGAGGGCCGCGTCGAGGCCGCGGCCGAGCTCTACCGCGCGGTGCTGGAGACGCCGGGGATCGATGCTCAGCTCCGTCTGGCCCGACAGAGATTCGACGTCCTGCAGGGGCAAGGGCCCCTGAGTCCGCGCCTGGAAAATTTGGGGAGGCGCTTCGTCGCCCAGGCGACCGATCCCCGGATGATCGCCGCCTTCGGCGTCGCCTCCTGGGCCGCCGGGATCGCCCGGCTCGGCGCCGGCGCTTGGCTGGCGAGCCGCGGCGCGGGCCTGCTGACCCGCGGCCTGGGCGCGCGGTTGGCGGGCGGAACCGCCGGCTACCTCGCCGAGGTTCCCGCCTTCGTCGGGGCGCGGCGGTTCTTCTCTCAGTTTTCGCGGACGGAAGGGGCCCACGAACCCGGCTGGGGCGAAGAGCTGGCCTCGGCCGCGCTTTTCCTCGGCGCCCTGCAGCTGAGCGGCTTCGCGGGCGCGGTGCTGGGACGGCGCTGGAGCCGTCAAATCCTGCCGCGCGGCGCCTGGAACGCGGCGGCCTCGCTGGGCGGGGTTTATGTCGGGCACCGGCTCGAGGAGGCCGCCGGTCTGCGGCCGGCGCGGGACGAGGCCTCGCGCTGGGTGGACACCGCCGACACCTGGCTGCAGATGCAGGTCGGAGGCCGCATGATGCACGGCCTCGGCGGGACGGCCGGCGCGCGCGCCCGCTACGAGCAGCTCTACCGTCACGGACTCGAGACGGCCTTGAGCCCGCGGCCCGGCCTGGAGCGGCCGGCGCGTTTCCTCGAGGGGTCGGCGCTGGCGGCGGGCTATTCCTACCGCGAGATCGTCGGCGCGGAGGTCCAGCCGATCACCGAACCGGCTCTGCAGCGCCTCTCGCAAGTCTGGGGCAGGGTGGTCAGCAAGGACTCGTTGGACCAGGTGAGGCGACTGGGCCGCGAGTACGGCGACCTGGACCGGATGGTCGAGACCTTCGAGCAGCTGCGTCCCGAGGATTCGCGGCGCCTCAATATCTCGCTGCGCCGCTTGCGCCACATGGTCGAACACGCCCGCCCGATCGGGGCGCGAGGCAACTACCTCGAGTGGCTGACGCGGTGGGGCTTCACCGAGTCGGTGCGGCGCAAGGACGCGGCGACCCTGCAGGGCATCCTCGACGCCATCTACGACGGCATGGACCTGACGAGCTTCGAGCGGCTCTTGCAGCCGATCTTTCCGCAGTACCGCATGCAACCGATGACGATCAGCGCCATGCGCCGCGCCCTGCAAAACTTCAAGCCCGTCCATCGCGCCATCAACATCCTGCCGATGGGCGCCCCCGCGCGCGACCTGCTCCACCGCACCGTGTTGCACCTTCAGGTCTTGAGCCGCCAGGACCCCCTCTACATGGAGATGGAGCAATTCCTCGAGGCCCTGGCGCGGACGGTGCGCGAGCGCGACTCCTTGCTCCCCGAGATCGAGCGGGCGATGGCGCCCATACCGCTCAGCCCGCTGCCCTACATGCGCCTGTTCCGCATTTACCGCGTCATGGCGCGGGAGTTCGACGTCTACCCCAAGTACCGCGAGCTGACCGGGGAGGGGATTCGGCTGATCGGGATGCGGGACCGAAACGACCAGGCCGGGACGGTGATTGAGGTCGACGGCGCCCAGGGCAACGGCTTCTACGAGGAACCGGAGATGGCCGAGATGATTTCGCGCTTCCATCGCCTGATGTGGCGGTACATCGACGGCGGGTCGTCCGCCGTCGCGGCCGAGCGGCGGCGGAAGATTTTTCGAAGTCGTCTGCCTGAGCCGCGTCCTATTGCGGTCGAGGACGCCCTGGCGATCCTTCGCGACCTGGGCGATCCGGTCTCCTTGAGCATCGTCGATTCGGTGGAGAACGGCCGGGTCGGCTTGGAATTCCTGCCCCGCGCCGAGTTCGAGGCCGAGATCGAACCCTTCGTCGGCGAGCGCTCCCGACGGATGATCGGAGTTTTCATGCCGCGCGATATCACCGGGCGGGCCGACCGCATTCTAATCAAGCAGATCGAGGATTTCTCCCCGGCTTCCTTCCACGAGACCTCCTTTCTCCGGCTCGGCTTCGTCGTCCATGAGCACGAGCATTTCCTGCACACGATTCCCGGGGTGAAGCGGACCCGGCTGGAGATCACGCGCCAAGAGATGCGCAGCTGCCACCGCGAATTCGAATGGCTGGCCCACCACGGGGAGCCCGCCTGGATCCACTTCATCAGCGCCGAGGGCGTCGCCGGCTGGGCCATGCAGCTGCGCAGCGTGAACGAGGCCTGGAACTTCAAGTACGCCGACCCCAACGACTGACACCGAAAATTTCGACTGGGATCAATCCTCGCCGTCTTCCCCGACGGGCCCCGCGTCTCCGCGTTCGAAGGCGGCCGCGATCGGCAGGCCCTCGGCCGGCCGCGACTGGGGCGGGACGGAGAGCCGAAGCGGGGCGGTGGTCTCCGGGACCAAGGCCTGGCCGCGGAAGACGAATTCGCTCAGGCCGACTCGGATGCGGGTGCCTTCGGAGAGGCGGACGAAGCCCTGGAAGGGGAGCACCCGCTGGCCGTCCACGAGGACGGCGACGCGGTCTTGACGTACCTCGAGGATCCACTCGCGGCGCGCGGGATCGCCCGACTCGCTGCGCCCGCCCAGCGTCAGGACGGGCTCGCGGCCCGAGGCGCCGCGCAGCGTGGGGTCGACGAGGGAGGCCCGCGGGTTGTCGGAAGGGCTGTCGACGGGCGTGCGCTCGCTCGGCAGGACGTAGAAGTCCACCTGCACGCTGCGCATTCCGGGCGTGTTCGGGACCAGGCTCAAGGGCAGGGTGCCGTTTCCGGTCGCGGCGTCCGTCCCCTCGGCCCGCAGGTCGGAGATCTGCCAGCCCTCCCGCACCACGACGCCCGTCGGCCGCCGGCCGTCGAGCACCGCCTCGATCTCGGCGGGATTCAGGGCGCGGGGGCTTTCGATCTCCTGAAAGAGGGGGGCCTCGGGGCCGGATTCGGAGTCGAGGCGCAATTGGTAGACGTAGCGGCGGTCGCCCGCGCGGAGCCCGCCCCGCGCGATGCGGTAGAGGTGCTCGCCGCCGGCGATCACCAGGTCGCCGGAAATTCCCGCGGGGGCCGCGACGGGCGTGTTGGGCACGGCGGCCGGCGATCGCGGGGACACTACCGGGCGTCTCGCGGCCGCCGGGATGGGCGGCGGGACTGAGGCCGGACGACGGACCGGGGCGGCCTCGCCGGGTTTGGCGGCTTGGGGCGCGAGGGGCAGGCCTCGCGCCGCGCGATAGGCGCGTATCGGCGCCAAGACGTCCAGGGCCGGCGTGATGTCGACGTAGCGGGCCTCGCCGTCCGCGTCCCTCGGGCTGTTCGAAAGTTCGGCGACGTAAGGGGTGCCCTCCAGGAGCTCCGCTTGCGAGGCGTATTCGACCGGCTTGGAGGTGAGGATGCCGGTGTCGAGGACCTGATCGGGGACGCCGTAAGAGGTGGGCCGCGCGTCGGCGAGGCGGATCGATTGGACCCAGACCCGCGTGCTGCCGTCGGCACGACGGCCGTCCTCCGCGACGGTCCAGATCAATTCCCGCTCGCGGCCGCCGACGGTGCGCAGCCGGGAGCCGCCGTACTCGCGGTAGGTCACCTCGCCCAGCAGGGCGTGGCGCGCGCGATAGCTGCGGCGCGGCTCCGCGGCGAAGTCCGGAACGAAGCCCTCGGGGTAGTCGAGATCGCGCATGGTTTCGAGGACGCGATCGACGGTCCGGTCGTTTCGCCCGCGGTGGAAGACGCGTCCCGGTTGCAGGGACTCGGTCTGCAGGTGCGCGATGGGCACCGCCTCGACGTAGTTCGTCCGCTCGCCGTAGCCGTGCATCATGCTTTGGACGATGGCCCGGCGCTGGTCCCCCTCGGCGCCTTCGTCGGCGCCGCCGAGGCCGATGACGCGGAAGATCTCGTCGGGCGCCATCGCGACGTGGGATCCCTCGCGGTCCAGCGTCTCCAGGGCCTCGAGGACCTCGGGGAGGGGCTCGGACTCGGCGGTGTAGTGGCGGGCCCCGCGCAGGTCCAAGGCGCCACGCGGGTCTCCCGGATTGCCGAAGCGCGGCTGCCCCTTCTGGAGGATGCCGAAGCCGAAAAAGGGCGAGGCGCGCCAGCCGCCCCCGGATTGAGAGCGGTAGAAGAAGCGGCGCTTCAGGGTCATGACGCCGTCGCGCAGCTCGGGGACGACCGCCAGGACGTAGTCGCGGGATCCCTCGTCGCCCTCGACGACGCGGATGACGCGGCTCAAGTACATGCCGAATTCGCCGATCTGGAGGCGGCGCACCGGGGCGCTGCGCGGGTCGGCCAGGATGGCCCGCGCGGCCGGACGCACCGGATGGCGCGAGACCTCGGCCAGGGCGGTCTCAATGCCGCCGGTGCCCAAGGCCATGCGTTCCCGCCAGTGGCAATAGATACGGTATTGTTCGAGGGTCGCCGGGCCGCGGCGACCCGAGAGCGTGGCGACGTAATGGAGGTTGGGCCGCTCCACCGCCTCGACCGTCAGGCCTTCGAAAAACCGACTTTCCAGTTCCGGGGTGAGTCCCTCCACGTGGCCGACCAGGCTGAGTCCGATCTCCTGCGCCCGGGCGACCATCGGGTCGGCCGGAGCCGCGGGCCTGGGCCGCCGCGCGGCCTCGGGGATGGGCGGCGGCACCGAGGAACGGCGCGTCGGCGCGGCCGGAGCCGCGGGCGCGTGGGGGACCGGAGTCGGCGCGGCGTTCTCCGCGGCGACCGCGGCCGGCCGGTGCAGGTAGGCGGCCAGGCTGAAATTGTCGGGCTTGAACTTGTCGATCGGCGCGGTCGCGGCCTCGCTGTCGTAGACATTGTATTGCCGGTCGATGAAGAGCTCGCGCCCGCGGTGGGTGAAGCGGAAGCGCCCGTTGGCCGCGGCGGGGAGCTCGCGGGCGCGCAGCCGGCGGACCACTTCCATGCGGGCGTGGGTCTCCTCGCGCAGGATGCGGTGCGCCTCCTCGGCGCTGCGCGCCTCCTGGATCAATTCGCCCACCACGTCGGTGTCGATGAAGTTTTCCCAAAATCCGTCCGAGCCGGCGAGCACCAGGTCGCCCTCCTGCAGGACCAAGCCGTGCTCGTAGCCCGCGGCGCGCCGGACCCGACCGTTGGGCGCGGGAATTTCCCCGTCGGCGGTGCCCGCCAGGGTGAGGCGCTCGCGGCTGCCGACGCCGTTCGTGACTTGGTTGGCCATGGGGTGCAGCCGGATCTCGCGCGTGCGCCGCAGGTCGGCGCCGCCTTCTTGCAGGGAGTCCGCCGCCACCGCTCCGACGTTCTGCTCGACGGTCGCGTAGACCCGGCGGTAGCGCCCGTCGGGGCCGCGCCGGTAGACGCGGAGGCTGGCGTCGCCGGCGAAATGGGTCTGCAGGACGTAAGGACCCTCCGGGCGCGAGGGCGGGATGACGCTGAAGCTGACCGAGCAGGAGCCGCCGCCGTCCGCCCCGCCGCCGGGTCTCGCCCGGCCGGGGTCGCGGATCCATTCGCGGGCCGCGGTTATCGCCGCTTCGCGGTTGCGGCCTTCGTGGAAGGCGCGGTTGAACTCGCGGACGGCCGCGTTGGCCAGCTCCCAGGCGCGCCGCATGTCGCCCGAGCGCCGCAATTCCGCGGCGAAGGCCTCCACGCTCAGCTGCGCGGCCGCGTCGCCGTTGCCCATCCCGCCCATGCCGTCGGCGACCATCATCGAGTAGACGCGCCGGCCGTAGGCGTCGCGGTATTCCAGGCCGCCCATGAAGTCCTCGCCCACCGGGTGCTTGGGATCGATGCCCTGCGTGGCGACGTAGACCAGCTCGCCGCCGGGCAGATTCACGCGTCGGCTGTGGCGCGCCAGGACCTCGGCGAGTTGGGCGGGGTCGAGCGTCGTGCCGGCCAGATGCCCGTCGATCTCGGCTAGGTTGCCTCCCATCACGTTGGGCTGCAGCAGGGGGCGCTCGGCGGGAGACGGCGGCGGCGCGGGCTCGGGCGGCGGGGCGGCCTCGAGGGGAATGGTCTCGCGGGAAATAGGCTCGGCGGCCCCCGCGGCGGGGACGCGGTCGAGGAAGACCCGGACGCCGCGCTGGGTATGGCCCAATTCGTTGACCAGCCCCATCGCCCGCGCTTGGCGCGCGGGGATCTCGACGGTCACCATCGCCGGCGGCTCGCCCGGCGCCTGCCGGACGACGGCGAAAGTCGCCTCGAAGTGATCGGGCCGCGAGGCCGGCAGGACGCGGTCGACGCTGGCGATGAAGCGCCAGGGAGCGGCGCCGGGCTCGGCCCGGTAGGGCCGGAAGACGAACTCGGAACCGTCCTCGGCGGTCACGGTGAAATCGGCGAAGGCCGTCTCGGCGGCGGGACCGACGGGAGGCGGCGCGGCCGGCGCGACAGGAACGCCCGGCGCCGCGGCCGGGGCGGACCCCAAGCGGCCGCGGACCCAGCGGATCACGCCCAAGATGCCGACGGGCAAGACGGTGCCGAAGATCCCGGCCAACAGCGAAACGCTCGGCGAGTGCCCCATCGAGGTCATCGCCATCATCAGCCCTGCGCCAAGAAAACTCGCGTGCAGGTTGCCGCCGTCGAAGGGGTCGGGGGGCGCGCTGCGGCGCGGGGCCGCCGCCGGCGCGGGGGCCTCCGGCTCGCGAAGCGCTTCCGCCGCCGCATCGCTACGCTCGGTGGCCGCGGCGAGGTCCATTTCCGCCTCGTGGGGGACCTCTTCCGGCCGGCCCTCGGGGAGGCGGCCGGACAAATACAGGCCATCCTGCGGGCGCCCCGCCTCGATGGGGACGGATTCGGCCTCGCCATAGGTTGCCAGGAAGATACGCTCCATAGAGGGCGAGGCGGTCATCGCGCTCACCCGGGCGCCGGGGTGGCGGCGGGCCAGGTCCGCGCGGAGCGTCCGGGAAAAGCTCTCGTAGAGGCCGCGTCCGCGAAGGCGCTCGGCCAAGTGCACCTGCGCGAGGTGGACCTCGGTGTCGCCCTCGGGGTGCAGGATCTCCGTCTGATGGTAAAAATCCGCTTCCGCGAAGCTCTCGCCCGCCAGGAGCCGGCGCATCGCGCCTTCCTCGGTCAGGAGTCGCGGCTCGGCGATCATGAAAATCTCCGTGACGGCGTTCTCGCGGCGGATGCGCAGCCGGAAGGCGACCGGCTCGCGCGAGGCGGCGCGGGGGCCCAGGCTCTCGCGCAGGCGGCGCGTGAGGGTGTCGGAGAAGTCCGATTGCCAGAGCGCCGCGGCTTGGTCGGCGTCAACGTCCGCGTCCAGCGCGAATTCCGCGGCGAGCTCGGTCGGGGCGCGGCCTTCCGGGAAGAAGGCGGCGGCCCAATCGGAGTCGAGCGGATGCTCGGAGGCGCCGCGCCCGCTGCGGACCTCCAAGGAGGACACGGCGCGCCGGTAGGTCGGGGGCGGCGCGACGGCGGCCGGCCGCTCGTCCAGCAGCGCCTCCATCCGCTCGACGGCGACGCGGATCTCGCTGCGGCTCTCCCGCGGGAGGGCGGCCAGGCGCCCCGCCGGCAGCTCGGGCGGCGCGGGGCGTTCGGCCGGGACCCCTTGCTCGGCTTGGGCTAAGTAGCGCGCGGCCTCCGCGAAGTAGCGGTCGACGGTCTCGCGCAGGTCGCGGTTCTCCGGCCGCGCCAGGGTCTCGTTCTTGTAGAACTCGTGCTGGATGTGGCCCCAACGATAGAGCGAGCGCGTCTGGATTTGGATCTCGACCGGCATGCCGTCGACGTCGACGACGACGTGCAACGCGCGGTAGCCCGACCGGCGCCCGTCGAGGACGCGGCCGACGCGCTCCTGGTCGAGGACCGGGCGGTTGCTCTCGAGGAGGTTCAGGTGCACCCGTTCCGGGCCGTCGGCCCGGCGGACCCGGCGGTGGCTGGGGAAGATCAAGCGGCCGTCGGGCGAATATTCCGGTCGCACCTGGAAGCGGTGGCGGATCGCGGCCACCACCGCGAGGGCGTCCGAGTAGCTCTCGACGACGATGCGGGTGCCGAACAGGTCGGTGAAGGGGATCAGCGAGTTCCAGCCGCGGCGCTCGAGCTTGGGAAGCACGTCCTCGACGGCCTTGGGACGGCCGTGGGGCGGGATGTCCGCGGCGACGCGGGCGCGCTCCACGCCGAGGGCCTCGAGCTCGCCCCACAGGGCCTCGTCGTGGCCCAGGCCCTGGAGGAATTCCAGCACGCGGCGGCCCGGGGCCTCGTGGCGCGCCACCAGCTCGCGGGCAAGGCGCAGGCGCTCGCGGCGATAGGATTCGATGATGCGCCGTCGGCCTTCGTTCCAAGCGCGGGCGGCGGTCTCGTCTGCGCCGGCCTCGGTCGCGGCGTGTTGTCGCAGCGCCTCCCGGGTGCGGCGCGCCAGCTCGGAGAAGCCCTCCACCTCGCGTCCGGCCATGGCGTCGATCTCGGCCAGCAGTGGGGCGTCGTCGCGCGGCATTTCCGGGACGACCCGCACGGTCTCCTCCGTCGAGGGATGCGCGGCCTCGGCGCTGCCGTCCCCGGGCGGCCTTGCCGCGCCGGTGCGATTCGCCGCGCCGGAACCCGGCCGTGGGGGCCTAACCGTCCGCGCGCCGTGGCCGGCGGCCGGCGGAGGCGGGAGGCCGCGTTCGTAGAGCGCCGCCGCTTGGTCGCGGAACATGTTGTCGAAGGCGGGGTCGGTCGGCGGGAACTCCCGGCGCAGGCGCAGGAGCTCGGCAAGGCGCCGCGTGACCGGCTCCAAGCGCTCCAGCGGGGCGACGGGATCGCGCATCACGGCCAAGTCGGCGCGGATGGCCTCCGCGAGTGGGCCGTATTCCGGAAACAGCCGGTCGCCGCGGGCGGCGAAATTGTCGGCGATGGCGTCGATCTCGGGCAAGGTGGTCTCCACCCAGGCGTGCGGGCCCTCGTCCACGACGCGCAGCTCGAGCTCCGCGCGGCTCGCGGCGTAGTCGAGATCCGGGAGACGCGCGGGCGGGATCGAGAAGGGGCGTCCCGCTCCCTCGAGCAGCTCGGGATGGATCGCGTGACGCGCCGGCAGCTCCGCGTCGTCTCCGCCCGGAGGCGGCGGCGGGGTCTCCGGCCCTCGCGAGGGCCGCGGCCGCTCCGGTCCCGCGGCGCGGAGAAAGACGTAATCGTTTGCCTGGAAGGGGATCAGCTCATGGCTGGGCCCCACGTGCAGCTCGGGGTGTGGGTCGGCCTCGATCTCCCCGCCGATGCGCCGCAGCCTCAGGACGCCGTTTTCGACGGCCTCGACGCGATAGAGCACGCGCTCGGACTCGGCGCGGCCGGGCTGCAGGGACACGGCGACCCGTTCGCCGGGCCGGTCGGCGCGCAGCACGACCCCGGGCAGACGATACTGCTCCAAAGCGGTGCCGGCGGGGATGAGCCCCGCTTCCTCCAAGGCCACCAAGGAGGCGACGAATGCCTCGCTGCGCGCGGCATTTCGGATCGGCGCCAGGGGATCGAGGGCGTCCGGCAGCGGGGCCATGACGGAGATGTCGGTACCCGCGGCGAGCGCCGTTTCCGCGGCGGCGGGCGGCGGGGGCGCGGCCTCGGGGGTCGCATGGCGCCCCGTCCCGGAGCCCTTGACGACGCGCAGGGTCGGGCGTTGTGCGGCGGCGGGCGCGGCCTCCGCGGGCGGCGGGGCCGGGACGTCTCTGACGGCGGAGCGCGAGCTCGGCGTCGCGGCCTGCGTGCCCTCTTCGGAGCGGGGCGCCGCCGCTTCCCCGGCCGCCGGGCGGTTGCCCGGCCGGGCGGGCTGGGTGCGGCGCTCCTCGCCCGCGGGCGCGGCGGCGGGCCGTTCCTTCGCCGCGGGTCGAATCTCGGGGATCGGAAGGGCCGCGGGCGTCTCGCGGGCATTGCGCTCGACGCGCGCCGTCTCGGCGGCGCGCTCGCGGCGCGCGGTTTCGGCCGCGACGACGCGGATCGCCTGGCGGGCGTTGGGATCGCCGCGCTCGTAACATTCCAGACGGACGCCGCCGTCGTCCTCGGCGACAAGACGAATCTCCGGATCGAAAAAGACCCTGGCCTCCCTCACCGTCGCTTCCAAGGCGCGGGCGACGGTCGCGACGTCCGCGGGCTCGCGCACGACCACGGTCAGGCGCCCGGTTTCGACGGGGCGGGCGCCTTGGTCGCCGCGCGCGGGGTCGAGCCAGGCGTCGGCCAGCTCGAAGAAATCCGGCTCGGCGCCGTCGATGCCGAGGATGCGGGCGCGCAGCCGCTGCACCGCGTTCGGCTCCAGCGGTCGGTTCTCGGCGTCGAAGGTCTCGGCATCGGGCTCGACGGCCTGGCGCAGTCGGAAGAAGAGGTCCCGGTGCGGCTCGCTGATCCGTTCGGCCGCGAGCGAGGCATCGTAGACCGCCATTCCTTCGTTCTCCCAGGCCTCGACCTCGCGCCGCGCCGTTTCCAGCTCGCGGCGCGCCTCGGCCAGGCGCGGGTCGGCGGGGGCCTCCCGCTCCAGGCGCTCGATCTCGACGGCGCGCTCGTAGACGCGGCGCAGGGCGCGCTCGGCGCGGCGGGCCAAGTTGACGATGGGACCCGGGGCGTGAGCGGGGTCGGCGAAATTCCACAATCGGG
>JASOAK010000018.1:0-50000 GCA_048499175.1 bacterium
CGCGCGGACAATTGACCTTGGCGACACCGCGCCGCTCCGGGGTTTTCGCGACGCCGCTGGGGGCGATCCGCTTCATTCACCTGAAGACCGAGCTCTTTTTCGGCTATGACGAGGCAAGGATGGCCTATCCGGAAAAGGCCTGGCTCGACCTCGTCTATATTCGGGGGCGCCGCGGACGGGAGGGTATCTGGACGGAAAAGTTTTATCCGAAAAACCTGAACCGCAAGCGCCTCAAGGACTTTTCAAAAAAGTTTCCTCCTTGGGTCGCTCAGGAGGCGCAGGCAGCCCTCCAGCTCCGAGACTGAACGTCTCGTCGACTCACTTCCAGAGTCACGCTTATTTAAAGGGATTCTTCAGCACGATGTGCTGCTGCCGGGACGGCCCGACCGAGACCGAGGTCATCGGCAGGCCGAGCAGTTTTTCGACCTTTTCGACATAGCGCTTCGCCGCCGGCGGCATCTGCTTCCAGCGGGTCACGCCGGTCAGGTCTTCGGTCCAGCCCTTGACCTCTTCATAAATCGGCTTTACCTCTTGCAGGGCTTCGACCGTGGCCGGGACCGTTTTTAAGACCTTGGAACCGAGGCGATAGCCGGTGCAGATGCGGATCGTCTTCAGGCCGCTCAGCACGTCCAACTTGGTCAATACCAGCGAGGTCAGGCCATTGGCGCGCATCGCGTGGCGGATCACCACCAAATCGAGCCAGCCGCAACGACGCGGCCGCCCAGTCGTCGAACCGAACTCGCCGCCTTTTTCACGGAGATATTCGCCCGTCTTATCTTCCAATTCGGTGGGAAAGGGCCCGCTGCCGACGCGGGTGGTGTAGGCCTTGGCGATACCGACCACCTGGTCTATCTGCGTCGGCCCCACGCCACTGCCGCAGGAGGCATAGCCCGCCACCGTGTTGCTCGAAGTCACATAGGGGTAAGTGCCGTGGTCGACGTCCAGACTGGTGCCCTGCGCGCCCTCAAAGAGTAGATTCCAGTCCTTGTCTCCCCACTTTTGCAGCAAATCGCCGACGTCGTCGACATAGGGACGAATTTGCGCGGCGAGCGGAAGAAACTCTTTGAGCAGCGCCTCGACGGTGAAGGGCTTTCCCTTCAAGACCTGCTCGATATAGGCGTTGCGCTCCGGCAGCAGATCCTTGAGACGCGCGGCGAAGATGTCAGGATCGACCAAATCCGCGATGCGGATGCCCCGTCGCGCCACCTTGTCTTCGTAACAAGGCCCGATGCCGCGGCCGGTGGTGCCGATCTTGGCGTCGCCCTTCGCGGCTTCGCGCAGCAGGTCGATGGATTGGTGGTAAGGCAGGATGACATGCGCCAGATTGCTGATCCGCAGGCTGTCGGGCTTTTTCAAAAATCCGGCCTGTTTCAGGGCCTGGATTTCTTGGAGCAATACCTTGGGATCGACGACCACTCCGTTGCCGATGACGCAGATTTTTTTGGGATGCAGCACGCCGGAGGGGATCAAATGCAAAATCGTCTTCTTGCCATCGACGACGAGCGTGTGTCCGGCGTTGTTACCGCCTTGGAAACGAACGACCGCATCGGCGTGGGAGGTGAAGAAATCGACGATCTTCCCCTTCCCCTCATCGCCCCATTGGGTACCTACGATTACGACATTGGACATACCCTACAATTTAACCTCTTTGACCGACAGGATGTTCGGCAGGGCCTTCAGTTCCTTCAAGACCTCGTCGGGGACATGCTCGTCCACATTATAAAGGGCCAGGGCCTCGCCCGTCTCGCGCAGCAGGCCCAGCTGCATGCGCGAGATGTTGACCTTGTTCTTGCCCAGCAAGGTACCGATATTGCCGATGACGCCCGGGCGGTCCTGGTTGCGGACCACCAGGATCGTGCCTTGGGGCACGGCCTCCAGGTAAAAGTCGTCGATCCGCACGATCCGCGGATGGGTCTTGCCGAAGGTCGTCCCGGAAACGATGCGCTTGCCCGCGCTGGTCTCGAGGGTGACCGTGACCAGGCTTGCGAAGTCCAGGGCCTCCTGGGTCTTGGCCTCCACCACCTTGATGCCGCGCTCCTTGGCGATGACCGGCGAGTTGACGTAGTTGACGCTGACGTCCTCCAGCATGGGCTGGAGCAGGCCCTTCAGCACGCAGACCGTCATCGGCGCCAGGGGATACTTGGTGATCTCACCGGTGTACTCGATCGTGATCTGCTTGGGCGTGCCCTCGGCCAGCTGGCCCTGGAGCAGCCCCATCTTCTCGGTGAGCAAAAGATAAGGTTTCAGAATCTTCGCCAACTCACCGGAAATACTTGGGAAATTGACCGCATTCTTGACCTCGCCCGTGGCGAAGTAGTTGACGATCTGCTCGGCCACCTCGATCGCGACGTTAAGCTGGGCCTCGTCGGTGGAGGCGCCCAGGTGCGGCGTGCAGACGACCCGCGGGTGCTGGACCAGGGCGTAGTCGGAGGGCGGCGGCTCCTTCTCGAAGACGTCCAGGCCGGCGCCACCGACCTTGCCCTCCTCCAGCGCCGCCAGGAGGTCGGCCTCGTTGACGATGCCGCCGCGGGCGCAGTTGATCAGGAAGACGCCCTTCTTCATCTTGGCGAAGGAGTCCTTGTTGATCAGGTTGCGGGTCTTGTCGGTGAGCGGGACGTGGATCGTGATGTAGTCCGAACGGCGGAACAGGTCGTCCAGCGAAACCAATTCGATGCCCATCTGGGCCGCCGCCTCGGGGGTAAGAAAAGGGTCGAATCCGATCACCTTCATCTTGAGGCCCAAGGCCCGCTCGGCGACGATCTTGCCGATGTTACCGACGCCGATCACGCCCAAGATCTTGTTGGTGAGCTCGCGGCCGACGAAGCTCTTCTTGTCCCATTTCCCCTCCTTCATCGACATGGTCGCCTGGGGAATCATGCGCGAGACGGCGAACATCATCGCGACCGCCTGCTCGGCCGTCGTGGTGGCGTTGCCGCTGGGGGTATTCTCGACGATGATACCGTGCTTGCTGGCCGCCACGCAGTCCACGTTGTCGACGCCGATGCCGGCTCGGCCCACGATCTTGAGGTTCTTCGCCTTCTCCAGCAGCGCGGCCGTCACCTTGGTGTTGGAGCGGATGATCAGGGCGTCGTAGTCGGGAATGATCTTCTCGAGTTCCTCGGGCTTGAGCTCGGTCTTCACGTCGACCTCGAGGCCGGGGGCGGAGCGCAGGATCTTGAGGCCCTCTTCGCTGAGCTTGTCGCTGACTAATACCTTGGGCATGAATTCTCCTATTTCTCCATGAGCACTTGCATCGCCGCGCCGAGGCCGACGCCGGGCGCGATCTTGTGGCCGTGCTCGATCAGCGCCGACTCGACCGCCGCCAGGACGTTGAGGATGTCCATCGGGTCGTAGTAGCCGAGGTGCCCGATGCGGAAGATCTTGCCCTTGGCCTGGTCCTGCCCGCCCGCGATGGTCATGTTGAACTTGTTCTTGAGCGTCTTGACGATCTTGCCGGCGTCCATGCCCTCGGGGGAATACACGGCGGTGACCGCGTCGGAGGGCGCCGCCGGCGCGAAGAGCTTAAGCCCCATCGCCTTGAGGCCCTCGCGCGTCGCCTTCGCCTGAATCGCGTGACGCTTGAAGAGATTTTCCAGCCCCTCCTGCTTCATCAGACGCAACACCTCCTGCAAGCCGAGGATCAGCGAGACCGCCGGGGTCCAGGCGGTGGTGTTCTCTTGGATGGACTTCAGCTCGCGCTTGAAGTCGAAATAGAACTTGGGAAGGTCGCTCTTCTCGCAGAGGGCCAGCGCCTTCTTGCTGACCGAGGCGAAGGCCAGGCCCGGCGGCAGCATCAGGGCCTTCTGCGAGCCGGTGATCAGGACGTCGATGCCCCAAGCGTCGGTCGGGATGTTGACGACGCCCAGGGCGGTGATGGCGTCGACAACCAGCGCGGTGTTGGGCATGCTCTTGACGAGCTTGGCGACGGCCTCCACCGGGTGCGCGACGCCGGTCGAGGTCTCGGAGGCCTGCAGGAAGACCGCGCGATAGTCCTGCTCTTTCAGCTTGGCCTCGAGGACTTTCACGTCGACCGCCTGGCCCCACTCCACCTTGATCACGTCGTGCGCGATGCCGTAGGCCTTGCAGATCTTCCACCAGCGCTCGCCGAACTTTCCGCCGTCGACGACTAGGGCGCGGTCGTTCTTCGAAAGCAAATTGACCACCGCCCCTTCCATCGCGCCGGTGCCGCTGGCCGCGAAGATCAGGACCTCGTTTTGCGTCTGGTAGAGCCACTTGAGCCCCTCGCGAACCTCGGCCACCACCTTCTCGAAGGCCTCGGTGCGATGGTGGATGATGGGCAGCGCCATCTTGGTCAAGACCGACTCGGGGACGGGGGTGGGCCCGGGGGCCATCAGGCGGTAGCGGTACATCGTGTCCAACTCCTTAAAATATAGAAAGAATTGCCCCGCCGCCGGGCCTGGGCCCGCGCGCAGGCGAGCCCCGCTCATACCCAGCCCCGTCGGGGTGCGTCAAGGCATTAGTTGCCCGGGATAAAGGCGATTATTTACGGAGAGATGCGGATCCATTGCCGCCGAGGGCCGCCTCCCGTCCGGAGAGGACGTCCCGGTGCCGGGCGGGGTCGATATTGGCGCCGGTGAGGATCGTGACGACGGGATTTTTGAGATCCACGCCCAGCTCCGGCAGGCGCCCGCTCAAGACCGCGGCCAGACCCGTCGCGGCGCTGCCCTCCACCATCAGCCCTTCGTGCCGATAAATGCGGCGCATCGCCTCGCCCACCAGCGGATCGCCCACCGCGAGGGAGCCGTGCAATCCCTCGCGCAGCAACTCAAAGGGCCGAGCGCCGGGGATGGTCAGGCCGATCCCGCTGTCGCAGAGCCCCTTCTCGTTGAGGAAAACCTCGCTGCGCCTCCCCTCGATCAGCGAAAAATGCAGGGCCGGCGCCTCCGCCGAGACGACCGCGATCACGCGAGCGTCGGGGAGGTGCCGCCGCAGCACCGTGCCCACGCCGGCGGTCAGCCCCCCGCCGCCGGTGGGCAAGAGAAAGGTCGCACGGGCCAATCGTTCGCGGACGGGCTCGGGCAGCGCGCGGATCCCCGCCAGGATCTCGAAGCCCGCCACGCCCTGCCCCGGGATCACGTCCTCGAAGCCGTGAACGTAGCGCACCGCCCCCTCGATGCCGAAGCTGCGCTCGAGGTAGAGGTTACGCTCGAAGACATAGCGCAGGGCCCAGTCGCGGGCCTCCTCGTAGCCGCGCCACGGCTGCTCGCCGGTGGTGACGACCGTAGCGCCCAGGCCGCGCAGGCGTTCCTGCTTCACCCGCGGAGTGGTATCGGGGACGACGATGGTGCTGCGCAGGCCGAGCTTCTGCGCGGCCAAGGCCACGGCCAGGCCGTGGTTGCCGTGCGAAGCGGTGACGACGTGAAGGGCTCCCGCCTGGGCCACGCGGTGCACCTCGACCAAGGCGCCGCGCTCTTTGAAGGAGCCCGTCGGCCGGGCCGCGTCGTTCAGGAAGAAAAATTCGGCGCCCAGCTCTTGAGACAGGCCTTCGCTGCGATGAAACCGCGAAGGCTCGAAGCGCGTGCCGTCGGCGAAGCTCATCCCCGCCAAGGCCTCTCTCGCCCGCTCGATCTCGCCGAGCGTAGCCTCGAGGCGCTCGGAGAGGGCCGCGTCGGCGCGAGGGTTGCGCCAAAGTTGGGCGATGCGCTCTTGCACCAGCGGATGGTCGAGGGGATAGGTCGCCAAGCCGCGCTCGTCGAGATATCGGCGGATCGCGTGCCGGATGCGGGCGTGCTCCGAGCGGGTGAAAAAACCGCGGCGGAGACGCGAAAGCAGCCCGCCGAGCCGCTCGGGCGTGAAATACTCCGGATCGCCGGCCTCGATGCGGCGCTCGACCCCGACGCGGATGATCAAGCGCCGCTGCTGCTCGGCGGAGCCGTTGCTCCCCCAACGCCTCGTCCCCTCCGTGCCGGAGGATCCGCGGGTCGCGCCCTGTCCCTCGAGATGATTCGCCATCATGAGGACGTTGGAGAGTCGCGGACCGCCTTCGGGCTCGGGCATCGGCAGGCGGAAGCCCTCGGGCCTCGCCGCTTGGGAAAATAGGCGCAGGCCCCACGCAGGGCCTTCCGGGGCTTCGGTGCCGTTCGAGGACCTCGGCGCCTCCAGCCGGCGCGTCCGCAGCGTGAGCTCCTGCATCCAGGCGGCATGCCGAGGCCCCAAGAGCTCGCGGCTCAGCCGGCCGCCGACGTGAAATTGCAGCAAGGTCGCGAGCGAATCGCTCCAAAAACTTCCCGCAGGGCCCGCGGAGCGGAGGCCCAGCCGCGGCTCAAGGTAGTGGGCCAAGCCGATGCCCGCGAACAGACCGGCCTGCTCGGCCAAGGGCCGCGACCATTGAGTGAAGGCGGGAAGACGCGTCGCCGCGCCGCTAAGAGCGTCGATGCCGTGGACGCGATCGAAGAGTCCTCGGCTCGCCCAGCCGCCCAGTTTCAAGAGGCCGAGACCGAGGCCCAAGGTCGCAAACTCTCGGGAGACGCTGCGCGCGTCCCAGGCCTGCTCCCGGCCCAGGGCGCCATTAACGAGCCGGCTCGCCCCCCAGAAGGCGCCCACCTCGGGCGCGAAGGCCGCGCCGACGGCTAGCCAGCGGGCGCCCGCGCCGCGCGTCAGGAGGTTTGCGGCCGGCGACGCCAGCAGGCGAGACAGGACGCCCATGCGAAAGAGCGAGGAGACGGTCGCGGCGGCGCCCATGCCCGCCAGCATGGCGGGGTCCGCGGCCTGGGCGGCGAAATTTCGGGCGAGGAATTCGAAGCGGGCGCCGAAGGGGCCTCGACCCAAAATCGCGTCGAGCCTCGCCCGAGCGGTACTTTGCAGGGGCCGTTCGCGCTCGTCCCCTGCCAAGGGGGAAACGGCCCCTACGGCGTTGGCGTAAATCTCGGCGGCGGTTTCAAGACGCCCCGCCCTCTCCTGCCGCCCCGCAAAGGCCAGCCAGGCCTCCGCGGCCAGAGACGGGTCGGTTTCTCGTTCCAGGGATTGGATTTCCGCTCGGTCGGCGGTGTTTAAGCGAGCGCGTAAAGCTGGAGATAGCAATTCCATGATGCCCCGAAATCCTTCGAGTCTATGATTGAAGAAAAACCGAATTCGGCTATTCCAAAAATTGTCCGAATGCCCCGGTCTCGCCCTTTCTCGGCGGGTTTGCGTCGATTATTCACCGCCTTCGGACGGACCCGGACCCCCGCCTTCCAGAAAGGGCCTCAAGTCCTGCCGGCGGAAATACAGGAATAGGAGCCGCCGGTCCAGCCCCGTCCATCGGGAAATCTGCACCAGGCTGCGCTCGCCGGGGTTCCCGTTCTTGCGCAGGCTGCGCAGGACCGAGAGGGGCACGGCGCCGCCGGCCTCGCGCGAGCGCTGCTCGATGCGGGCGACCATGTCCAGCCGCTCCAAGGCCGCGAAGTCCAGGCCCTCCGGGAGGCGATAATCGATGGTGCCGTCCTCGCGCCGCCCCAAGAAGTAGGCGAGCTCCGAGCGGTGAAAATGTTCGTACCACTCCCGGTAGGAGAGCCGCGAAAAGCGCTCCGCGAGCCACCGCAGGTCCGCGTCCCCAAGCGGCCGGGCCGGATCCAGCAGCTTTTGGGCCTGGCTTGTCTCCAAGCCGTGGGCCCGGGCCAAGGTCCGCACCGGGTCGAGGTTTCCGTTCGCATCCTGCTGGGCGGGCAGCCGGAGGATCTCCGGCGAGAGGCGCCGCCGCAGGTTGTGGCGGTCGTAGCTCCCGTGATTCGCCGAAAGCAGGGCCCGATAGGCCTCATCGGAAAGCGTCCACGGCTCGCCCGACGGATCCCGCAACGGAAACAGCCGCAAGACCTCGGGGCGGAAGTAGAGGTAGAGCTCCGCCGGATTCAAGTCGAGGACCTCGGCCAGGCGCCGCAGGCTCGCGTCGTCCTCGATCCGCGAAAATTGCCGCTCGTGGCGACCCACCGTGGGATTGTCCCAACCCAGGGCCTCGGCGAGCTCGACCGTGCTGAGCGGGGGATCGGCGTTCATGCGGCGGGCGAAGAGGGCCTCGCCCAAGTGGAAGCGGCGGAAGAGCTCCGGCAGCCGTTGCGGATCGACCCGCAGGCTGGGCTCGCCGGCGCCGGCCAGTTCCGGGAAGAAAAACGGCATTTCCGGGTAGTAGTGCAGGTAGAGACGCGCCGCGTCCAAGCGCGGCAGGGCCTCTTTGAGGCTGAGCAGGCTCGCCGGCGTCACGAGATGGCCCCGCTGCTGGAGGATCGCGCTCAAGGTCTTGGTGCTGATCTCGCTCTCCGCCTGGACCTGCTCGAGGCTTCGCCCCTCCAGGGCCTCCGCCAGCAGGTAGGCGGGGTCCCCGCGCGGGATGCCGTGCCGCCGCTCGGCGATCTCCAAAAACAGCTCGCGCGGGAGTCCCATGCGATTCCAGAGCCAGAGCCATTCGTGGAGGTTGTCGCGGCCCAAGTGGACGGCGTTGGCCTCGTGCCGGGAATAATAATTCGGGTTGCGACCGAGCTCCGCGCTGATCTCGTCGGCGGCGGGAAAGCCCGGCCTCAGCTTGCGCGCGGCGAAGAGGTATTGCCCCAGGCTCCCCGGCTCGCGGGCGTAACCGGCGACCTTGGCGGCGTCGAGGCTGTGCGGCGTGAGAAAGACCGCCTGCCCCGGGAACAACTCCGCCAAGGGGAGCTCGGGATGGAAAGTGCGGCCGATCGCGCCGGCCAGGTCGGCCTCGGTCAAGTTGAGGGCCTCGGTCAAGGCGCGCAGCGTCGCCGCGTTGGGCGAATGATGGTTGCCCTCGAAGTCGTGCAGCATCTTGGGCAGGATCCCCACCCGCTCGGCCAAGGCGCCCACAGAAAAATATTGATCGGGATTTTTCCGCGCCTCGAACAGTCGCCAACCGAAGGAGCCGCGTCCCCGGCCCTCCGGCGCGGCCTCGAATTCCTTCACGCGATCGAGGTCGGTCCTCACCTCGAGGTAGAGCGGGTAGCCCTCACCCTCCCAGAGCCGGCGCGGGATCTCGGGATGGAGATCCCGGTTGGAGGCCGCGATCCAAGTCCGGACGTCCTGCCCGTAAATCCCGGCCAGGGCCCGCAGGAGCGGAAAGGGAACGGCGCGGGACGGGCCCGCCTCCCAGGCCCGGAGGTCGGACGCGCCGCGAAAGGCGCCGCGATAGGAGGCCAGTTCGCGTCGCAGAGTCGGCTCATTCAGGAGGCGGCGGGCGACCTCCGTCAGGTCCAGGCCGGCCTGCTCCCGCGACTCGCGCAGCATCTCGTGCAAGGCGCCGGTCGGGCGTCGCATCGACCAGCGCGGGCGCATCCGCACCTTGAAGATCGCCTCGATCGGCAGGTCGTGCCCGAGGTGCACGGGATCGGCGGGATCGGCCTCCTCGGACTCGGAGATCAGGCGCCCCTCCCCGTCCTTCGCCAGCCAGACGATTCGACCGTCGAGGAAGCGCAGGCGGATCTCCTGAAGGCTGGGGTGCGATTGCAGCAGCTCGCGCAGCGGCCCCGCATCGCCGTAGCCGTTCAGGGATTCCACTTGGACGAAGAGGCAGCGCACCTCGGGGCTCAGACCCCGAATCGCCTGCCGTAGCCCCTCGTGGAACTCCGCCGCCTCGCCGTATTCGTAGACGGGGGTCCGGTAATACTTCGGCGCGGGCCGCTCGCGGCCCGAGAGCCATTCGCCCCAGATCTCCCCGGGGCCCCGCGGGCCGAAGCCGGCGGCGTCGCCCATGGCCATGGCGAAGACGGTCGGCCAGCGAAACTCGCTCCCTCCCGCGGGCCGCGAGCCCAAGGCGCCGAGGGCCTCGACCCGCCGCGTTTGGAGCGCCAAGGCCCGCATGCGGCGCGCCTGGGCCGGCCCCCAGGCGTGGTGGGCCAGGCGGCCGCCGACGTGGAGGTGCAGGAGCGTGGCGAGGCTCTCCAGCCAGGGGTTGGCGCCCGGCTCGCGGGGCCTGAGGCCCAGGCGGGCCTCCGCCCAGTGGCCGAAATGGATCCCGGAAAAGACGCCGATCTGCTCGAAGAGCGGGCGGGAGAAACGCGTGAAGCCCGGAAGCCGCGCGGCGCCGCCCGCGAGCGGGTCGATGCCGTGCGCGCGGTGGAAGATCCCGCGGCTTAAGGCCCCGCCCAGCTTGAGAAAGCCCAAGGTCAGGGCCAGGGAGGCCCATTCCCTGCCGATCCCGGACGCCGTCCAGTCCAGGCGCTCGCCCGCCGCCAGATTCCACAGCCGCGCGGCGGACCAGAAGGCCGCGGTCTCCGGGAGGAAGGCCGCAGCCGAGGCGGTGAGCGCGGCACCGGCGCCGCGATGGAACCAGGCGGCGGTCGGCGAGGCCGCGAGCCGGCTCAAGACGCCGAGCCGAACGCCCGAGGCGACCAGGCCGGCGGCGGTCATGCCGAGGATCATGTCGGGGCGCGAGGCCTCGCGGGCGAAGTTTCGCAGGAGGAATTCGGCGCGGGGCCCGAAGGCGCCGCGACCCAGGATCGCGTCGAGCCGCGCTTGGGCGTTACGCTGTAGGGGCCGTTCGC
Organism: bacterium; assembly: GCA_048499175.1. Taxonomy (GTDB): domain Bacteria; phylum UBA10199; class UBA10199; order DSSB01; family DSSB01; genus DSSB01. Next base: position 10,482 of record JASOAK010000018.1, read on the forward strand.
GCTTGTCCCCCGTTAAGGGTGGAACGGCCCCTACAAGGGCCGCATAAATATTAACGGCGGAATCCAAATCCCCACCCCGCTCCAGCCGCTGCCCCATCCCCAGCAAGCCCTCGTAAAACAATTCCGGATCCGTCTCCGCGGCCAAGGCGCGCAGTTCGGCCCGCAAGGCCGGATCGCGGAAGGCAAGGCCTGCCAAGACCCGCTCGCGCTCGAGAGGCAGGGGCGAATCTTGATCGGGACCCTGCGGTCCTGTTCGCCCCCCCCATTCGCCGCTGCGACGAAAGATCGCGGAAAAATCCACCCGAATCATGAAGAACCCGTTGAAATGCCCCGAATTTTACCTTTGAATCCTTCTTCGGACCCGGCGAGGGGAAGTTGCGTAACGGCCTGAAATCAAAATAAAAAAGCCCGCGAGAGGCGAATCCCGCGGGCTGGTAAAGGGCTGTTAAGAATGCAAAAAAAATTCGGCTGAGGCTAAGTGAAACTCTCCGCCAGCGACAGGTCAAGGAATAAAAAACGGCCCCGCGATCCGCGGGGCCGTTGTCTGGAAATTTAAATATTATCAATATGTTACATTATCGAGCCTTCTGCATCAGCGACCGGATCTTCAAGCGCAGGGCATGGATCTTGATGAAGCCCTCCGCGTCCTTCTGATTGTAGACGGTGTCCTTCTCAAAGGTGGCGAAGTCCTCGCTGAACAGCGAGTTGGGGGACTTGCGGCCCGTGACGGTGACGTTGCCCTTATAGAGCTTGAGGCGGGCGGTGCCGCTGACGCGCTGCTGGGCCTCGTCGATCAGGCCCTGCAGCAGCTCGCGCTCCGGGGCGTACCAGAAGCCGTTGTAGACTTGGGCCGCGTAGGTCGGGATCAGCGAGTCGCGGATCTTCAGCACCTCGCGGTCGAGGGTGATCGACTCGATCGCGCGATGCGCGGCGTGGAGGATGGTGCCGCCCGGCGTCTCGTAGACGCCGCGGCTCTTCATGCCGACGAAGCGGTTCTCGACTAAGTCGACGCGCCCCACTCCGTTTTCGCCGCCGATCTCGTTCAGCTTGGCCAGCAAGGCGGCGGGCGAGAGCTTCCGCCCGTCGACGGCGACGGGATTTCCCTTCTCGTAGTCGACCTCGATCACGGTGGGCTTGTCGGGCGCGGCCTCGGGGCTCTTGCTGAGCAGGAACATGTCGGCGGGCGGCTCGTTCCAGGGGTCTTCGAGGATGCCGCCCTCGAAGCTGATGTGCAGCAGGTTGCGGTCGGAGCTGTAGGGCTTCGACTTGGTGACGGGGACCGGGATGCCGTTCTTCTCGGCGTATTCGATCAGGTCGCTGCGGGACTTGAAGGTCCAGTCGCGCCAGGGGGCGATGACCTGGATGCCGGGCTGCAGGGCGTAATAGGTGAGTTCGAAACGCACCTGGTCGTTGCCCTTGCCGGTGGCGCCGTGGCTGACGGCGTCGGCCCGTTCTTTTTGGGCGATCTCGATCTGCTTCTTGGCGATGAGCGGCCGGGCGATCGAGGTGCCCAACAGGTAGGCGCCCTCGTAGATCGCGTTGGCGCGGAGCATCGGGAATACGAAATCGCGGACGAACTCTTCCTTGAGGTCCTCGATGTAGATCTTGCTGGCGCCGGTCTTGATCGCCTTCTCCTGGAGCGGCGAGAGCTCCTCGCCCTGGCCCAGGTCGGCGGCGAAGGCCACGACCTCGCAGCCGTAATGCTCGATCAGCCATTTGATGATGACGGAGGTGTCGAGGCCGCCGCTGTAGGCAAGGACCACTTTTTTGATGTTGCCGGACATGGAGTTCTCCTTAAAAAAATTGCAAATGGTAGGGGCGAACCTTGTGTTCGCCCTCCCCGTGCAGAGGGGCGAACGAAAGGTTCGCCCCTACGAACCCATCAAGGTCTTTAAAATCGCCTTCTGAATATGCAGCCGGTTCTCCGCCTCTTCCCATACGTAGGAGTGCGGTCCGTCCAAGACCTCGCTGGTGATCTCTTCGTCGCGGTGCGCCGGAAGACAGTGCAGGACCATCACGTCGTTCGCCGCGTGCGAGAGCATCTCGCGGTTGACCTGGTAAGGAGCGAACAATTGCCGCTTCTTTTCGTCTTCCTTCTGCCCCATCGAGAACCAGGTGTCGGTGTAGATCACGTCGGTGCTCTTGACCGCCTCGATCGGATCCTCGACCATCTGCACGTTGTCGTGGGTTTTGCCGAACTGCTTGAGCAGGGCCCCCGAGGGCTTGAAACCCGGCGGGCAGGAGACGTTGAGGTCGAAGCCCAGGACGATCGCCGCGTTGATCCACGTGTTGGCCAGGTTGTTGCCGTCGCCGACGTAGGTGACCTTGAGGCCCTTGAGCGTCTTTTTGACCTCGAGGATGGTCTGCAGGTCCGCCATGACTTGGACGGGATGGAAGAGATCGGTGAGCCCGTTGATCACCGGCACCGAGGAGGCCTCGGCCATCTTCTCGAGATTCGCCTGCGAGAAGGTCCGCAGCATGATGCCCTGGCAATAGCGGGACAGGACCCGGGCCGTGTCTTCGTAGGTCTCGCCGCGGCCGAGCTGGCTCTCGGTCGTGGTGATGTTGATCGCATGCCCGCCCAGCTGCAGCATCGCGGCCTCGAAGGAGACGCGGGTGCGGGTCGAGGATTTCTCGAAGACCATCGCGAGGATCTTGCCCTTGAGGCTGTGGTCTTCCTTGCCTTTCTTAAGGCGGGCCTTCAGCTCGTCGGCCAGGACGAGCAAGTCGATCAGCTCTTTCGCGGTGTACTCGAAGAGGGTGAGAAAATGCTTGGGTGGTTTCATGCGGGCGCGCCTCCGGGGGCCTGGGCGAAGACGTCGTCGAGCAGATCGACCGCCTCGTCGACCTCGCGATTGCCGATGATCAGCGGCGGAACCAGGCGCAGGATCTTTTCTTGAGCGGCGTTGATGACGAGGCCCTCGTGCAGCGCGGCGTCGACCAGGGGTTTGGCCGGGATTTCCAGCTCGACGCCGACCATCAGGCCCTCGCCGCGGACCTCGCGGATCCATGGATGCTTCTTCTGGAGGCCGCGCAGGCGCTCGATGAGGTAGGCGCCGGTCTGACGCACCTTTTCGAGAAAACCGTCCTCGAGCAGGACCCGCAAAAACGCCTTCGCCGCCTCGCAGACGAGGAAGTTGCCGCCGAAGGTGGAGGCGTGGCTGCCCGGCTGGAAGGCCCGGGCCACCTCGTCGGTCGCCAGGCAGGCGCCGATCGGGAGCCCCGCGCCCAGCGACTTGGCGAGGCTCATGATGTCGGGCGCAACGCCGGAATGCTCGTAGGCGAAGAGCTTGCCGGTGCGGCCCATCCCGCACTGCACCTCGTCGTAGATCAGCAGGGCGGCGTGCCGTTTGCAAAGCTCGCGGACGCCGCGCAGATAGCCCTCCGCGGGGTAGCGCACCCCGCCCTCCCCCTGCACCGGCTCGAGCAGGACGGCGCAGGTCTTGTCGCTCATCGCCGCGGCCAGGGCCGGCAGGTCGTCGTAGGGGACGTGACGGAAACCCTCGGGCAGGGGCTCGAAGCCCTTTTTCACCTTGTCCTGCCCCGTCGCCGCGATCATGCCCAAGGTGCGGCCGTGGAAGCTCTTCTCCATGGTGAGGATCTCGAAGCTGCCCTCGCCTTTCTTCTGCTTTTGGTAGATCCGCGCCAGTTTGACCGCCGCCTCGTTGGCCTCGGCCCCGCTGTTGCAGAAGAAGGCCTTGTCGGCGAAGGAATGGCGGCAGAGCAGCTCGGCCAACTCGGCCTGGCTTTGGTTGTAAAACAGGTTGGAGGTATGGACGAGCCGCGCGGCCTGGGCGGCGACCGCCTCGGTGATCGCCGGGTGGCTGTGGCCCAGACCGTTGACCGCGATGCCGGCCAGGAAGTCGAGATACTTTTTGCCGTCGGCATCCCAAAGGTAGGCTCCTTTGCCGCGGACGAAGGCGACGGGTTGGCGGGCGTAGGTTTTCATCACGTATTTGTCGGATAGCGAGATAATTTCAGCGTTGTTCATTTTGTAGGGGCGAACCTTGTGTTCGCCATCCCCTTCCCTGCACGGGGGCGAACACAAGGTTCGCCCCTACCATTATTCATGCAAAATCGTCCCGACGCCCTTGTCGGTGAAGATCTCCAGCAACACCGCGTGCATCTGCCGGCCGTCGATGATGTGCGCCGAGCGCACCCCGCTGGCCAGCGCGCGGATGCAGCAGCTGACCTTCGGGATCATCCCGCCCTGGATTACGCCTTCGTCGATCAGCTTGGTGGCCTTGGTGACGCTGAGCTCGCTGATCAGCTTGCCCTTGGCGTCTTTCACGCCCTCGACGTCGGTGAGCAGGACCAGCTTTTCGGCCTGCAGGGCGCTGGCGATGGCCCCGGCGACCAGGTCGGCGTTGATGTTGAGCGCCTCGCCCGCCTCGCTGACCCCGACGGGGGCGATGACGGGGATGAAGTTGTCCTTCTCGAGCAGGCTTAAGATCGCGGTGTTGACCTCGGAGACGTTGCCGACCCGGCCCAGGTCGATGATCTCGTTGACGCCGTCGCGGTCGAAGGAAACCTTCTCTTCGGCGAGCTTGCGGGCCTTGAGGAGCTGCCCGTCCTTCCCGGAAAGCCCGATCGCCCGCCCGCCGTGCTGGTTGATGAGGCCGACGATCTCTTTGTTGACCTTGCCGACCAGGACCATCTCGACGACGTCCATCGTGGCCTCGTCGGTGATCCGGATGCCCTGGTGGAACTTCGACTCGATGCCCATCTTTTTGAGGAAGCTGCCGATCTGCGGGCCGCCGCCGTGCACCACGACCGGGATCATCCCGATGTAGCGCATCATGATGATGTCCTTGGCGAAGCTCTCCTTGAGCTTCTCGTCGACCATGGCGTGTCCGCCGTACTTGATGACGATGACCTTCCCGTAGAAACGGCGGATATAGGGCAAGGCCTCCATGAGAACGGAGGCGCGCTGCACCAGGTGGTCGAGGGATTGATCGCTCATAAAGGCTCCGAAAAGGAGGGGCCGTTTTAGCGATATTCTTGAAAAATCACAATATGTATCTGCTGAGGTCCTGATCTTTGACCACGTCGGCCAGCTTGTCCCGGACGTAGGCGGCGTCGACCTTGAGGTCCAGCCCCCGGCGGTCGGGGGCCTCGAAGGAGATCTCGTCCAAGACCTTCTCCATGATGGTGTGGAGGCGCCGGGCGCCGATGTTTTCGGTGCGCTCGTTGACCACGGCGGCGAACTCGGCGATCTCCTGGAGCCCGTCGGGGGTGAATTGCACCCTCACCTGCTCGGTGGCGAGCAGGGCCTCGTACTGCTTGGTCAGCGAGTTGGCGGGCTCTTGAAGGATGCGTAAAAAATCGCCCTTGCTCAAGGAATCGAGCTCGACCCGGATCGGAAAGCGCCCCTGGAGCTCGGGGATCAGGTCGCTGGGCTTGGAGACGTGGAAGGCCCCGGCCGCGATGAACAGGATGTGGTCGGTGCGCACCATCCCGTACTTGGTGTTGACGTTGCTGCCCTCGACGATGGGCAGGATGTCGCGCTGCACCCCCTCGCGGGAGACGTCGGGGCCGTGCTGGGATTCTTTTCCGGCGATCTTGTCGATCTCGTCCAGGAAGACGATCCCGCTCTGCTCGACCCGATCGATGGCGCGCTTGGTGACGGTATCCATGTCGATCAGCTTGGCGGCCTCTTCCTGGGCCAGGGCCTTGAGGGCCTCGGGGACCTTCAGCTTGCTGCGCTTCCGCCCCTTCGAGAAGAGGCCCGACATCATGTCTTTGAGGTTGGCGCCGAGCTCGTCGAGGTTGGGCCCGGAGACGACCTCGAACATGGGCATGACGCCGGCGGGCGGTCCGGAGGGCTCGAGTTCGACGGTGCGGTCGTTGAGCTTGCCGTCTTTCAGCTGCTGGCGGAGCTTATCGCGGGTGGGCGTCGCCGCGCCCTCGGGCTCGGCGGGATTCGGCTTGGGCGTCGTGGGCAATAGCAGGTCGAGCAGACGCTCTTCGGCCAGGTCCTCGGCCTTGGCCTGGACATGGGCGGTCTCTTCCTCGCGGAGCATCTTGACCGCGGTCTCGGTCAGCTCGCGGATAATCGACTCGACGTCCTTGCCGACGTAGCCGACCTCGGTGAACTTGCTGGCCTCGACCTTGATGAAGGGCGCGTTGGCGAGCTTGGCGAGGCGCCGGGCGATCTCCGTCTTGCCGACGCCGGTCGGGCCGATCATGATGATGTTCTTGGGGGCGATCTCGTCGCGCAGGTCGGGGCCGACGTTTTGACGGCGCCAGCGGTTGCGCAGGGCGATGGCCACGGCCCGCTTCGCGGCCTTCTGGCCGATGATGTAGCGGTCGAGCTCGGAGACGATTTCTCGGGGGGTGAAGTTGACGGCTTTCATGCTTATTCGATCTCTTCCAGGGTGACGGAATCGTTGGTGTAGATGCAGATGTCGGCGGCGATCTTCATCGCGGCCAAGGCGATCTCCTTGGCGCTCAGCTGCGTGTTTTGCAACAGCGCCCGGGCCGCGGCCAGGGCGTAGGGACCGCCGGAGCCGATGGCGGCGATCCCGTCGTCGGGCTCGATGACGTCTCCGTTGCCGGAGAGGGTGAAGGTCTTTTCTTGATTGGCGACGATCAGCATGGCCTCGAGGCGGCGCAGGATCCGGTCGGTGCGCCAATCCTTGGCCAGCTCGACGGCCGCGCGGGTGATGTTGCCGTTGAACTGCTCGAGCTTGGCCTCGAATTTTTCGAAGAGCGTGAAGGCGTCGGCGGTGGAGCCGGCGAAACCGGCCACGACCTTGCCCTCTTTCATGCGGCGCACCTTCTTGGCGCCCGCCTTCATCACCGTGTTGTTGAAAGAGACCTGACCGTCGCCGGCGACCGCGACTTGCACGCCGCGGCGGACGGCGAGGATGGTAGTGGCGTGGAAAGTCTTGTCCAAGGGAGACTCCTAAGAAAAAAACCTTATTTGGTTACGTGGCGAGGCTTCGTCAAGGCCTCGAAAAAAAATATTTTCCAGCGGGACAGGGCGCGGCGAAGACCCGCAAACCCGCTCCCCGTCAGGCCTTCGGGTGCGACTTGTCGTAGACGTCCATCAGCTTGTCAAGGCTAATATGGGTGTATTTCTGCGTCGTCGAGAGGCTGGCGTGGCCCAATAGTTCTTGGATTCCGCGCAAGTCGGCGCCGTTGTTCATCAAGTGGGTGGCGAAGCTGTGCCGCAGCATGTGCGGGGTGACGTTTTTGGGCAGGCCGAGCTTAAGGGCGTAGGCGCGGAGGCGCTTGGCGATCACGCGGGGGTGGATCGCCTTGCCCTGCTTCCCCAGGAAGATGAAGTCCTCGAACCCGCTCTGGGCCTGGATTTGCGGGCGAACCTCCAGGTAGGCCGCCAGCGCCGCGCAGGCCTTCTTCCCGACCGGAATCAGGCGTTCCTTGCGGCCCTTGCCTTGCACCCGCACCATGCCCTCCTTCAGGTCTAGCGCGGGCGTCTTGAGCGAGGTCAGCTCGCCGATGCGCAGGCCGCTCGAATAGAACAGCTCGAGGATGGCGCGGTCGCGGCGCGCCTCGAAGCCCTCGCCCTGCGGGAGCTCCATCAGACGGAAGGCTTCGTCGACGTCGAGGAATTTCGGCAGGGTCTTGGGGAGCTTGGGGGCGGACAGCTCCAGGGCGACGTTGCGCCGGATCAGGCCGCGCTTGGCCAGAAATTTGTAGAAGCTGCGCAAGGAGGCGATGCGCCGGCCCAGCGAGCTGGCCTTCAGGCGGCCGTGGGCCCGCGCCAGGTAGGCGCGCAGCGGCAGGAGTGGCAGCCGCTCCCATTGGACCTCGCCATCCTTCGCCCACTCAGGATGCTGCGTTTTCAGAAATTCGGCGAGCTCGCGGAGGTCGATGGCGTAGTTTCTCAGCGTGTGGGCGGAACAGTTTTTCTCGGTCCTGAGATAGGTCAGGAATTCCTCGACGCGGCTCATGCGGACACCCCCGCGACGGAGCGGGCCGGCGCACCCGCCCGGCCGACCCCCGCCTGCCGCGTCCACTCCGCCAGTTGGGCCAGGGCGTGCCGGGCCAATTCCAGGCGCCGCTCCTTGCGACGGTAGTTCGGAGGAATTTCCATCAACCCGAAATTCACGTTCATCGGCTGAAAGTCGGTCTCGGAGGCCAGGCTGATGTGCCGAACCAGAGCACCCAGGGCGGTATCGGGCGGGGGCACCGGCAGGTCGCGACCGCCCAGACGCTCGGCCAGCACCAGGCCCGCGTAGAGGCCCATTGCCGCCGATTCGACGTAACCCTCCACGCCGATCATCTGGCCGGCGAAGTAAATACCGGGCCTCGACTTGAGCTCGAGCCGGGGACTCAAGAGGCGGGGCGAGTTGAGAAAGGTGTTACGGTGCATGCTGCCGAGGCGCACGAATTCGGCGCGCTCCAAGCCGGGGATCCTACGGAAGACCCGCTGCTGCTCGGGGTATTTCATCCGCGTCTGGAAACCCACCATGTTATAGAGTGTCGCGTGCAGGTTGTCCTGCCTAAGCTGGACGACGGCATGCGGGCGCTTGCCGGTGCGCGGGTCGATCAGCCCGACGGGCTTCATCGGCCCGAAGGCCAGGGTGTCGCGGCCGCGCTCGGCCATCACCTCGACCGGCAGGCAGCCCTCGAAGAACTTCGGCTGCTCGAAATCCTTGGTCGGGACCTGTTCGGCGGCAAGGAGCGCCGCGACGAAGGCCTCGTACTCCTCCTTGTTCATCGGGCAATTCAGGTAGTCGGCCTCGCCCTTGTCGTAGCGGGAGGCGCGGAAGGCGACCGCCATGTCGACGCTGTCGGCCTCCACGATGGGGGCGATGCTGTCGTAGAAATATAGAGATTCGGAGCCGGTCAGCCGGGCGATCTGCTCGGCGAGCGCCGGGCTGGTGAGCGGTCCCGTGGCGATCAGTAGGGGCGAACCTTGTGTTCGCCCCTCGCCAGGGAGGGCGAACACAAGGTTCGCCCCTACATTTAGCTTCGTGAATTCTTCATTCACCACTTCGATCAAGGGGTGGCCACGAATCGTTTCGGTGATGAATTTCGAAAAGCCCTCCCGGTCCACCACCAGGGCTCCTCCCCCCGGTACCGCGTTTCGATCGGCGGAGCGCATGATGAGAGAATCCAGGCATCGCATCTCTTCTTTAAGGAGGCCCACCGCATTTTTTAAGTCCGCCCCGCGCAGGGAGTTGCTGCAAACCAATTCGGCGAAATCCCCGGTCTTGTGGGCCTCGGATTTTTTTCGCGGGCGCATCTCATGGAGCCGGACGGGATGCCCCCGACTTGCCAACTGCCAGGCCGCCTCCGAGCCGGCGAGACCGGCGCCGACGATGGTGACTTCGGGAACGAGGGAATTCGACACGGGACGAATGTAGCGGAAATGCCCCGCCCTGTCAGCATTTCGCAAAAAAAGAGCCCCCAACTTGCGTTGGGGGCCCTAGGGGTTAAGAGGAGTGTGGGATATAGGGTCTAATTAAGTATTTATTGGGTGTACGCTCATGCCCCGTGCTTGGCAAGAATTTTTTTAGCGGGCCCAATTTTGTACATATTAATGATAGACGAAGAGCCGCCTGTGGATAAAGGCTTATTTTTCGTTTAAGGAAGGGGATTTATACCACCCCAAACAAACGAAGGCCCTCTCGTCGCGGCTTTTGGCCGCAATTAGAGGGCCTTCTGGGGGTATGGGGTGTTAGGGAATTTGTAAGAACCGCGGCTCCCACCCCAAGCAGGAGCCGCGGTTTTTATTTACTTTTTGGCCTTCCGACGGACGTAGCCGAAGATCGCGCCCGGGATCAGCATCAGGCCGAAGGGCAGCAGGCCCTGCAGACCGGTGGCTCCGAGCTGGTTCAGGCTACAACCGGCGCCCTCGAGCATCGGGAAGAATCCGGTGCCGGGGGTCGGGTCGCAGGCGTCGCCGATCCCGTCCTTGTCGGTGTCCGTCTGGTCCGCGTTCGGGACCGTCGGGCAGTTGTCGACGTTGTCCGGGATGCCGTCGCCGTCCTGATCGCCGGGGTTGGTACCCGGGGTCGGGTCGCAGGCGTCGCCCAGGCCGTCGCCGTCGGTGTCCTTCTGGTCGGTGTTCACGACCACGCGGCAGTTGTCGATCGGGGTGCCGTCGGCGCCGTCCGGGATACCGTCGTCGTCCGAGTCGGTGTCCTGGAAGTCCGGGGTACCGTCGCCGTCCGTATCGGTCGGAGGCGTGTTCGGATCGTCGTCGTTGTCCTCGTCGTCGTCGGGGATGCCGTCGTCGTCGGAATCCTCGTCGCGGAAGTCCGGCGTGCCGTCGTTGTCGGTGTCGACCGGAGGCGTGTCGACGTTGCCGTCGCCCTCCTCGTCCTCGTCGGAGATGTTGTCTCCGTCGGAGTCGTTGTCGCCCGCGTCAGGCGTGCCGTCGCCGTCGGTGTCGGTGCCCGGAGGCCCTTCGCCCGAATCCGGATCCGGATTGCCGTTCAAGGAGTCGTCGCAGATGTTGTCGTTGTCGGCGTCACCGGCCGTGCAGACGGGGTCCGCCGGCGTGGTGGCGTCGTCGGTGTTGGACGGCAGGCTGTCACCCACGATGTTGGTCGCGATCACGCGGTAGCAGTAGCTGGTCGCGTCATCGACCGTGTTGTCGAAGAAGGTGACCACCGTGCCGCTGCCCAGGACCGCGGGAACCGTGGCGATGTCGCTGAATGGATTCCCTTGGGCGCAAAGGCCGTCGGCGCGCTGGACCACGAACTGATCCTCGTTATTGGAGGTATCGGTCCAGGTGACCCTGATCGAGTGGCTGTTCTCGGCGGTCGCCGTCAGGTCGATCGGCGTGTTCGGGACGACCACCGGCACCGCCAGGGTCGAACCGTCGTCGATGTTGCTGTAGGGCGAATCGCCGGCGATGTTGAAAGACTTCACGCGGTAGCAGAAGGTGCTGTTCGCGGGCAGTCCCAGGTCGTGGTACTGGATGCCGCCGCCGATGCCGCCGGAGGCCGGCAGGTTGGCGATGGGCGCGAAGGGGTTGCCGTCGGCGCAGGCGCCGGGGGCCCTTTCGAGCACGAAGCCCGCCTCGTTGTCGGCCGTGTCGACGAATTGGACGTCGATGCGGCTGCTGGTCACGCCGTCCGCCTGCAGGTTGATCGGGGCGATCGGCGGGACGCCGGGCACATCCAAGGTGGTGGCGTCGTCGATGTTCGAGTAAGAGCCGTTGCCCTGAGCGTTGAAGGGACGCACGCGGTAGCAGTACTTGGTGCTCGGGGTCAGGCCGGTGTCGTGGAATACGGTGGCATTAGGACCGGTCGTCGCGACCTCGGCGAAGCCGACGCCGAGCAAGCAGTTCGTGTCAGCCGAACGCTCGATCTTGTAGCCGTCTTCGTTGGTCGCGTTGTCGGTCCAGGTCACATCGATCTGCTGCGAGGAGATCGCGGTCGCCGTCAGATTGGTCGCCGGGTTCGGGACCGTCGTCGGGGCCGGGAAGGTCGTCGCGTCGTCGACGTTCGAGAAGCTGCTGGTGCCGACCGAGTTCTTCGCGCGCACCTTGTAGCAGTACAGGGTGCTGGGCGTCAGGCCGGTATCCTGGAAGCTGGTGCTGTTGGCCGGGATGGTGTCGGTCAACAGGGCGAAGCTGGAGCAGTCGCCCACCGAGCGCCAGAGCTCGTAAGCCTCTTCGTTGTTGGCGTTGTCCACCCAGTTCACGTCGATCTGCGTGCTGCTCACCGCGGTCGCGATCAAGTGAGTCGGGTTGGCCGGAATATCCACGGGCGCCGTGAAGGTCTTCGCGTCGTCCTTATTGGAGTAATCCGAGAAGATGGAGCCGTTGAACTCGGCACGGACCCGGTAGCAGTAGGTCGTGTTCGAGGCCAGCGGAGGCGTGGGGACGCCCAAGTCTTGGTACGTCGTCACGTTGGCTCCCACTTCGGCCACTTGGAGGAAAGTAGCGTCCACGCCGGGGTTGGCGCAATCCATGCCGGGCGAGCCGCGCTCGATGGTATAGCGGATCTCATCCGGGCAGTTGTCCACCCAGCTCAAGTCGATCTGCGAGGCCGAGACGGCGGTCGCGATCAAGTTGGTCGGGACGCAGCCGGGGCCGGGGGTCGCCGTGGGCGTGGGCCCAGGGGTACCCGTCGGGGCGGGCGTCGCGGTCGGCGTCGGGCCGGGGGTGGCCGTCGGCGTCGGGCCGGGCGTCGCCGTGGGCGTCGGACCAGGCGTAGCCGTAGGCGTAGCCGTAGGCGTAGGACCGGGCGTCGCGGTCGGCGTCGGACCCGGGGTCGGGGTCACCGTCGGGGTCGGAGTCGGAGTCACCGTCGGCGTCGGGCCGGGCGTCGGGGTGGAAGGAACCTCGTTCTGGCAGGTCGCGCTGCAACCGTCGCCATTGACTAAGTTGCCGTCGTCGCACTGCTCGTCCTCGTCGACGTTGCCGTCGCCGCAAAGCGGGGGCGTCGGACGGGGATCGGGGGAATCCGAGGGATCGTCATGTAGTTCGATGGTTCCGGAAAATTCGGAGGTGTTGATCACGGTGTCGCTGCCGTCCTGCTCGGGACGGGAAGCCAGCATCGAGATCTTGACACCGGCGACCAGGTTGGTGCCGCTGATCAAATAGGAAAAGCTCTTCGTGGTGCCCGGCTCGCCGAGCGGCAGGTTGAGCTTGCCCAGGAAGATCTTGCCCTCGCCGTGGGTGTCGCCGTCGCTGGCCTTCACCGCGTAGATCTGGATCTCGGAACCCGCGGGACCGCGGGCCTGGATCACATAGTTGTTGGTGCCGTAGGGCTGCGAGCGCACCATCGAGGGGAAAGGCAGGCAGTCGTTGGGACCGCCCGAGCAGGAGCCCGCGCCGGGGCCGGTGGGGCCGTCGGCCTGCAGGTCGATGCCCAGCCCGCCGTTGCCGTAGATGCTGTTGAAACCCAAATCGTTGAAGTGGTTGGAAGCGCCGCCGATGACGGCGATGCCGATCCCGCCGTTGTGCGAGATGTAATTCTTCAGGGTGGGCGAGCCGCCGACCTTGTTGCGGGCGCCGTCGATGCGGAAGCCGTCCCCGCCGTTGCCGTGGCCGTTGCCGGGGTTGGCGGTCGCTTCGTTTTCTTTGGTGGTGCCGACGTAGTTCTTGCTGAACTTGTTGCTGTCGCCGGTCACGACGACGCCGTGGGAGGCACTGGCCACCACCACGCTGTCATACATATTGTTGTTGTTGCCGTTGATCTCGAGGCCGACGTTGTTGCCGTCGTTGGTCCCGGCGACGCGCTTGCGGCCGATGTAGACGCGAGCCAAGGTGTTGTTGTTGCCGTTGACGCAGATGCCCTTGCCGCTCGAGGAAATGACGTTGATGCCCTGGACGAGGTTCCCGTTCGATTGGATATCCAGGATGCATTCCGAGGCGCTGATGCGGGAATCGTTGGCCTTCAAGGTGACGTCAACCCCGTCGGCACCCTCGCGGCCAATGATTTGAATCTTGCCCTGACAGGTGGAAGGAATCACCAGGGGTCCGTCGACCGTAATCACCTTGCTGTCGGGATGGCTGGTGCTCCACTTGTCGAAGTTGATGATGTCGTCGCCCGAATTGGCGCAAGCTTCCTGGATGGCCTTACGGAGCGTCTGCTCTTGATAGGTGCAGCCCGCATTTTGGCAGAGGTCATAATTGTTGGGCGGGCTGTAAGTCGCGGCTTGGGCCTGGCCGGCGAAGGCCGCTGAGAAAAGAAGCCCGACGATCCATAAGAAAGCTTTAGGGGTCTTGTTCATAATGAACCTCTTCTTAAGTAGACGAGTGGGTTGCATCGTGCGCCTTTTTGGGACTGCGAGTTTACTATCGACCGCGGTTCGGATTAGTTGCTTCGAAGAAATAAAAGTTTTTTTTGAAGCAACTTCCCTACGAGGCTCGCGATAAACAAGGCGAAACCAGGGAATCCTGGTCTTAAAAGAAGTACATAAATTTGTCCGTTTTATAAACGTTCACTCTGCGGGGGCACAGCCAAGGAGTACGGCTATGACCCCCCCTCTTTCGCGTGACGCGAGCGTCGACGCCTCCGCAACCTCTCCCGATGCCGGGGCCCCGATCTCGGACGCCTCCGTCGAAACCACCCGCACCCCCAATCCCTCGACCGGCGATGCCGGCACCGACAGCACTGCGGCCGCGACGGACGATCCTCAACAAGTGACCTTGTTCGGCCGCGCCTCGCTGGGAGCGGCGGACCACGGCGGAAGAAACGCCTTGCCCTTCGCCTACTCTCCGATCTCGCAATTCGGCGACTGGATCGGCTTCAGCGTCGCGGGCGGCGCCCTCTACGACCTGACCCGCGGCACGGTCCGTCCGCGCCTCGGCGGCCTGTTGGGCTATCATCGCGTGAACGGCGGCGAAAACACCTCCGGAAGCCATGTCAATATATTCAGCCTCGCGCCTCGCTTCGAGCTCGACTGGAGCCGGGCCTGGGGCCGCGGCCCCGTCGCCGGACCCAGCCGCTTCGGCATCGAAGTCGGCCTGGGCCTGGGCCTCGGCACCTCGACGGTCGACGGGGGCTTCCAACTCCACGACCAACTAGGCTTCGCCTTGACCCCGCGCGCCGATTTGAATCTCTTGAATGTCCGCGTCGGCTCCGTCGAGCTGGGCCTCGACTTCTACGCGGCCAACCCCACGGTCTTCGGCAGCGTGCATAACAGCGGCTTCCTCGAGCTGGGCGGTGCCCTCACCTTCCGCGGCGCGCTGACCCCGACCCCCACGGTGATCTCCGAGGCCTGCTCGGTCGACCGCCGCGGCGAGATCGTCCAACGCATCCACAGCCTGCAGTCCGAAAACGCCGGCCTGCGCGAGGAGAACACGCAAAACGCGGTCTTCCTCGAGAGTATCCGCACGCAGCTGGAAGTCCAGGGCGTCACCCAAGAGCAGCTGGTCGAATCCCTGCGCACCGCGCTGGCCCAGCACATCGAGCGCCAGCTCGGCGGCGAAACCCCGACGCCCCGCGCCGAGGTGGTCGAGCAGCTGCGCCGGCTCTACGGCAGCTACCTGCGCAGCCGCGCCGAAAATCCCGTCACGGATCCGGCCGAGCGTGCCCGTCAGGCCCGCGAGGTCTTCCCGGACGACTTCGATCCCTCGACGGCCGACAACCGCACGATCGCGGCCCGCACCATCTTCCCGGACGACTTCGATCCCTACTCCTTCCGCGAGGTCACCGGCGTCGACGTCCCCGAGCCCCTGCCTTCGGATTGCGACTCCCTGGAGACGCTCCGCACCAGCCTCGAGGACGAGCGGGCCGACCTGCGCGAGCAGCGCGGCCTGATCGACGGCCTGGTCCGCATGGCCCTGGTCCGCTTGGGCGTGCCCACGACGGCGGCCCCGAGCCTGATCCGCGCCATCACGCGGCTCTCCGAGATCCACTTCATCACCGCCCGCCCGATGGGCGCCCCGGACCGCGTCTCCGTACGCGACGCCGACATCGCCCCGATCAACGCGGCGGCGGAGGCCTGGGGACGCGACCACCGCGGCGAAATCCGCCCGCAGGCGGAGATCGAGGACGCCTTCAGCTCGATCTTCCCGCGAACCCGACGGGCTCCGGGCGACACCACCGCGGGCCGCGGCGAGGAATACTCGCCCAGCCTCGAAGTCATCCGCGGCATCGCCGAGACCCTGCGGTCTCCGGACATGCGCGGCGCCCACTTCTACATCGTCGGCCACACCGACAGCCGGGGCGACGACGCCATGAACCAGCGCCTCTCGCTGCGCCGCGCCCAGGCGATCCGCGACGCGCTGATCTTCTACGGCGTCGATCCCGCGATGATCACCCCGCTGGGCCGAGGAGAAACCAACCTGGTCTACTACTACGACCAGACCTCCGGGCGCCGTGGGGACACCCACAGCATGACCCGCGCGGAAGTCACCATGCTGAACCGGGACGGCATCCGAGGGACCGCCCTGACCGACGAGGTCCGCGGCCGCCAGGCTACCAACCGCCGTATCGAGATGTTCGTCTGCATGCCGAACTCGACCGATCCGGTCTGCTCCGCCCTCGACACCGAGGTGCGGGCCAGTGCCGGGCCGGTCTCCGGGGCCGACGGCAGCGCCGGAGCCCCGATCAGCACGATCACCACGGGCGACGCGGGAGCCCCTCGGGCCGAACGGCGGGAGCGCCGTCGGGAGGAAGCCCCCGTGGCCTCGGGCGCCGACGCCGGCGGTCCGACGGCGCGCAGCGACGAATAGTACAGAAATTCCACGGGTTAGGACCGGGGTTGGGAAGGAGGTGTGGCGCTTCCGGACCGGCTCCGGTCCCTAACCTTATATTTAATACAGAATTCTGGCCGGAAAGACGCCCTTCTCCGAAGGGCGCTCCCGGACCGTATCTTCGGACGATGGGGCACAACGCAAAACCGATCCCCTCCTCTTCTTTTTGGATCCCCTCAAAAGGCCCGGGATCCTTTTTTCATTTTTTTCCGCAACTTTAAAAAAACCCCCGCGATAAACCGTTCGACGTAAGTCACAGCAGCATTTTTAAAATTTGTCTAATTTCCCCCTGAAAGAGGAGATTTGGTATGACGCCACCAGCCAAACCCGCCGCTTCGGGCAGTGTATCTGCCGACGCTAAAGTTGAAACTCCGCCTCCCCCGCCGGTTGAAGGTCCGAAAAAGGCCGAACAAAAGAAAGCCGACGACAAGACGAAAACCGAGGATCCCCCTCGCCTCGAGTGGAAGTTCAGCTTGGGCTTCGGGCCCGAGACCATGGGCGGTCGCAACGGCGGTCTCTTCGCCATCGACAACATCTCCCAATTCGGGGATTTCACCCATTACTTGTTTAACGGCGCCCTGATGCACGACTTCAACCGGGGCACCTTCCGCGTCCGCGGCGGCGGTCAGTTGCAGTTCGACGGCACCAAGGGCAACGAGAACACCGGCGGCAGCAGCCTCTGGAGCCTCGGCCTCGGCCCGCGCATCGAGATCGACTGGAAGCGCGCCTACGGCGACGGCTTGGGCGGCGTCCTGGTCGGTCCGGCCAGCCTGGGCATCTACGGCCTCCTCGGCTACGGCTGGGGCACCACCAACGTCGACGGCGGCTTCCAGCTGCATAAGCAAAGCGGCCTCGGCACGGCGGTCGGCGCGGACGTCAACGTCCTCGGCTTCAACGTCGGCAACGTCCACATCGGCGCCGACTTCTTCGCCCAGACCAACGCCATCTACGGCGGCGACTTCAACAACGCCGGCTGGGCGCTGGGCGGGTTGCTGACCTTCCGTCCTTCGACCAAGAAGATGACCATCAAAGAACCGGTTCCCGTCTGCGACGGCGCCAAGCGGTCGATCGACTCTTACGTCGACAGCATCGCCCAGCTCCGTGCCGACAACACCAAGGTCAAGGCCGACTTGGACGAGCTGAAGGGCTTCCTCGAGAGCGGCTCGGATCCGCTCACCACGGCGAACATCCGCGACGCCTTGTTCTACCGCGAGGTTCGTATCGCCCTCATCAAGGGCGGCGCCGACGAGAAGGCCGTCCGCGAGGCCCTGCGCAAGGCTTACGTGGCCAAGAAGGAAGGCAAGCTGACGGAAGAGCAAATCGACGCCCAGATCGTGGCGGACGTCAACAAGGCCAAGGCCGACAGCCTGAAGCCAGAGACACTGGCGGCGGCCAAGACCGAGGCCGAGAAGAAATACGCCAAGGGCTACGACTTCTGGGCCCAGGTCACCGGCGATCCCGTCCCGACCGAGCTCCCGCCGAACGTCAAGGACCTGGAATGCAACGAGATCGATCAATGGGTCGAGCGCCTGCACATCGAGGAGCGCGAGCTCACCAAGCGCAACCGCGACCTGCGCGGCCGCTTCGACACCGCGGTCCTGGTCGACGCGCTCAAGGATCACTTGGGCAAGAACGTCGAGAAGTTCGTGGAGAAAGTCCACGGCTTCACCCTGGACATCGTCCAGCCCAACTTCGCCCTCGCGAAGCCGACCGACGCCGATGTCGCTCGTCTCGAGGAGTACGTAAAGAAGAACGCCGGCAAGACCCTGGATCCGAACGATCCGGAGTTGAAGAAGATCGCCAAGCCGGTCTTCGCCCTCACCGAGTTCGAGCTCGAGAACATGAAGGACATCGCCGACAAGATGAACGGGCTCAAGGCGCCTTCCGCCACGAAGTACGACAAAGTCGATCCCAACGAGGACAAGGCCAAGTACGAGTGGATGAAGCAGGTCACCTGGACTATCGAGGGTCATACCGACTCTCAGGGATCCAACGACGCCAACCAGAAGCTCTCCGAGCGCCGCGCCAAGTGGGTCAAACTGCTCCTGGTCGGCTTCGGAGTGGCCGAAAACCGCCTCGACTCGATCGGTTACGGCGAAGAGCGCCTGGCCGTTCCGGAGAAGGGCTCTTACGCCCAGATCCAGACCGCGCAGACCAAGAACCGCCGCGTCATCATCCGCGTCAAGGGCGAGCTCACCTCGGCCCCGATCAATCAGATCCCGGACGGCAAGTCGGTCCCGGTCGATCCGAACAAGCCGCCCCCCGAGGGCGAACCGAAGGACGGCACCGGTGGCGGCAAGAAGCCGGCGGAGAAGAAGGGCAATCCTTCTCCCCCTCCTCCCCAGCCGCCGAAGAAGGACACTCCGGCTCCGAAGAAGGACAACCCTGCGCCGAAGAAGGACCCCGACTTCTAGACCAACGATTCTCAAAAAACCCCGCCATTGGCGGGGTTTTTTTTCATCCTCCTCATGTCCCGAGAAAACGCAAAAATCCTTCGTGAAAGATTGCAATGCCTCTCGGTACAGCGGTTCGAGGCAGACGGCGTCGAGGATTTATTCGCCCTCGACGACGCGCCGACGGTCGAGCAAAACCGGCTGTACCTACAATACGAGCAAAAAAATCGGCACGAAGCGGCGGATGTCGTCACCGAGACTCAAAAATGCCTGTCGTCTCAATCCAGTAATGCCGGAGATTGTCTTCAAAAATCGCTTTACGACGGCTTGAAAGCCGGTTCGGATTTGAGCGAAGACGGCCGCTATGTCTGCAAAGAAGTCAACAAGGCTTTCAAAAAAACTTCGGCTGCGGGCGGGGATTCTTACGATTTCCAACAGGACATCCAATACCTGTTTCGTTACGGCAATAATAACGGTTCCAAAGACTCCCCGCGGCTTTCGGCAGCGGAAATGGCGGCGATATACGATGTCGCAAGGTTTCACTCGAGCCGCTTGCGGTCCTGGACGGAGTCGGTATCCCAGTACGTCGCCGGCGCTCAATCCCTAAAAAAATCGTATGCTCTTTACTCCCAAGCACCTGCCGTGACAACGGTTCCCACCCCCCTCTCTTGCATCAATGCTACGGATTTTCGGCGGAAGGACCTTCCAATCACAGGCCTAGAAAAATCCGTCGCCGTCTATTACCCGAAACAGTCTCGTCTGCCCGAATGGCTTTACGAAGCGATCCTTCAGGCGCATTTTGAGGTGATCAAGGGAGTCGTTCGACCCGAGGATATGAATCGCCTGCTCGCCCCCGGAAACGGTCGCCGCGACTTAAGCCTGCTCATCGCTAGTCGGCAAAAGGACCAAAAGCCCGTCTTGGAAAAATGTGACGTCTATCCCGCCAGTGAACAGACGAAAGGCAAATATTTGGACGAGGCCCACCGCATCGCTTTGCTCAACAGCCCCTGGGAACTCACCGACTCTGAGCGAACCCCAAACGGTGCCCCTCTGTGGCCCATAGCCGGGGATACGGCCGGAACTTTTTACCATGAACTAGGACATGCCATCGATTCGGTGTTTCTGACGACGGAGGCACGCAATCATCTGGAGGCCCTGTTCCGCCGGGTCTCCGCCGAGGCGGCTTCTCAGCCCGAGGCTGTTCCCCAACCCCATCATCTTGTCGAAGGCAAACCCTATTCTTTGAAGAACTCCTACGAGTTTTTCGCGCAGTTGGTTGAGGAGTACGTCGAATCAAAGGCGACCGGGCGTAAACCCATCGGTGCCCACGCCGCGGCGCGCTTTCGGCTAATGAGCGACTTTTTCAGCCCCAAGGGAATCAACCCCTCCGCATTCTCGAAGGAAAACCTGGAGCACATTTACCGCGAAGCGGGCCTCGACCTGACACTCAGGCAAAATCGGTGGCGAATTCCGGCGCGCCTGGGCTTCCATTTCACGAACCTGACGTTGGGAAATGCCAAATTTGAGTCCGCGGATTTCATGCTCGGCACAGGGCTCGAGTTTTCGAGTTCCGGCGATCCCTCCGGACTCATCTTCGGCGGGGGAATCCAGTTTGACTTCAATCCGGCGGGACAAGCGCTGGCGCGGGAGGCTGAGGGTCCGGTGCGTTCCGCGACCCTCCGGGCCCTGGACTTGGGCGCCTATGGCTTGCTTGGATACTCCTTCCCGTCCCTGGCGATCCAAATCCAAACCGGCTTGGGTTACCGACACCTTCAAGCTGACCAGGAATCATTACACCTATTTTGGTTGGGGACCGACCTGGGATTCGAATGGAAGGACCCGAACATCGGCATTGGGATCCGTGGGCGTTATTTGCCCGGGGGAGGAAGCACCCTCGGTCTCTTTCTACAAACGCGGTTGCCTTGGTGACCTCCTTCTCCGCGCCCCCTCACCCCTCCCCGCCCGCCGCCGCAGCGGGGCTCTCGAGGCTGCGCGTATAGCCGCACTCCTTGTTGGGACAGGCGACGCGGTTGCCGTCTTTCTTGCTGTATTTCTGCAAGAGGAATTTCGAGTCGCCGTTGGGACAGGGCTCGGGGATGGGCCGGTCCCAAAGCGCGAACTTGCAGTTGGGGTAGCCGGTGCAGCCGAAGAAGGACTTGCCGCGCTTGGTCTTGCGCTCGCTCAGCGGCTTGCCGCACTCCGGACAGTCGACGCCGATCGGGATCGCCTTGGTGGACTTGCACTCGGGGTAGCGGCTGCAGGCCAGAAACTCACCGAAGCGCCCCCGCTTGAACACCATCGCGGCCCCGCACTTCTCGCAGACCTCATCGGTGGTCTTCTCGGCCGCGGCCTGGTAGGCCCCGCCGGCGGCGCGCTGCACCTCTTTGGTGTTCTTGCACTCGGGATAGCCGCTGCAGGCGAGAAACTCCCCGTGCCGGCCCCACTTCACCACCATCGGCTTGCCGCACTTCTCGCAGCTTAGGTCGGTCGCGATCTCCTGGCGCTTCAGGTCCTTCATGTCGACCTTGGCCTTCTCGAGGGTCTCGGCGAAGGGCTGGTAGAAGTCCTGCAAGGTCGCGATCCAGGTGCGCTTGCCCTCCTCCACCTCGTCAAGCTCCTCTTCCATCTTGGCGGTGAACTCGATGTTGAGGATCTTGGGGAAATGCGCGGTCAACAGGTCGTTGACGATGGTCCCCAATTGGGTCGGGTGGAACTTGCCCTCGAGCTTCTCGCAATACTTCTTGTCCTGGATGACGCTTAAGATCGAGGCGTAGGTCGAGGGGCGGCCGATGCCCTTTTCCTCGAGCTCTTTGACCAGCGAGGCCTCGGTGAAGCGCGGCGGCGGCTGGGTGAAGTGCTGCTTGCCCTCCAGGCCGAGCAGCTTGAGGGTCTCGCCCTCCTTCAAGTCCGGCAGCTGCGAGGACTCTTCGTCCTCCTCCGGAACGACGTCCGCCTCGTCGTGCCCTTCCATGTAGACCTGCGTGAAGCCGGCAAACTTGAGGATGGAGCCGGTGGCGCGGAACAGGGCCGGACCCGCGGTGATATTAAAGGTGGTCTGGTCGTAGACCGCCTGGCTCATCTGGCAGGCGACGAAGCGCTTCCAGATCAGCTCGTAGAGACGAAACATGTCGCGCTCGAGGAAGGCCTTCACCCGCGCGGGCTCGAACTCGATGGAGGTGGGCCGGATGGCCTCGTGGGCGTCCTGGGCGGCCTTCTTGCTCTTGTAGACCCAGGGCTGAGGCGGCAGGAAGGCCGCGCCGTACTTTTGCGAGATGTAGTCCCGCACCTGCGCGACCGCGTCGTCGGAGAGCCGGGTCGAGTCGGTACGCATGTAGGTGATCAGGCCGACCGGCTCTCCGCCTTCCAGCTCGACGCCCTCGTAGAGCTTCTGCGCCAGGGTCATGGTCTTCTTGGCGGTAAAGCCGAGCTTGCGGGCGGCCTCTTGCTGCAGCTTGCTGGTGACGAAGGGCGCGTAGGGCATGCGCCTGCGCTCGCGGCGGACGACCTCTTTGAGGACAAAGGGCGAGCCTTCGATCTTGGCCCGCAGCGCGGTCACCACCGCCTCGTTGCCGAGCTCGGCCTTCTCGCCGTCGACCTGGGCCAGCTTTGCCAGGAAGGCCGGCGGCAGGGAGCCCTCGAGGTTGGCGGTCAGCGACCAGTACTCGACCGGGACGAAGGCGGCGATCTCCTTCTCGCGCTCGCAAATGATCCGCACCGCGACCGATTGCACCCGGCCCGCGGAGAGGCCTCGCTTCACCTTCTCCCAGAGGATGGGGCTGATCTTGTAGCCGACCAGCCGATCGAGGATGCGGCGGGCCTGCTGGGCGTCGAAGAGATGCGGGTCGAGCTCGACCGGCTTCTGGATGGCCTGCTGCACCGCCTTTTTGGTGATCTCGTTGAACAGGACCCGATGGACGACCCGGCCCTCTCCCTTTTTCTTCTTGCCGAGACCCTTGATCTCGTTGGCGATGTGCCAGGCGATCGCCTCCCCCTCGCGGTCGGGGTCGGTTGCGAGGAAGACCTGGTCGGCCTTCTCGGCGCTCTTGGTGATCTCGTCTAACACCTTCTTCTTGCCCTTGATGACGACGTAGGTGGGCTGGAAATCCTTCTCGATGTCGACACCCAGTTTGGAGGTCGGCAGGTCCATGATGTGACCGACCGAGGCCTTCACGGTGAAATCCTTGCCGAGGTATTTTTCGATGGTCTTGGCCTTGGCGGGCGACTCCACGATGACTAAATTTTTTGCCATAAAACGACTCCCGGATGCGGTCTGGTCATTCTATTGTTATGACTCGGGTTTTGACAACAACTCCCGGCCCAGGACCCGCAATTGAAAATAGGACCCGGGCAACTCCTCGACCAAGCCCTTCAAGCAGAGCTGCATGAGCAGGCCCGCGACTTGGGGGTTGGGTAAATGGCTCATGTCCGTGATTTTGTCAATGTGACTCGGCTCAAAAGCGATAATTTCCAATAACTTACGCTCGGAGCCGCGAAGGGGCGGCGGCCAGGGGTCGGTCCGGGCTGCCGTCGAGCCGCCCGGGGAAGCTGCCGTTTTCGTCCCCTCCTTCCGGGGCTTGGCCAGCCCCAAGTCGACAAAAATCTCCCGCCCCTCCAATAAGAGCTTGGCCCCGTCCTGGATCAGCCGGTGGGCGCCTCGATTACGGTCGTCCTCGATCGAGCCGGGCACGGCGTAGATCTCTTTGCCCAAATCCAGGCCGAAGTCCGCAGTGAGCAGGGCCCCGCTTTTCTCGGGGGCCTCGACGACGACCACGGCGTCGCAGAGGGCGGCGATGAGACGGTTGCGTTGGGGAAAATGCCAGCGCTCCACCGCGCTCCCCGGGGGCGATTCCGAAAGCAGGAGTCCTTCGTCCTGGAGGATCCTGCGGGCCAGCTCGCGGTGCCGCGCCGGGTAAATGTCGGCGACGCCGGAGCCGAGGACGGCGACGGTCTTCAGGCCGTGGCTCAGGGCGGCGCGATGGGCCATGCCGTCGATGCCCAGGGCGAGGCCGCTGACGATCACCGGGTCGAACTCTTTCATCTCGGCGACCAAGCGAGCGCAGAGCTCCAAGGCGTAGCGCGAGGCACGCCGCGTGCCCACCAGGGCCACCCAGGGACGGCCCTTTCGGAATAACTCCCAATCCCCACGGAAATACAGGCCGCAGGGCGGATCGTAGAGCTCGTGCAGCCGGGCCGGGTAGCGCGGATCCTGGAAAGAAACGAAATTGGAACTGACGGCGAAGGCGCCGGCGTCCTTCAGGGCCGCCGTCAAGGCCCGCCGCGCGGCCTCCGTCAGGAAGGGCAGCCCTTCCCGCAAGACCGCAGGGGCCTCCTTCCGAAAACGCTCCCAATCGCCGAAGCATTCGGCGAGACGCCATACGGTCTTACGGCCCAAGCCGTCGATGCGCAGGAGAAATTCAACGAGTGGATGGATGGAGAAGGATTCCGACCTCATGAGAGGCGGTTAACTGCAAGGCGAATACCAGCCCGAGGCGGCGATCAGTGCGAAGCGGGATGCACGGCCGCCTCGCCGCCGCGCGAGACGTCCGAACCGGAGGATGAAGAGCCGGAGGGAGCCGGCGGCTTACCGTCGACCCTTTCTTTGAGCTCTTTTCCCACCTTGAAGAAGGGAAGTTTTTTGGGCTGGACCTGGATGGACTCCCCGGTGCGGGGATTCCGGCCGGTATAAGAGCCGTAATCGCGGTTGACGAAGCTGCCAAAGCCGCGGATTTCAATACGATCTCCCTTGACGAGGGCCTCCGTCATCGAATCGAAGACGAGATTGACGACTTCTTCCGCTCGCTTTTTCGGGATATTGCCCTTTTCCGAAATGATTTCGATCAACTCGGATTTGTTCATCGCTTATCCCCCCTTTACGGAAAAATTCTCGAGATCCCTTAACCCCCTAAAATTACTTTAAAAATAACAGTTGAGCGCCAAAGCGGTCAACCCTTAACTTTTTCGAGGAATTTTACCGGATTTCGGGGGACCTCTCCAATAAGTAACCGGACGGTTATCTTTCGCAAGATTCCGCGCAAAACAGGTCGGGCGGTGGATCTGCGGGCGTAACGCAAAACGGGGCCCGGAATCGGCGAGGACTCCTCCCCTTCGAGCGGCGGCGGGAGGCCCGGTGATTTTTTTTCGAGCCCCGGCCTCCCGCGCAAGCGGGAGGGATATCCGAAGGAGGTCTGTAGGAAGGTTTTCTTGCGCCCCCGGCATGAATCGAACATGCGACCAACGGTTTAGGAAACCGCTGGATCATTCGCTTGCCCCGAAGCAAGTTCGGGACAAGCTAAAGCCCAGGGGGAGGCCTCCGTCTCCCCCTTCAACCCCCACGGTTAAGGTAATTGATAAAGCGCCCCCGGCATGAATCGAACATGCGACCAACGGTTTAGGAAACCGCTGCTCTATCCACTGAGCTACGGGGGCGGGTGGAGAACCGGGTTTAGCCAAGGACTCCGGGGCTGTCGACCATAAAATCGACCGCATTCCGAACCGGGGAGTTCGAAAATCGAATCCCCGACCGCCTCCGCACGCGATTTACGCGAGATCAGCTTGGCCCCGACCTTGCTTTACTCTCCCACATGAACTTTCGCCTCACCCCCGACACGGATCGGAACCTCCGCCTCGCCCCGGAATTTCAATTCTACCTGCCGCCCGCTCCGCCGCCAGGCCCGCGGACGGGACAAGCTCCTCCGGCCGTCTCGCCGACCCCGCCCATGGCCGGCGCGCGGCAGCGGGAATTCTTTCAACGGATGCTCCCGCACGCCCTCGCCGCCCAAGCCCTGACCGGCGTTCCCGCCTCGGTCTCCCTGGCCCAGGCGGCGCTGGAGTCCGGCTGGGGCCGCCATGCGCCGGGGAACAATTTCTTCGGCATCAAGGGCACGGGGCCCGCGGGATCGCAGCGGCTCTTCACGCGTGAATTCCGCGACGGAACCCTGGTGAGGACTCAGGCGAAATTCCGCCGCTACCACGACCCGATGGAGAGCTTCCTCGACCACGCCCGCGTCATCGCCGAGGGGCGCTACCTCCGCCATGCCATGAAGCATAAAGACAACGCGCGCGATTTCGTCCGCGCCCTGCAATCCGGAAGATACAAGTACGCGACCGACCCGCGCTACGCGGACAAGCTGATCCGGCTCATCGAGGCCCACGGCCTGACCCGCTACGACCGGAGCGCCCCGTGAAGCTGCTCGACGAAGGCCAGATCGAAAAGCGCCTGCGGGCCCGTCCCCAGCTCGCGGAATTTTGGCGGAGCCCCGCCCCCCTCCTCCTGATCCGCTCCCGGCCCAGCCGCGCGGACCCGGTCTACGAAATCCAGCTCGCCTTCGACCTGGGCGACCGGCTCGAAACCTGGCGCTGGCTGTGGGTCGACGCCCTGGAGGGCCGGGTGATTCGAGAGTTTCCGCCCTAATCCGCCCGCAGCGAAGGCTTGATATTCCCGGGCCGCCGCCTTAACAGCAGGACATGCCGATACGCCTCTTGCTCCTCGCCCTGTCGCTCTGGACCTGGCCCCTCGGCCTCGCGCGCGCGGAGGAACCTCCCGAAAGCCTCGCCCTGCTCGAGAAGCTGATCGCCATCGACACGACCAACCCGCCGGGCAACGAGCTCAGGGCCGCCGAATTCGTCCGCGACTACTTGGCCCGCGAAGGCATCGCCTCCGAGATCCTCGAGTCCGCGCCGGGCCGCGGCAACCTGATCGCCCGCCTGCCCGGCTCCGGCAAGTCCGAGGCCCTGCTGCTGCTCGGGCACCTGGACGTCGTCCCCGCCGATCCCAAGGAATGGAAATCGCCGCCGCTGCAGCCGCGGATCGAGGACGGATACCTTTACGGCCGCGGCGCCCTCGACATGAAGGGCCTGGTCGCGCTTCAGATCCGGACCTTCGTCCGCCTGAAACGCGAGGCCGTGAAGCTCGACGGCGACGTGATCCTCGCGCTGGTCGCCGACGAGGAGGCCGGCGGCAAGCTGGGCGCGGGATTTTTGGTGGACAAGCATTGGGACAAGGTGAAGGCCGGCTACGTCTTCAACGAGGGCAGCGTGGGCCTCGCGCGGGACGGCCTGCATCTCTACCCGATTCAGGTCGCCGAGAAGGGCGTGGCCTGGATGCGCCTGACCGCCCGCGGCGCCTCAGGCCACGGCTCGATGCCGTCGGCGGACAACGCCGTCGCCAAGCTGACCCGCGCCGTCGACCGGATCGCTTCGTGGCGGCAGCCGATCGTGGAGACGCCGATCGCCGCCAGATTCCTCTCGGGCCTCGCCGAGAAATTTCCCTTTCCCAAATCCTTTTTGATGAGACACCTCTTCGACTGGCCGATCGCACCGCTCGCCGCGAGGTTCTTCGGCGACTCCCTGGAAAAGGAAAAGATCCTCAACGCCATGCTGCGCAACACCGCCACGCCGACGGTGCTGCAGGCGGGAAGCAAGACCAACGTGATCCCCGCCGAGGCCGTCGCCGAGATCGACGCGCGCATCCTGCCCGGGGAGACTCCGGACTCTTACGTGGAAAAGGTCCGCGCCCGCATCGCCGACCCCGGCATCGCGATCGAGCTGATCCAGGCGAACGCCGCCAACCAATCCCCCTTCGACACGCCGTATTTCGCGGCGGTGGAGGCCGCGATCCGCAGGCACGATCCCGAGGCCGTCGTGCTGCCCTTCGTCTCGCCGGGCGCCACGGACAACCGCTTCTTCCGCGCCAAGGGCGCCCTCGCCTACGGCATCATCCCCTTCCTGATCCAACCCGAGGACCTGGCCGGACTGCACGGCAAGAACGAGGCCATCCCCGTCGCCGAGCTCGAACGGGGCGAAAAAATTCTCTGGGATTTGGTAATTTCGCTACAGGCGGAAAAGACCCCTCCCGCTCCATAACTCCAGGAAGGTGTGGCGCCGACCGTCGCAGACCGCGCGGAGGCAGCGCAGGTAGAAGCCGAAGCCGTAATTCCGGCACAAGGTCCAGGGATGCCTCCAGATATCGCGATTTTGGATCAGTCCTACGACCATAAGCGCCTCTCTCCCTCCTCTACGTGTCCGCCTGTTATTTAGATGGCCCGGATCCGTAAAAGTTTCGTCATCCAAAGCGCCCGCAGGCTCGTAAGTCCCGCCAAAGGAGATCACGAGCCATGTTGGAAACCCCGCAAGACGTCCTCAACGAATACGAAAGACGCCCGCGTGCCCTGAGCCCCGCCTTCGTCGCCGCCATCCCCTGGGACGAGATCCGCAAACACCCCCTCGACGCGCGCTTCATTCCGGTGCTGCGCTACATGCGCGACATCGAGCGCTTCACGGAGGTGTATTTCGAGGAATTGCGCCGCACCCCCACGGGGAAAGAGCCCGCGATCCGCCGCTTCATGGAGCGTTGGAATCACGAAGAGGCCCAGCACGGCGACCTGCTCCACCGTTTCCTGGCCGAGGCGGGCTGCCCGCCGGAGCCCGACTGGCCTGCAAGGGCCAAGGCGCGCATCCCGCTGCGCTACAAGGTGGAATCTCGCCTGACGACGTCCCTGACGAACCTCTTCGGCAAGCATTTTTCGCCGACCCACATGGTCTGGGGGGCGATCAACGAGCTGAGCACCCTCCAGGGCTACCGCCGTCTGATCGAGCTGGCGGGACACCCGATCCTGACCCCGCTGCTGCGAGGCATCATGCAGGAAGAGTCGATCCACGTCTTTTTCTATTTCAACATCGCACGGCTACAATTGGAACGCTCCCACTTCGACCGCCGTCTGGCCCGATTCGTCATCCGTCATTTTTGGGCCCCGGTGGGGACCGGGATCAAACCGGCGAAAGACACGGAGCTGGTGATTCAGACCTTGTTCGGCAACGAATCTGGGAGAAAAACCATGGAAGACCATGTCAACACCCGCCTGGAGGCCTTGCCGGGCTTCTCAGGGGTCAAAACGGTGACGGAAAAAATAAATGAATATATTCAATTAGTTAATATAGAAAATCGGAGGGTATCTCACTAAATAATTTTCCTTATTATCTCTCAAATTGATAAAATTTTTCAAAATGATAAGAAATCAATTTTAAGAATGTACATTTTTCAAGGATTTAGCGACGCCAAGGCTGGCATAGTGATTGCTGTACAGTTTGTCCAATAGGTGGGGTTCTACTGAACCTGGCAAGGGGCAAATCAACAATCAGGAGGAGAAGATATGAAGAGCGTCGCACTTCACGTGCCAATTTCTAGCCACCATGCCGGCTTCTGGACTTTGTTCCGGGGCTTTTTCCATGTCCAACCGTTCCGGAGCATCATGCACGACTCGGCCTTACCGCAGGGGGAACCCCTGAATTCCGACGAGGACATCCTCTTCTTTAAAGAGGAGGAAGAGTTGGAGGCCTACGTCCGGAGCTTCCGGGAGTAATCGTGCGTCCTTAACGACAATCGGGCAGACCGGCGCTCGCCACACAGACTTGGCTGCGGTAGAGGCTGCGGATCATCCCGCTGGAGATGCGCGTCTCCGCGGGAAGCTCCGCCGCACGGAAATTCTCGACGGTGAAGAAGACGCCGTCCAGCAGCTGGATCGCGGCAAGGCTCACCGGCGTCGTCCCTTCCCGATAATCCGGAGGCGTAAGGCCGACGAAGGACTGCGTCGGCAAGGCTCGTCCCAGGAACGCCAAGAGCCCGTTATAATAAGAATGGGCGGGACTGCCTTCCGTCGTGAAGCCCGCCCAGATGGCCGTGCCTTCCGTCGTGTAGCAGGTCACCGGGGTCGCCGTACCTTCCGTCGTGATGAAACAGCCCAAAGAGCGCGCCCGCTCCTCGGCGGGGATCGCCTCCAACATCTGCGCCAACTGACCCAGCACCCGCTCCCGGGCCCGGCCCAGGAGGCCCACGGCGAACTCGCGCCGCTCCTCGTCGCTGCGAAAGCGCATCCGGCGCAAGGCGGTGGCGTCGGCGCCCCGAAACAAATAATCTCCGCTGCTTAATTGGCTGATATCCAGCGAGGCGGCCGCCTCGCCGTAAATGGCTTCGAACTCATCGGGGGCGACGACCCTACCGCTGCGCATGGCGCGGTCCACGGCCTGACGAAGCGACATAAGCTTCCTCCTTAGGATTGGCAGGCCCCCGATTTTTAGGATTCCCTTGCGTATCGCCCGGGGCATCGGGAAGTTGCTAAAAAACCGGCCCCTTCCCTGTGCACAGCCGCTGATAGGAAAATCGAATTATTCCATCGGCTTCCCGAGCCGCATCCCCAAGCGACCCGGCTCACATAAATAGCCCCCGGCAAATAACGATTTTTATTGCGTTTGCCGTCTCTCGCTTGTGGAAAAAGCTTATTCACAGTTGTGGATATTTTTTTCGATTCTGTTTTTCCAAATCATTTCAAGGCGCGAATTTTTTCTAAAAATACCTCATTGAGGAAAACGCGTTATTTCGATTTATTGCCGACATCGACGCGGCGAAACGCTCTTTTAAAATTAAACCTACCGTTTAGGGATCAGCGACCGACAGCGGGTGGTTGGCGTCAGTAAGGGCCATGAAACTTCCGAAATCTGCTAAGGCGGGCTCCTCGCAAGAGGAGCTCTCGGCGGAGGGTCCGGAACCAAGGAAGGCAGAGGCTCTGAACAGCCAGTCGCAAAACGGTCACAAAGGCCACAATGGGAGGGGCGACTGAAAGGCTTGCCCCTATCGCAAGGACGCAACAGACTCTCAAGGCTGGCTCAAGGCATTCTTCGGAAGGCCGGCGGCAAGGCCCCAAGAGGAGGAACCTGGAAGCGGGTTTACAAGGTCCTTTCGAGAAGACCATCAAGGCCGTTGGAAATCCCATAAGAGGACAGATTACCAAAGGCCCTAGCCAAGGGGCCAAAAGTGGTCGACTCCCACCGACGGAACAAATCCCTGGAACCGAGGCGGCCGCGTTAGAACTCCGATATCCATCGGAGCCGCGCGGAGAAACCAACGGCACGAGGGAATGAGGATCCGACAAGGATTACTGCCATCGATGAGGGTTTCAACACTCTAGAGGGACGCAAGCCTGGACCCTAGACGGTAGATTTAAGCGCAGCAGCCCGGCGTTGATTGCACGCAGGGGCCATTCACGAATGGCCCCTACCGAGATCAGCCCGGGCCGCTGTGTTTTTAGGGCCGCCTTGACTTAAGGTCCCGCACGCTGCACCATGCTCCAAACAAAAAAGGAGCGCCCCATGAAACTCTACTGGCTTCCCCTCTCCCCCAACAATTATCCGGTCAGCGCCCTCGCCGATCACTTGGGGATACCGCTGGAACGCCAGTTCCTCGATCCCGCCAAGGGCGAGACCCGCTCCCCGGAATTTTTGCAGCTCAACCCCAACGGCAAGTGCCCCGTCCTGGTCGACGGCGACTATGTCCTGTGGGAATCCAACGCCATACTGATCTATCTCTGCGGCAAGAAGCCCGGGACCGAGCTCTGGCCCGCCGACGAACTCGCCCGCATCGACATCACGCGCTGGCTGATCTGGCAACAGGCCCATTGGATGCGCGGCTGCGGAACCCTGTTTTGGGAGCGGCTCATCAAAGGCCTGTTCGGGGCCGGCGCCCCGAATCCCGAAAAGGAAAAGGAAGGCGAAGAGTCCGTGAAATTCAACGGCGGAGTCCTCAACGCCTGCCTGGAAGGCCGGAAGTTCCTGGTGGGAGACCGCTTGACGATCGCCGACTTCGCGGTCGCCGCCCCCATGCCCCTGGCGGCCGCGGCCCGGCTCCCCCTCGACGGCTTTCCGAATATCGAGCGCTGGTACCGGCAAATCGCCACCCTCGGGGCCTGGCAGAAGAACCTACCGAAACTCTTTTCGAAATAAACGGGAGCGATCCATGGCCTATGACGAAACCCTGGCGGAGCGGGTACGCCGCTCCCTTCGGGGCGAAAAACAGATCGCCGAGAAAAAGATGTTCGGCGGCGTCGCCTTTCTGCTGGCGGGCAAGATGAGCGTCGGGATCCTCGGAAAGGACTTGGTCGTGCGCGTTGACCCGAAGGAGCAGGATAAGTTGCTGCGCTACCCCGCGGTCCGTCCCATGGACTTCTCCGGCCGTGCGATGCGGGGCTTTCTCTATGTCGGTCCGAAGGCCACCGCCACGGGGGCGGGCCTGGCCGCTTGGGTCCGGCGCGGCCTGGCCTTCGCCAAGAGCCTCCCCGCCAAGAAAAAGACGGCATCGAAAAAAAGAAAGGTACGCCCATGACCCTCGAGGAGTTGCATCGTCTCTGCGACGCCTGGCTGTCCATTTCCCTACTGAGCAGGGCTTCGTCCTCAATTGGGAGGCAAGCGTCCCGCATAGCGGCGGCGCGCTTCGGCTGGAGGGGATGGACTTGGTTGAATTGGACGGCGCAAAGATAGCCCGAAACGAAGTGTATTTCGACGCGACCCCGCTGCGCTCTTAAACCGGACGCCTTCGCTCCTCGCTGGCCCGTTCGCGAGGACACACTAGCAGACTCCCACTCATTCCGCGACAAATTGGATCTTCTTGTGGCTACCGTCGCAGAAGGGCTTCTTCGCCGAGGCCCCGCAACGGCACAAGAAGGCCTTAGTCATCCGCTGCACGGTGCGGCCGCTCGCCGCGCAGATCTCCAGGTTGCCCTCGACCTGCAGCGGGCCGTCGGGCAAGGGCTTCACCGACAGCTTGCCGCCTCGATCGGACAAGGCCGGCGATTCGACCGTCTCGGGCTCGCCGGTGGCCTGGAACTTCGCCTCGACGTGGCTGCGGTCGCAGAAGGGCTTGTTCTTGGAGGCGCCGCAGCGGCAGAGGGTCGCGCGGAAGCCGGCCGCGCGGCCTGGGATCTCCAGGTCGGCGTGGAAGGCCAAGGGGCCGTTCTCCCAAATCCGGACATGATTGACGGGCGGCGGCGCTTCGTTTTCGCCACCGTCCAATCGCTCGTAGGTGATGGCGCCCGAAGAACAGATCCGAGCCAAGTGGGCGACTTGATCGGCCGTGGCGGCCTCCGGATGGATCCAGGGTCCGCTCACGTTCGGCCGAAAGACGCCGGGGTGCCCCAGGACGCAGTTCCGGGAATGGATGCAACGACTTCCCTCGAAGCGCACGACCACCGAAGGACAACGGTATTCTTCCTTGCTCTCCGCCATGACGAGGCCCTCCCCTGATTTGGAACGAGGCCCGAGTGTAACAAAGATCGCGAATGCCGCCCACGGCTTTTCGCGCCGGCGGGCCGTGGGCAGTGGCTTAGGGCTGGGCCGCGCGACTCTTGGGCTCCCTTCGACCCTCTCCAATCTCGCCTCCGCCGCCGGAGAACTGCCTCACCGCCTGGGTCAGGTTGTAGAAGGGAAAGGCGACGCGCAGCATCGCATAGCGATCGCCGGCCGCCAGGGCCTCGCCGCCGCCTAAGGCGAGGAGTCCCGCCTCGAGGGCCAGGGCATTCCAGCCCACGCCCAGTCGCAGGGCCGGGACCAAGGCCGCACCTTCCAGACCCTCCTCGCCACGAATCGCGCCGGCCTTCAGGACCAGGTCGAGGTTGTAGAAGACCCGGCGATTGGCGTTGTAACGCAGGCCCGCAGAGCCGCCCAGCTGCCAGAGCTGCTCGCCCCACCGCGCCGCATTCAAACCCAGCAAGAGGTTGAAGGGGCTGTTTTCGTAGAGCGGCTCGGCACGGCTGCAGGCCCCCAAGCCGATCTCCGGGTTGAGATCGAGCCGAAGGCTCGACCCTTGGTTTTGGGTGACGTTCACGCCCAGGCTGGTCCC
Source organism: bacterium (assembly GCA_048499175.1). GTDB lineage: Bacteria > UBA10199 > UBA10199 > DSSB01 > DSSB01 > DSSB01. The sequence continues at coordinate 43,672 of JASOAK010000018.1, forward strand.
GAGCAGTTGGAGGTATTCCAGACAAGCGCCCATGCGCCCTCCTTCCATGTATTTAGTGATGATTGGGAAGGCACAAAGGGAGAGAAAGATTGGAGTGCGGAACCTTCCCGAGAAGATCCCACGATGTGCCCCGCCCGGCCTTGGGAGGCCGAGGCCCTCATGCGACGAAATTATCGGCTTCCGGCACCGGAGTTGCGCCCTTTCTTCAAGCATCCTCAGTCGTTGTCCGCGGCCTCGATCAGACGCCAGGCGCCGTCGATCACGCCGAAGCGAAACAGCATCCGGCCGCAGAAGTAATTTTGAAAGGGACCGTCCTCGAAGCCCCTCGCCTTTTCAAGGCACTTTTTGATCTTGGCGTCGAAGATCCGCGGATAGGCCTTCAAGAAGGCGGCGCGGTCCAGCGACTCGCCCCACCAAAAGGGCAAGGCCGTCATGTTGGCGACCGCTTCCTTGTCGTCGGCGGCGAGGGCCGCCTGCCACTTCTTATAAAACGCCGGGAAATTGGGGGCGGCGGGAGGGTTTTGGGCCCGGGCGACGCCAAAGCTCAGGAGGAGCGCAAGGGACGCCAAGCTGAGGACACGTTTCATCGGGACTCCTTCGCACGGTTTCGATCTAATACGCAATATCACTCCGAATCCATGATTTCGCCCCTCAGAGAAAAATCGCTAATCGAAATCCACCAATTCCAAATTCATGTAACTTTGCCCCTGGACCGCCTCCCGGCCCCTCGCGACGATGCCGACCGGGTCCTCGTTGGCGTCCAGCTTGACCTCGCCGCGCAGCCGCGTGAAGCGGCTCAAGGCGAAGGGCTGGCCCTGTCCCCGCAGCGGATCGGGGCGGTCGATCAGGTGAAAGTGCAGGTGCGGCTCGGTGGAGTTGCCCGAGTTCCCCAACAGGCCCAGGACCTGGCCGGCCGCGACGGCGTCGCCCGGCTTCACTCGAATCTTGTCGGGCTGGAGGTGGGCGTAAAAGGAGTAAAGGCCGCCGCCGATATCGACGATGACGTAATTCCCGCCGATCGTCTCGAGATCGATCGCGACCGCCATCTCCTTGGCGTTGGGAACGTTCTCCGGAATGCCGTCCTTGACCGCGACCACCTTGCCCGCCGCGACGGAAAAAATCTCTTGGCCGTAAGCATGGTAGCTGGAGTTCTTTTTGGGGTCGCCCGCATAGTTCTTTCCGTCCTCGCCCAGCTTGATCCAATCGACCGCGTAGCGCTCGGGGGCGTAGAGCTGCCCGGAGAGCGGGATCAGGATGCGGCGGTGGATGGAACGATTGCCGGGCCCGTTGGGCGTCCACCAGCGCTCGCCGCGCAGGGGCGGCGCGATCTCGCGAGGGGCTTCGGCGGAGACCGCCACCGAGGGACCTTCCAGGGTCATCGCGGTTTCCGGACGCCCCTGCTCCTCGACGCGGAATCCGGTGCGAACGGCGTCGACCTTCCCGACCTTTTCCGGAAGGTCGACCCAGAGAAAGAAAACGCCGGCTCCGCCCGGCGGCAAGACGGGATTTTGCGGTTTTTGATAGTTTTCTTGAACCGCGGAAAACCGTTCGGCCAGGGCCGGACCGCGGACCGCTTCCGAGAAAACTTCCCTCCCATCCTTCATAAGCCGGATTTGAAGGGCCGCAAAATTCAGCGGCTTGGCGTGGAAGTTCTCCACCAAGAGCTCGTAGGCCAAGCGGTCGCGGCCCTCGCCGCGAAACCTCTGGATCTCCGCTTGGACCGGCCGCGAATCCAATTTGAACGGGAGGGATTCCGCGGTCCGAGCCGGAAAAACGGAGAACCCCCCGAGGACCAAGAGGGCAAAAGCCATCGCGCGTTTCATCGCCACCGCCTTTTTCGAAAGAGTATACGAACGGTTACAAAAACTTAAAATCTTTTCCCTTGATAAATGTACGAAATCCTATACAAACGCCGAATCTTTTTCGGGCGAGGAGAAAGGGTTTGTCTTTTGAGCTTCTTCCCCGACGATCATCAACTCCAACACATGACGCTTCGCGAACTGGTGGACCGGTGGGAGACCTCCGAGCTCCAGCTGATGGAGGCCCAGTCCCGCATCGAGCAGACCCTCAACCTGGCCCTGATGTATAACGACCGGGAATTCAAGGACTGCATCGCGGGCCTGGTCGCGGAGAAGAACTCGATCCTGAAATTCATCGAGCAGGTGGTGTTTCATCTTCGGCGCAAGGCAAAACAGCTTCCCTACGAGAGCCACTGAGATTCACAGGCTCACCCTTCCTTCAGTTGGGAAGGATCCTTTCGCGACGGACGGCCCGATTCTAGCGGGCGCCTCGAGCCGCTCCAAGGCAAATCTTCACTTCCCGAAAAGATAGAGGTACTGGCCGTAGCCTTCCTTTTCCATGTCTTCCTTGGGGATGAAGCGGAGGGAGGCCGAGTTGATGCAGTAGCGCATCCCGGTGGGCGCGGGACCGTCGGGAAAGACGTGCCCCAAGTGCGAATCGGCGCCCTTGCTGCGGACCTCGGTGCGGGTCATGAGGAGGCCGCGGTCGACCTTCTCGACGACGCCTTCCTTTTGGAGCGGTCGGGTGAAGCTGGGCCACCCGGTCCCCGAGTCGAACTTGTCGGTCGAGCTGAACAGGGCTTCTCCCGAGACGACGTCGACGTATATGCCCTCGCGATGATTGTCCCAGTATTCGTTGGCGAAGGGCCGCTCGGTGCCGTCCTTTTGGGTGACGGTGTACTGCAGGGGGGTCAACTTCGCCTTCAATTCGGAATCGCTAGGCTTTTTCATAAGGGGTCCTTTCACGGCCGACTGGGCCATAAGCCCCCCGCCTGCCAACGATATAAACGTAAGTGAAATCCATAAGTATGAAAATTTTCTCATAGCTTTAAGGAACATTACGAATTGGATGCTGAAATAGACGTAAGGTAACGAAGGGTTCACGATTCCCGAGTAAATCTGGCCTCGTTAAAACCGCGTGGCAGAGCAGGTCGCTCTTTTACAATAGCCAAAAACAAAACCCCCGTCTCTTTCGAAACGGGGGTTTTTAATTTAAATCCGGCGGCGACCTACTCTCCCACTGAGCTGCCCCAGCAGTACCATCGGCGCTGAGCGTTTTCACTTCCGAGTTCGGGATGGGATCGGGTGGTGCCCGCTCGCTAAGGCCACCGGAAACTTGTTATGCCCGGCAGGGGCGGTTCTTCAAGAACCGCCCCCACAGAGGCATTTTGATAATTGCATACGATCTTTTGAAAACTTTCATCGGCAGATATCTCAAAAATTTTAGGTCTGGTCGTAGAGACAATCCGAAGATTGTCTCTACTAGGGCTTGTGGCCCATGAACCCGACCAAAATTTAAAAAATGGTCAAGCCGAACGACCGATTAGTACTGGTCAGCTAAGAACATTAACTGCTCTTACACACCCAGCCTATCAAACTCGTAGTCTACGAGTGGTCTTATTACCCCTCACGGAGTTGGGAGAACTTATCTTGAGGTCGGTTTCGCACTTATATGCTTTCAGCGCTTATCCGATCCGGACCTAGCTACCCGGCGTCTGCTACTGGCGTAACAGCCGGAACACTAGCGGTCCGTCCATCCCGGTCCTCTCGTACTAAGGACAGATCCTCTCAATTCTCCTGCGCCCACGGAAGATAGGGACCAAACTGTCTCACGACGTTTTGAACCCAGCTCGCGTACCGCTTTAATTGGCGAACAGCCAAACCCTTGGGACCTACTTCAGCCCCAGGATGCGATGAGCCGACATCGAGGTGCCAAACCGCATCGTCGATGTGAACTCTTGGATGCGATCAGCCTGTTATCCCCGGCGTACCTTTTGTCCGATGAGCGATGGCCCTTCCATACAGAACCACCGGATCACTAAAGCCTACTTTCGTACCTGCTCGACTTGTAAGTCTCGCAGTCAAGCTCCCTTCTGCTTTTACACTCAACGGCTGGTTTCTAATCAGCCTGAGGGAACCTTTGCGCGCCTCCGTTACAATTTGGGAGGCGACCGCCCCAGTCAAACTACCCACCAGGCAGTGTCCTCGTCCCCGATCAGGGGACTGAGTTAGAAATCCAAAACAATCAGGGTGGTATTTCAAGGTTGGCTCCACCGAGTCTAGCGGCCCGGCTTCAAAGCCTCCCACCTATCCTACACAGACTCCTTCGAATTTCACTGCCAAGTTGCAGTAAAGGTGCACAGGGTCTTTCCGTCTTTCCGCGGGTAGACGGCATCTGCGCCGCCAATACAATTTCGCTGAGTCGCCGGTGGAGACAGTGGGGCCATCGTTACGCCATTCGTGCAGGTCGGAACTTACCCGACAAGGAATTTCGCTCGGATTACCTTCTATGTTTCCATAGAAGCCGGACTTTATCTTGACGAACCTCGATTCATTTGAGCTGCCACGGAGCGTATTTTATCAATACCCTCCGCAGTCAAATGGTCGCCCGCTTTCATCATATTTAAGATGTCCCGAAATTTTTCAAAATCGGACCTTTTTTTAGATTTAAGCGGATACTTGACGAAAAATGGAATGATGTGCTCGAGCAAGTTTTTGATGCTTCTCACTCGATAGGCCATTCGGTCTCCGTGATTGATTCGAACCACGCCACAACCGAAATGCGCCTTCAATGCGTGCAGCAATTGGACATCACGCTCGTGTTGCACGACGGTGAACTCGGGTAATACTTGATATCCGACGGTCATCTCGCGATGGGGATTGACCCCAACGTGAAAACAACCTTCACCGTCCACGAATCCTGTAATCCATTGTGCGTCAAGTTTCATGGGCTCATCCTGAACGTAAAGTCTCTGAGGGTTCCCGTTGCAAGCGGGCCTTCCCTGCGGATTGTCCCCGTGTCCGTCGGATTTTGACTGTCTCGTGTTACCGAGACGAGTACCGAGCGGCTGTTGAGGAGTTTCCCGCATATAGTTCAGTTTTACTAAGGCTAGCGTTTGGTTAACCTTAGGACCGTTATAGTTACGGCCGCCGTTTACTGGGGCTTCGGTTCGGAGCTTCGCCTTGCGGCTAACCCCTCCCCTTAACCTTCCAGCACCGGGCAGGCGTCAGACCCTATACATCGTGTTGGTACACTTTGCAGAGTCCTGTGTTTTTGTTAAACAGTCGTGACCCCCATTTCCCTGCGACCTACTTCGGCTCCACCCGCGAGGGGCTTCACCTAGTGTAGGCACACCTTCTCCCGAAGTTACGGTGTTAATTTGCAGAGTTCCTTCACCAGAGTTCTCTCAAGCGCCTTGGGATACTCACCCCGCCTATGTGTGTCCATTTGCGGTACGGTCGACCTGACAACTAGCTACGAGATTTTTCTTGGAAGCATGGGATCAATCACTTTGCAGGGTCTAGGACCCATCGTACTCACCTCTCGGATATAACCGAACGGATTTGCCTATCCGGTCATCCTACAGGCTTGAACCACCACAACCGATCGGTGGCTGATCTACCCTTCTCCGTCATCCCTTAGCATCAAACGCTGCCAAGTCGGTTCGGGAATATTAACCCGATGTCCATCGTCTACGCTCTTGAGCCTCGACTTAGGTACCGACTAACCCTGGGCGGATTAACCTTCCCCAGGAAACCTTAGGCTTACGGCGAATGTGTTACTCTCACATTTTGTCGCTACTCATGCCAGCATAAGCTCTTCCAGAACCTCCAGCCCTCCTCTCGGTGGACCTTCGACGGCTACTGGAATATTCCTCTACCGCTCGACTCGTTCCGCAGAACGAATCGAACCCGCGATTTCGGCACTACACTTAAGCCCCGTTACATTTTCGGCGCGGACTCGCTTGACTAGTGAGCTGTTACGCTTTCTTTAAAGGATGGCTGCTTCTAAGCCAACCTCCTAGTTGTCGGAGCGTTTCCACATCCTTTCACACTTAGTGTAGATTTGGGGGCCTTAATCGGCGGTCTGGGCTCTTCCCCTTTCGACTATGAAGTTTATCCCCCACAGTCTGACTCCCGTATATAAGTTAGCGGAATTCGGAGTTTGGTTAGATTTGGTAATCGTTTTCCGACCCCTAGTCCATCCAGTGCTCTACCTCCGCTACTATCCATACGAGGCTATACCTCAATATATTTCGAGGAAAACCAGCTATCTCCCAGTTTGATTAGCCTTTCACCCCTACCCTCAGCTCATCCGAGAACTTTTCAACGTTCACCAGTTCGGACCTCCAGGCGGTGTTACCCGCCCTTCATCCTGGCCAAGGGTAGATCACTAGGTTTCGGGTCTATTGCATGCAACTAAATCGCCCTATTCAGACTCGCTTTCGCTTCGGCTACACCTTAAACGGCTTAACCTTGCTACATACAATAACTCGCCGGCTCATTATGCAAAAGGCACGCGGTTAGGCA
>JASOAK010000018.1:52500-56617 GCA_048499175.1 bacterium
GCTAACCATCGTAGCCTTGGTAGGCCATTACCCTACCAACTAGCTAATGGTGCGCAGGCCCATCTTTCAGTGATAGCTTTCATGAAGAGGCCACCTTTTACCACTGCTCCCGAGGGAGTCGTGGTCTTATCCAGTATTAGCCCGTCTTTCGACAGGTTGTCCCGGACTGAAAGGCAGGTTACCTACGTGTTACTCACCCGTTCGCCGCTTTACTCATCCTTGCGGACTTTCTCGCGCGACTTGCATGTGTTAGGCACGCCGCCAGCGTTCGTTCTGAGCCAGAATCAAACTCTCCAATTAAGTTATTGGACGATTACTGTACCCCGGCCGAAACCGGGGACTTAATCAAGGATGTTGATTAAAGGACTCGCTTCTTTTCAGTCGACTATCCAGTTTTCAAAGACCAAACAATACCCTGTCTTGAGACTGCAAAAGACTAAAAACCTCAATGCTCTCCACAGGAAACCTCGAAAGATTCTCTCGAGGAGGGCGCGGTTTTATGTTCTTAAGTCCTGTTTGTCAAGGAATTTGTTGAGAAAAAATAGTTAATAAAATTAGCAGGTTGCAATGGCGCTTCCTGGGCCTAATTCGAGGCTATTTTCTCTCAAAGACCTATCTCACAAGGCAGGAAATCATATTGCGTCTCGCCCAAAAAAGTCAAGGTTCGGGGCGAAAAAAACCACCCTTTTTCCCCAAAATGAAGCCTATTCCTCCCGAAGCTCGTACTTCCCGTCCCTGTTGAGGACGGTGAAGGCCTTGCGGGCCCCGGTGGGAATGAGGACGTTCGATTTGACGATGGACGGCGAGGTGTCGATCTCGAGCCGGTATTCCCCCGCCCGCACGGCGAAGGGGTTTTGGCTGAGCGGCATCTCGAGGACGGGGGTATTCTTGTAATCGTAGAGCGAGAAGCTGACCTGCACCGCGTCCCGGATCGCCACCTGCAGGTCCTCCGGCCGGCTCACCTTGAAGGTGCGCCCTCCCATCACCTCGGCCAGGCGCTTGAGCAGGGATTCGGTGGTGGGATCGACGTCGCTGAAATAAATCACGTGCAGGCGCAGCCGTTCCGATTGTTTCGCCAGCCGCGTCGCCACGGCGATCGGATCGCCGCCGCATTGGTCCCAATGGTTCGCGATCAAGAGACCCACGCGCGAGCCCTGCGCCTTTTTCAGGTCCTTCTCCAGCAGCTCCAAGCTGCGGGCGAGCGGCAAGGTCCCCTGGGCCTGCAAGGCCTCCAGTTCCGCGGAGGGATTCTTCAAGGGCTTCACGTCCTCGCAGAAGAGCTGGCCCGCGAGCTGCGAAGAGCCCAAGGCCCGCGCGTTCAAGCGGACGTTCTGGGGCAAAGCCTGCAACAGTCCGGAGATCGCCGCCTTGGCCAAGTCGATCTTGAGCGCCTGCCCCACCGCGTCCTTCATGCCCACCGAGGCGTCGAGCAGCACCTCGACGTTGTCGGGAAAGAGCATGCCCGTCGGGCTTAAAGAAGGATCGGCCTGCACGACGATCTCTCCCTGGCCGAGCTGGACCTGCACCGCGTCCGTGGTGGTCGCCTGCGAATTCAGATAGGCCCTCGCCTGAATGAAATACCCGCCGGCGGGAAAGGCGCTGTTGGACCAGAGCAGACGGAACGGCGCCTGCAGGCTCTCGCCGATCCACTCGCCGTCGACCAAAAATTCCACCTTCTGCACCTGCTCGAAGAGCCCGCCGCCGACCTGGGCCTCGATCTCGGCCAAGTTGGAGAGGTATTCGCCGATGCCCGGCCGCAGGATCTGCACCTGCGGCACCTGTTGGTTGACGTTCACCTGGATCTGCGCGCTCTCGCTCGTGCCGTCGTTGTAGGTCTGGACCGCCTGCAGGGTGTGCTCGCCGTCGGGGAGCGAGGCCGAATTGAAGGGGATCTGGAAAGGCGGGCTGGTGGACTGCCCCACCTTGTTGCCGTCGACCAGCAGGTCCACCGATTGGGTCTCGACGCCCTGCGAGCGCCCGACCGAGAGCAGGACGTTGAAGTTGCCCGCCACGGTGTCCTTGTCCATCGGCTTGACGAAGCGCAGCGGCTTCTTCGCGACGTACTGCGCCTCGACCGTCTCGGCGACGATGTCGCCTTCTTGGGTGGTGAGCAGCAGGGTCAACCGGTGCGCACCGGGCTTCACTTTAAAGGCGCCCAGGTCCACCGACTGCTGCAGCAGGCTCTTCTCGAGGTCGACCGGCTTCTCGTCGTCGATTTTGAGCTGCAAGGATTGAATCAGGCCGCTGTCCTGGACCACGATCTCGAAAGAGAGCTTGCCCGCCTGGAACAGGGGCTTGCCCTCCGCGTCCTTCGCCCACTTCAGGCGCGGCAAGGGGGCCAGCTGGGGAAAGCTCAAGGAAATCTCGCCCAAACTCTCCGCCGCGGCGGAGAGCAATTCGAAGCCCAACGAGGCCGGGGTCGGCGCCGAGTAGATCGAATCGCCGGGGCTTTCCACCGCGCCCAGCGCGAGGATGCTGAAGGCGGCCTGTTGCTTCTTCGCCTCCGCGGCGGCGGCGTCGCGCTGCTCGGCGGCGGGCAATTTCGCCGCATCGGTGACGAGGATCACCTGCTTCAGGCCCTTCGCCCCGGAGAGTTTCTTGAAGGCCTGGCTCATCGGATCGCCGCCCGCCGCCTCCCCCGCCTGCAGCGCCTTGGCGATCTGCTTCGGCCAGGCCGGCGCCTCTCCCGCCTGCAAGGTCTCCGCCGCCGCGGGCCCGATCACGTGCAGCCGGTCGTGCCCGCGCAGCTGCCGGGCCAGCTCGAGAACGGCGCCGGTCAGGGACGACTTCACCTGCGTCTCGACCAGGCTGGGGAGATTCACCAACAGGGCGATCTGCCGCTCTTGGCCGAGTCGCGAGGTCTCGACGCTGGCCTTCACCCCCTTCAACGCCTTGTCGCCGCGCTCCAGCACGAGGTGCTCGGGCACGCCCGGGGCGAAGCTGCGGCCCTCTTGATTGCGCACCATCAAGAAGGCCTGGCGCCCCTTCCCTTGCGCGCGGGAACGGGAGGCGGCCACGCTCAAATGCATCCAACCGGCCTTGCCGAAACTCGGCTTCGCATTGAACACCTGCACCCGGATCGGACTGGTCGCGGGATCGAGCAGGGTCGCGCCGAAGAAGTCCTGCTTCGCGAGGCGGCCCAGCAACGGCAGCTCGAGGCCCTGGCGGTCGAGCAGCTTGACTCCCAGCGCGGTCCCCAGCGCGGCGATGCCGAGCAGGACCCAACCCCCGCGTCGCAACAGGGACCCCTCCGCGCGGGGATGGAAGAGCAAGGCCAGCAGCACGCCAAGACCGGCCAGCGGAAAGGCAAATCCCAGGGCGAGGACGCCGGGGCGCAGCAGGAGCGGGAGCTTGGCCAAGGCGGCGGGCCCCCAAATGCCGTCCTCGAATTTAAGCCCGGCGATCAAGGCAAGGGCCGCGGCGATCGCGATCGCGAGCCAGGCCAGCAAGGCCAACAGCTTCGGAATAAAACCGACCCGCTTCGTCGTGAACAAGATCCACGCCACGACGCCCGAGGCCACGATCAGGAAAGGCCCCAGCCAGGTGTCGAGGGGCAGCTTGAAGAAATGCAGCGACTCGGGATCGGAGGTGTAAAACCGGAAACCGGCGTAGCTGACCAGGCCGAACCAAGCCAGGACCGTGCCGAGGAAGGCGGTGCGTCCCTCCCAGCGCCGCAACAGGGCGCCGCCCAGACAGAGCAGCGAGAAGGCCACGGCGACGATCGCCGGCAGGCGCAGGGCGGCCCCCTGCCGCAACACCTCGACCAAGCCCTCGGCCAGGAACAAAAAGAAAAGCAAGGCCAGGGCAAAATAAGCGGGAGAGAATTTCGGCTTGGCGTGAGGCGAGACCGGCGCGGGAAGAGATTCTTCCTCGACCTCCGGTGCCTCGGCGGCCTCGGGCCGGGGTTCCGGCTTGACCTCCGGCTTCGGGGGCTTCTTTTCGCGGGGCGGCTCCGGCCTCGCGGCCTTTTCTTCCCTTCGGGCCTTGGGCTCTTCCTTGGAGGGGAGCCCTCGCCCTTTCTTGGGCATGGGCTCGGTCGACTCCTCGGGCAAGGGCTCGCCGGCGGGGGCCTCGCCTATCTCGTGATCTCCGGTGCGCTCCTCGTCGAAGAAGGCGA
>JASOAK010000019.1:0-53859 GCA_048499175.1 bacterium
GGGCGAGGAAGGCGTCGCGAGCAACGAGGCGATGCAGAAGCAGGTCGACGACTTCAAGAAAGAGCTGAAAGACTACCGCAATGACGTCGAGGGCATGGAAAACTTGACCGAAGAGGAAAAGACCGAGTTCCTCGGTGCCATCGACAAGATGATCAACGACATCGAGCTGGCCGAGAAAGACCCCGCCCGCCTGGCCGAATTGGACATCGAGTCGATGAAGGGAGAGCTATCGGAACTCAAAGAAGGCGTCGATGCCGGCAATCAACATCCTCAGTCCGTGAAAAGCCTCGCAGAGGCCGCGGGCATGACTCCCGAAGAATTAGCTGCTAAGGCGGAAGCCAAGGGAGTCGATCTTAGCAATGTCCCGGTCCCGCCGACCATGGAGATTTTTGAATTCCTGATGGAAATCTCGCCGGAACTGAAACAAAAAATCGAGGCCGTTGCGACCGCGGTCAGTGAACGAACAAAATTTGCGGACGACGCGCTGCGCGCCGCAAACAAACAAAACTCGGATAACGACAGCAACGACACTTCCGCGCCGGACAATACGAGTCCGGACAACTGGCAGCATCTCTTGGACTTAAATTATTACCAGGACGATAAAAGCAAGGCCGTCAAGGAGGCCATGCTGGCGGTATCGAACGCGTTAAAGCCTCTGCTCGAGTCCATGTACCCGGGACAAGAAGTCAAGCTCGTGGAAACTACCGGCAAATCCGGGTGGGAGAAGGATCAGCAGGACTTCCTTAACGCCGACAAAATTTCGATCGGAGGAACCGTTATCGATCTTTTCGGAGCCAAGGACGGCATGATTCATTCCAGCACTACCGCCGATCAACCCGATAAAATTGAATATCCTACCATACTGTACGACGGTTCCGGCACTTCCGCTTGGAAGCCCGCTAAATCCTGGTTCAACTTGTACGGCGAATCCTCGCTCAAGATCGATTGGACCGACGACAATGAAATGGGCGGCAATACGATGGCTTAAACGCGAAAATTGATCGCGCGCCGCGCCTGAAGCAGGGCGGCGTTTTTCAACACGGCCTCGCGGAAAATCTTGCTTCGCTGCGGTTCCCCTGAATGGACGGTGGGGTCGGGCTTGGCCGCCGGGGAAAAAAGTATATTGTTCCCCCGTTCCGCTTGATTAATCGCAACCTTGACGGCTTCCTCCAAATCCACCACCAAATAGATCTCCGTGGTCCCCTCCCATTTTTTGAAGAAGCGCTCGCGGTAATTTCCGAAAATAATCAAACAACGGACCTTGCTTTCAATGGCCGGACGCAGGGCCTTGTAAAACTGTTGGCGGATATAATCGCCGCCGGCAATGAGGATGACGCTTTTATCCGGAAATGCCTGCAGGCTTTGCATCGTCGCGGCCATGTTTACGGACCTGGAATCGTCGTAAAACTTAACCCCTTCGGCTTTGTGAAACATTTCCAGACGTCGGCTCAAGGGACGCAAGGAAGCGATGACCTGCTGGATCTTTTCATCTTTAATCCCGCAAAATTTCGCAGCACAAATCACCGCCATTAGATTTTCGACGTTATGAGGGCCTTCGAGAGAAAAGTTTTTCAAAGAAAACCTAGATTCAACGCCAGGTCCTCTCCGATAGACAATTTCACGGGAAGATTCGGAATAGAAGGCTCCGTAAAGCACTTCACGCTCCAGGGAAAAACGAAACCTCAGGGCGCTGGTCTTGACCGTTTTCACCAGCTTCACCACATCGGGCGAAAACTGATAGATGACGGCGTCCTCAGGCCCTTGCTCGGCGAAGATTTTCGACTTCGCCAGACCGTACTCCTCAAATGTTTCGTGTCGCTCACCGTGCCCGGGATAGAGATTGAGAAATATTGAAATATGGGGCTTGAAATGACTGCTTTTCTGCAGACGGGCGCTGCTTAACTCAAGTAAATAGTAATCCGGGGCCGTAGAGACGATTTCAAGGAAATGGGGGAAATCTCCTCCCGCCGTTTTGACCTTCTTGCCCGCCGCCTCGAATACCTTTTGCAGGATCGCCATCACGCTCGATTTACCGTTACTTCCGGTCACCGCAATGATAGGAGCTTTGTAAAAAAGGCAGGCCAATTCCAAGTCGGACAATACCGGGATGTTAAGGGTCTTGGCTTTATTAAGGAAGGCTTCGAAAATCTTGCCTCCGGTGGTAATGACTATGAGGTCCGAGTCCAGCAACTCGGCGCCCCTCGCCTCATCGAGGACAAGTTCGATACCCGTCCCCTTGAGGGCATTCTCAGCGCGCTCGAGATCAAGCGGCACGGCATAACCGAAGCCCTTGACCTTCGCTCCATGCTTGTGGAGAAACTTCATGGTCGCTATCCCCGCCAATCCGATCCCCAGGACACCGACTTTTTTATTTCGAAGCTCGGCCATAGGCCTTATAATTCCTAATATCGCCAATAAACTCAAGCGGTTTCACCAGCATGACGCGATCCGAACCTAATCCTGAATTCTTTGGCCCCTATCGCATTGTACGTTCATTAGGCATCGGGGCTTATTCCGAAATATTTCTCGTCGAAAAGCAGGGACGCGAATCGGCCCTAAAAAGAAACAAGCCGCACTATCGCTACGACCGGACCGTATACCAAACCCTGGACCAAGAAGCCGAGGTCCTGCGGAGACTCAAGGGATGCCCCTTTTTCCCCGGTTATATCGATTCGGGAGTGATCGACGACTGCCACTTCCTGGAGATGGAATATATCGAGGGGCTCTCCCTTTTTCATCTCGTGGAAAAAAAGGCGGCTGTCTTTCTCCTCGGCCCATGCCTTCGCCTTTATCGCATTCCAGAACCGTATGCCGCGGCCCTTGGGAGGTCCTTCACTGGCGGAAGCCTCCCGGCGAAAAACCCATCGTGCATGGCGATCTAAAAATTGGAAACATCATGGTCGATGTCCATGGGCAAAGATCATCGACGGCTTCGCTTTTGGTGTGACATCTTTCTCCGCCACATGCCCTTGAACGGCTTCACGACAAAAAAACCACTCCTTATTCCGACCTTCTTACGCCCTCGGACATCCTCATGAATTGACCCATGGAAAGCACCTCTTCGAAAAAGGCATCCAAGTTTGAAACCTATGTAAAGCATGAGGGAGACGCGGATCACGAGGCGCTTTTTCTGAAAGACCTCCCGCTTCGCCTTCAAACAAATATTGGTTCGCTGCCTCAAACAAGACGACCAGGAACGCTTCCAAACCGCGGGTGAATTGAAATCTGAATTGGATGCGTTCCTAGAAAAGGAAAGCCCCCCCATGACTCCGGCGATTTTAGGAGCTTGGGTGAGAAGGTTGCAGCGACCCGTCGTCGAGATCAAACCGATGGGGCATTTTCTGGATTTGGATGCGGAGGGTTACCTAATTAACGAAGCATCCTCGGAAAAAATTGTGGAACCCTGGAAGGGTGCTGTCGAGGACGTCCGCAAGGCCTATATCGAAAACCTCGGCCCTGCACTGCACAGCATCTATTTGCGGGGGAGCTCCGCTCGAGGAACGGCGTTACAAGGCATTTCCGACGTCGATACCTTCGCGGTATGCCAAGGTCCTCCCGACAAGATCCCAACGGCATGGGCCCCGGACTATTACCACCATTTCATGGAAAAGTTCCCCTTTGCCAACGGCCTCGACATGCAATTCATCCATCTCGACCAACTCTTTCGAGGGGTGTCGCATTTCTCTTACCGTTTTATCATCAAGGTATTGGCCACTTGCATCCACGGGCCGGATCTCGCCGAGCGCATCCCTAAATTCAAACCCTCCCTGAAGATCGCCTTTTTTTACCATGGCAACCTCCGCCAGGTACTCAACGAGTCCCTGCAAAAAATCGAAACGGCCGAGGACGAGGAACAAATTCGCCTGTGGTCGAATTACGTCCCTCCGTCGCATCCTGCCTGCGCTTGGGATTCGCGATCAACACGAACGGGAAAATGCCTATGTGAGGGATTTATACCCCTTGTTACCGGGTATTTCTCAAAATACGCCACCCCGAAAGGGGACTTCCGACATGCGCCGGGTGCTGCACCTGACGCTCAACCCTCGACAACCAAGGAAGGAAATCTTACCCTCCTTCGCGTGATTTCGGCGGGCTCGTCTTGAGAGCGAAGAATATTTGCGGGCCGACTGCCCTTCTCCTGCCTAACCAAACCATTACGCCCCAGGCGGCCATCTCGCAACTCCTTACAGTAAAGCGTCGAAAATCCGGGCGCTCGATATTCGCAATTTCCGTGAACCATCGCATCGGGCATGAGTCCGGGAGAAAAGAGCACCAGGTCCCCGGGCTTTGCAATGTGGTAAGCCTTTTCTAGGGCGTCTTTCAATTCTTGGCCGGTGAAGCGGAGCTCGAGATGTTGGAACGTCTCGGCTAAGGCCCGACGGCCCTCGCCGAAGAATATCGCCCCGCGGATCGAAGTGTTTTTTTTGGCCAACTTCTCCAAAGCAAGGGCGTCCATGCCCCCCGCGATCCAAAGAATTCTTCGATCACGCCATCTTTCCAGGGCTCCCTGCAACTCATTCAGAGTTTGAGAGAAAGCGTCATTGACGAACGTCACGCCACCCATGTCCGAAATTTCAAGGAGCCGATCTCCCAAGCTCTCCTTCGCTACCGAGCTTGGATTTAACGGGCCCTTTCGCCCGCCGGGCAGTAAATCCCGGTACAGCGCCTCCTCATAAAGGGAGGAAAGAAGGGCCGTCATAGGCGAGTTCTTCGGCGTACGATCGAATCCATATTCCAGAATCTCCGCAGACCACGCGTTAAGGCCCTCAATATATCGTTTGGTGAATTTCGAAAGGTCCAACCCACGGGCGCTATTCCTTTTCAACTTATAAGCATAAGGGACGCCACGTTCGTAACGGGTCACCTCCACCTCGACTCCCTGTTGCCCCAGGTAATCCCGGAACCACGCCTTGGGCATGAGCAATTTGTTATCGTCGAAATATGCGATGGCTCCCAGCTTCAAACCGTTAAGGGTCGTTTCCAGGGCGGCAAAGGAGTTTAGGCTGTAAACGAAAGCGCCGCGGGCCGAAATCACCAGATCGAACCGCTTTTCCAGGGAAAGGGACTCCAATAATCCCACCTTTTGCCGCAGGCCATTAAGGCTTTTTAGCTGAGCCGAATAGGTTAGGCGCAAACCCACGGCATTCAAGCTGTCTCTATAGCGATCCAACAGGGCTCGACAAAACACGCCCCGCCCCATGCCCGCCTCGAGGAACTCCAGCTTTCCCCTTTTGATTCGATCTGAAATCCAAGCCTCCAAATAACTCGGCATGATACCCAGGCAGAAAAAATACTCCTCCGGCCCGCGGGATTGGGAGTTCCAGCCTTTTACGGAAGCTAGCCCGCGATCCTTGCGGCGGGCCTCGCGGACGTAGAGGCTCAACGCCCGGCGCAGCTCGGGCAACAACCCATCGAATGTTCGTCGAAGGCTCATGGCGTTTCCAAAGGATTATCAGTTTACGCGAGCTTGGTCCTATGAAACAATTCTTTCCCGATGCGATGGGCCCCCGTCATTCTCCTGGTCCTCGTCGCCCTTCACCACCGCTGGCGAATGCATCGCCTGCGCCAGACATCCTGGAAGGGCGGTAGCTTCTCAATGTTCTCCGAAATGTGGCGGAACTCCCTGGTCACCGAAATTTGGATCCAAGACAAGAATCTCGGGCCCTTGCCGCTCGTGGTAGCCGACCAAAGAGAGAATCACCTCCTCCTGGCCGCCGTCGCGATCCCGACCCGGAAGCGCATCCTTGCCTGGGCGCGCTGGGCGGCGGCCGCCGAGTGGAAACGCTGCGGAAATTTCGCGCATCTCCCATTCGGCATGCAGGGCGGCGACGCCCTTTCCGTGACTAAGGTGGTCCTTCGCCTTCGGAGTATCGACTTCGACGCCTCCGGCACCCATTCCGCCGAAGAACTCCAAAGTTATGCCGTCGACGCGAAGGGCGGAGAGTTGAAGGTGGCCCCATGATGGACGAGCTGCGCGCCTTCCTGGGCGGGCCGGCCATCGCTTGGGCGCCCCGGCTGACAGCCTTACTCTTGATCGCCACCCGCCCATGGCGTCAGCATGAACCCTCGGGCAGCGCCGCCTACCTGCTCGGCAAGGTCTATCTGGCTTTGCTGTTGGCGGCCTTGCTGTTGAACGAAGTCGCCTCGAATCCCTTGTTTTGGTTCCTGCTCACCGGAACACATTTTCTATGGATCGTCTCGGCGTATGAGGTGGCCGATAACCATCGCTACCTCGAAGGGTATTGGTGCCTGGCGATAGGGATCTCCCTCTGGGCGGGAGGGGCCGAGGCCTCGCCCTGCCTGGCCCTGAACGCGCGCCTGCTCATCGGGCTCTGCTTCTTCTTTGCGGTCCTATGGAAGGCCTCCAGCGGGGGCTATCGCAACGGGAGTTTTTTCGTGGAGAGACTGTTGTTCGAGAGGCGATTCCTTCCCCTCGCGCTATGGGTCGGCGGGCTTCGCCCCAAAGTTCAAATTCGGCATCTGGAGGCAAGGCGCAGCCTGTCCGCCGGCCGTTCCGATTTGGAACGCGTCCCGGTTCCCACGCGATTGCGGCGGACGGGGCTGGTATTGGCCTGGTGGACCCTCGGAATAGAGGTCTTGATCGCGGCCTTGTTCCTACTCCCCCTCCCCGGCCTGGATACGTGGAGAGCCCTTTCGCTCGGGTTTTTCGTTGTGACCTCCTACCTCTTGGTTCCCGTCCCCACTTTCGGCCAAATATTGCTTCTCATGGCCTCGGTCACGCTGGAAGATGTACGGCTCCGGCTGATCGTCCTTGTCTTGATGCTTGCGGTCGGTCCCTTCGCTGGAATCGCCCACCTCTTGGAACGCGTCGCAAAAAGGCGGATGGATCGGCAATTGCGCAGCGCCCCGCCACCGCAATTTTTTTGGGCCCCGCGCGCGAGTTCCCGGCGCCTGACCCAGGAAGGGTCCTCCTGGCGTCTGCAGTTTCCCGCCGCCGGTCTCTCCCTCTATATTGAATCTTCCTGGGTACCGGCGTTGCAGGAGCTGTTGGCTGCCGAACGACCCCTCTCAACAGAGTCACTGGGCGATATCATTATCCGTATGCCTGGGACGGAAGGCGAGGAACTTGTAAATACGCTTTTACGGTTGGGAATCCTGAGACGAATCTCGTCTCGTCACTTTCAGTAACCGCCGTGAATACGGAGGACCTTAACTTTATCCTCCTAATTTCGGACCCATCTGCCTCTCACCCTCCAGGATATCTTGACTCTCTAGACCAATCTCTAGACCACAAAATTTGTTCTTATAGTACACGTTTTAGGATCTATATATTCCTTATTTCAACATCTTTCCTGTTGGTAATTTTACCTTCTTTTCCGTGTGCGAAAAATTACCACGCTTATTCAAATACTTAGTTCTACTTATCTAAAAAACCCCTCTTGGCATCCACTTTGCTTATATAAATCAATAGAAAATAAATAGCCCCAACCCTTCAGCAGAGGCCCTACGCAAGTAGGGCCTTTGTTTTTCTAGCCTCAAAATAGGAATGTTTGACTCCTTTATTGCGCACTCATAAAATCCCAATATGACCGAAATTGTTCCCGATCGCATTCTGGGAACCGGCGCCATGGGCTCCGTCCACCTGGCCCATGGGCCCGGCGGGAAGCCCTACGCCCTCAAGGTCCTGAAGGCCGACTCTCCCGCCCTCCTGCCGATGTTCGAGTCCGAGGTCGGCATTCTCTCCAAGCTCCAACACCCCCGGCTCGTCTCGATCGAGGGCTTTAGCAAATCCGGCGAGGGCGTCGCGGGGATCGAGGGCGCACCCTGCTTTTGGATGGAGTTCGTCGACGGCCGTCCCCTGCTGGAAGCCGCCCGCGAGGCCCCTTCCGACCAAATCCTCGACTGGCTCCGCGAGTGCCTCGAGGCCCTCGACTACCTGCACACCCAGGGCATCCTCCACGGCGACCTG
This sequence comes from bacterium, assembly GCA_048499175.1. Classification (GTDB taxonomy): domain Bacteria; phylum UBA10199; class UBA10199; order DSSB01; family DSSB01; genus DSSB01. The sequence continues at coordinate 7,931 of JASOAK010000019.1, forward strand.
AAACCGGCCAACATCCTCGTCGACCGCGAGGGCCACACCAAGCTGGTCGATTTCGGCCTGGCCACCCTCACCCGCAATCTCGAGGGCGGCAGGCGCGCCGCCGGCTCCCTGCCCTACTTAGCCCCCGAGGTCGTCGACGGCGAGCGGCTCCCGGCCAGCGATCTCTTCGCCCTGGGCACGATCTTCTATCAGGCCTTAAGCGGCGCTCACCCGCGCGCCGGCGCGAAGAATTTGCAGCAACTCTTCTCCCCCGACGTCAAGCCCCTGGCCGCCTTCAGCCCGAACCTCCCGCGCCGCGCCGCCCGCGTCATCGAGCGCCTGATCGAGCCCGAGCTGGCCCGGCGCCTGAAGTCGGCGCGCGACGCCCTCGCGGCCCTCGAGGAGAGCGGCGTGGAACCCGAGGAGGCCGGCGAGTCCGAGTCGTTCCATTCCTTCGAGATGTTCGGCGTGCAAGAAAGCCGGGCCGCCTTCGATCGCTTCTTCGCCGCCCTCCGCGCGGAGGGCCGGCACGGCCTGGTCCTGCTTCACGGCCAGACGGGCGTCGGCAAGAGCCGATGGATCCGCGAGCTCTCCTTCGAGCTCGCCTTGGCGGGCCATCGCGTCGTGCAGGGCCGATTCGAGGCCGGCAAGGGGCTGGCCAACGAGGATGCCCTCCACTTCTTCCTCGACGCCGACGGCCTCCAGGCCCGGCACTTCAAGGAGCTCTTTCACTTCCTGCGCGGCGGCTCCGAGGGAGGAAGGCTGTGGCTTCTGGAATACAACGACGAAAGGATCCGCCCCGACCTCGCCGCCTCGCTCGAGACCCTCGGCCGGGAAGAATCCGTCCTCGACCTGCGCCTGCACAACTTGAGCCCGGAGGAGACGCGCGCCTTTTTGAACAAGGCTTTGAAGCTCGAGCTTCCCGAGGCCCTGGCGCAGGACCTCTACTCCCGCACCCAGGGAAACCCGCGGCTCCTCACCGAGACCAGCCGCGAATTGCTGCTGAGCGGCCTGCTCGACCGCAAACACCTCACCCCGGAGGCCCTGCTCCAATTGAAGCTGCCGAGCAGCGTCTCGGAGATCTTCGGCGAACGCATCCGCCGCCTCGACATGGGACCGAGGCGCCTCCTCGATCTCCTTGTCGAGGCTCGGGACGGCGCCGAGCTCGCGCCCCTGGCGACCTTGGGCGAAATGAGCCCCGCCGCCGCGCGGGAAGCCCTCTCCGAGCTGCTGCACCTCGGCCTGATCCACAGCGGCCCCGCCGCCCAAGCCGAGTCCTACCGGATCACCCATCCGGCCCTCCGCGAGCTGATCCAGGCCGCATCCAGCGAATCGCGCCGCCGTCAGCTCCACCGAAGCTGGCTGGAATATTTCGAGCGGGAAAATTCGGGCCTGGCCGAGCCCCGGCCCGAGGCGGTGTTCTCCTTGGCCCATCACGCCCTCGAGATCCCCGGCCATCCCGAAGCCGCGAAGTACGCCATTCGCGCCGCCGAGCTGCACTTCGCGCGGGAGGACTTCGACGAGGCCGTCGCCTTCTGCGAGCAGGCCTTGAGCCGGAAACCTCAAAAGGAAGAAAGGGATTCCCTTTTGCGCCTGGCGGCCAACGCCTACGGCCGGCTGGGACGCTTCAAGGAGTCCGTCGCCAAGATCGAGCAGTGGCGCGCCGAGGGCCACGCCGATCCCGAAGGACTCAACGAGGTGAAGTTTTGGCTCGCGACCGGCCTCGCCTACAAGAACCTGGGCAATATCCCCGAGGCCCGGCTCCGCTTCGATCGCTGCCTGGCCGCCGCGGATCCCGCCAACGCGAAGCAGAAGCCCTTCCTGGTGCGGGCCCACTCCCTGCTCGGCCTGCTCGACCTCGAGGCGAAGCGCCTCGACGCCGCCGGGGACCACTTCGACAGGGCGCTGGGCCTGCTCCCGCCCTCCAGCGAGCAGACCGCCGAGGTCCTCAAGCACCGCGCCCTGCTGGCCGCCGAGCGCCGCGACTGGGCGGGCGCGAAGGCCCTCCTCGAGGAGGCGCGGGCGATGTACGCCGCGCTCCAGGACCACCACGGCCAATTTTCCATCGCCCTCGAGCTCGGCAACCTCGCCCTCGACATGGGCTCGCTCGAGGCGGCGGAGGCCGCCTACGGAGAGGCCCTGAACCTTGCCTCCCGGCACCACGACGACAACTCCCTGGCCCGCGTCTACCAAAACCTCGGCGTCCTCGCCTGCCGGCGCGGCGACTACCCCCAGGCCCTGGAGGTCTTGGCGAAGGCCCGCGAGATCTTCGCCTTCCTCGGCAACGCCTTCGAGCGCGGCCTCAACTTTTTCCAGCTGGCCCTGGCCCACGCCTCGGTCGGACGCTTCGCCAAGGCGGAGGAATACTGGGGCTCCGGGCTGGCCCAAGGCGAGACTTCCCCCGAGTTCCTGCAACGTCAGGAGAAGATCGGGCTCTGGCTGGGCCTGCTCCGGGAGGGGAAACCGACGCCCGAGGCGAGGCCGGAAGCCGTTCCCTCGGAGACCGAGGCCCCGACCTGGGACCTCGAGGCGCAGTTGCTGCGCCTGAACCTGCGCCGAGACTCCGCCGACCGCGAGGCGGCCCGCCGCCTCCTGGGCGAGATCTACCAAAGACTTCCCGACCCGCTGAAGATCAGCTTCGAAGACCGCGCCGATTACCGGCATTGGGTCTTGGGCGAAATCCCCAACGCTTCACCTTCCGAAAAGGAGAGCCTCCCCATGGACATCCTGCAAAGGCTGACCGCCATCACCACCGAGCTGCTCGGCTCGAACAACCTGGACCAGGTCCTCGTCAAGCTCATGGACGCCGCCATGGAGCTCTCCAAGGCCGACCGCGGCTTTCTGGTCATCCGCAACCCGCAGTCGCCCGGGCCCATCCCCGGCTACGAGATCAAGGTGGCGCGCAACGTCTCGAAAGAGATGATCGAGAAGCAGGACTCCTCGATCAGCCTCTCGGCGATCCGCGAGGCGATGCAGGGCGGCGAGGCCCTGGTCACCGACAACGCCCTCCAGGACTCGCGCTTCGAGACCGCCGAGAGCGTGCACCAGCTCGAGCTGAAGTCCATCCTCGCCCTGCCGCTCAAGGGGACTAAAGGCGTGATCGGCGCGCTCTACCTCGACCACCGCTACGAGACGAACATGTTCCGTGGCACGGACCTGAACGTGTTGCAGATGTTCGCCAACCAATCCGCCCTCGCCCTGCAGAAGGCGCAGATGATCGAGGATTTGGAGAAGGCCAACGCGAGGCTCTCCGAGACGGTCGAAGAGCAGGCGGGCGAATTGACCGTGCTCAAGCGCGAGGTCGAGGACCAGCGGCACAAGCTCACCTTCGAGTACAAGGACATCGTCGGGCAGAGCCCGGCCATGCACGAGGTGCTCTCGCTGGTCGACCGAATCACCGAGACCACGGTGCCGGTCTGGGTCTACGGCGAGTCCGGCACCGGCAAGGAGATGATCGCCCGCGCCCTCCACTTCAACAGCTCGCGGGCGAAGAAGCCCTTCGTCAGCGAGAACTGCTCCGCCCTGCCCGAGACCCTGCTCGAATCCGAGCTCTTCGGCCACAAGAAGGGCGCCTTCACCCACGCCGACCGCGACAAGAAGGGCCTGCTGGAATACGCCAACGGCGGCACCGTCTTCTTAGACGAGATCGCCGACATGAGCGCGACCATGCAGGCCAAGCTGCTGCGCTTCCTGCAGGAGGGCGAGATCCGCCCGCTGGGTTCCAACGAGCTGATCAAGGTGGACGTCCGCGTCGTCTCGGCGAGCAACCGCGATTTGAGCGAGCTGATCGGCGAGGGCAAATTCCGCGAGGACCTCTATTACCGGCTCAACGGCGTGACCGTCGTCCTGCCGCCGCTCCGCGAGCGCATGGAGGACCTGCCGATCCTGGTCCAGCATTTTTTGAAAAAGCTCGCCAAGGACGAGAAGAAGGAACCCCTCGAGATCGCCCCCGAGGCCCTGGAGATGCTCATGGAATACCAGTGGCCGGGCAACGTCCGCGAGCTTGAGAACACGATCCGCACCGCCAGCCTCTTCCACCAGAAGGGCAAGTTGGTGCCGAAGTCCTTCAACTTCAAGAAGACGATCGGCGGTGGAATGCCCCTGCCGAAGGCGGTTTCCGCCGGCGGCGCGGCTCCGGTCAAGGGCACGGCGGCCAAGCCGGCCAAGACCTCGGGCGCCACGGCCCAACCCATGTCCGACGAGAAGCGCATTCTCCTGGAGGCCCTCTTCGAGCACGGCTACCACAAGGGCCTCGCCGCACAAGCCCTCGGCATCTCGCGGCGCTACCTCTACACGCAGATGATGCGGCACGGCGTGCCCATCAGCCGGATCGAGATGAAATCCTTCGTCGAGGAGCAGCTGGGGAAGAAGTAAGCTCGCTATCGGGCACGTCGATGGGACACGGGTGATGTAGGGGCGAACCTTGTGTTCGCCCCCTTGCGGCCGTTATTGGATCTTCAGAATCTGCAAAGTTTGGGGGGACAGCTTCACGGGACCCATCGGTCGCGTATAGCGAATCAAGCCATTCTTCGCGGTCGCGGCGATGCCTTCTTTCGCGATTTGCATAAATCCATCGACCGAGAGCGGGCCGACCTCCGCCGGGGGATTCTCGGGCAAGAGGTAGAACACGACGATCTCCTGCGGGTAGAGATCCAGCTCTTCCAAGTCCACGATGCCGGAGTTTTTCACCGGAAAATCCCGATAGGTCGCCCCCTCGCAGACGGTGACGCTGGAGCCCCCAAAGGCCCGGGGCATGTGCAACAGGTACCAGAGCAAGGGACTCGAGGCGGTCGGGTTGTTCTGTTCCTCTACAGGCATGTTCTGGAGGATGTCGGCGTCGCTGTGCGGCCCGCAATTGAGGGCCCGCACATAGCGGCCCTCGCAGGCCAGGCAGGGGACTTCTTTGTATCCGCCGAGGTCCTTGAAGATCTTCAAGACCTGGGCGGTGGGCGGGTTTCCAGGCACCGAGGGGAGGATGTAATCGTAGCCGGCCCCTTGGGCGAGGGGCTCCCCGGCGAAGAAAAGCGAGTATTCGCGATAGAAATAGGGCTCGAGATCGACGTTGGACGACTGCGAGCCGAGGGTCCCGTCGCCGGTGGCTTGACCCAAGATCGGAGAGTCTCCGGGCAGAGAGCCGCCCACGGCGCCTTGGCCGGGGCTATCGAGGGCGCCGCCGCCCGCCGGACCCGCGCCGACGGCGCCGGGGCCCGAGCCTCCGCTCCCCGCGCAGGCCGTTAAGGCAAGCGCCGTAATAATCGAAAATAAAATTTGCCGCATGCGCTGCATTTACTCCGCCAATTCCCGAGCCTTGAATTTTTCGAAGGGAAGGTTCTGCTGGTAGACGGGATCTCCCGGGTCCACTTCGGGGGGCTGGACCGGTATCACGACCTTGTCCTTGTCTTTCAGATTGTCGAGGCTGATCCCGTCGTCTTGAGGGATGGGCTTGGGGAAATTCCCCGGCACGTTGTAGCGCGCCTGAAAGACCCGCAGCCAGGTGAAGGGATGCATCTCCGGCTTGTCGGAGCAGGCGGTGACCGCGTAAAACTCGTCGGCATTCTGGAAGGAGGTCGCCCCCGAGACCGGCGCCATCGGCTTGGCGGAGAGCAAGATCATATAGAGATGGTTGGCCTGGATAGGCAGGTCTTTAAGCGTGACCTCGCCCACGGAGCCCACCACGAAGTCTTGGTAGACCGCTTGGGCGATCAGCTCGGGCTTCACGAAGTGCTTGCGGACCCCCGTCACGAACATGAGGAAATTGAATTTTTCTTGAAAAGGGTTGAACCCGGGGTCGCCCATGTCGATGAGCCGGACGATGCGGCCCGCGCAGTCGGAGCAGATCTCCTCGTTGACCACCGGCTCTTTTTGGTTTTTGACCACCAGCCCGGGCGTCGGAAAGTTTTTCTGCTCTTGCTGGAGGATATACCAGTTGCCGCCCTCCACCAAGGTCTCGCCGGTGAAGCGCAGGGTGTAGGGATGGAGGCACTCATCGCCCATCTCTTGGATGTCGGACTGGCTGCCGAGGGTCCCCTGCTGCGCGAAGTTCCCGCCTCCGACGCCGCCGTTCCCGAGCGGACCTCCGCCGGTTCCGGCGCCGGTGCCGTCCACGGCGCCGCTGCAGGCCGCCAAGAGAAGCAAGAGCAAGTATTTCTTCATATCCGTCCCCTTTCGCGAACGAGGCCATTCTGCCCCAGTTTCGCCAGGCTTCCAATCGTCATTTCGCGTCCGTCGGCAGGACGCGCAGTTTCACCGGCGCGCTCAAGAGGCTGCCGGCGCCGGGCGCGAAGGGCTTGAGCAGCTCCACCGCGGTCTTTACCCAAATGCCCCGCACGAAGCGGTAATCCTTGTTCATGGCGAATTTTTCGAACTGCTCGTACTCGCCGGGATCCTCCAGATTCAACTCCATGGGGGCGATCGCGATCGGCTCGCCATCCGGGACCAAGACTACGTAATAGACGTGCCCGGTCTTCGCCGCGATCTGCGGCATCTTGATCTGGTTCCCCGCTCCGATGCCGACGTCGACGTATGCGACTTTTTTACTCAACTCCTCCGGCTTCAACCGCCCGGTGTGTAGCTTGTAGAGGTAGGGCCCGGATTCCTTGAAGGGCTGCGGCAGAGGCCCCAGGTCAAACCAACGCAGAACCCTGCCCTCGCAGCCCTTGGGGTCGGGGGCGCAGACCAGGCCTTGGTCCTTGTTGAAAAACCCCTCCTGCACCGTGGCGACGCCCGGAAAAAATTCCTGTCCTAGATCCTTGGTATAAATCCCGTTCTTCAAGTCCTCGTTGTCGTCGCCGAAGGCCAGGAAAAGGCTCGGCATCAGGTAACCCGTCTCCATCGTGTAAGTGGGGGGTTGGGAGCCGAGCAGGCCGCCCGAGGTGTTGGCGGCGTAAACCACCGCTTGGGAAGACGATTGGAGCTGGACCTCGCTGTCCATCGGCGTGGCGCCGTCGGACTTGGGCTGGGACGGGGCCTCGGCGGCTTCTCCGTCCTGGGTCTTGGATTTAGCCTCGGGCTGCGGGGCGCCTTGAGCCTCGCCGCCGGGCGGAGATTCCGGGGACTTCGCGCTGCCCTCGGAGGTCGGACCTTTCGCAGGCGCCGCCGGAGCGGGGACGTTCGGCGCGGAAACGGAGCCGGATCCACCCGCGGGTGTCGAAGCGGCGATCGAGGGCGAGGAAGGCGAGGCGGCGGGCGCTGCCGCCGGGGCCGGCGCGGCGGGCGCCGCGGCAAAACTGGGAGCCGAAGGCGCGGTGCGGTTCGAGGCGCCGACGCCGGGGCTCGATCCTCCCGAGGCCGTCGAGGTCGAGGCGCCTCCGAGCGTCGGGCGAGCGATCACGCCGCCGCCGGGGCCTTGAAAGGCGACCGTCGGCGCGGGTGCCGGTGCGGAGGGCGCCGAAAAGGCCGGCGAGGGAAGCGAGGGCGCCGCGACGGTGCCGCTGAAATCTTGCAAGGCCTTGTCCGGACGACGCGGAGCGACCGGCGCCTCGATAAAATTCGGCGCGGCGGGCTCGAAGGCCGCTTCGCGCGAAGCGCCGACCACCGGGCTGTCCGAGCCGGTCTTTCTAGACTCGAGAGGCTTGGCTTGGTTCGCGGAGGCCGAAATCCTTTCGGGGGCTACGGCTGCCGAAGGGGCCGCGGCGGGACTTCTCTTCGAGGGCACCGCGGACAAAATAACGCCCCGCGTCGCAGCGTGCCGGGACTGGGCGCTCAAGAGGGCCCAGGCCTTGCGACCCTCCGGGGCGCTTTTCGACCCCGAACCGCAGGCGCCGAGCCCCAGGCCAACCAAGACACAGACTATTGATATTAATTGAGATTTAACCCAGAAGCCCCGCATCAGAGAACCCCGTCCGCCTTTCGGCCCTCAACCCACCTATATTATCAGCAAGAATGCCCTAAAAATTGCGTTTTATTGAATTTTTCTCAGATCATTCCCGGACCGTGGGATTTGGATTTGAGCAGGCTTTCCTTGCCGATCCAGGCCTCGACGGCCTGAAGCCGGGCCTCCAGGGACGGCAGCTCGAGCATCTCTTGACTGACCAGGGGGTCCTCCACCAGGTGCGTGGCGAGGAGGTGGCAAAAGATCTCCGGATCCTCGAGCCGGTTGATCGCGGAGTGGTAGGCCTCGGGGAGGTCGCGGTACATGGGGAGCAGCGGAAGGAAATTCTCCCGCAGGCGCTGCATGCTGGGCCCAAGCTTTTCCTTGGACTGCCAGTCCTCGTCAGGCATCAGCGTGACGGCCGCCCGGCGGTAGAGGCGGTCGCTGGGGATCTCTTCCAGCAAGCGCACCCTTCCCAAGCCCTGCAGCATGATCTGAAAGCGCCCGTCGTCCAGGCGCTCGGACTGGGTGATGGCGCCGAAGCCGAAGACGGGAAAGATTTCGGGACGGCCCTCGTAGTCCTTCTCGTAGCCGGGCTTGAGCAGGGGAATGCCGATCAGGCCGGCCCCTTGCAGGCAGTCTTCCACCAGCTGCCGGTAGCGCGGCTCGAAGACGTGCAGGGGCAGGACCATTTTTGGGAAAAAAACCGTACGCGGTAGCGGAAAGAGCGGCAGCGCCTTCAGCGCCTCCAGCATCTCCATAAGAACCTCACCTCGAAAAATCGCCCCTCCGCCTTCGGAGGGAAAGCCGGCCGGCGCTTCGGCCGCGGACCAGGGAATCCTTGAAGTCGCCCAACCTATCCTATTTAATGGCGGCGGACAAGCGCCCCATGAGCTTCCCCCGCCCGCCTCTTTCCGTCCTCGAGCTGACCGGTACGGCGACCGACGTCGCCTTCGCCCTGGGCCGCGCGCGGCGCCGGGCCATCCCCGGCCGGATCGCGCACTGGGACGGGCACCTCGCGGAGCGTTTCGCGGGGCGCCGGGCCTTTCAGAAAGACCTGGAACGCGCGCTGCTCCGCGAGGCCCGCCGCCAGGCGCCGCGCTACCTCGAAGAGGTCGCCGCGATGGCGGAGGGCGCCGGGGTCGGCTTCGCGGCCCTGTTTCGCCTGAACCTTACCGAGCTCAGCACCTTTTCGGAAAAATGCACGGACCTGATCTTGCCGATGAGGGTCCCCGGCGGCCGCCGCATCCTCCTCGCTCACAATGAAGATTGGGACCCGAGGCGCAACGACTGCTTCGTCCTCAAGGCGCGACTGCCCGATGTGGAGTACGCGGTCCTGGCCTACGACGGCTATCTGCCGGGGCTCTCGGCCGGGATGAATTCCTTCGGTCTGGCGCATTCGGTGAACTACCTGCGGCCCAAGGACTTTCGGATTGGCCTGCCACGGATCTTCCTCGCGCGGCACTTGGTCACGGCTCGCGACATCCCGGATTGCCTGAGCTTCCTCGCCCGCGCGCGGCGGGCCTTCGGCCAGGCAATCCACTTGGCGCAGGGTTCCCGCTATCTCGGGATCGAGCTGACCGCGAGGCAGACGGCCCTCCGCCGCCCTCGCCTGCCCGCCTGCCACAGCAACCACTACCTCGCCGCGACCTTGCGGCGCTTCGTGCCGCGGGGCCTGACCTCTTCTCTCGCGCGCCTGCGCCGTGCGCAACAATTGCTGCGGGAGGCAGCGGCCCGCTTCGCCTCCGATCCCCCGACGCCGGAGCAGGCCCGCGGTCTGGCGCGCCGCATCCTCTCCGACCGCCAAAGCCTTCCCTGGGCCCTATGGCGCGAGGCCGATCGCCCGGAGGAGAGCTCCGCCACCCTCGCGGCGGTCCTGGTCGGGACCGACCGCTGGGGCCTGGAGGTCCATCGCCGGCGGCCGGTGGAAAATAAGGCTATCCGCATCGAAATCGATCGCCCATAATCCGGGGCCATGAGCGCCCCCTCGCCCCCGCCACGGCCGAGGCACTGCCTCGTCACCGGCGCCGCCGGATTCATGGGCTCGTACATGGTCGAGACCCTGGTCCGCGCCGGGCACCGGGTGCGCGCGACCGATATCGTCTCCGCCTCCGGCGAAGACGAGCCCAAGTCCGGGCGCTACCCCGGCCTGCTGCGCCGCCTGGGCGTCGACTACCGGTGCGCCGACTTATGCGTCGCCGATAACTGGAAACCGCTGCTGGAAGGCGTCGATTGGGTCTTTCACATCGCCGGACTTTTTGACTACAGCGCCCCGCGCGAGGCCTTGTTCCGCGTCAACGTCGGGGCAACGCGCGGCCTGCTCGAGGCCTTGTGTGCGAAGGGCGGCGTCGAGCGGCTGATCCTCTGGGGCGCGGGCGGGATCTACGGCCGCCCCAAGCCCGGCGAACTCCCGCTGCGGGAGAACTCCCCCAAGCGCCCGCCCAACGCCTACCTGCAATCGAAGTGGGAGCAAGAACTCCTGGCGCATCGTTATTTTGAAGAGGAAAAAATCCCCTACACCTGCCTGCGCCCCACCGGCGTCTACGGACCGCGCGCGGTCTACGGCATGGGCCGCATGTTGGCTCAAATGGCGGCGATGAAGAAGATACGCATCCCGAGAAATTTTCTCGGCCGCATGCCGCTGGTCCACGCGGCGGACGTCTGCCGCGCGGCCCTTTACCTCGCCGAGCGCCCCGAGGCCGCCGGCGAGGCCTACCACCTCGCGGACGACCGGCCCTACACCAACGTGGAGTTTTTCCGGATGCTCTCCGAGCTCCTGGGAAAACCTTTCGCGACCCTGCCCCCGGTCCCGCCCGGCCTGCTCCGCGGCCTCGCCTTGGGCGCCGCGACCTTGGAGAATTTTTTCGCCAAGCGCCTCGCGCACCGCCGCCCCAACTTGGAAAAGGACACCCTATTCATGCTAGGCGCGGATTTTTGGTACTCGAACGAGAAGTTGAAGGGCACGGGATTTCGCTTCCAATACCCCGACAGCCGTGAGGGGCTGCGAGAAACCTTGCAATGGATGGGGGAAAAGGGCTTAATCCCGACATCTTCCTTAGCGGAAGGAGGTGGTTAAGACATTTATCATCGATGAACCGGTTCTCTTGAGCATCGGCTTTTTGAGCGCCCTCTTCCTCCCCAAGGGCTGGGGCGGAAGTGTATTCAAGACCCGCGCCTTTTGGGCGGGGTCTTATCTGGCCCTGGGCTTCATCGCCCTCGCCGCCTACGGCTACTTCCTGGCGCCCGATTGGATGTTCATGTACTTGATCCCGGCCAAGAGCGTCCCGCCTTGGCTGGTGGTCTACGCCCTCATCCTCTATTACTTCCTCTTTTTGGCCGGCTTCCTCGCCGCACCCCACTTAGGCGCCCTGCACCCGAAGCTGCCTTGGCTCGCCTTGCTCTTCGGCATTATCGCCTCGGTCGCGGTGGTCCTGCCGCTGCTGCCCGCCTACCAGGTGGTCGCTAGCTTCGAGGAATTCCATCGCGGCGCGGGCGTGCCCCTCTCGGAGTCGGAGGTCTCGCGCAAGACCTTGCTCCCCAGCATCCTGCTCTTTTTATCCGGATTCGCTCTCCTGCTTTGGGCGCGGCGCCAGAAGGTCTAGAGGCGGCGCCCGCCGAAGACCGCGAAGAGCTTGTCCTTGAAGTGACAGTCGACTTGGGCAAAGCCCGCCTCGCGCAGCCAGGCCAATTGCTCCTCGACCGTCGCGAGAATGTCGATGGAAGTACGCTCGAGGGCCTGCGCGACCTCCGCCTCGGTCAGGCCCGCGTCGCGCATGCCTTGGATCCACAGCTCCCAGTAGCGCGCCTGCACCTGCGGGTCGGCGGCGCGTACAAACTCGGCATTGAGAAAACAACCGGAAGGGGCCAAATTCGCGAAGACCTTGCGGTAGAGCCCGCGTTTTGCCGCGTCGTTCAAGTGATGAATGGAGAGCGAGGAGACGACCAGGTCGTAGGGCCCCTCCCACTCCGCGTCGGCGTAGTCGGCGACGAGGTAGCGCATCCCCTCCGCCTCCGCGAAGCGTTGCCGGGCCTTGTCGAGCATCTCGGCGGTGAAATCGATCAGGGTATAGCGCGCCTTGGGAAAGCGTTCGCGAAGGAACTGCGTCAGCAGCCCCGTCCCCGCGCCCAGATCGAGGACGCGGAATTCGCCCTCCGGCGGAAATGGCGCCATCGCGACGACGCTTGCGTAGAAGCCGTCGAAGCAGGGAATGAGCTTACGCCGGTAGCGGTCGTAGCGCTCGGCGATCTCGCGAAAGGTCTTTCGGACTTCCTCCACGGGTTAAATCCCCCGGATGAGAATTTTAGCCGTGGCGAGGTTGGTGGCCAAGGGGACGTTGTGCACGTCGGCCAAGCGCAGCAGCATGAAGATGTCGGGCTCGTGGGGGTGGATGCCCAAGGGGTCGCGCAGGAAGATCACGCCGCCCAGGCCGCCCTCGACCATCATCGCGGCGATCTGGGCGTCGCCGCCCTTGGGACCGCTCTCCATCTTTTCGACCTTGAGGCCGGCCTGCTCGAGGTAGCGCCCCGTGGTGCCGGTGGCGACGATCTGGAATTTTTGGATCTGCCGGAGGTTGTCCTTGACGAAGCCGACCATCTCGGCCTTTTTCCCGTCGTGGGCGATCAGGGCCAGGCGCTGCTTTTTCGCTTTCTTCATGGCCCGTTTCCCTACAATATTGTCGGGATATGCACCAACAGGAAAAAAATACCCGGCCGAAGGTCCTCATCCTCGGGGGCGGCTTCGGCGGCCTCTACGCCGCCCAGGCCTTGAGGCGCGCCCCCGTCGACGTGACGCTGGTCGACCGCCGCAACTTCCACCTCTTCCAGCCCCTGCTCTACCAGGTCGCCACGGGCGGCTTGTCGCCGGGGGACATCGCCTCGCCCCTGCGCGCCATCCTCAAGCGCAGCCGCAACACGCAGGTGCTCAGCGCGGAGATCGAGGACGTCGACCCCAAGGCCCAAAAGGTTTATTTGAGCGACGGCGAGTTGGACTACGACTACTTGGTCGTCGCGACCGGCGCCAGCCACCACTACTTCGGCCACCCCGAGTGGGAGCCGCTGGCGCCCCCGCTCAAGACCGTCGAGGATGCCCTCGAGATCCGGCGCCGCATCTTCCTGGCCTTCGAGACCGCCGAGCGCGAGAGCGACCCGCGGCGGCGCCGCGCCTGGCTCAGCTTCGTCGTGGTCGGCGGCGGGCCGACGCCGGCGTCGAGGCTGGCGAGGCGCCCTGGCCGAGCTGGCCTTCGGCACGCTCAAGGGGGCAGTTCAAGCGCATCGACACCCGCGACGCGGCGAAGATCTACCTCCCTGGAAGGCACCGACCGCATCCTGCCGCCCTATCCGCCCCAAGCTCTCCGCCAAGGCGGCCGCCAAGCTGCGCAAGCTCGGCGTCGAGGGGGTGCGCACCGAAAGGCTTCCTCACCCACATCGAGGCGGGCTCGGTGCGGTGAAACGCGGCGAGCGCTCCGAAAAAATCCCGACCCACACCGTGCTCTGGGCGGCGGGCGTGGCCGCCTCGCCGCTCGGCAAAAAATCGCCGCGCGCAGCGCGCGTCAAGCCGACCGCGCCGGGCGCCTGCCGGTGGAGCCCGATTTGAGCCTCCCCGGCTATCCCAACCTCTTCGTCATCGGCGACCTGGCCCTCTTCACGCACCAGGGCGGGAGCCCCCTGCCCGGGGTCGCCCCCGTCGCGATGCAGCAGGGGCGCTACGTCGCCAAGGTCCTGGAAGACCGGATCCGCCTCAAGGACTCGCCGCCCTTCCGTTACTTCAACAAGGGCAACCTCGCGGTCATCGGCCGCAACGCGGCGGTGGCCGACATCGGCTTCCTCAAGATCAACGGCTTCTTCGCCTGGCTGATCTGGGCCTTCGTCCACATCCGCTACCTGATCGAGTTCGACAACAAGGTCCTCGTCCTGATGCAGTGGGCCTGGAACTATTTCACCCGCAACCGCGGCGCCCGCTTGATCACCGGCGAGCACCTCCTGCCGCTGCTCGAGGCCGCGCCCCAAGCCAAGAAGAAAACAAGGTAAGCCATGAAAGCCATGCTCCCCGTCTTCCTCAGCGTCTTCCTGGCCGAGCTGGGCGACAAGACCCAGCTCGCCACCCTGCTCTTCGCCACCGAGCGCCAGCTGGCGCGCTGGCAGGTCTTCGCCGCGGCCTCCGCCGCCTTGGTTCTGTCGACCTTGATAGCCGTTCTCATCGGAGAACAATTGACCGCCCTGATCTCGCCCAAGGCCCTCAAGGTCGTCGCCGGCCTCGGCTTCGTGGCCATCGGCGTCTGGACGCTGTGGAAGGGCTGATTTTTTGTTGCCAAGGCGGGGGCGTCTGAGTAAATCCCCGCACCATGAAAAAATCCTCCGCCAAGCCCTCCTCCACCCATCGCGTTGAAAAAGATTCCCTCGGGGAAAAACAGATCCCCCACGAGGTCTACTACGGCGTCCAGACCGCCCGGGCCGTCGACAACTTCCCGATCAGCGGCTGGCGGCCCCACCCGGCCTTCGTCGACGCCACGGTCCTGATCAAGAAGGCCGCCGCGACGGTGCACGGGGCTTTGGGCCTGATTCCGAAAAAGCACGTCTCCGCCATCGTTCGGGCCTGCGACGAGATCTTGGCCGGCCAACACCGCGAGCACTTCGTCGTCGACGTCTTCCAGGCCGGCGCCGGCACCAGCCATCACATGAACGTCAACGAGGTCCTGGCCAACCGCGCCAACGAGATGCTGGGCGGCAAACGCGGCGTCTACAGCCCGATCAACCCCAACGACCACGTCAACATGGCGCAGTCCACCAACGACGTGATCCCCACGGCGATCCGCATCTCGGCGCTGTTGTTGAAGGACGATTTGCTGGCGGCCCTGACCCAGCTGCAAAAGGCCTTCGCGAAGAAGGCCAAGGCCTGGGACAAGATCATCAAGTCGGGACGCACGCACCTGCAGGACGCGACGCCGATCCGGCTGGGGCAGGAATTCGGCGGCTACGCCTCCTGCCTGGCCAGCCACCTCGCCTGGGTGAAGGAGGCCTTCCAGCCCTTGACCGCGCTGGGCCTGGGCGGCACCGCGGTCGGCACCGGGATCAACAGCCATCCGAAGTACCGCCCCATGGTCGCGAAGGAGCTGGGCCGCCTGATCGGCGAGCCGCTCAAGCCCGCCAAGGACTACTTCGAGGCGATGCAGTCGATGTCGCCCTTCGTGCACCTCTCCAACGCCCTGCGCAACCTGACCCTCGACCTGATCCGCATCGCCAACGACCTGCGGCTCCTTGCCTCGGGCCCGCGCACCGGCCTCTACGAGATCGTCCTCCCGGCCGTTCAGCCCGGCAGCTCGATCATGCCCGGCAAGGTCAACCCGGTCTTGGCCGAGATGACCGACATGGCGGGATTTTTCGTCCTGGGCCTCGACACCACCATCGCCTACGCCTCGCAGGCGGGGCAGCTCGAGCTCAACGTCATGATGCCGATCATCGCCTATTCTTTAAGCTGGGAGCTGAGCATTCTCACCAACACGATGAAGGCCCTGGCCACGAAGTGCGTCGACGGCATCGTCGCCTTCCCCGACCGCTGCCGCTATTATGCGGAAAATTCCGTCTCCATCGCGACGGTCCTCAACCCCATCCTGGGCTATGCGGCCACCGCCGAGATCGTGAAGAAGGCGGTCGCCACCGGCAAGCCGCTCCGCGAGCTGCTCGTGCAGAGCAACCTGACCGACGCGCAGATCGAGCAGGTCTTCGACCTCTACGACAGCACCTATCCCAATTTGAAGGGCGGAACGAAGGCGGGCGGGTAGAAATCGGGCCGGCTTGTGTCGCGCGGTTGGGCCGACATTATCGCATTTCGGGAAAACCGCGCCCAAGAGACAGATATCACGACCTTTCGGACTGAGTCCAAATCCCTCCTTTATCTGTAATAAGTAAAAAAAAATGCCTGAATGGACGGATTTTCTCCATTCGAACTTCCTTGGGAATCCATAGGCAGCTTCTAAATATATTTAAGTATTTCAATCTATTAGACCCCATCGTTTCAATCGAAAACGCATGGCACCGTTCTTGTATTTTATTCTGTGACAAGAAGGAGGGTTTATGGGCGGAGGCACGCGAGGAAGCGGAAAAGTCACGGGAGAGATTGGAATTCGGACTTCGGAGGTTTTTTCCAGTGAGGCCAGCCGGACTGGAATAATGCCGAGCGTCAGGCTAGGCGCCGGCGAAGCTCAGTCCCTGCCTGAAATACGAAATAATATCACATCGCAACGCCGTTTTGGGGCATTGTCTCGCGGTCCGGAAAAATCCATGGATAAATTCTTTCGTCTCAGCCGGGGCAGGCAGGACCCGTATAGCTGGTTCGGAATGAACGTTGAGATAGCCCCGCGCCCGCCAGGATTTATCAAGTCAATGCCCCTTCAGCCCGGGTATCGCTCCATTCAAGCACGAATGTTGGATCAGAATTTCGTAGCGCGTGCCCACCTCGTCAATATTTCTGGGCCGGAAGGTGCGTTTTATTTGGGTAGGTTTGAAGGTCACCCGATGCCGAGCGAAAAATTGATTTCCTTGGCGCACAATCGTTCTTTGGAAACTGTCGAGGCCGAGCTGTCCTTTCAAGACGGCAAACTCCATTTAAGAGCTTTCGGAGAATCCAAGGTTTGGGTTCGAGATAAAGTAACTTCAAAAAAACTAGATTTCCCTTCGTCCAACGAGATTGCAACCGGACATCGTATCGGAGTGCACCTCGATACGGATTCGGTCTACCACACCGAAAGTTGGCGGGCCTTAGGAAAAAACGAAATGATTGAGGTGAAAGACAACTCGTGGTTTGTGCTGGGGGAAATGCCCAACGGCCACGAAGGACGCCGTATCGATCCCGAGACTCAAAGTGTCCTGAGAATTGAGTTGGCTTCCGACGGCAAGAGCTGGAGAGTCCTCGAGTTTCAGCCCGCGGACATGCGTCGGATTGAGAAAATTTCCGGATTAGAATCCTATCTCGCATCCCTCCTCGGACACTCTAGGGAATGGACAAAAGAACAATTCGGGGAATTATTCCAAACTATGGAGGCATTGGACTGGAATTTGTCGAGAAAAAAGGCCTTCCTTCGCGCTGTCGTGGAAATTGATCCGGACTCAGGGCCATTCAACCTGAAAGTTTTCGCGAAGTTTCTACATGATTTAAACGAGTATGGCAATTTGGCCGACTTAAATAATAGGCGTGATACTTCTGAAATATTTCTCGAGATCCTGACTTTAGTTCGGGATTCCAAAAATCCGGAGGTGGTGAAAAAGTTACAAGATATCTTTCAGGTCATGAAGCGCCGGGGCGGAGAGCCTGAGCGCGTATTATCGAACCTCGAAAGTATTTTGAAAGACGCGAGACGCCTTTCCGCCCAAGATAACGTTTTCCTTGTCACTGGAATATTGAAGAAAGGAAGTCTTCCCTTAACCCTCGATGCAATTTGGAAGGCTCTCGAAACCATGTCTCGACTTGAATTGCAATTGGAAGAACAGATGCGCATCTTTGATCGAACCGTGAGAGAGGGAAGAGAAGAGTTCGTGAAGTTCTGGACTCATTGCTTCGAAACTGTTCACAAAGGCGCGACACGCGAAGCAAAAGAGTTTATAGGAGAATATCTCGGCAAAGCAGTCGATCTCGAGTGAACCACATCACATCTCTACATAGCCACCTTAACATCCCCCTCGAAGGCTGTACCTGACCCCCCGGATGGATCAAAAAGCGGGCCCGACCTATAGATCATTTTAGGGCTTAATAGCTTTTCACCGGCCTCGAGCAAGTCCTCCTGAACCGCCTCGAAACCGCGGCTCTCCAGGCTCAAACAGCTCCCCTCCCCCTCAGGGCTGAAATGCAGCGTCAAGTAAGCCTCGCCCTCGCAGGCGTTGCAGGAATAGCCGACCGGATCGAATTCGTGTTCCTGGAAGATCTCGGCGTCGCGCGGCAGCAATGCGCGAAGCTCTTCCGGAAAATCGCGCCGCGCGAAGCCCACAAGGACCGCCTTGCGGCATCCCCCCCACGCGGCCAACCGTGCGGCATCGCCAACGACTTCACGACTCAAGGAAAGCTCGGTCGTCCATTCCGGAGTCTCGTATAACGAAGCAACGACCGCATCGTCGCCAAACTTCTCCCTTAGCCAAGGGACCAAGGCCTTCAATTCGCCGCTCCCGCAAGTGCTCAGCATCAGGCGGTCCCGCCAGACCAGTAGGCTGGACTCGGCCAGCAAAAAGGCGCGGACGGCGGGCGCGCGGTCCTGCCGCAGGATGCGCACGCGGGCGACCGAGGTCAGCTCCCGCCAAAAGGCCTCGGGCTGATCCAGGAGGCTCAGGCCGGGGCGCAGGACCAAGGCGAGCTTCTTTTCCAAGTAGAGAGGTTTCATAAAAATTTAGGCCGCCAGCCTTTCCTCCGCCGGCGAGAGCTGGGTCCACTCGAGGTCTCCGCGCCTCATTCGCCAGATGAATCCGTCCAAGACATAGTGCGTCGCCTGCGGAAGGGCCAAGAAGGGGACGAGGATGGCCAAGAATGAGGCGTCCTGCAGCGCGGGCAGGCCCTGGAACCAGGGAAACAGCTCCGCCTTGTCCCGCCACAAAAGTCCGTGCCACAAGCCCTCCTCCAGAAAGGCCAACAACCAAAGCAACCCGACGAACAGGGGCAGGGCCGCCAATGCGTAGGTCCCTCGCCGGCCGCCCGCCGCCGCGACGCGACGCTCCCCGCTATTCCAAACCAAGGCGACGTAAGGAATACCGTGGGCGACGACGTTGGTCAGGGTGAAGGCCAGGTCGCCGTTCAGCCAGACGATCCCGACGTACCAAGACAAGGCGGTGCCGGCCAGCAAGAGCTGCTTGGGCCAGTTCCAGGACCTCGTCCTTCGCCAGGCCATGAGCTCCTTCACGGCGTAGGCCGCGAGGGCCGCGACGTAAAGGCCCGCCGTCGCCCGTTCCGCCCAAATCGGGAGGCCGGGAATAAAATCGCCCGAGATCAGCCAATCGAAATTCCGCGGCAGATGAGCATGCCAGTAGACGATGGGGTAGAAGGTGGCGAGATAGATCGCCGCGGCGTCGATCGCGCGACCGGGGCGCGTGGAGGTCTCGCGCCGGGCATAGATCCGCAGAAAGCCGTACTGTTGCCGGATGAAGTGAAAGACGGCCAGGTAGGCCAAGGCCGACCAAAAGAGCTTGTCGTCGCTCGCGTAGAGCGCGACGCCGGCCACCCAGCACAGGAGCGGCGCAAGCCGCAAAAGCGTCGCGTGCCGCGCCCGCGCCTCGGGGTCGGCGTAGGTCCGGTAAAGGGTGGCGTAAACGTGGGCGACGTCGATGCCTAAGACCAGGACCAGCCAGCCCCAGAGCGGGATCGGCGGGTCTTGGTCGAAATAGCCGCGCAGGGCGACGACCGCCAGGGCCGGCAGGGCCATCGGCGCGAGGATAAAGAACACGTCGAAGGCGGGCGAGCGGATCCACGGATTTTTTTTGGTGATGGACTTCATCCCCGTCGCACTCCTCCCTTTCCCATTTCCCGCAAAACGCCGTCGGCCGCCGCGAGCCCACGCTCGAAGGCCTCCTCGAAGAGCGACATCCCGCTCATATCGCTGTGGGCGAAATGTAAACCGGGAAGACTTTGTAATGCGGCGGCCCGCGCCGGCCCCCACAAGAAGCCCGGCTCGGGACGGATCATGCCGTGCCCCCAAAGCCAGACGTCGAGGCGCTCGAGATTCGCCTCGAGATCCGGATGGGCCTGGGCGAGGTCCTCCAAGATCATGCGGCGCCATTCCGGATACCCGCGGCCCAAGGCCGAAATACGGGCATGAGAAGGGGCCTCTTGATCCAAAGGCCGGTAGTAGGTCAGGACCGTCGGCCCCGGGACGCTCTTTAGTTGCTGGTGCGTGGCCACGACGTAGCCCAGACCCGGGCTCCCGTAGAGGACATTGTCCCAAGCGAGCGGCGCCCCCCTACCCTGTGGCGGTCGCGGCAAGCTCAAGTTGGCCACGAGCCAAGGAGCGTAATGAAAGGCGTTCAAGTAATCAGGCCGGTCGCGGCGAAATTCCTCGAGTACGAAGGGAGCCGTAAAGCGCGGGGCCGCATAGATCACCTGCTTGGCGACCAAGGCCCGGCTCTCGCCACTTTTGGCGTCCCAATACACCACCCGGCGCCCTTCCCCTTCGGGCGCAACGCGGAAGACCAGGGCGTCACAGCGTAGCCGCTCGCCTAATCCCTCCCGGAAACGGGCCGCCAGCCAGCCGTTGCCCTCGGGCCATGTCAAGACGGTGTCGGGCTCGGCATTCGCCGCCGATCCCCGGCGCCCCGCAAAATAATGGATCCCCGCCCAAGCCGACACCTGATCCAAGGGCGTCCCGAAATCGTCCCGACAACAATAATCGACGTACCAATGCAAGGGTTTGGAACGGAGGCCTTCCGCCTCCAACCACTGCGCCATACTCCGGCGGTCCAGGGCGAGGAGTTCGGGATCGTGCGAGCTCAAGTCGGCGGGGATGGCGAAGGCCCAGCGTCCGTCCTTTCCTTTCGCGGCGCCGAAGGCGTTCATCTTTTCATGGAAACGGGCCATCTCTTCCCGCTCCGCGAGGCTCAACCCCTCTCTCGGCGGCAGGCCGGCCTGCCAGGCGCCTTGGATGAAAAGCCGCTCTTCCGGCTCCGCGCAAAGGTATAGCTCGTTGTAGCGCGGACGATCCGCGGCGTCGAAGCCGGTGATGACGTCCCATTCCCGAAAGAGGCTCAAGACCGATTCGGATTCCGGATTGGCCAGGGGCACATAATGAGCTCCCCAGGGATAAGCGGAAATCGCGTTGGCCCCGCTGCGGGAATTGCCGCCGCTCGCCTCCTCCAATTCCAAAAGGACGAAGTCCTCGAAGCCGACCTTGCGCAGCCGCCAAGCGGCGGAGAGCCCGGCGATGCCGCCGCCTACGATCACACAGTCGACTTTTTCGCTGCGCCGCGGCGCGGGAAAATCTCCGGAGCGCAGGCGGTGACCACGGCCGGCGTCGGCACCGCAGATCTTCCCCGGAATCTCTCGGCGCGAACCCAGGCGGCCGCAGGCGGCCAAGAGCCCCGCGGCGGCGAGGCCGCCGCCGAAGCCTTGGAGAAAACGCCGTCGGGTCCAGAGCGCCTTCATCCGCCCCCCGGATACCGAGCCCATTCCTCCTCGTAGTAGCGGACCAGGGCCTGGTTGTTGAGTTGGTTAACCTCGGTCTCCACGGGGCCCATGTCGGGCGGAAATTCCGCCAGCGCGGGCAGCATGGACTCGCGCAGGAACTTCAAGTCGGCCGGCAAGGGCCGCCCCGCCGCGACCCTCGGCTCGCTCCTCCCCGCCAAGATGAAGCCCCACTCGCCGAAGGAAGGCACGTAGACGTGGTACGGCAGGGTCTTCAAGCCGACGCTTGAGAGCGAGCGGTTGACGCACCAAAAGGACTTGCGCGCCACCAACGGCGAAGTGCTCTGCACGACCGCTAGGCCCTCGGGCGCCAAGAGGCGTTCCAGCTCGCGGTAAAAGGCGGTGGTGTAGAGCTTGCCCAGGGAAAAATTGGTGGGATCGGGGAAGTCGACGACGATGAAGTCGTAGCCCGGCGCCGCCTGCTTCGCCCAAATGAAGGCGTCGGCATTGACGACGCTCACCTTGGGAGAGCTCAGGGCGCCGCCGTTGAGCTTGGTCAAGAGCGGCTGGGTCTGAAATAGACGGGTCACCTCGGGGTCGAGATCGACCAAGGTGATCGATTCCACCTCGGGATATTTCAGGATCTCGCGCACCGCCAGGCCGTCGCCGCCGCCGAGTACCAAGACTCGCTTGGGTTGGGGGACGGCGCGCAGGCCGACATGAACCAGGGCCTCGTGGTAGCGGTATTCGTCGCGGGAGCTGAATTGGAGGTGCCCGTTCAGGTAGAGCCGCAGCTCGTCGGACTCGGAAGTCAGCACGATGCGCTGGTAGTCGGAGCTCTTGGAGAAGACGATGCGCTCGGAGAAGGCCGCCGTCTCGGACCACTCTTGGATCCGGCCCGAATAGGCGAAGCCCAGGCCGAGCAGGATCAGCACCAAGGTGCCCGCGCCGCGCAGCAGCTTGGGCCAGCCCAATTGGTTCCGAAACAGGTGCAGGGCCCAGAGGGCCACGAGGACGTTGAAGATCCCGAAGAGCAACGAGGTCCGGATCAGCCCCAAGCGCGGGATCAGGAGCAAGGGAAACAGGAGCGAGGCGACCAGGGCCCCGATGTAGTCGAAGGTGAAGACCTTCGAGACGAGGTCCTTGAATTCGAAGCGGTCCTTCAGGATGCGCATCAGCAGCGGGATCTCGAGGCCCACCAAGGTGCCGATCAGGGCCACCATCGAGTACAGCAAAGTGCGAAACCCCGTCACGTAATGGAAGCTGGCGAACAGGAGTGCCGCCGAGAAGCCGCCCACCAAGCCGATGATCAACTCGACCTGGATGAAGACCGCCACCAGGTTGCCCCGGACGTATTTGGAAAGGTAGCTCCCGATTCCCATCGAGAAGAGGTAGACGCCAATGACGGTGGAGAACTGCGTCACCGAGTCGCCCAAGAGGTAGCTCGCCAGGGTTCCCGCGACCAGCTCGTAGACCAAGCCGCAGGTGGCGATCACGAAGACGGAGAGCAGCAAGAGGTAGGACATGGCCTCAGTGCACCGCCATCGCGATGATCAGGCACATCCCCAAGGAAATCGAACCGATCACGATGGCCAAGGCGGTGTTATGCTCCTCGATCAGCTCTTTCCACAGGGAATACGGGGTCATCTTGTCGAAGACCCAGAAGCTGACACCGAAGAGCGCTATGCCCAGCACGGTGAAGACCGCGGCCCCCACCAGGTTTTGCAATATTCCGTCCCATTGCATCGTCGCCTCCTTTATTTATGGCTGAAACCGTAGCCGCCCCCGGAACCCATTTGGTTCAAGGTGCGGAGAAAAAATTTGGACAAGACGAAGTTCGTTCGGTTGACGCCGCCCAAGCCGGCCAGGACGATCGCTCCGAAGATCAGGTATCTTTTCATAGCGCCCTACTCTTCCGCGAAATCGCTTTGCATCCAACGCGTGGTGTTAAAGCTCCACCTGCGAAATTTCAACCACAGGGGATAGATCCAAAGCAGGAGCCCCGCGCCGACGAAATTCGACCACTGGGACCTCTGAGGAATCAATTCAACCTTGAACTCTCCCGAGAGCGGCCAAGGCCCTGAAAAGGGCTGCACCGTCACTTGGTAATCGCCGTCGGGCAGATCCGAGATCGTACTGACGGCCGAGGCCCCTTCCGCGGCGTCCCGGAATTCTTGAAAGACCCGAAAGGTGTCGATACCGGTCGGGCTTTTCATCTGGACGTCCAAGTTGAGATAGGGCCCGGTATAACCCGTCACCGTGGTGCGCAGGAGAAAGTCCACGCCCCCGGTGCGGACGTAAGCGAGCTTAGGCAGCTTTCCCAATGCGGCCTGCAGGCCGGCCGCGCTCGCCTCCGCTTGATAGACGGGATCTTGGTGGCCTGACCGGTTCGTCCCGAGCTGGATCAAGAGGAGCAGCAGGGTCATCACCACCGCGGCCCAAAAAAACTTGCGGTACTTCGCGTCGTGGGGCGAGGGCTGGTTGGGGGCGACGCCGATGCGCGCCGGCATCGCTTTTATGCCGAAGGCGGCCTGCACGACCTCGGGCTCGACGTACTCGCCGATGGACCAGACCTCTTCGCCGGCGTCCCACTCGCGGGACAGCATTTCGGGCGGGTTGATGAAGTCCTGGACAGAGACGCGGTCGCCTTTCTTCACCCGCCAGTAGAACTCTCCCAGGACGTAGAGCACTTGCGCCTCGCCCGTCAGAAAGAGTTGATAGGACTGGTTAAGGTACTGCGCCGATTTGTCTCTGCGATGGGGCTTTTGCTTGGTGGAGATGACGTAGTTCCAGTGCCCGTCCGCCTCGACCAGCCAGCGATAGCCGATGTAGGGATTGAAGAGGAGGTATTCGCGCCACTTATACTGACCCGTCCCGTCGGCCCGCTGCATGAATCCGATCATCTCGTAGGTCTCGCCGTGGACCTTGCCGCGGGCGCCTAGCGGGATCAGCGGCTGAAGCCGGGTCTTCTCCTGCGTCTGGATCAGGAGCTGGACCTCGGGGTTGGAGACGTCCAAGACGGCGCCGCAATGCCCGCAGACGAGGGTGATCGAGAAGCCGGGCGCGCGCCATTGGACGGCGCCGCCGCATTGCACGCAATTCAGGACTTTCGCCTTCTCACCAGCCATCCAGCTCCCTCAAGTTTTTCATCCTTAAGTCCGGCAGCTCGAGATACTCACCGACGTAGAGCCTTGTCTCCCCCTCGGCGAATTCCAAGGTGGCGAAGCGCCCGTCCGGCCCGTTGAAATCGACCCCGACGGTCTTCTCGCCGGGCTTGAGCAGGAAAGGCAGCTGGCCCGCGATGCCCTCGACCGTCGCCTCGCGCCGGTCGTCGACCTGGTAGCGCCTTTTACCCAGCTCCCATTCCGTGCCCACCTGGAGCTGCTCGAGGGAGGGAACCGACTTGGGCAAGGGCTCGGGCCTCGAGACCGAGTGAAAACCCTGCGCCTCCGCCAACCATGCCTCGCCCTCGTCGCCGAAGTCCATGAACCATTCGTTCCAGGCCCCTTCGGCCCAGCGGCGCCGGATGCGGCCGGTCAGCACGAAGGGCTTTCCGCCGTAGCTGCCCTCCGAGCCGATTTGCAGCGGCGAGTAGTCGTCCTGCAACAGGGCGACCTGCCCCAGGCTCTCGAGGTGCAGATCCTTGCGCACCAGCAGCGAGCCGCAATAGGGGCAGACGGCGTAGAACAGGGCCTTCGAAGGAAAAGGCACGGCGCCGCCGCAGGAGCTGCATGGGAGTTGAAGGGCCACGGTTACCTCGGAGTGGGCGTAAGCTACTTCAATCCCCGGGATTTGAAAACGAAATTGAAGGGTCCGTCAAATTTTGCAGGCCGCGACAATCTGGCCACGGAATTTTCCTGGCTATCAATGGAAGGGCGGAGATTTCTTATCAGGCGAGGCAGGACACCGCGCTAACCCCCGCTCGGGGCCCATTGCAGGATCGTCCCTTGAAGCTCGGGATCGGCCTCGCGCCGGGCTTGTTCTTCCAGCAGGGTTTTTTCCAGGGTGAAATCGAGAAGGGTTTGGTCCAGGCGCAGCAGGATTTCCTCTTGTCGGACCCGCGGCAACTCGGAAATGGCCTCGAACAGCAGCATGCGGCTGGCTCGGGGAAAACGTCCAATGTGGCGCGCGGCCCGAATTCCCACCGCCGCTTCCGGATGGGTCAGCAGGCTCAGCATGGGTTTAAGGAATTCGGGGTTTCGGATTTTTGCCAGCGCCGCCGCGGCATGTTCGACCAACCGTGGCTCCGTAGATTTCAACCCGGCCGCCAATTCCTTCTCGAAGGATTTATGGCGGGTTTCACCCGCTGCGTAGATCCCGCTTAAACGGGATTCCAGGGTCGAACTCGCGAGAAGCTCTTGAATCGTTTTTAGGGCCCGCTTTCGCGTTTTCAAGAACCGATACAGGGAAACGGCGGTATTGGCGCGGATGCGATTGTTGGAATCTTGGAGAAATGGAAGCAGGACAGCCATGGTCTCCTTGTCTTTGAGCAGGCCGACGGATTCGATGGCGTTGGCCCGCACCCGCGGGTCCGGATCGTCCAGCTCCTCCAAGAGAAACAAGATCATCTTCTTCCCGATTAGGCGGGTCAGGACGAAGGTGGCGCTCATGCGAACCTGGGTCGAAACAGTGTGGCCGGAATGGAGCAGCCGGAACAAGGCCAGCATGCCCTCGTAATTCCGATAGCTACCCAAGGATTCCAGGACGGCCAACTGAAGGGATTCGTCCTTAACCGCAAAGAGGTCCACGATGTCCCGCAGAGCCTCCCGGCTTTGGATCCTGCCCAGGCTCAGGACGATGGTTTTTTTCAAATCAACGCCCCGAGCGTTTTTCAAGAGTCGCAGCAGGGCGGGAACCGCCGGCTTCATGGCGGGTTCGCCCAAGGCCTGAACCGCATTGGTCAGCAAGAGAGGATCCGCCTGGGAAAGACATCCTCGAAGATGGGACCGATAGGCTTTTCTGAAAAAGAAGGGGAAGATTAAGAACAAGCCGGCGGTCCCGAGGAGCCAAAAGGAAAGGGTCGATTCCAAGGCGGAGGAGGCCAAACCGACCAACAGCAGGAGTAGAAGGCCGGCGGGGCGGCCGAAACCCTCGGTCAAAACCTTGACTCGGCCCCGGATGCCCTGGGGAAAAAGATTTAAGGTCGGCTGGACCAGGGCGCCGACCGCGAAATCGGCGAAGATAAAAATGAAGCCTTCCACCAAGGCGGCAACCCATAGGCCTTCGAAAAAGCTCAAAAACACGATGCTCAGAAAAACCAGGAGGGAAAAGAACAAAACTTCCCGCTCGACCCCGAAACGCAAGGACAAGGGCGCGGCCAGAAACAACTGAAAGAAAAAGACGATCGAGCTGGAGATAGGAACGACGCTGCCAAGGAGGCAAACTTCAGATGGTATCGAATATAACTTTAAGCGCGATCGTGTTGAACTCGAGGGGTACTCCGTAGGCGAAAGAAGGCATAGGCCAGCCAAAGAGAAACAAGGCGTAGATCAGGATCTTGGGCTGGGGGCCAAGGCGGGTTGGGACGGGGGCGGGCCGCGCCGCCGCTTGTCCAAGCAGGCGGCCTTGGAAATCCGGCCTCGAAGGAAGGAGAACAGGGCGACCAAAAGGACGCCGGCCCAAATCAACATCAGGTTGGTTCCCAGGCCACGGCCCATTCGCTGGCTAAAACCCGCCCAGCATGCCCAGGACCTGAGCCGCGATGAGCTGGGGAAAGCGGCGCGGCGCTCCGGGTGGTGAAGGCCTCGCTGGCTATAATCCAAAACTCCAGATTGCTCAGGGTTAAAACCCCGAAGAGGAAAATCCGCAGGAAAAAATAAAGGCCGATCAAGCCGGGATGATATTGCAGCACCGCCCAACAAGCGAAAATGACCAGGCCCAAAAGCAGAAAGGAAACCCTAAACAAGAGCCTTCGCGGTAAGCGGTCGGCCAGCAAGAAAAAGATCCCACCCAGCAGTAGGGAAAATACGGAGGATCCAAAATAAATGTAAAATAAGGGTTGGGTCCCCCGCCTTGCTGACAAGCAGGGCGTGTGGCTGAGAAAAAGCCGCTGCCGATCCCGATGCCCAAAAGCAGTTGAATGGCCGCAGAAGCCAATCGTCCTTTTCAGGATAAGGATGGATCGATCCGCCGTGCAGCCATAGAAAACGGCTGAACCCTTGGCTCAAGGAACTGGGCAAAAATCCTCCCCTAAAATGTTATTTTAAGCCGATCCCGGCCGACACCTCAAGTGCCGGCCTTGAGGAGTACCGGGGAGGAGCGACCCTCTGATTCGCCCGCGGTGAAATACCGCTCACATGCTCCGGCGATAGAAACGCGGATGGTCACTTCCGGCTCGGAAGAATCGGAGTCGCGATGGGATGCTTTCCGCCCCGCTCCCAGAGGACCTGAAATTCCCTCCCCTCGAAGACGGCGCCGGAGACTTTTTGCCGGAGGCTCCTGCGCGGATAGGCGCGTTCGCGGATCGCCTCCAGCATGTCGGCGCGGTTGGACTGCTGGTTCTCGTCGGCCATCAACAGCACCGCGTCGTAACCCTTCGTCTCGGCGACCCGGGCGAACTCGCGATCGACCGCCCGCAGGAGATCGCGGTGGTCGATCGCCCAGGAGGCCCGCGGCTGCAGGCCCAAGACCAGGACTTTCTTCCCGTCCAAGGCCGCCTTCTGCACATAGACCAAGCCCCGGAGGCGGCCCTCGGAGACCATCCGTAGCAGCTGAAAGTCCGGCCGAAAGATCGCCCTTTGCCGCTCGGTATTGCAATCTTCCGAGACGAAGGCGAAAAATCGGTCCGCTTCCGTCTTGGAGGGCAGAAACTCCACCTCGACCGGCGCGCCTTCCTCGCGGCGCATGCGGGCGAGCTCCGCCGCCAACAGACGGCTCTGCCGGCGCAGCGCGGGGATCTCCTCGGCCTTTAGGCCCAAGGCGCCGAAGGTCTCCGCCACCGAGTCCCGGTAGAACTCCTCCAAGGCCTTCAAGCCCCCGCCCAGGGCCTTCGAGCTTAACTCTCGACCCCGCAGGGCGGAAATGCGCGTCGCGAGAGGCGAGCCCTCGAGGCGATGCCAGGCCAGGAAGAGCCCGAAGCGCAGGATCAGCTCCCGAACCGCCGGCAGCTCGCGATGCGGCCACAGCCTCGGCAATAGCCCCTCGGCGGCGGCCGACATCGCGGGGAGGCGCAGCTTCTCCCAGCCCTTCGGGAAGGCCGCCTTCACCTCTTCCCGCACCGCGCGCAGTTCGGAACGACGCGCTTGGATGAGCTGCCCGTCCAGGTCGCGAAGAGCGCCAGCTCCCGCCAGCTTCTCCAGCGGGGCCAAGGCCCGCGCGATCTTTCCCTTGTCGATCCGCCCGTGCAGCGGGGCCGCGTCGAACCTCGGCGCGAAAGGACGCTCGGTCAGAATGGAGGCGGCGGCGAGATGGCCTCCGGATCCCCCGGCGAAAATCCTCGAAGCTCCAGACCCTCACTCAAAGGCGTAGGCCAAGGCAGAGAAACGCTCGTTGCCCGGTTTCGGGCTTCCGCCTCGGCGAAAGGCGCTCAAATCGCGCCTGCACCGCGAAACCTCCGGCGGCGGTAGGCCTTCCACAGAATCGGCTCAAGAGGGGCAGCCCCGCGAGGTAGTCCGCGTAGCAGGGTCCCGGCCCTCCG
This sequence comes from bacterium, assembly GCA_048499175.1. Taxonomy (GTDB): domain Bacteria; phylum UBA10199; class UBA10199; order DSSB01; family DSSB01; genus DSSB01. Next base: position 36,443 of record JASOAK010000019.1, read on the forward strand.
GCCTCAGTGGGCGACCGCCAAGTCCTCCTTGGAACCCTGCTTCTCCAGGCTTTGCAAATCGAATCGGGACCTTCGCGAGGGCGACCTGACTCAAGGCAGTCTCAGCGGGCCTCCGCCGCCGGCCTCGCCTCCAGGCCTCCACCATCTCGGAAAGCTGCCTCCAGACCTGATCCGCACCGCGGCGTCAGGGTCGAGTGGCGCACCAAGCAGCCTCGGCCACCGTCAAGCGCTGTTCCGGCGGCAGCCCCGCCGCCAAGAGGCCCCAGGCGGCGACAGCGGCCTCGCGCGCCTCGGCGGAGGCGTCGCCCAGCGCCTTCTCCAAAGGAGCCGCGGCGGCCAGGCGTTCGGACACCGGGCTCTCGAGGGCCAATTTCCAAAGGGTCTGCAAGGCGGTCATGCGCAGGGTCAGGCGACCGTCGTCGAGAAACCGGGCCGCCCAAGGCAATAACTCCGCGCGCTCCCGGGCCGAAAAATTTCCGGTCCACTCGCCCAAGATTTCCAAGGCGGGGACTCGAAGCGGACCCCTGGGGACCTCCGCCAGGGCCTGCAGCCTGGCGAGCATGGCGCCGCCGTCACCGACCGGCAGTAGCGGAAAAATCAGGCCGAGGGTCTCGCGGCGCTCCCCGGCCCCGCCCGCTTCCTCTTCGAAGAGCCGTCGTTCGACAACCCGCGCCACGATAGCCCGCTCCTCCGGCGAGAGAAAACGCAGGGCCGGCGGCAGGACCGCGACGGGGGAAAGCTCCAACTCGGACATCCGCGACTCCAAGGCCAGGACGTGACCCAGGCGTCGCTCCGGCGGCAAGGCCTCGGTGAAGGCGCCCAGGGCCTGGAAGGCCTTGGCCGGCAGCCAATCGTGATCCGTTTCGGCGACGCGCCGCAAGGCGGGCAGAAGCCCCTCGGCATAGGCCGCGGAGGCTCGCGGGGCGAAGGCCGCGAGGCTTTCGAGCGCGGCCTCGACGGATCGCTCCTCGGGGCCGGCCAGCTTGGCCTCCAGCTTGCGCAGGATGGGCAAGGCCTCGGCCTCCGGAAGATGGGGCAGCAGGTGCCGCATCATGAGGGTGGCGAGCAAGGGGGGCAAATCGCCCCTCGCGTCGAGGCGTTTTTCCAGCTTGGCGGCGAGGTAGGAAATATCCGCAGCCCGCAGCCGGGGCTCGAATTCGCCCCAGCGCTTTAAAATCGTCCAAGCGATGTCGAGGCGCGGATGGTCGAGGAGTTTTTCGACTTCGCCGCGAACGCCGGGGGCTCGCGAGGGGCGGCCCGAGCCGCCGCCGAGGGAGAAGGAATGTAGGGGCGAACCTTGTGTTCGCCCCGGTGCAGGGAGGGCGAACACAAGGTTCGCCCCTACAAGATTCACGCGAGGCATGTCTTGCGCCTGAACCCGGAGCCCCAGCTCCCGCTGAAAGGCCGCGAAGCGCCGCCCCAGCAGTCGATGCCCGAGGTGCGCCCCCACCCCCAAGCTCAGCATGGAGGCCAGCGTGTCGGTGAGCGTCGTCGCCCCGTCGCGGGCGGGACGCAGACCGAGGGCTTCTTCCAAACGGTGAGCGCCTAAGAGGCCGAAGAACATCGCGGACTGCGAGGTCGCGACGCGGCCGGCCTCCAGCAGGCCAAGGGCGCGCGACGCCACACCGTAACGGTCGACGCCGTGCAATTTGCGAAAGGCCATATTCCCAACCCAGCCGAAGCCCTTGAGCGCCCCCAAGGTCAGGGCGGCGCCGGCCAGATCATGGCCCAAGCCGGGCGCTTCGGCGTGGAAAACGTCGCCGAGGCCGCGCAGGGCCCGACCGGAGAGTGCGAAGACGGGGACCTCCGCCGCGTAAGCCGCGCTGGCGGCAAGCAGACGGGCGCCGGCCCCTCGGCTATACCAAGCGGCCCTCGCCGTCCCCGCCAAGCGCCCCAACGCGGCGGCGCGCACCAGGCCGTAGACGGTGGTCCCGGCCAGCATGGGGAGGATCGCCCGCGGGTCGGCGGCGTCGCGGGTGAAATTTTTGAGCAGGAATTCGAAGCGCGGGGCGAAGGCGCCGAGGCCTTGGATCGCGTGGAGGCGTTCTTGCGCGAGGATCCGTAGGGGCCGTTCGCGCTTGTCCCCCGTTATGGGGGGAACGGCCCCTTCAACCGCAGCATAAACATCGACCGCCGCGCTATCCCTACCGTCCGCCTCCAACCTCTTCCCCAGCCGAAACAAGGCCTCGAAGAACAGCTCGGGACTCGACTCCCCGGCCAAGGCCGCCAACTCCCGCCGCTCGCCCTCGCCCCACCGCTCCGCAAGGCCACTGTCCAAAAGACGGCGCACGAATTCCCGCGCGGAGAAGCTTCCCTCCCCTTCCGGACCCGCCCTCAATTCCGATTCCGTGAAGGACCGGCTCGAGACGGAAGCAATAAAAATGGAACTCCGAGAAATCCCCAACCGACACCTCGGCACGGAATCGCTCCAACCGCGCAAAGCGCCGGCGATTCAGGACAACCGTGAATTGTTCGGGGGAAAGCTGAGAAAATAAGGACTCAAGCGCCGCCCCGGCACCCGAGCCCTCGGGCCCTTATCGCTGGGCCGATTTTTACGTTGCTAAAGAATCAGACCCGCCCCTTAGGCGGGGATGTTCAGCGTATGATCTTCCACGCCCTTGATCTCGGGGATCAGGCGCATCAGGTGGTTCTTGATGCCGTCCTCGACGGTACGTTTCTGCGCGCCGCAGCCGAAACAGGCGCCGGCCATCTTCACCTTCACCACGCCCTCTTCCACCGCCAAGACTTGGATGTCGCCGCCGTCGCGCTTCAGGCCCGGCCGGACGTCTCGGTCCAGGATCTCGAGGACCCGCGCGATCAGCTCGCGGTCGACGCCCTGCACCTCGCCGGCGTCCAGGGCCTTTAGCTCGGGCTTGACCAGCGGGCCCTTATAGCCCGCCATGCCGCCCAGGGCGTTGAAGACGTGCAGAAAACCTTCCTTGGCCAAAAGCTGCGCCGCCGTCACCCCGGTATTGCCGTTCGCGCAGACGGTCAGCACGGGCCGAGTCTTGTCGGCCAGCTCGCCCAATCGCATCAAGAGTTGATTGGCGGGGATGTGCTTGGCCTCGGGAATATGACCATGGCTCCAGCCCTCGTCGCCGCGCACGTCGAGGATCAATAGGCTGGGCACCGATTGGATGAAATCCGGGACCTGCTCCTTGGGGATCTCGCTGTAGGGGAGACCCGAGAGGACGCTCTGCCCCGAGGGCGGCAGGCCGGCCAACATGGCGGCCACCTGCTGGCGCAGCACCTTGAGCTGGTGCTCGTGCCGGCGCTGCTGCTCTTCGAGCTGCTGGGTGAGTTGTTCGACCTTTTGGGTCAGTTCTTGGACCTTGTCCTTGCTACCGAACATCGCGACACCTCAGATTGGAAAACGGGACGCTAATCTCTTGTGCTTTGGGCCGCTTGTCAAGGGGCGCGCGGCGTTTGATTTTCGACCGGCAGGGGGGACGGAGCGACCGAATTTCGGCGCTTCAGCATACTAAATTATAAAATGAAGTTTAATTTCCAACTATTTGAAATATAAATATATTGTAATTAAAGTTTCTTGAAGGCCTCCGCTGGCAACAGAATTGAAAAGCTCTTCCGGCAAGGAGGAATCCCTATGATCCTGAATACCATCGGCGGCTTTTTTCGTTCCATCACCTTCGGGGCGACCGCGACGGAGGCGACCCCCCAAACCCAGGCGCCGTCCGCCGCAAGCGCCTCCCAATACCAATCGACCTCCGGGTCCATCCCCAAGGAGGCCCAGGGCATGATTGCGCAGGTCCGAAATCAGATCGCCCGCTCCCTCGCCCACCCCGATCCCAAAACCCTCGCTCGCTTGGCCGAGGTCAACGGAAAGCGCCAGGCCAAGGGCCAAGCGCCGATCGATCTACAAAAGGTCACGAAGCAACTCGAGGCCATCCAGGAAGATCGCGGTTTGAGCGCCAAGGAAAAGAAACAGAGGGTCGAGGCCCTGCGCAAGGCCTTGGGGCTCTCCAAGGGCGAGATGAAGGAACTTTTCACCCAGCGCCTGGGCCGCATCTACAAGGCGGCGGAAAAATCCCTCGCCGCCTTCCAAAAAGCGAAGGAATCGCAAATCAAAGCGGAGCTGAAGCAGGCCGAGGCCCTCCACGGAAAAAACAGCCCTCAGGTCCACGCCGTCCAAAGCAAGCTGCGGGCCCTCCAGGCCCAATTAAACCCCGAAAAACGGCGCCTCGCCGAGAGCGGCGGCTTCTACCGCTCGCTGTACCCGGGCTTTTGGAGCAAGCTGGGCGGATTTTTCAAAAAGATCGGCACGGGATTTTTCAAGGTCCTCGGCGGCCTCGGCGCGGTTCTGCGCTTCCTGCCCGGCGTGGGCCCCCTCGCCTCGCGGGTCTTGGGCTCGGTGAAGTTCCTCTTCCGGGGATTTCGGGTCGACAAATTCTTCAAGAACCTCGGCAAGGGCGTGCTCGACACCGTCCGGGATTGGAAGACCTTCCTGCCGATGATCCCCGGCATCGGCACCATCGCCTCGGTGGCCGCCACCGGGATCGAGGCGGTCCTCAAGGCGACGCGCTCTGGAGCGAAGCCGTTCTAAGGAAGGACTCGTTGTTTACTAGTACACTTATTTAGTGTAAGGATATCTATGTCGAAGACGCGGGTATTCGTGACCAAGCGGGCGGAGAAGGATTTGTCGAGGGTTCCGAGGCACATCGCCGTCAAGCTGGCCGGCTGGATCGAGTCGGTCGAAATCGACGGCATCGCGGAAACCAGAAAAATCCCGGGATTCCACGACGAGCCCTTACAGGGGAAAAGATGGGGACAAAGGTCGATCCGGCTGAGCCGTTCCTATCGGGCCATTTATGAAACGAAGAACGACGGACAAATCGAGTTTATTCAAATCCAAGAGGTCGGCAAACATGACTACTAGGAAAAAGAGTCAGGCGAGGAAGATATTGGAAAAATACACCGACGGCCCGCTTACCTTGGGACGCTTCCTCGCCTCGATTCGCAAGGGCGAAGAAATGGGGCTTGAGGAATTCGGAAAGCTGCTGGGCATCTCCAAATCGCATCTTTCCGACATCGAAAACGGCCGAAAACTGGTCAGCGCGGCCTTAGCGGCTCAATACGCCAAAAAGTTGGGATATTCCGAAAAGCAATTTATTCGCCTGACCCTCCAAGACAGCCTGAACCGGCAAGGCCTCGAGAGATACCAAGTCGGCATTGAGGCCTCTTGATCGCGGCCATCCCACCGATCGGGAGCGCCATAAGACGCCCGCTCAAGGCGACGCGCTCTGGAGCGAAGCCGTTCTAGCCGCGCGCGGCGGCGCGGGAAGCTCCTCCGCGGGCGCGACGGGGCGAAGCCAAGGCACGACCGGCAGGCTGCGGGCCGGACGCGTCATGTCGCGCAGGCGCCAGGCCAGGGGCCGCGCCTCGCCGGTAAAGTGCATCAGGTCCGGCAGCGCCCCCGCGAAGGAGACGCCGACCTCCGGCCTTCCCTCGGCGGGAAGGGTCATCTGCCCCCATTCGGGGATGCGATTCTTCGCCATCGTGATCCGGTCGTGGCCGTCCAGGCGCGGACCCGCGCGGCCCGCGACGAGCTCGGCGGTTGGAATGGCCTCGGCGGCCGGCGAGACCAGCACCACCCCCTGCCCCAACTTGCCCCTCACCAACTCGAGATAGCGCTGCGAGAGCCCCCGCGCCTGGTCGTAAAATCCCAAGCTCAAGGACAGCCCTCCCTTCGGCAGACGGACGGCGAGATTCTCGTCCAAGACCCGGCGCGGCGGATCGAAGCGCTGGCGCTGGAGGGGATTGGTGTGCGTGAAGGCCCCCGCGACGTAGGCGTCGAAGGGGTAGAGCAGCAGGGGGGCCTCGGCTAAGAAATCCCATTCCGCCCCCAGGGCACGCACCTCGAAGCCCTGCCGGCGATGGGCCTCGACACTTTGGAGAAAGTGGACCCGCGCCTCGGGCGAGGCCTGGGCGACGAGGCTCTCCAGGTAGACGAGCGCGGGACGCGTCGGGCTGGCCTGGTATAGCGCCCCGGGATTTTGCAGCCGCTGGTGCGGGTCCTCGCCCGCGACCCGCGAGAGATAGCGCGCCACGGTCATCGCGTCGCGCGGCGCGCGGGCCATCACGCCCACCCGGTCAAGAAAGGTCGCGAAGGGGACCATGTTCCGAGTCGAGATCACGCCCGCGGGCGGCACGATACCGAAGACCCCCACCGCGCCCGCCGGCGCCGAGACCGAGCCGCCGGTGTCGGTGCCGATGCCCACGGCGATCGGCAGGTCGTCGCGCCCCACCGCATGGGCGGTCGCCGAGGAAGAACCCGCTGGATCCAAACCGGGCCGCCGGGGATGCGGCACGTAGCCGAAGCCGGCGTTCTGCCCCGAGCCTCCGCTCGCCGCCGCCACCATCCCGACCGGGACGGGAATCGCCCCCATCTCCAGCAAAGTGGCGACGACCGGACTCGCCTCGACGCCCGCCACCCGCGCCGTCTTGCTGCCCAGCTGCATCCGCCCGTCGGCGCCGGGAAACAGATCCTTCACCGCGACCAAAACGCCCTCCAAAGGACGCGCCCGGCCCTGCTCGAAACGGCGATGGCTCTCCTCCGCCAATCGGAACAGCCGGTCGCTCAGGGGTCCGCGATCGAGGGGCCGGGGGAAGATCGCCCCGTCCCGCGCGGCCGGGTGCTCGACCAAGGCCCGCAGGGCGCCGACGGGAGACAATTTTCCTTCGGCATAAGCCGAACGGATCCCGGCCAAATCGTAGCCGGCCAGCGCGGATCGTTGCTCCGGCGTGACCCACCCCGCCCCTTCGGAAAAACGAACGGGCGGAGGCGGCTCCGGCACGACGGCGCCGGGGCCGCCGAAGACCTCGTGGATCTCCCCGCGCCCCTGCGAAAAGGAAAGCGGGCTCAGCTTGCCCGCCCGGCGCAGCAGGCGCTCGACTTGAAGGAGATCCACGTTGGCCTGACGGATGAAGGCCCGCTCCGCCGCCGGCGACAAGGGCGGAACGCCGCGACGCAGTCGTTCCAACACGATTTGGCGCAGGGCGGGATCTTGGTAATGCCGCTCGGTCAACTCCTGGCTGAGGGCGGGGCCGAGATTGAAATCGCGATGGCCGCGTCCGGCGCGGTACAAATGCAGGGTCACGGCCGGCGAGACGTCCAGGGCCAGGCCGAAAAAGAGCGAGGCTAGGCCGGGATTCCGCGAGGTCTCGCCTCCGGTCGGCTCGCCCGAAAGATATCGCTCCATCCCCAGCCCGAATCGGCCCAAGCCGACCGCCGCGGACCCGTAGAGCAAGGTACGTGAAGTCCAGACGCCGCCATGATTCAGCAGACCGCGCTGCCATGCGCTCAAGCCGGACTGAGCCCGGGCGAATTGCACCCAAACCTCGGGGTCGTTCACCGCCCGGCGGACCGCGTCGGCGCGCATCGCGGCGACCGCGCTCGCCTCGCCTCGGCCGAAGCCCTGGGCCAAGGCGGCGTCGCGGCTGCTCACGAAGGTCCTGGCGCCGAGACCGAAGCTGGTCACCCCCACGCCGACCCCCAAGGCCCCGATCGCGAAACCCGAGACCGTCAAGGCGTCCTCGAAGCTCGAATGGGGGCGTCCGTCGCCGCTGCCGAACAACAAGCGCCCGCCGGCCGCCCAGGCCTCCGGCGCCTGTCGCACCAGCAGGTAGCCTCCGGAGGCCAGCAAGGCGCCGGCCACCCCGGGATGGGAGAGGACGCGCACGCCGCCGGCGGCCAAGGGCCTCAATGGACGTAAGTAAGAACAAAAGATCGTCGCCAGGCCCAAGACCGCGCCCGCATGGCTGACGCCGCCGGCGACACGGTCGAGGCCTTGGGTGCCCAGCAGGAATTCGGCGCGATCGCCGAAGCTTCCCCGGCCGGACATCGCCTCGAGACGGGCCCTGGCGCGGTGGCCCGGAGGCCGACCTCGCGCCTCCGAAACCAGCAGCGCATAGGCCGAGGCCGCCTCCGGAAACTTCCCCTCACGCTCGAGGCGACGGGCCGCGGCGAAAAATCCCTCGAAGAATAATTCGGGATCCCGCTCCGATCCTAGGGAAAGGAATTCCCGCACCGTGCTAGGGCCCAGCGCCCGATCCAGTCGGTCGCGTTGGCTCGCCGGGAGCCCCCCGACGGCCGACGAAAGCGAATCGAGGGCCCCGCTCAGAAGCTTTTGTCGCAGGCCAAGTCCGGGGACCTGGGCATCGAGCCAGGAAGCGACCCGTCGGCCGGGCTCAAGGTCGGGATTCGCGGAAAATGGAAGGGCTTCCGGAGGCCGAAACCCCAGGGGGAGCAACGGGATGAAAGGACGACGTTGTGACAAAGGCGGAGTCAAGGCATACCCCAAGCTTGAAATTCCTCACGGCACGCCTCCCTCGATGGCGACGGCCCCACTCCTCGAATCGGGGCCTCGAAGGAAGGAATATCCAACATCCGTGCCAGATGCCTTTTCTTGAAAAATCACGATATTAGCGGGCGGCCGGAGATGCCGTCCCGGCGCTGATTTGAGCGGTTGGCCAGAAAGTGGGCACCCAAGGCGCGGCATCGCTCAGACATAGCCCAAGGCGTGGATGATCTTGAAATGCGCGGCGCGATAGCCCGGGATCAGCGAGGAAAGCAAGGTGGAGACCATTGAGATGGCGAAGGTCTGCAGGTAGATCTCCGGCGTCAGGGAGATGGTGCAGATATAAACCCCGGAGGCCTGCGGCGGCTGCATCGGGATTCCGACGGCGGACAAGAGAGAGCCGATTCCGGTCGCGAACAACAGGCCCAGGATCGACCCCATCAACCCCAACATCGCCGTCTCCATGACGATCATCCCGAAGATGACGCTGCGGCCGTTGCCCATCGCCATCATCGTGCCGAACTCCCGCATCCGCTCGGAGAGGATCATATTGGTCGTATTCGCGACGCTGAAGAAGAAGATGGTGCACATGATCAACTGGATGGTCATGTAGATCTGCCGGAGCAACTCCTTGCTCTGGCGGTAATATTGGCCCTGCTCCACCCAGGAAAAAAGCTCCACATTCAGATTTCGATGCTTCAGGGCCTGGGCGAGCTCCGCCTTGGCCGCCTCGGTGTCGGCGGTCTTGTCGAGGATGACCAAGAGGCTGTGGATTTGGTCGGGAAGCCCCAGGATATCCTGCGCCGTCTTGAGGTTCATCTTCATCGAGCGGTCGTCGAAGTCCTTGATGAAAGTCTCGAAGACCCCGCGCACCCGCAGCTCCGCGCCGTCCAAGGCCCCGGCCTTGCGGGCGGTGAGGAAATTGAGCGAATCTCCCACCTTCAGGCCGAGGGACTGCAATAGGCCCCTGCCTACCACGACGCCGTAGGGATCCGAGGGGTCGAGGTCGCTCCCCTCCACGATGTTGGTGGAGGCGACGTTGCGGTGGGAGGTTTGGAACTGGCCCATGCGCTTCTCCAGCGTGGGATCGACGCCCAAGGCGAGGACGGCGATGCCGGTCTCTCCGGTGCTGGCCATGCCCTGGAGCTTCAGACGGGGAACCGCATAGGAGACGCGGGGGTTAGCGTTCAGTATTTCCCGGATCGGCTTGTCGTCCTCGATGAGAAAGTCCAAGGGGGCACGGGTGCCGTGCAGGTGATAGCCCTTGGCGTTGATCTGGATATGCCCGGTCTGGCTGTGGATGAAGACCTCGCCGAAGCCTTCCATCATGTTTTGAAAAAAGCCTCCGACCACGACGAGGCCGGAGCAGCCCAAGACCAGGATGGAGAGCGTGAGGAGGGCGCGGCGCTTGTTCCGGAAGATGTTCCTCCAGGCAATCATCAGCAGCATGGTGAATTTTTTCATGGCCTCAGCTCCATTAGGTCTTGCGCCCCGCGCCGCCCACGGATGGATTCGGCGAGGTTTTGCCGTTTAAGTTTCAAGGACGCCGTCCGGGGAAACTCCTCGTCCCAAAGCAGAAATGCCTCGATCCGCTGGTATGGGGGGATGCTCCGGTTCCAATTCTTAATAGATTCGGGGATCAGGCCGTTGCGGACCCCTTCCTTGGGCCGAACCACCATCAGCAACTGATCCCGCTCCAGCGGCTGGTCGGGCCAGAGATAGCTCTTGGAAAAAACGCAGAACTCCTCGCACTCCCGCAGGTCGGCGAAATAGCGCTCGACGTCCTCGGGGTAGATGTTCTTGCCGCCCTCGGTGACGATCATGTTCTTGATGCGCCCGACGATCTTCAGGGTCTCGCCGCCCTCGAGGGTGCCGAGGTCGCCCGTTTTCAGCCAGCCGTCAACGAGGGTCTCGGCGGTCAAGCCGGGGTCCTTCCAATAAGCCTTCATGACGGAGGGACCCTGGACCCAGATCTCCCCGACCCCGCGCGCATCGGGATTTTCGATTCGAACCCGAGTCATGTGCAGGACCTTGCCGACGTTGTCGCTATAATACCTCCCCCAAGTCGGGGCCGATACCGCCGTTCCCGCCTCGGTGAGGCCGTAGCCGATCCCCACGAAAAAGCCCAAGTCGTAGAAAAACTTGGCGAGCTGAGGATCGACGAAGGCGCCTCCAGTCATGATCAAGCGCAGGCAGCCGCCGAACTCGCCGTGGATCTTGCCCAACAGGCTCTTGGAAATCCAGTGGCGGGGGCTTCGAGTCAGGCCGCGGTGGATCGCGACCAGGCCCCGCAGGAGGAGGCGTTTTGAGGCGGGAAGCGCGTTGATTTTTTCTTCCAATCTCGATTTCAGCATCGCCAACAGCATGGGGACCATCGAGGTGACCGTGATTCGGTATCTTTTGAAAGTGGGGACGAGGTATTGCGGCCTCAGCGTCCGCTGGTGAACGACCAGCGCCCCCACGTTCAGCGGATAGAGAAAGCCGAAGACGAAGTCGATGGCGTGGTTGGTCGGTAGGAAGGAAAAATACCGATCGTCGCTCCTCAGGCCGGTGCGGAGGTGAAATTGCTCCAATTGGCTCAAATAATTGGAGTGCGTCAGCATGCAACCCTTCATCGCCCCGCCGGTCCCCGAGGAGTAGACGATGGCGGCGACGTCCTCCGGGCGGCGACCACGGTACTCGAATTTTTCTTCGCTTCGTTCCTCCCAGCGCAAGGCGCCGCCCAGCTCGGCTCCGGCGGGGGCCTCCGTCACGAATGTCGTCGGGAAATCCTTAGGAAGCGAGCCCGTCTCCAGGATCTGCCTCCAGAATTGCCATTCGACGACCAGCATTTTGGGCTCGCTGTGCCGAATCAGCCGCAGCCAATCTTCGGGTCCCAGCTTGAAATCCAAGGGCACCAGCACGCCGCCGCTCCAGAAAACGGCGATGGCGGAGATCAACCACTTGCCTTGGTTGGACATGACGATGGCGCAGCGGTCCTCCGGCGCGAAGCCCTTCCCTTGCAGGCTCGCGGCGAAGCCCTCCGCCTCTTCCCGAACCTGGCGATAAGTCCAGCTCCGCCTCTCATCCTCGCGATCCGCCTCGATGAGAGCGACGCGCTCCGAAAACCTCTCGCAGGCCTCACGCAGCGCCTCGCCGAGGGAGGAAAACTTCATGAAGACATCCGTTCTTGCGCTCACCTTGGCTCCTTAAAGCTCCTGTAACCGTTCCTCGCCACCCGATCCGGATCGAACCTGCTCGGCCAGCAGCTGCCGCTTGACCTTCATCGTCGCGGTGCGCGGGAATTCCCGGTCCCAGTCCAGGACCTGGACGATGCGCTTGTAATCGGCGAGTCGCCGGTTCCGCGCCCGCAGCTCCTCGATGATGGCGGAAACATCGGTCCCCCGCTTCGGTCGAAACAGCGCCACCAGCCGTTCGTTCGTCAGCCGCCTTTTGGGCCAAAGGTAGTTCGCGGCGAACACGCAATACTCCTCGCAGCCGGGGATGTCGCCGAGCAGGGCCTCGACGTCCTCAGGATAGACGTTCTTCCCTCCCTCGGTGACGATCATGTTCTTGGCGCGGCCCAACAATCTCAGGTGTCCGGCCGCGTCGAAGGCGCCCAGGTCGCCGGTGCGCAGCCAGCCGTTCACGAGGGTTTCCTCGGTGAGCTCCGGGTCGTCGAGGTAGCCCCGCATCACGCTCGGCCCCCGCACCCAGACCTCTCCGACGCCCTGTTCGTCGGGCGAGCGTATCTCCACGCGGGTCCCCGGCACGGGCCGGCCCACCGTGTCGCCCCGATAGGGTTTCAGGTCGTTGAGGGTGATGGCCGTCCCCGCCTCAGTCATGCCGTAGCCGATGGAGACGGGAATGCCGAGCTGGTAGAAGAAATCGCAGAGGGACTTTTCGACGAAGGCCCCGCCCGCCAGGATGCGGCGCAGCCGGCCTCCGAAGCGATCGTGCACCGGTTTGAAGACGGTCCTTTTAAGGGCCTCGATCACCCGCGGCGAAGGCAGGGTGTCGTAGAGCCGGCGGCTGAACTCGAAGATCCCCCGCTTCAAGGCGGGCTGGCGCTCCAGCTCGTCCTCGATGCCCTGCTTGAAGGCCTTCAACAACAGGGGCACCAAGGCCGTGAGCGTGATGCCGTAACGCCTCATGGTCGACAGGATGAACTGAGAGCGCAAGGTGCGCTGGTGGACGACCCACGAACCGCAAAGCAAGGGAATGAGGAAGCCGCACATGAAATCGATGGCGTGATTGGTGGGAATGATCGAGAGGTAGCGATCCTCCTCGGTCGGTTCGACCAAGTTGCCCAGCTGCTCGATCTGGCTCAGGTAATTGTCGTGCGTCAGCAGGCAGCCCTTGGCCCGGCCCCCGGTGCCGGAGGAATAAACGATGGCGGCGATATCCTCCCGGCGGCGCGGCGCGAAGCGCAGGCCCTCGGCGGGGGCCTCCTCCCAACGCCGAACCCCCTTCAAAGCCGCGCCGACCGGCGCCTCGGCGACGAAGACCGCAAGCGATTGGGAGGGAGCCGGCAGGGCTTCCCGGAGTTTGTCCCAAATGGCCCACTCCACGACCAGCGCCTGCGGCTTGCAATGGCCGAGCAGAGCGGCCTGCTCCGGGGCGCTGAGTTTGTAATCGAGGGGCACAAGGATTCCTCCCGCCCAGAGGACGCCCAAGCCGGAGAACACCCATTTCGATTGATTGGACATGAGAATGGCGCCCCGGTCCCCCGGCCGAAAACCGTGGGACTGGAGCAAGGCCCCCAGGCGCTCGGCCTCGCGGTGGACCTCGCGATGCGTCCAACGGCCGACTTCGGTCTCGCGGTCGACCTCGACCAAGGCGGTTCGGGACTTCAATGGAATGCCCGACTCCCGAATCGCCTCGCCCAATCCATCGTAAGCGGCCAAATGGAATCTCATTTCGATCCTTCTATCGCCTTCGCCAGATCTTGGAAGGTAGTCGTTTCCTTCAGAACGTAATCCGGGATCGTGACGTCGAAGGCCACCTCCAAATCTCCCAGGAGGTCCAAGGCCTGCAGGCTGTTGATCCCCAACTTTTCGAAAAAGTCGTCCTCGGGCTTGAGCTTCTTCGAATCGACGTGAAATCGATCCGCGACCAGCAGGATCAGTTTGCTTGTGGTTTCATCCATGACACACCTCTTCATACGGGACGTTTAAGAATGCCTTTCCAAAATCTCGCGCAGTTCCGCGGGAATTTCGGGCAGAAAGTTTTCCGGCTTTCGTTCGACCCGCCGCGCCGGGAATTCCGGATAGACCCGCAGCACCTCGTCGATAAAACACATCCCCATCCGGCCCATCAGCTCGAGCTGGCGCGGCAGCACCCGGGCGATGTCCTTCGCGACAGCCCCGGACTCGCCTTCGAGTCGACCCAGGGTGCCGAGGAGCTTGCCCTCGAGGTCGGCCTCGTCGACCTTGAGCAGCAGGCGCTCGTGGCCGCGCTCCGCCATGATGTTGGTGATCCGCTCGTCCATCGTGATCCCCGCGGAAGGGACCAAGGCGGGCATCGAGGTGACGATGGCATGGTAGCGGGAGCTGACCATCAGGTCGGCCCGCCTCAGGACGCTCACGAGATCGTACATGTCGTAGTCGTCGCTGACGAATACCGGGGGTTCCCGCTCCAAGAGCTTCGCCAGGTCCTCGCAGGCGCGGCGATCCAACTTCTCCATGCCGACCAAGGCCACGAAGAGCCCGCGTTTTTCGGCGAAGGCGCGGACCGCTCCCGCGATGGCGGACAGGTAATCGCGGTATTTCTTTCGGTTCTCCTCGCTGAATTCGTGGAAATAGAACGACTGGTAGTGCTCCTCCCGGTACTCCCCCATCCACTTCAGGGCCGCGGTCTTCAGGTAGCTGGGCGCGATGGGCCACCAAAAGGGGTTGATCGGGCAGACCAGCAGGATCTTGCGCTTCCCGTCCCATCCCGACTTTCGCAGGATCGCTTCGGCCCGCGCCCGGGGAGCGGCCCGGAAGGTCCAGGCGGTGTCGGTCCCCTCGGCGGTGCGGATATCCAGTCCCGCGAGGATCTTGCGCGAGGGCTCGTTGCGGCAGACAATCAGCGAGTCCGCGCAGTACTTTCGAACCAGCTCCCGCAAGTCCTCGTCCATCGCGCCGGCCTCGGCCCCGTAGCCGACGCTGAGCTTGCGCTCGCCCGCGGCGAGGCCTAAGGCCCCGGTCATGAAGGTGGAGAGGGCGTTGGAGAACTTGGATTTGAACATGCTCCCCTCGCAGGCCACGACGCCGTGGTGTCGCGGAACCTCCTCGAAGAGGAATTTAGGATAGACCAGTGGCATGGGAATCTGTCGGACGCCGCGGAAATACCCGGCCGTCCGGGCCAAGTCCACGCTGAGGATGCTGAGCTCGGCGTTTTCGTCGCCGAGGATGAATCGCATCTGCCGCAGCATCTCCTCGACCCGGACGTCGGCGCCGGTGTTCCTCGCCCCCACGTAACCGGCGAACAACAGTTTCAAGGGTAGCCCGGGGCGCCAGCGCTCCCGCTCGAAGCCGAGATTGAAACGAAAGGCGGCGGCGTCGATCAAACCGCCCATGACCGTTTGCAGCATCCGATCTGGATTCGCGCGATGCATGGCTTTTTGAATCAGCGCGTTCATGAGGCGGCCTCCAAAACCGGCGCTTCGGGAAGGGGCCGGTAGGGAAATTTGAAACGATGCTCCTCCGCATAGGCCATCAAGGCCTTCGCATAGGCCCCGAAGCCGGGCGGCCCCTCCCCTAACTCCTCCTGCAACCGGGCATTGTCGTAGACGGTGTTTTCCACCAAGTGCGGCATGAAGAATTTAAGCAGCGTGGCCATGCGCGAGAGCCGCCAGTTGGGGTGACGATCGGACAGCCAGTCGCAGAGCCTCGTGAAGGGGCGCTGGAGGCCGGGCAGGAAGGGCCTCCGCCCGCCGCCCAAGGCCGCGACGATCTCGCGGTAGCTGAGCGAATCGGTCCCCGCGCTGAGATGATAGACATCGTGCTTCGGTCGCTCGCGGCGATGGAGCTCCGCGATCGCCCGGGCGACGAAATCGGCGGGGACGATGTCGATCTTCCAGGCCGGGTTGAGCGGCAGCGCCGGCGCCTTTGCCAGCCAGGCGAAGGCCCGCACCATGTCGAACTGGGTGGTCGCCGCGAATCGCGAGTCTCCGATGATGGCGCTGGGCCGGAAGGTCAGGACCGCGCCTTCCGGCAGCAGCTCGCGCGCCAGGTGCTCGGCCATTTTTTTGGTGGCGCCGTAGGCGTCGAGATCCGGGGCGTTCCACCGGATCGCCTTGTCTTCCCGAACCACCTCGTCGCGGCGGTGCCCCGCCACCGCGACGGTCGAGACGTTGCTGAAGCGCCGCAGCGAGCCGCGCCGGACCAGGTCCTGGGCCAACTTGACGACTTCCAGAGTTCCCTTCACGTTGACGTTGAGGCAAATCTCGTAGGAGCGGCGATTGAGCGAGGCCGCGCAGTGGATCACCGAATCGGCGCCGGTCAGCAGTTCTTCCCGGACCTCCGGGCTTAAACCGAGGCCCTTTTGGGTGATGTCGCCGAGGTAGACCCTCATCCGGGTCCGGTACAGCCGCTGGAAACTTTCATAGTCGAAATGCAGCTGAAGAGACCGCCACAGGCGCGCCTCGGCTTCCTTCGGATGGCGGGCGCGGACGAGCAGGCAGAGCGGCCCCTCCTGGCTGTTGAGCAGCTCCGCCGCCAGGTAAGAGCCCAGGAAACCCGTCGCGCCGGTCAAGAAAACGGCCATCAGCGCGCCCTCCCTACGATGCGAAGGCCGGCGCGGTCTCCCCGCGGTATGCAAAAACCCCGCGGCGCGCTCAGCTTCTCCACCGGCTTCCCCTCGAGGACCGGATAGCACCAGCGCCGCAGGCCCGGTTCGAGCACCTTCATGATGTAATGCCGCCAATCGATGTCCTCGGGCTTCGCCGCGAAGGCCTCTTCCTCGATTTGGTATTTCGCCAAGACCTCGGTGACAAAGCGAAAGTCCGTCCGGTAGATGAAGGGCGCGAAGACCTCGACCACCTTCTCCGTCTTCACCAGGGCCCACTTGGCCTTGTTCACGGAGCTCAGAGTCTTGTTGAGGTATTCGTGGAGCGCCTTGGGGCTGCGCTCCTTGAGCCCGCGAAGCGCCTCGAAGATCCCGGCCGCCGCCTTGCGCAGGCTCTCCGGGCCCAGGGGGCTGTCCCGGGAAACGGCCACCGAATCCCAACGGGAGAGGAAGATTCTTTCCAAGGGCGAGGCGGATTGCCTCCAGTGGGCGCGATGGGCGAGGTTCAGCAGCTCGAGCATCCTATCCAGCCGCAGCGGATTCCGTTGCGAGCTGCCGACCTGGATCACTTCCGAAGGGCAGCCCTCCATCAGGGCCGCTCCGGCCACGGTGACGGCCTGGCAGACGTAGTCGACCGGGATCACGTCCAGGACATGGCGGGTGTTGATCGGAAAAAATCGCAGCCATGTCCCCAAGAGGTAGGAAAGCGGCGCGCAGGTCTGCGCGCCCTCGTTCCAGCCCGGAAAGGGATAATGCATGGAGCTCTCGACGACGGCGGGGCGGACCACGCTGTATTTCAAATCCCCCGCGCGCTTCCGGATCAGGCTTTCGGCCAGGCTCTTCGAATAGGTGTAGCCGTTCGGCCAGCCGTAGCCGGCGGCGCGCCGTCGCGCCTCCTCGACCCACTCGGAGTCCTTCAGGCTCGCGGTCTTCACGAAGCTCAAGAGCTCCTCGTATTCCGCTTCGGCGTTCATGGGCCTGCCGTTGGGCGTGTAGTCGGGCACCAAGGTCTCCGGCGCCAGGCCCTCGCGGATATCGCCGACCACGTAGCACGTCGAGACGTGGACCAAGGCGGCGCGCCGACACCGCTTGGCGAAGTCCACCGCGTGAAGGGCGCCGGAGATATTCGTCGCCACCGCCTCCCGCAGGTCCGGCTCGAAATCCACCAAGCCCGCGCAGTGGACGATCAGGTCGAGTTTGCGTGTCAAATCCTTTGCGGCCTCGGGATCGATCCCGAAATCCGGGAGCGAGACGTCGCCCTCCACGACCTCCACCCGTTCCGCCAAATAGGCCCCCAAGGCCTCGCCATGCCGGCGGTGCAGGGGCTCGAAGGCATAGGAGGTCGCGACG
>JASOAK010000020.1:0-53544 GCA_048499175.1 bacterium
GATGAGCTGCTGCTTGGCCAGGATCTCTTTCCACTTCTCGTCGGCGTCGATCACCTCTTGGATGGCGACCTCGTCGAGGTTGCCGGTCTGCTCTTTCCGGTAGCGGGCGATGAAGGGCACCGTGCCGCCCTCGGCGACGAGCCGCAGCACCGCCTCGGCGGAGCGCAGGGGGATCTTGGGATGGGAAGCGGAGAACCAGGTTTCGAAATTCATAGGGGACGCAAGATTATCAGGCTTGGCATGGGCCGTGCAATGTTCCTTTTACCATGAAAACCGAGCCCCCACATTGGAACCAACGGCAGGGACTCGCCGGAGAAGCCTTAGCGAAAGAGTTCCTCCAGAAGCAAGGCTTTAAAATCCTGGCCGAGCGCTACCGCAACCCCTTCGGAGAGATCGACCTGGTGGCCCTCCGCGAGGACGTCGTGCTCTTCGTCGAGGTCAAGGCGCGCAGCGGGCCCGACTTCGGCGACCCCCTCGAGGCCGTCACCCCGGACAAGGTGCGCCGCCTGCTGCGGACGGCCTGCGGCTTCCTGATCGATTTTCCCGATTTTCAAAGCGGCCATTTTTGGGAATTGGCCGCCGTCGCCGTCCGAAATTACGACGGTGCGACCGAAATCGAGATGGTCAAGATCCTTCCCTAGGCTCCTGCAGGTCGTAGAGCTTGATCTTCGCGAAGAGGGTCGATTTGGCCACCCCCAGGGCCTCGGCGGCCTTGGCCTTGTTCCAGGCGGCGGCGGTCAGGGCCTTCAAGACCAGGCGCCGTTCCATCTCCTCGAGGGTCTCCAGCGCGACCCCCCTCCCGCCCCCGAACTCTTGGGGAAAAACGATGTCCTCGGCCTTGAGGGTCTCGCCCTTGGCCAGGATCACGGCGCGCAACAGCACGTTGCGCAGCTCGCGGATATTGCCGGGGTAGTCGTGCTGCTTGAGCTTGTCGAGCGCCTCGGCGCCGAGCCGCTTGGGCGACGCGGTCGAGAACTCGCGGAGGAACTGCTCGCAGAGCAGCGGCAGGTCTTCCCGGCGGTCGCGCAGCGGCGGCAGGAACATAGGCATCACGAAGAGGCGGAAGAAGAGGTCCTCGCGGAAGCGCCCCTCCCGCACCGCGGCGGCGAGGTCGCGGTGGGTGGCCGCGACGATGCGGACGTCGGCGTTCAATTCTTCGTCGCCCCCGACGCGGCGGTAGCGGCGATTTTCCAAGACCCGCAAGAGCTTGGGCTGCAGCTCCACGGGCAGCTCGCCGATCTCGTCCAAGAACAAAGTGCCGCCCTTCGCCTGGCCGAAGGCGCCGTCGTGCTGGCGCAGGGCACCGGTGAAGGCGCCTTTCTCGTGGCCGAAGAGCTCGCTCTCGATCAGCTCAGGCGAGATCGCGCCGCAGTTGATCGCCACCAGCGGCCCCCGCGCACGGGGCGAGAGGCCGTGGATGGCGCGTGCGACCAATTCCTTGCCGGTCCCGGATTCGCCCAGGATCAAGACCCCGGCCTCGGTGGGCGCCACCCTTTCGAGCAAGCCGTAGAGCTCGCGCATCTCGAGGGAGGCGCCGACCATGCCGCAGAATCGTTCGATGGTTTTGGGGGCGGCGGACTCCAGCTTTTCCTCACCGACGAGCCGCAGCTCGCATTGGCCCAGCTTGAGGACCTGACCTTCCTCCAATTCGGCCTCCTTCACCTTGACGCCGTTGACGTAGGTGCCGTTGGTGGAGCCCAGGTCGAAGGCCCGGACCTCTCCGTCGCGGCAGGTCAGCTTGAGATGGCGGGAAGAGACGAAGGAATCTTGCAAGACCAGGTCGTTCTTGTCGGAGGCGCCGACGCTCAGGCTCTCCGCGCGGAACGGCAGCGTCCGCGGGGCCTTGGAGGGCTCGAGGACCTGCAGGCACAGCTCCCGCACCCAAAGCCCCTTCGGCCCCTTGGCCACGGCCTGGGTGACGGAGGCGCCCGCGCCGGTGACGGCGGTGGCCTCCTCGGCGAGATCCTCCGCGGCGCCTTCGGCGAAGCGGGCGGTCCAGGGGCCGAGGCCGATTTCGTCGCCTTCTTTCAGGGATTGAGACTCGAGCTCCTTGCCGTTCACCGTGAGGGAGGATTGGCCGAGCTTTTTGAGCAGGTAATGCCCCTCGATCTTGTAGAGGACGGCGTGCTCGCGGGAAATTTCGGCATCGCCCAAGACGATGTCGCAGGCGGCGGAGCGGCCGATCTTGGTGGCGCTGGATTGTAGGACGATGCGGAAAAGGCTTTCGCTCCCGCGGCGGAACAGCAGTTGGGCCATAGGCGTCTCCCTCGATTCTTTTCCTTACCGGAGCCAGGAAATAGTGCGGGGCCTTCGGAGGGTCAAGGGGGATTATACCTTGCTTTGAGGACCTTCTTTCCTTAAGGAATCCTCATGAAGAAGCCCTGGCGCCAACCGGAGACCCTGGGGGAGATCCTCAAGGACTCCCTGCCCAAATGGGACTTCGGCCCCACCTTGCTGCGCTACGAGGTGGTCGAGAAGTGGCCGGAGCTGGTAGGGCCGCAGATCGCGGAGAAATCCCGGGCCACCGGCCTGCAGGGCGACACGCTCCTGATCGAGGTGGACCACCCCGCCTGGGTTCAAGAATTGAACCTGCTCAAGCCCCGGCTTTTGCAAAAGATCGCCCGGCTCTTCCCCAGGGCCGCGGTAAAAAATATCCGTTTCGCCCTCAAATAATAATAAGCAATTACAATAAGTTATATCCTGGTATCTCGATAAGACTCTAGGCCAACTCCGGTCCGGAGCGCACCCCGGCGACTTCGCCGCCGATAATGAAACGGGGAGCGCACGGGAAGGTATGGGATATGTTTCCACGTGTGCTGGGATATCTGGCGGGTCGCGCCGCCGCTCTGGCCGTTAACGTCTATCAACGTCTCACCGGACAAGACTCCGATTCCGGGCAATCCAAATCCATCGATCGCCAAATCGACCGCTATGTGGCCCCCGCGCTCATCTTTGCGGGCACGGCGGCCCTGCCCCTGCCCCTCCGCGTCCCGGCGGCCCTCGCCCTGACCCTGCCCACCGCCGTCCGGCTGGCTCAGGAGCTGTTGGGCGAGTGGGAAGTCGAGGCGACCGGCTTCCGCGGACGCGAAAGCCTGGATTGCTACTTTCGGGCGGCGTCGGAAAGCGACCCCTTTCTGTTGTCACCCGTCGGGACCCTGCCTTTTGACCGCTGCCTGAGGCCCTAAAAGGAGCGACCGCCGCGGGCGTGCGGGGAGGTGTTCCCCTCCGGCTTTTCCGAAACTCGCGGTTTATCAGAGGACGTTATGCCGCGCCTTCCAAGCGGATCGCTCAGACAGTCGGAAAAGCCTCCGCGGAACACCTCCCCGCACGCCCGCGCCGGTCGGTTCATTGGATTTTTTTGGGGAATGCTTTCGACAGCCAAATAAAATAATCGAATCGCCTAGATCGCGTAGCCGTCGCTCTCGATCGCGTGCTGAGCGATCTGGAGGCGCAGGTTGAGCGTGTCGATCGGCTTCACGTCGAGGATGCGGCCGATGGCCTTGTCGTACTTCTCGTAGGCCGCATCGTCGCCCTTCGCCACGTTGGCGCAGAACTGCCGTGCCATGTTGGCCAGCTCCATGCACTTCTCGGTGACGTAGATCTTGGTGATCGCGATCGGAATGCGCGACTTCTCCTCGCCCTGCTGCTTGATGAGCTGGAGGGAACGGAGCAGCGCGGATTCCATGGCGTAGATCTCGATGATGAAGTCGGCCATCGCGACCATGAAGCTCTGCCGGTCCTTGATCTCGGCCATGTACTTCTGCACCGCGACGCCGCTGACGTAGACGGCCAGTTTCTTGGCCTGGTTGACCAGGTTGGTCCGGTTGACCAAGACGCGCTGGTCGGTCTCTTTCGGGAAGCCTTCCTTCAATTGCACCAGGATGCGCTGGATCTCGCCCATCAGGTCGATCTCGCCCTTCATCGCCCGCTTCAGCAGGGTGCCGGGGATGATCATGCGGTTGATCTCGTTGGTGCCCTCGTAGATCCGGTTGATGCGCGAATTGCGGTAGAAGGCCTCGACCGGGTACTCTTGGATGTAGCCGTAGCCGCCGTGCATCTGCACGCCCTCGTCGGCGACGAAGTCGAGGGCCTCGGAGCCGTAGACCTTGCAGATCGAGGCCTCGATCGCGTACTCCTCGACCATTTTGAGCGATTTCTTATCATAGTCGGGATCGGCCTTGTCGAGGGTGTGGATCGCGTCGTCGAGCGTGCCCGCGTAGCGGTACATCATGCTCTCGGTGACGTAGGTCTTGATCACGCAGTCGGCGATCTTATTCTGGATGATCTCGAAGGTGGAGAGCGGCTGGCCGAACTGCTTGCGCTCTTTCACGTAGCGGATGGTGTGCTCCATGACGCGCTTGCAGCCGCCGACCGTCGCGGCGCCGAGCTTCCAGCGGCCCACGTTGAGGACGTTGAAGGCGATCTTGTGGCCCTTGCCGATCTCGCCCAGGACGTTCTCGACCGGGACCTTGGCGTCCTGCAGGATGATGGGCACGGTGGAGGAGCCGTGGATGCCCATCTTCACTTCCTCTTTGCCGGCGCTCACGCCCTCGAAGCCCTTCTCGACGATGAAGCCGGTGAAGTGCTCGCCGTCGATCTTGGCGAAGACGGTGATCACGTCGGCCCAGGCGCCGTTGGTGATGAACATCTTCTCGCCGTTCAGGATGTAGTGCTTGCCGTCGGGCGAGAGCACCGCCTTGGTCTTGGCCGCCAGGGCGTCGGAGCCGGAGCCCGCCTCGGTCAGGGCATAGGCGCCGATGTACTCGCCGCTGGCCAGCTTGGGCAGGTACTTTTCCTTCTGCTCGGGGGTGCCGAAGTAGAGGATGGGCAGAGTGCCGATGCCGGTGTGGCACATGTAAGAGACGGTCCAGGAGCCCTGCTTGGTGGCGTTCTCGCTCATGACCGTACAGGCGACCTTGCCCAAGCCCAGGCCGCCGTAGGCCTCGGGGATTTCCGCCATCAGCAGGCCGATCTCGCCCGCCTTGCGCAGCAGGCCGTCGGAGACGCCGGGCTCTTTGTGCTCGATCTTCTCGTTGCAGGGCCAGACTTCCTTCTCGACGAAGTCCTTGACGGTTTGGCCCATCTGCTTCTGCTCGTCGTTCATGTTTTCGGGGATGAAGATTTCCTCCTCACCGACCCGGGACAACAACCAGCTCGCGCCTTGGCGTTTTTTGGCGTACATGCGTTTTCTCCTTAGGGGCGGACCGCCCTACCGACTTCCTATTTCATCAAAATATCGCGTTGGGCCCGCCCGACGGCGGGCCCTCGGCAAATTACTCGCTTAAGACCCGCTTAAACTCGGCCGTCAACAAGGGTACGATTTCGAAGAGGTCTCCGACAATGCCGTAATCGGCCTTTTGGAAGATCGGGGCCTCGGGGTCCTTGTTGACCGCCACGATCACCTTCGAGGTGCGCATCCCGGCCAAGTGCTGGATCGCGCCGCTGATACCGAAGGCGAGGTAGAGCTTGGGGTTGACGACCTTGCCGGTCTGGCCGACCTGCATGTCGTGCGGAGCATAGCCCGAATCGACCGCCGCGCGGGAGGCGCCGACGGTGGCGCCGATCACGTCGGCCAGCTCTTGCAGGATCTTGAAGTTGGCCGCCTCTTTCATGGCGCGGCCGCCCGAGACGATGATCTCGGCCTCGGTCAAGTCGGCCTTGTCGCTGGCCGCCTTGACGAGCTCTTTCATCTCGGCCTTCATGTCGCCCGGGTCGACGTCCTTCTTGAGGACCTCGGCCGTCGCGCCGGCCTGCGGCGCGCCCACGCCGAAGGAGTTGGGCCGGATCAGGGCCATCTGCGGCTTGGAGTTGGGGATCTTGATGTCGACCAGCGCCTTGCCCGAGTAGATCGGGTGGGTGGCGAGAAGCTTCCCGTCGCCGTCGATCTTGAGGTCGACCGCGTCGGACGCCAGGCCGGTGTCGAGGCGGGCCGCCAGGCGCGGAAAGAAGTCTTTGCCCGCGGGGGAGGCGGTGGCCAGGAGGATGTCGGGGTTGAGTTCTTTGACCAGTCCGGCCAGGACGTTGACGTAGCCGATGCTGTTGTACTTGTCGAGCTTGGGGCTCTGGAGGATCGTGACCTTCTTGATGCCGTAGGGCGCGAGCTCGTTGGCGAGGGCGTCGATGCCGTTGCCGATGAGAACCGCCTCGGCCTGGCCGCCGCTCTTAGCGGCCAGCTCGGCCGCCTTGCTGGCGAGCTCGAGGGAGGTCTTTTTCAGTTTGCCGTCTTGGTGTTCGGCGAAGATTAAAACGTTTCCCATTTTATTGTCTCCTAATCTTGAAAATTAGATAACTTTCGCTTCTTCACGGAGCAGGCGGACCAGTTCTTTCACCTGGGTGGCCGCGTCGCCTTGGATCATTTTTCCGGGCGCCTTTTCGGGCGGGAGCCGGAAGTTGCTGAACGCGAGCTTCGGTTGGGCGTCGCCCTTCACCGCGCTGAGCTTGAGGGTCTCGACCGGCTTGGTCTTGGCCTTCATGATGCCCGGAAGCGAGGCGTAGCGCGGGGTATTGAGCCCCTTCTCGCAGCCGAAGATCGCGGGCAGCGGGACCTCGTAGACCTCCTTGCCGCCGCTGATGCGGCGGGTGGCGGTGGCCTTGCCGCCAGCGATCTCGAGCTTCTCGAGGATGGTCACCTGCGGCCAGCCGAGGAACTCGGCGACCTGCTGGGTGGTTTGGCCGTTGTCGAGGTCGATGGCCTGCTTGCCGGTGAAGACGATCTCAAAGCCCTTGTCGGCGATCACCTTGGCCAGGGCCTTGGCGCTGACGTAGGCGTCGGGATTGGTCCCCTCGTCGTCGATGTGGACGGCCTTGTCGCAGCCCATCGCGAGGGCGGTGCGGATGGCCTCGACGCAGCGCGCGGGCCCGAGGGACACGACCGTGACCTCGCTGCCGGCGTTCTTTTCCTTGGTCTTGATCGCCTCCTCGATGGCGAACTCATCGTAGGGGCCGACGATGTACTTGACGCCCTCGGCCTCGATGCCCGAGCCGTCGGCCTTGGTTTTGATCTTGGTTTCGGTATCCGGTACCTGTTTGATCAGTACGGCGATCTTCATGCAGCCTCCTTAAGCTAAAAGAAAATCATTTAAACAGCAGATGCTTGGCGATGACCATCCGCTGGATTTGATTCGCACCTTCGTAAATTTGAATGAGCTTGGCGTCGCGGAACAGCTTCTCGACGGGATATTCCTTCGAATAGCCGTAGCCGCCGTAAATCTGGATCGCGTCGGTCGTCACCTGCATCGCGGTGTCCGAGGCGAAGCACTTCGCGTAGGCGGACTCTTTGTTGTTGGGCTTGCCCTGGTCGCCCAGCCAGGCGGCCTGCCAGCACAGCAGGCGCGAGGCCTCGATGGCCTTGGCCATGTCGGCGATCATGAATTGGATCCCTTGGTGCTCGGCCAAGGCCTTGCCGAAGGTCGTGCGCTCTTTGGCGTATTGAATGCTGTACTCGAGAGCGGCGCGGGCCAGGCCCACCGCCGCGGCGCCGATGCCGGGGCGCGACTTGTCGAGGTTTTTCATCGCGATCTTGAAGCCCTCGCCCTCGGCGCCGAGCAGATTTTCTTTGGGGATGCGGACGTTCTCGAAGGTGACGGCGCGGGTGTCGGAGGCGCACTGGCCCAGCTTGTGCTCTTTCTTGCCGACGATCACGCCGGGGGCCTTGGCGTCGACGACGAAGGCCGAGATGGCCTTGGCGCCCTTGGCCGGGTCGGCGCTGGCGAAGACGGTCATTAAATCCGCATAGCCGGCGTTGGTGATCCACTGCTTGCTGCCGTTGAGGATAAAGCCGTCGCCGTCCTTCTTGTAGACCGTTCGCATGCTAGCCACGTCGGAGCCGGAGGCCGGCTCGGTGAGCGCGAAAGAGGCGATCTTGAAAGACTCGGTGAAGGGACGGAGAAATTTTTCTTTTTGCTCGGGGGAGCCGGCGATGACGATGGGGCCCAACGCCAGGGCGTTGCAGACGGCGGAGGTGGCGATGCCGGCGCAGCCCCAGTAGAGCTCTTCGGCGATCAGCACGGACTCGAGACAGCCCAGACCCATGCCGCCGTTGTCGACTGGGACGTTTTCGCCCATCAGGCCGGTCTCCCAGGCCTTCTTCAGGACCTCGTAGGGAAACTCGCCGCTCTCGTCGAATTTGGCCGCGACCGGGCGGATTTCGTTCTCGGCGAACTTGTGCGCCGTCTCGACCAGGGCCTTCTGTTCTTCGCTGAGCTCGAATCCGATCATGCCTTCAATCCCTCGATAAACATGGAGCAAAGCTGCTCGGCGACTTCCTCCATGGTGTATTTCTTTTTCTTCATCAGCACCCAATCCAGGGCCATCTCGTCGACCGCGCCGAAGATCGCCCGCTTGACGATCAGCGGATTGACCGACTTTTTGAACACGCCCTTCGCCTGCCCCTCTTCCAGGATCAGCGCGATGTGCCCGAGGTAGTCCCGAAACTTGGTGGCGGCGTATTCTTTCATGAACTTCGAGGACTGCCTGAGCTCGATCTGCAGGACCTGCGCGGTATCCTGGTTCTCGCGGACCAGCTCGAGGTGCAGCTTGATGAAGCGCCGCAGCTTCTCGATCGGGTCGGAGACCCCCGCGACGATCTTCTGCATCTCGCCGCTGAAGGTATCCATGCTGTTTTCAAAGATGGAAATGAGCAGGTCGTCTTTGTTTTTGAAGTACAGGTAGATCGTGCCGTCGGCGACCTTGGCTTCCTTGGCGACGTCCGCGACCTTCGAGTTGTAGAAGCCCTTTTGCGCGAAGACCTTCGTTGCCGCCTGGATGATCTTCTGGTACTTTTCAGAGCCTGTTTTTTGCGCGTTCAAGGGCATCGGCCGTCCATTCGCATACTGAATGGCTATTCATTCACGGCGCTAACACGGTGCGACAAGACGCGTCAAGGAGAAATCTGCAATGTCGGCGCTGCTTAAGGTCGCGGGCCTGGGCCTCCGCAAGGGGGATGGGTATATCGTTAAAAACATTGGTTTTTCCTTGGGCCACGGGGAGATCTTCGGGATCGCGGGGCATTCGGGGAGCGGGAAAAGCACCCTACTCCGCCTGCTCTGCCGCCTCGAGGAGCCCACGGAGGGCGACGCGAGTTTCGAGGGCGAGGATGTATTGTCCCTCGAGCCGCGGCGCCTGCGCCGCGCGATCACGCTGGTCTTCCAAACTCCCACCCTGCTCTGCCCAACCGTCTCGGAAGAACTGAGGTTGGGACTGGGTTTCGCCGAAAATGCCGACGGCGCCCCCGTGCGGAGCCGCGAATGGGGTGAGTCGATCTTAAAGCGCGTTCATCTGGAGCCCCATCTATTGGAAGAAAATCCCAAGCGCCTCTCGGTCGGCGAGGCCCAACGCGTCGCCCTGGCCCGGGCCTTGGCCATTCAGCCGAAGGTTCTTCTGTTGGACGAACCCACCTCGGCCTTGGACCAGGCCTCGAAGGAGGCCATCGAGGCGACCTTGAAGGACGCCGCTGCCTTGGGGATGTCGATTGTCTTGGTTAGCCATGAGGCCAGGCAACTGCAGGCCTTGGCCCCGCGCGGGCTGGAACTCGCGAAGGGAGAGGCGATTCGAACTTGGTGAAGGCAAAAAAAAACCTTGGACTGGAGGGGGGTAAACCCCGCCTCCAATCGTCCAAGGTTCCGGGTAAGGAAACTTTTTTCAATTGATGGTTCGCAACGACCCGTTGTGCCAGGCCTTCGCCATTTGAACCACGGGCATCAACTCTTTGATGATCCGCTGCAGTGAAGATAGATTCCAATGATCTACTAGAAATTTGTCTCCATCTTCGAGGAGCGCTTCGGCCATGAAGCGCTGCCTACCGTCCGCCAATCGGGTCTTGTAAAGAGAGACTTGATAGCCTTTCCACTCTTCTTGAGCGATGGTCTCTCGAGTCATGACTGGGCTCGACTTTCTCCTGTCCGCTGTCGATTTGCAAAGAACACCCAGTTATTAAGCAATGCCAGTGCCAACCTACCCCATCGAAAAAATAAAATTATAAGTATTTGGAATTAATAGATTTTATTATTTTTGCGGAAAGAAAGACCGTGTCGGTAAGGATAAAAAATTGTCCAAGACCGACTTCCAAATCCGGAAAAAATTTATCCAGCCCGAACCGGCCAGGCCAGGTGGAAGCTTGTGCCCTCCCCCAGGCGGCTCTCCACGGTGATACTGCCTTGGTGCAGGGCCAGGATCTTCTTGGCGATCGCCAGGCCGAGCCCCAAGCCCTTGCGCTTGGTCGTCACGAACTCTTCAAAGAGTCCGGGAAGCTTCTCCGCGGGGATGCCCGAGCCGTTGTCGCGGACCGTCGCCACAACCTGCTCGCCCTCGAGGCGCACCCGCAGCTCCACCAGGCCTTCGGGCTTGTCCAAGGCCTGCAAGGCGTTGGAGGTGAGGTTCTCGAAGACGCGCCTCAGCAGAAAGACGTCCCCCACCACCATGCAAGGCTGGGGATCGACGTGGACCTCCAAGCGGGCGCCCTTGTTCTTGGCCTCGAGTTGGAAGCTCTCCGCGACCTCGGCGAGTTGTTTTCCGAGATCGAAGGAAATCGGGTGATAGGGCATCTCGTGGGTGAGATTGCGCAGGTCCTCGAGGAAGTGGTTGATCCGCGAGAACTCGCGCCTCACGATGCGCGTGAAGGTCTCGCGGTAATTCGGGTCCTCGTACATCGTCTCCATGACCTTCGCGGCGTTCTCGATGTTTTTGACGGGATGTTTCAGGTCGTGGGCCAGCCCCGAGGCGATGCGCCCGAACATGGCCAGGCGCTCCTGCCGGCGCGCAGTCTCTTGCAGGGCGGCCAAGTCCTCGCTCATCCGGTTGAAGCTCTCTCCCAGTTGGCCGAGTTCGTCTCGGCCGAGGGGCGGCACGCGGTAGTTCAGGTCGCCGCGGCCGAGGGCCTGGGTGGCCTCCATCAAATGCCGCACCGGCCGCAGGAGCAGGCGCCGGCTGACCGCGGCGGCGGCGAGCAGCATGAAGGCCAGGGAGCCGCCGATCAAAGCGACCCATTCCCAGGTCATCAAGCGCAGGCTGGCGAAGGCCTCCCGCGTGGGCTGGGCCAAAACGATGAACCAGGGCGGAGACTCGGAGACGGGGCGCACGCTCATCAAGGAAGGGCCGTGGACGGTTTCGCGGACCGTCGGGAATTCGGATTCCGTGGTCTTTTGAAAGCCCAGGAAGGCGACGGGATCCTCCGAGGAGAGGATCGCCTTTTTATAATGGGGGTCTCCCGAGGCGACGACCTTGCCGTCGGCATCGACGACGGAGACATAACCTCGCTTACCAAGCTTCGTGTTGGAAACCCACTCCCACATCCGCATCAGGTCGATCTGGGCGGCGAGGGCGCCGGAGATGCGGTCGTTGCCTTTCATCGGGAGGACGAACCAGATGACGGGGGTGAGGTCTTCCGAGAGGTAGGCCTCGGAAAAGACCTCCCGGTCCGACAAGGCCTGCCGGATCAAGGCCTCGTTGGGCAAGTCGGGATCCTCCTTCTGGAGCCGAGTGGAGAAGACGAGCTTGCCGGACAGGTCGTAGAGCAGGAGCTTTTCGAACTCGGAGAAGCGGATGACGTAGTTCTCGAGGATGCGCTGGGTCTGCTCTTGGGAGAGGTTGGTGTTGGCGATGTCGACGACCAGGGTCTGCAGGAGCGCCTGGGCGTGGGTGAGGTAGAGCTGGATCTCGCCTGCGGTGCGGCGGGTGATCTCGCCGTAGCTTTGCTGGATGGTGTTCCGAAGGGTCCGTTGCGAATTATAGAGGGTCAAGGCCCCGTAGAGGACGAGCGGCGTCAGGGCGGAGGCGATCAGCAGGATTATCAGTTTGCCGCGGAAGGTTCGCAACGCACGTCCTTCAGGGATGAGAAGAATTCGTTGGAGCTGAATTTAAAGCCGGTGCAGGATTGACGATACACGATTGGGATTTTTAGCCAAAACAAAAATAGACCGGGAGGATCGTCAGCCATTGCCTGCATGGCCTTTTCAAAGGAAATCTGCGCATTTTTTGCATCAAAACTATATCTCGCAGCATCTAAGTTAATATCCACTGCACTATTTGAATAACCAGACCAATTTAAACCCTGCTCCTTTCCGGAAGAATGAAAAATTAAATAGTTTGAAACAAGAGGATCTTTTATGTTGAAAGGCAATAAAAGCAAATCAAAAGATCTTGCAACAATTACCTCCTTCTCAAACTCCTGCGGACTCAGAACTTTTAATTCAATCGGAAACCCTACGCTTTCAAATTTTCTCTTTAGTATTCTTGCCAGCTTTCTATCGACAGCCTGTTTACCTAAAAATGACAAGACACGAGGTGGCTTGTTACTAGATCGTACATTAGCCTCTGGATTATCCTCTAATATTACAGGTTTATTCTTCGCACTCTCCGGAGAATCAGGAAGGTAGGCAATTTCCAAACCACCCTGGCCAAGCTCTTGGATTATAGATTTTTTATCGATTGTATTATTTAGGTATTTCCAATCAATTTCTCTCTTAGAAGTAACTTTATTTTCCAACACCAAATATAGCATCTTTGTTGAAATCTCCCCTATCGCAACATCCGGCAAATCTCTTAAAACATTGTAATCACCCTGGTGGGCTAAGAATAAGAAATCAACGTTTCCTGCCACCAACTCCCGGATAGCCCGTCGCGGACTCGGTATTGATTTAACAATAATTCGATTTACATGATACGCGGAAGGTTGCTTGCGATAGAAGCTAACCTCAGATTCGGATAATGCGTTTAAGGAAAAATCCCCGGTGCTTTTTGAATCTGAGACGATAGGTAACTGAGAAGCAATTAAGGAAAATGCCCTGTCATACTTATCAAATATGAACATCACTTCATTAGGGCCGACAACATGAATATCCTTCACATGCCTGACACCTTCTTTTAAATCCCCCCCACGCAGTTTTTTTACCGATTCAAAGGTAGCTTTTACATCTTGGGCACGATCTTCTCGAAGAATAACCCTCAAAAGCAGACCATTATTCTCCCAGGTAAATTTGGTCGCGAGCTCACCAACCAGCTCACCCTGAGCATTAATCTTGAATATAGGTCTATGGATTAAATCAGCTAGATTTGCCCCGATGCCAACACGAAGTCCGAAGGGATTAATGTCGCCGATGGGAATTCCGGAAGCTAAAACAAAGTCTTTGGATCCACTTTTTCTTTGCGTCTCGCTATCACAAGACGAAAATAGGATGAGCAATGAAAGAAATATGATGCTTTTCGCTACGTGCATTAAAGAAAAAGGGGATAGATATTAAATATCAATCCCCTTTTACCAGATTACACGAAAAAGCTAACGGAAAAATCAATAGATATGACTTATAACCATATCTATTAAAAAAAGTAGCTGAGACACCCCGTCAATTGAGTCTTTTTCGACTTATTCCCTTTTTTTACAACTTTCACCTTCATACGTTCCTCCTGGTTTAGGTTATAGATTCAAAAATCAATAAAGGAGGTGGAAGCCAACTCACCATGAGGCGGATCTTCCACCCCCCAATGGACAGGCACTTTTATACCCGCATTTGGGTAGCCGACTCGGCGCCTTCGTAGTACTCAAGCGGCAGTTCTTCGCGCAGAGTCTTGATGAAATACGGTTGCTGACAGCTGATGTTTTCAAAACTTCCGGTCTGGTTGTACGAGTCCGCCCGGCAGCCCCCGGCGCAGAGCGGAACGAAGGGGCACTTCGTGCACTTCTTGTGCTCGAGGGGCTTGAGCGACAGCATCGCCTCGCCGACGGCGTTGTATTCCTGATGATCCACGTCGCCGATCTGGCCGTCCTCGATGCCGAGGAAGGCGATGCATTTGAAAAGCCGGCCGTCGATCCCCACCGTCACCGCGTTCCGACGATAGTACTCGCAGGGACCCACGTTGATCGGATCGGTCGGCGTCAGCCCCACCCGCCGAATCTCCCTCCTCAACTCCAACATCTTGTTGATCTCGTAATCGCTGAAGGTACAGCGCTCGCAGGAAGACCCGATGCCGTTCAGGTCGTGCTGCTTCATCTCGGGCATGATCGGCTTCAGGTTGGTCGCGACGATGTCGTCCTTGAACTTGGAGGCGGCGATGCGCTCCAGCAGGCCCTTGAAGCTGTCGGCGTTCTCGCGGTCGAAATTGCCGCCCAACAAGATCTTCAGCTTGCCGGCGATCGCCTCGAGGTTGTTGAAGATCTGATCGAAGGTGCCCCGCCCCCCCGAATAGATCCGCTTCTTGTCGTGCTGCTCGCGGTCGCCGTCGAAGGTGATCTTCACCCACTCGAAGCCGTAGGTCTTCAACTCGTCCGCCAGCTTCGGCGTGAGGAAGATGCCGTTGCTCGCCATCCCGGCGGTGTACTCGACGCCCCGCTCCTTGCAGTAAGGGAAGATATCCCCGCTGATCTTGCGGATCGCGTCGACGTTCAGCAGGGGCTCGCCTCCGAAGAAAATCAGGTTGACCTTCGCGGGACGCGTCGCGTCGATGCGCGCCTTCAGCCAGCCCACCACCCGCTCCATGGTCTCGGGCGTCATCTTGGACTTGCCCAGCTTGTCCTTCTCGTAGCAGTAGGTGCAGCGCAGGTTGCAGGCCAGGGTCGTGAGGATGGTCGCGGTCAGGATTTCGTTCTGCTCGGTGACCCGGTTGCGGAACCAGTCGTAGAAAAGCTCGCTCTCGTCCACCTCGTCGTCGAGCAAATACCCCATCTCCTTCAGGCCGTCCGCGGCCTCGCCCTCGGCGACGGAAAGCGCCTCGTGCTTGCGCACCTTCTGGAAGAGCTCGCGCAGGTTGACGTCGCCGTCTTCCACCACGATGCGGTTGTCATGGAAGCTGTTGTAGAGAAACGTCGTATTGGGATCACGGGGCGAACGGACCAGAAAATTGAATCTCGAAGCCTTCATGGCTCCTCCCTCGCTATAAAAACGAATGGGTGCGAACACTCATTGAACAAGCAACTCGCATGCCAAAGGCCGGCAAAAAAATTCGCGCGGCGCCGCAAGGGCCAAGGCCGCTAAGAGTAAGGAGAAATGATGAGGGGCATCCACGAGGCCGCGGCGGCGCCGTGCGTTAATGGGCGAAAAACTTATCCCCGGAGAGAAATTCTTTATCCGTTAAAAAAGAACGTCCGCGCCGGCTATGAAATGGAAGCCGGGGCTGGGGAAGCCGAAGAATTCTTCGTATTGGTCGTTCAGGATGTTGGCCGCCTTGCCGAAGACCTTCACGGACTGCGGGTGCGCCTGCGGGAGGTCGAAGTCGTAGGCCATGGCGATGTCCCAGCGCACGTAGCCGGGGTTGATCCCGCCGGTCAGGGAGTTCGCCGGCGTCCCGCCGACAAAGCGCCCGTCGGTCGCGACGATCGGAAAGACCTCGCGCTGGCTGGAGACGATCGAGAGCGTCGAATCGATCGTCAGCTTGCGCCAAGGTTGGGCGGAGAGCGTCGCGTTGAAGACGTGGGTCGGGACGTTGGGGATCCGCCCTCCCCCGCCGCTCTCGTCGACGGTGTGGGTGAAGGTGTAATTCGCGCCGACGCGCAGCCGCGGGATTATCTTCACCTCGAAGCCCGACTCGAGGCCGGTGCTGAACGCGTCGTTGATGTTGTTGCCGAGGCGGTCGATCAGGTTGTCGAAATCGAGATAGAAGAAGGTGGCGAAGATCGTCGCCCGATCCCCGATCCGCTGCTCATAGCCGGCCTCGTAGCTCTGCGACTTCTGGGGCTTGAGGTTGGGATTGCCCGAGATGGGGTTGAAGAGCTGGATGATCGTCGGGGGCAAAAAGCCCTCGCCGTAGGCCCCGTGGAATTTCCCGTCGATCTCGGGGATCATCACCGCCAAGGCCGCCCGGGGGCTGAGCTCGCTGCCGTAGGCCGAATTGTTGTCATAGCGAAACCCGGCGTCGACGAAGAGCCGCTCCCGGAAACCCAGGTGATATTGAAAATACGGCGCATAGTTTTGCCGGTCGCCCGGCACGCCCGGCGCCGGGATCTGATCTTGCGGCGGGATAAAAGGGCCCAGCGAGCCCGCGAAGGGCAAGGGGTCTCCCGGAAAGGGCATCCCGCTGGTGCTGATCCGCTCGTCGTAGAACTCGAATCCCACCGTCACCGTCTGCTTGAGCCCGGCCCTCTCGGGCACGAAGAAAAATTGCCTCAGGTCGACGCTCTGCCGCGATCCCTTCACCTTGTTCAAGACGCTGTTGGGCGCCAGGGTCATTCCCGAGGGGGTGACGAAATCGGAATCCCCGCGGTTGGAGTTCTTCTCCTCCTCGTCGGAGAGCAGGAAGCCGTAGGTCAGGTCGGTGCGGAAATGCTCGCTCCATTCGTATTTCAACTGGAGGGATTGGGTCGTGAGCAGGCGGTCGAAGACCCGGTTCACGTCGGGGCCGAGCTGCAGGAAAAAGGCGTCCATCGGCAGGGCCGGGTCGTAGAGCGGCGCAGGCCCGATCAAGAACTCGCGGGCCAGGTTCTTCTTGCTGAGAAAGATGTGGCTGGCCAGGGTGAGGCGCAGCTTCTCGGTGGGTTCGAGGTCCCAGCGCTGCGTGAGGGCGGTCTCTCCGAAGTCGTCGTTTTGAAATTGCCCCGTCTCGTCCGTGCGGCTGATGCCGACGCTCAGCCGGGTCTCGCCGATCCGGTTGCTGTGCCCGAGCCACTCGCGGCGATGGCCGAGGTTGCCGCCCTCCAGGGAAAGGTGCGTCTCGGCCGGGTCCTGCCCGGCCTTGCTGATAATATTGACAACGCCGCCCACCGCGCTGCCGCCGTACAAGACCGCCTGGGAGCCGCGCAACACCTCGATGCGGTCGATCTGCTCGATCGGGATCAGGCCGAGGTTGGTCTCGTTGGTGGCGGGGTTGTTTAAACGAACTCCGTCGAGCAGCACCAAAGTATCGTCGGGTCCGGCGCCCCGCAGGCGGATATTGACCGTCTCGCCGCGGGTGCCGAGGGCTTCGACCACCACGCCCGGCAGCTCGCGGAGGCCCTCCGCGACGCTGCGGTCGACGCGGCGCTCGAGCTGCTCGCCGGTGACGACCGAGATGCTGTGCGCGGTGGTCTTCAGCGGCTCTTCCAGCTTGCGCGCGCTGACGACCAACTGGCCCAGGTCGCCGCTCTCCGCCGAAGGCGGTGTGGTCGCCTCGGCGGAAAACGCCGCGGCAGAAAAACAGAACCCGGCAAGCATCGTCAACAGCCCCGCCGATTTTTTTTTCATGTCGATCCCCGTTTGCTTTCGATTTGCCTCTGGTCCACCACCTCGGTGAGATTGAGCTTCTTGAGCTTGTACTCCAAAGTCTTGCGATGCACGCCCAGCTTGAGAGCGGCGTTTTCTTGGTGCCAGTGCTCCTTCTCGAGCACCCGCAGGATGAAACCGCGCTCGAAGGCGTCGGTCGCGGCCTTCAGCTTGTCGGGATCCCCGTCCGAGGACTTGATCTGGGCGATGTCGGAGATCTGGTAGTCGATGGGAACGTCTTCGGGGTTGATGGTGTCGCCTGGGTGGATGGCCACCAGGCGCTCGACCAGGTTTTCGAGCTCGCGGATATTGCCCGGCCAATCGTAATGGCAGAGCACCGAGACCGCCTCCGGAGAAAAGCGCAGGTTGCGCCCGAACTTCCGGGTATATCGCTTGAGGAACAGGTCGACAAATAAAGGAATGTCCTCCAGCCGCTCCCGCAAGGCGGGAAGCTGGATGGGGATGACGTTGAGCCGGTAGAAGAGGTCCTCGCGGAACTTCCCCTCTTGCACCAGCTTCTTCAGGTCGCGGTTGGTCGCGGCCAAGAGCCGAACGTCGACGTGGATGGGCTTCTGGCCGCCGACCCGCTCGACCTCGCCTTCCTGGATGGCGCGCAGCAGCTTGGCCTGCACCTCGAACTTGAGATCGGCGATCTCGTCGCAAAACAAGGTGCCCTGGTCGGCCAGCTCGAACTTGCCGTAGGTGGTCTTGAGGGCCCCGGTGAAGGCGCCCTTTTCGTGCCCGAAGAGGGTCGATTCGACCAGGTGCTCGGGAATCGAGGCCATGTTGATGGCCACGAAGGGCTTGTCCACCCGGGGGGACTTTTGATGGAGGTAGCGGGCCACGAGCTCCTTCCCCGTCCCGCTCTCCCCTTGGATCAGGACCGTCGCGGAGGTGGAGGCGGCCCGGTCCAGGACCGTCTTGAGGGCCTGCATCCGGGGGTTCACCCCCAACAGGAAATCGTGGTCGGTGAGGCGTTCGACCTCGGAGCGCAGGTAGAGGATCTCTTTGAGGTGGCGCCGCTTCTCGAAGGCCCGCTGCAGGAGGGCCCTTAAGTCTTCCACCTCGAAGTCTTTGTTGATGTAATCGAAGGCCCCGAACTTGATCGCCTGGACCGCCAGCTTGACCTCGCGGACGTGGGTGATCATGACCACTTCGGTTTGCGGTTGTAACTCTTTGAATTCTTTAAGTAAAGTGAGTCCGTCCGCGTCCGGCAGCATGTAGTCGAGGAGGATGACCGCGTACTCCTCCACCTGGAATTTGGCGCGAGCCTCATGGCCGTTGGCGGCGGTGTCGATCTTGCCGAAGACGGCCAAGACGCTCGAGAGCAGGTCCCGCATCGAATCGTCGTCGTCGACGACCAGGATTCGCTGTGCCTCTGGAGTCATGGAAAATCCTTTGCGCCCGTTCCTGGATCCGTTTAGGATCTATCAAGAATCATTCAGGTTTTTATCACAGCTTCGGCGGCAAAGGGAGCAAAATTTCTGTGAATTTCCAGCTGGAGTCCACCCTCGCTTTTTTCCGGGACCCGGGGCTTTATTTCTCCCTGGGCCTGATCGTGGTGGTGCTTTTCGTCTCCTTGGCCGAACGGCTCCAGCTCGAGGCCGAGCTAGGCTGGGCGGCCCTCCGCGGGTTTTTGCAATTGACCCTGGTGGGCTTTGCCCTGGTCTGGGTCTTTTCCTTCGAGAATCTTTGGATCATCGTCGGGGTCCTCGCGGGGATGACCCTGCTGGCCGGCTTCATCGCCCAAAAACGCGGCGAGGGCATCCCGAAGGTATTCCCTATCGTCGCCTTCAGCCTGGCCGTAAGTCTGACCTTGACCCTCTCTTTGCTGGTCCTCGGGCGCTCGATCGAGCCCGGGGCAAGATTTTTGATCCCCCTCGGCGGGATGATCTTGGGCAATTCGATGAACGGCGCCGGGCTCACCCTCAACCGCCTCAAGGCCGAGATGGAGCTGCGACGGACGGAGGTCCTCGTCTGCCTCAGCCTGGGCGCCTCGGCCCGGCAGTCGGTGCAGCGAATCCTGATGGAAGTCCTTCGCGCCTCCCTGATTCCGGCCATCGACACGATGAAGGCCCTGGGGGTGATCTTCATGCCGGGGATGATGGCGGGGCTGATCATCGCGGGAAAATCCCCACTGCTCGCCGTGCGCTATCAGATCATCGTGATGTTCATGCTGATGGCCAGCGCGGCCCTGACGAATTTATTGGTGGTGCTGATGGGGTATCGGCAATTCTTCAATCGCAGGGATCAGCTGCGGGCGATGTAGGGGCGACGGGCGAACACGAGATTCGCCCCTACACGAAGCTTTCGCCGTCGATCCCGGCGGGGATGGGGTCCCCGTGCAATTTCAATATGGAGGGAAACAGGTCCGCCGACCGTACCACCGGCCGGGTCATCTTCACGCTGGAGAATAGCGGGATGAGCATGTGCTCGTCGTGCATCGCGCCGTGCGAGGACTTGTGCTCGGGATATTCGAAGCGCTTGCGCAGGTCGTAGCCCTTGGCGGCGCTGAGCACCAAGTCGCCGGTGCGGGCCGAGCGGAAGATCTGCGTCAGCTGCACCAGGCTGTCGGGGTACTCGCCGCCGGCGCTCAATCTTAAAGCCTCGGATCGCGACAGAAACTCCGGCGCCGCGGCCAGGCCGAGCGGATCGCCCCGCAGATTTTTAAACCTAAGCCCCTCCCCCTCTTCCCGCACCTTGGCCTCGCCCTTCCGGCTCTGCACGTGCACCCAGCCTTCGCGGTCCTGGCTGAGGATAAGGTCCACCGCCGGCTGCTCCAGCAGGCCCGCGACGACCCGGGGGTGTAGCTCGCGCACCTCCTCCAACGAAAGCCGCCCTTCCCAGCTTTCCCGCCCCTTGAAATAGAGGTGGAGCATGGCGTTGCCGCTGACCATGCTGGCGGCCTGAAAGCCGCTCTTGAAGATCTTGGGATAGTAGAAGGTCTTCACGCCCTGGGACTCGAGGAAGGCCGCGACGCCGAAATGCGTCTTGGTCTCGGAGAGGCCGTGGTCGCTGACGATGAACAGGGCGGTCTCGTCGTACTTGCCCTCGCGCTTCAACTCTTTGGCGATGCGCCCCATCGCGCGGTCGACGGTCTCGTAGGCCTCGAGGGCGCTGGGATGCCGCGGCCAGCTCAAGTGCGAGTACTCGTCGATGCCGGGAAAGACCATGAAGAGAAATTGAAAGTCGCGCTTCAGGATGTCGAGGCACTTATCCAGGGCGGCCTGATCGACCAGGTGCCAGCGGTCGGTCAGGTGCGCGTAATACCAATACCAGAGGCGCATGTGGGCGGCGACGTTCCCCTCGGAGGGCACCCCGCGGTTGACCGAGCTGAAGATGTTGAAGGAGCCCGGAAAGTGCTCGAACAGCGTCTTGAGCTCGGGCCGCATGTCCCGGTTCATCAGAAAACTTTCGAAGCCGACGTAGCTGCGAAAGCGCTCCATGGAGAATTTCTTGCGGGCGTACATCGCCTTGTCGAACCAGCGGATGCCGGGGACGTTGCAGGTGCCCGGAAAACAACCGGTAAGAAAGGGCATGTAGGCCGGGCCGGTGGTCGAGGGAAAGACGCTGGTCGCCTTGGCGAAGCCGCCCTCCCCGAGGAAGATCTCGGCCAGATGGGGCAGGCGCCCGGCCTCGAGCAGCTCGCGGAAGACGTCGTAGCGCGAGCCGTCGGCGAGCAGGACGATGAAGCGTTTTTTCTGTGGGGCCATCCGGGAATTTCCATCGCCGCGCGACCCAAGCGCTTACGGCGGCTTGGCCGACGACCTGTGCCTTGCGCCAGGCGGTTAAGAAGCTTTGGTCTTCAATTCCTTGAGCTTGTTTTGCATGCGGCGCACCAGCTCGCCGTAGCCGTTCTTGCTGATGATCGCGTCGAACTGGTAGCGGTAGTTTTCGACCAAGCTGGCGTCGTCGACGACGACGTCGAAGATCTTCCAGCCGCCGGGGTCTTTCTTCAGCTTGTACTCGATGTCGACCTTGACGTTCTCCTTGGGGACCACGACCTTGGTGCGGGTGCGGGCGCGGGTCTTTTCGTTGAGGTAGGTGTCGCCCAGGTACTGCACGGTGTAGGCCTTGCCTCGCGTCTTGGTCTGCTCTTTGGAGAAAAGCGCCTTGGTCTCGAGCAGGTCGGTCATGAGGGCGACGAAATTGTTCTGCTCGGCGGCGGAGAGGGCTCCCCAATGCTTGTCGAGCGCCAGACGGCAGAGCTCGCGCAGATCGAAGGTGCCGGTGATGATGTCGCGCTTGATCTTGGCGTTGTTGGCCTTATCTTCGGCGCTGAGGTCGGCGCCGGTCTTGTAGGCGTCCATCTTAACTTCGATGTCCTGGATCTCGCGGGTCGGCGTGCCTTGCGGGGCGTTCACCTGTCCGTTGGATTGCAGGACCTGGTCCCCGCCCTTGGGAGGGGCCTTCACGGCCGCCGGCGAGGCGGCCGAGATCGAAAGCGCGGCGGCCGCCGCGGTCGCGGTCAGGAAAAATTTTCGAAACGAGGCTCGCATCAAATCACTCCTTATGGGTTCACTCGGCCTGGGCGATGCCGCCTGACTTGAGCTCGAGGGTGGCCGCGGCCACGTTGTAGTTAAACACCGATTCGAGATAACGCCCCCGCGAAACCAGGTAGGCCTGGAGGGCATCGGAATAATCCTTTTTGTCTCCGACCCCGATGTCTACGTTCGTCTTCGTCAAAAAGACGTATTGTCTTGCCAACTTCATGGCGCGATAGCCGTTTTCCATGGCCTCGCGGGTTTGCAGGACGTTCAAATAGGCCTCTTTGAGGTCGAGTTCAAGCCCTTCGTCGGCGATGCTCTTGTTCAGGGAATTTTTGAAATATTCCGCCTGCGCCGCCCGCGTCTTCGCGAGATAGGATTTGATGTTGATCTCGCCCTTGATCCTCAGACCGAAGCCCACCCGGTTAAAGTTAAAGGGGTCGTTGAAATCGTCGGTCAGGTCGACGCCGCTGATCGGCTTGACGGTGTGGCCGAATTCGTAGAAGCCGCCGATCCCGATGTCGGGCGCGAGCTTGCGCTTCTCCAGCCGGTACTGGGCCTCGCTGGCCTTCACGCCGATGTCCAGGAGGCGGTTCTTCGGGTTGTTCTTTCGATTTCTCTCCAGATAATATTCGAAGTCCCGGATCTCGAAATCCACCGGGGTCAGGTGCTCGTCTTGAATCGAGAAGGCCGTGCCGCGCTCCATGCCCAACTGGATGCGCAGCCCCTCCCGCGCCAAGGCCGCCTTCTTGTCGACGTCGAGGATGCGGTTGAGGGCCTCGTAGCGAAACAGCTTTAGGCGCACCAAGTCGACCGGGTCCGTAGCCTCGGTGCTGCTTTCCCTCCGCTGCACCTCGTTGGAAAGGTGCCGATCGGCGTCCTCGAAGAGTTGCCGCACGTCCTTCGCGAGCAGCAGGCCGTAGTAGAGCTGCTTGACCTTGAGGACGACGTCGTTCTGCTTCTCGAGCTTCTTTTCCTTCTCCGCGGCGATGCCGTGCCGGGCCAGCTCTTGGGCGATGCCGATCTTTCCGAAGGTGTAGAGCGGGATGCCCAGGGAGATCTTGCCGCGCTGCCCGAAGGTGACGTCGCCCTCGAAGAAGCTGCTGACCGCGCGGTCGGCGTCGCGCGGCGCGGGAAAGGAGAGGAACTCGTATTCGAAGACGGGAATGCCGCGGGGCTGGGCCTCCTTCAGCTTGCTCTGCGCGACCTCCATGTCGTAATCCTTGGCGCGCACCTCGCGGTTGTTGAGCAGGGCCATCTTCACGCAATCGTCGATGCTGAGCCGCGGTCCCTCCCCCATCGGCACCTCGGGCGGAGGGCTGAGCGCCGAGGCCTTTTCCTCACCGGTGAAGCCGCCCGGCATCGAGGGCATAGTCTCGGGCATGGTCATGTCCTCCGAAATCGACGGGGCGGTCTCCGTCCCGGCCCGCTGACCGGAGATCTCGGTCTTCTCGGCCCAGGCATGGTCCAACGGAAGGCAAAGGCTCGCCGCGGCGCCGAAAAGTACGAAGGATTTTCTGAACTTGACCCGAATCACGCCGCCCATCCATCTACAAAATCCTGAAGAGAATCAAGGAATAACATTCGGCGTGTAGGCTTCGCCTCGTTTTCTTTCTTAAGACCCTAAAATTTTTGGGAAATTTACTCGCGGCGGGTGTCGACTTCCCGGGCGTCCACCGAGGCGGGCTTGAGCGGCAGGGTGAAGAAGAACTGCGAGCCCTCCCCCTTCTTCGATTCGACCCAGATGCGGCCGCCGTGGCGCTCGACGATCTTCTTGGCGATGGCCAGGCCCAGGCCGGTGCCGCCGTAGGAGCGGGTCAGCTCGCCGTCGGCCTGGCGGAAGTCCTCGAAGATGAGGTCTTGGTCCTGGCTGCCGATGCCGATGCCGTGGTCGTAGACGCAGACCTTCAGCATGTCGCCGTGCCGGCTGCTGCGGACGCCGATCAGGTTGGGCGCGTCGTGGCGGGAAAACTTGATCGCGTTCTCGACCAAGCTGGCGAAGACCTGCCGGATCTGCCCCTCGTCGCCGTATACCGTCGCGATCCCGTCGAGGTCGATGCGCATCTGGATGTTCTTCTCGCGCAGGACGTCCTCGACCTCGGCGGCGAGTCCCTCGAGGGTCTTGCCCAGGTCCACCTTGCGGATATCGCCTAAGCCGCCCTTGCTCTGGAATTGGGTGAACTGGATGATTTGATTCACCACCTCCAGCAGTTCCTTGCCGGCGGAGTGGATCATCTCGACATAGCGGCGCTGGTCGTCGGTGAAGTTGCCGTTGGACTCGGGGTCGAGCAGGACCTCGGTTAGGCCCAGGATGCCGTTGAGCGGCGTGCTCAGCTCGTGCGAGACCGTGCTGACGAATTGAGTCTTGAGCTTGGCGACCTCGGCCAGCTGGAGGTTCTGCTTGGCGACGGACTCGAAGAGAATCGCGTTGTCGACCGAGATCGAGGCCATGGTGATGAGCACGCCGAGCAAGTCGAGGGTGGCCTCGGAGTAGGCCTCGCCGTCGCGCCGGCTGCCCAGGGCGAAGAGGCCCAAGAATTTGTTTTCGGCCGTCATCGGAAACACGGCCTCGGCGTTGACGCCGGTCATGAAGTGTAGCCCGGCCTCCTTCACGTCGATCAGGCGGCGGTCCTGCAGCAGGATGTGCTTGGTCATCGGCTT
Source organism: bacterium (assembly GCA_048499175.1). Classification (GTDB taxonomy): domain Bacteria; phylum UBA10199; class UBA10199; order DSSB01; family DSSB01; genus DSSB01. The sequence goes on from JASOAK010000020.1 coordinate 24,311, forward strand.
GAGGGTGCGCGCCAGGTACTGGATGAAGGGATCGTGGGCGGCGAATTGCAGGATGAGGGGCTCGCCGCCGACGCTCTCGCGGACCACGAAGGCCTTGATGCCGGTCTCTTGCAGGAGGATGTTGCCGCTGCGCACCTCGGCGATCTCGGTCAAGGTGCGGAGCAGGTTTTTCAACAGGTCCTTGAGATCGAGGATGGAGCTCAGTTCTTTCGAGTAGGTGCGAAAGGTCTCGAGGAGGCTGCGTTCCCGGCTGCGCTTCGAGAAGAGCATGGCTCGTATCTAATGAAAGCGGGCCGCCGGCGCAATGGGTTTCGGGCGAAAAAAAAGGCCCCCGCGGGGGCCTTTTGGAAAACCATCGACAATCCGGTTACTCGATGCCCAGCTTGCGGAAGAACTTTCCGGTGAAGGATTTGTCGGTGACGGGGGTGACCGTCCTCGCGGTACCGGCGGTGTTCATATCGACGCCGCCGCCTTGAACCGTCTGGGCCGGGATCATATTGACGCCGCCGCCTTGGACGGCTTGGCCGTTCAGCATGTCGACGCCGCCGCCCATTTCTTGGGTGGGCTTCAGCTGCTCGACCTTCCGAACCTGAAGGGCTTCGCCGCCGCTCACCTCGACCAGTTCGTCCACGATCTTGATGGTGGCGCCGTTTTTAATGACGAAAACCTCGTTGTTGACGACCCGGACCGTCACCTCCGGGCCTTGCCACTCCACCGCTCCGTCTCTGACGACGGTTTGGTAGGCGGCCTGGGCATCCTCGCCCCGGATCATATTGACCCCCGAGCCCGCGTGGGCGCTGCCGGCCAGAAGCATGCCGAATTGGAATATCGCGATAAGCGTGACTATTTTTTTGAGCATTGTTTCCTCCCTACCCCCGCTACCCAGCAATTATTGTACCAACGAATAACAAATTTAAATTACTAATAAATTCCGATAACTTGTATCGGCGTTGCCCCAGGTCAAAGTTGCTGTGATGTTAAAATTTACTTTCGAATTGATAAATTATCCACAGCCCCTGGGGATATATGATAAATATTAAATAATATCAATATGTTATAAACGTCAACCGCTTGACGTCCCCTCTCAAGGAGAATCCTTGGGATTTTCACGCCTAACCTATTGAAATTTATATATTTATGGAACGAGTCCCTAACGGACCTCCGGATCCGGAGGGGGGAGGTCGAGGATCAGGCGAAGGCTGCCGATACCGTCCTCGGCCGCGGTTCGGTTTTGATAAACCCGAGCCGCCGGTAAAAAGAAGGGCCCGTAGGGAACGCGAATGGATCCGCCGAACAAACCGATCAAATTGGGTAAATTATCCGGGGCCTGAACAAATTCGCGGATATTGCCCAGGGGCTCGACGAGGCCGTAGATCGATCGATCGCGGTTCCAGGCCTCGCCCAAGGGGTGATCGCCCACGGGATGGGGGAAGCAATCTTCGATGCCCTTGTGGGCCATCCGCGAGGCGAGGAAGTTCGGGTTGAAATCGTAGCCCCAAGGATAGGTCAGAGGAAAGGAGCCGCGCGTCGCCTTTTCCATCTCGTCGGGATGCGGCAGCCGATAATGCCTACCGTCTCTGGCCGAACGCCAACGAATGTATTCCTCGGCGGCGTTCGCCGTGATCGAGCTGATCGGCTGCCTCGGCAGGATCGGGTCTCCTTCCGGATCGCGGTTGCTGGCGGGGTTGTTGAAATCGGTAATGGGATCCTCCAAGACGTAGCGGACCCTCTTGCCCCGACCCTCGACGCGGACCTTCACCAGAGATTATGCGTGCGAAAGCGTCTCGCGCAACCGTTGAATCGAGGCGCTTCCATCCCGCCCCGGATCATTTTGAAAAACTCCGGCATCGTGAGCTCGTCGCCCGTCGGGTTCACCTTCACCCTCGGCAGAGGTTGGAGGCGTCGTTATGGCGTCACCTCACCAAACAGTAACCATTGAAGGCCCGATAGCCGTTGCCGCGGATTTGGTTGTTCTCGTCCGTAACTTCTCGCCGATGATGATGGGCTCACTTGAGATCAAAGTCGGGAAAAATCGCTCCCACATCGGCGGCGCGTAGACGTTAGTCGGCGGCCCGTCATGATAGTAATCGTGACCCAAGACCGCGTTACCGGCGTGAACCACGACCATGTCCTCGGGAACCGCTTCGCCCAGGAACGAATTGCAACTCGAAACCGAGGGCCTCCTCGAAATCCCCTGCCGCACCTGACGCAAGCCGTGTGCGGACGGGCACGTTCATCGGCGCATAGTCGGGATGAGAGGAGGCGGAGGCTTACATAGTAGCCCGCCGGCAAGGCAGAGTCGATCGCCGATCTCCTCCCAAGCTTCCGGAAAGCAGCGGTTCGCCCATGCGATAATTATTCAGCTCGCGTTGATGCGTCTCTTTCGCGCCACAAAGGGCGACATTCGTGCGAGCCGGCGGAGATCGCTTCCGTCGTGGAGCACTGAGCCGATCCGAGCGATTCGCGTCGTGCGGCTTCAAAGGCGCTCTCATGCTGGCATGAGGATCCTCCACTGTCAGGAAGTGCGAATTCGCGGATCACAGCGCTCCAGGCACTCGCGCTCCCACTGATTGTTCCAGCCGGTCGCCGCCCTCGACGAGACGCTCCCAGCTGACTTCGGCATTCAGGCACCAGACACTCCGAAGGATCGCCCTTGGTGTTGCGGATCAAAGTGGTGACGAGGTCGTCGTAACCCTGCCGCCACTGGGCCACATGTGTCTCAATTCTTGAATGGGCTGCTGCATGAGCGTCCCATTGCTCGGGACTTCAAGGCGGCTGCCGATATTGAGGTATTGCCACAGTTCCTGAAGAGCGCCGCTCCATCAGGGACATCCGGGCGCGCAGGGCGTCAACCGAATCTCTCGCCCGTCCTCGAGGCCGCATGGGCAGCCTGCATCAGGCTCTCGCGCCGATTGATAGCGCTGGGCGGGATCGGGATGGAAGGCCCGTCAGACCCGCCTCGAGCTCGTAGAAAAACTCCGGCTGGGCATCCTGAAGGAGCTCTCGAAAGGAGGGGGGGTTGATCTTCGCGGCCAATTCCGGCTGGGACCAGAGAATCGGCGCGCGCATGTTGAAAACCGTGCGTTCGTAGCGCTGCCCCTCGATCTCGACGACTTCGCGCTCCGGAACCCGGAGCGGCTCGCCCAAGGCGGGATTTCCGTCGCGATAATTGGCGAAGGGATGCAGGCCGGTCATCGTCTCATAGAGCATGACGCCCAGCGCGAAAATATCGGGGGAACGAAAATTTTGGATGGGCTTGGAAAACAGGGTTTCCGGAGCGATGTAGCCCACCGTGCCCTGCCATACGCCCGCCTGCGTGATGTTTTCCGCCTGCAGCGTCCGGATCGGGATGCTTAGCCGACTGCGCGGCGAATCGGGGGCGTCCGAGTCGTGCCCATTGGCACCGTCCGCCTGCCGCTTGGCCAGTCCGAAATCCATGAGCAGGACGTTTCCCTCCGGCGTGATGCGCACGTTCGCCGGCTTGAGGTCGCGATGGACGATCCCGTCTTCGTGGATGGATTCGACCGCCTCGCAGAGCTTGGCGAACAGCTCGAGGCGCCGCTCCGGAGGAAAGTCCCGCAGCATCTCGGGATTCTCGTGCGTCACGCCGTATAAGATGGAATGCAGGTCGCGCCCGGGCACGTAGCGCATCACCGGCACGCGGAGGCCTCCGGGCACCAATTCGATGATGTCGTAGACGGGCACGACGAAACGCACGTCGAGGTTGGCGCCGATCTTCACCTCGCGGTCGAAGCGCCGCAGGTCCTCCGGCTTAAACAAGCCGGCCTTGGGAATCTTGATCACCGCCTGCCTGCCGAGTTCGCGGTCGATCACCTCCCAGACGTCGCCCATTCCGCCGCCGCCCAGCCGCCGCACCACCTCGTAACGGCCCTCACGCCCCAACCGGTTGCCGGGAATCAAATTCGTCGGGTCGAGCGGGGCCGTCGTCGCGGCCGCTCGCGCGGCTTGCAGCTGCTGCGGATCGTAAACGCCGGTTTGGACGCTGTCGGGCGCTATCTCGATCTCCGTCTCTTTCGGCGCGCCGGCCGCCTCGCGCGGCAGGGGCGGCGGACGCAAAGCTGCGACCACCGGATCGCCGACCGCCGGCGCGACCTGGGTTTCGGGACCCGCCTCGTTCAGGACGGTTTCGGCCGCCCGCTCGGTCTCGGCCTTCGGCGCCGGAACCTCCGGCTCCCGCATGATGGTATCGGCGCGACCTAATTGCTCTGCCTCCTTGGTGCTGATCGGCCGCGGCGAGATCGGACGCTTGAGCGTGGTCGCGCCGTCGTCGACGGAAGGCGGCGAGGAAGAGCGTCGGCCTCCGCCGTTCTCTCCCTCGTTGGACATCATGAGAATATGCGGCAGCCGAAAGGGACGCGGGCCCCGGCCTTCCGGAGCTCGGGCCCCCGCCAAGGCGGGCCGATGCGTCGAAAACATCCCCGTCAACAAGTCCGCCAAGGGCGGGCGGTCTCCCGACTCGGGCCGCGGACGCGGCATCCGCGCCATCACTTGACTGCGCAACTCCATCTCCCGCTGCAGCGCCGCGTAGTTCGGTCCCATCGCGTGGTGCAACAATCGCCCCGACACGTGGAACACCAGTAAGGTGCTCAGGCTGTCCACGAACGTCGTCGCCCCGTCCACGTGCGGCCTCAAGCCCAGCCCCTCTTCCACCCGATGCCCCAGCATCAGGCCGCCCAAGGTCGCCACTTGAGGCAGCGCCGCGCGCGAGAAATTCGTGAACGCCGAGCTCCCCTCCATCCGGCCCATCAGGCCCCGCGCCCCCCAGCCCGACAGCTTCAAGGCCGACAAGGTGATCCCCGCCGTCGCCAGGTCGCGGCCCATCGCGCTGAAACTCCAATCCTGACGATGCCCCAAGGCCTCGTTCAGACCCCGCCCCGAAAACACGAAGGCCGGAACCTCCGCCGCGAAGCCCACCGTCGACGCCAAGGCCCTCGCCCCGAAGCCCCGCGTGAAATACCCGCCCCCCGACGACGCCAGCAACCGCGACAGCATCCCCATCCGCACCGTGCTGAAAGCGAAACCCGCCACCCCCATGCTCGCCAGCATCACCGGACTGCTGGCCTCCTGCGCAACGCCCCGCAGCAGGTGCTCGACCCGAGGCGCGATCGCGCCACGGCCCATCAGGGCGTCCAGCTCGCGCCGCGCCCTCGAAGCCAGCGCCGCATGGTCCGCGGGGCGGCCGGGGGAATCCTGTTCCAGGGTCTGGGCGATGCCGGAGAAAAACAACATGGCCAGCTCCGGCCGATGGCTACGGGACAGCCGCAGGCCCAGCGCGTGCAGGCCTTGGTAGAAGAGCGAGGGATCGCTCTCTTGGGAGAGAGAAAAGATTTCTTGGAGCAGCTCGGGAGACAGCTGGCGAGCGAAGCGGGCGCGCTCGCTTTCGGAGAGGGCCTCGTAGGCGCCGCGCAGGTTCAGCCCCTCTTCACGGATCCGCCGGCTCAACACCGGCCTTGCTTCGCCCTCGCCGGCCACCGCCGACTCCAGCAGGCCGGCCAAGATCCCCGCGGACGAGGCAGAAGCGGAACCGGCCTCGCCCCCAAGCGCAAGCCTAGGACCGCGCGCAGCGGCGCCTCCAAAAAGCAGAGAATCAGTCGACGTAAACCCCATGAAGCCAGCCAATACAAAAATATGCGTTGTTTGGCGAGCTTATCGTACCGAAGGACTTGAAGTTGCTATGGAAAGGAGAAAAAAGTCGCACGCGGTCGAGGACGATTTCCCGGATATCACTTGTCTTCTCGCATGGTTGGGAACTAAGTTCCCAGCAACCGCCGGGAAGGGCCCGCCGATAAAGGGCCTACCGGTTGTGATTTCCACGGGTAAGGAAATTCCGCAAAGGTTTGCATGGATTGCTTTGCCCGCTTCTTCCTTGGCGTTCTTACCTGCACCATCCTCTTAGCCTGCGGGCGCGGCGGGCAGCTTCTTCCCTTTCCCAACCTCGGTCAATCCCTTTGTCGTTCCGATGCCGAATGCGGTCTTTTCGAGGTCTGCGACCCCTTCGAGGGGTGCGTCTCGCGCCTTCAGTCCTGCGATGCCGAATTTCCTTGTGCGGAGGGGTTTCAGTGCTCCCAAGGGCTCTGTCTGCAACCGGGTGCCTGTTATTTCAGCGCCCAGTGTCCGGAGGGCTACGGATGCGAGGGCTTTCGCTGCGTCTCCGAGCGTTGCGGCTCGGACCAAGACTGCTCCGAGGGCCGCCGCTGCGACCTGATCGACGGCCTGTGTCGCGCCGAGCTTTGCCTCGAGGATACGGCCTGCGGCGCCGGGGCCTGTTGCAACCCGGTGACGAGGACCTGCGCCCCCAAGGTCGTTTGCGAACGCTACGACAACGGCGTGCCGCCCGATTGCCAAGCCGTGCCGGAGCGCTGCGACGGCGAGGACAACGACTGCGACGCCGCCATCGACGAGGATTTTCCCGATTTGGGCCAAGTTTGTTGGGTGAGCGAGGGGCTTTGCCTGCGGGTCGGCAACCGGGTTTGCGCCGGGGACGGAGGCGCCACGATTTGCGACGTCCAGCCGGGGAGCCCCGTCCCCGAGGTCTGCGACGGTGCGGATAACGATTGCGATGGAGAGACCGATGAAAATTGCTAAATACCTTGCATTCCTAAGCCTGGCCTGCGCCGCCTGTTCCGGAGGCGGGGCGGACTTGGAGGAATCGATTTTGCTGGATCCCTCGCTGCGCTTGGAGGAGGGCGCGGAGGTCCTGAACCCCGATCTCGCCGATCGGAATTACGGCCTCTTGTTCAATGCCGAGGACGGCAAGTTCGCGGTGCTCAACGACCGCTTGATCGTCGATCCGGTCGACGAGGCGGGCCTGGAGGCCCTCTTGGCGAAATACCAGGCCCGCGTCGTCGCCGATCCGGAAATTCCTCTGCCTCACGACTCGATCCTGGACACCGACGGCATCACCGAATTGCCTTCCACCTATCGGGTGATCGAGCCGGATCCGAGTCTGGCCAAGCCGGGGATGTTCGCGGCCTATGCCCGCGACCAGGGAATATTTTCCCAAATCTACGTCGACAGCGAGGCCACCCGGGATTTCTTGAACCTCTTCGCCCAGATGCAGCGGGAGGATACCGGAAAATTCCGCGATCTCCAGCTGGTGCTCTACGCCTACGAATACCCCCAGCCGCTGTTGAAGGCCGTCCAAGTCCCGCTCGAGGAATGGGCCAATTGCCCCTGCCTTTGGAGGGAGCCCGCGGGCTCTCCGCTCGCCGGGCAGCTGAAGATGCGGGCGGGGGCGACCTGGGAGGGCCAAGCGAGGGAGGCGCCGATCTATAATTCCCTGATTCAACGCCCATCCGGAGGCGCGATCCGGTACTGCACCTATAACGACGGCCTCGACGTCGCCCCGGAGAAGTTCATCTCCGAGGGGGACAATGTGCTGATCTTGGACACGGCGACCTTTTACAACGCGCACGAGGAAAGCCTGGCGGGTCCGGTGGGGAACATGCACCTTTGGGCCTTTCCCCCCGACCGGCTGCCGCTCACCCTCCCGCGCAACTTGGACAAGCAGGCCCCGCCGGGGGCGGTGCACCTCAACCTGCGCGGGCCCGGCGGCGACGGCGACAATTGCGAGTGGTGGGATACCGGCATCGAGCAGTACCTGACCTATCAAAATTTCATACTCTGGGATTGGGACCGCAATCCGGAACAGCAGGTGGTTTTGCTGATTTGGGAGGGTGATGAGTGCAAGGATTTCAAATTGGTCGAGGTGTGCGCCCCGGACGACCCGGTCGTGGCCTTTCGACTGACGCGCGACGTGACCTTGGGCGAACAGGGGGTGTTTTTGCAGGACTTTTCCGCTGTTCGTCCGGGGGTCACGACCCTGGATCTGGCGGCGTCCCGGGACGTCGATATGCGGGTGCGGACGATCGATTATTGCCGGGCCAACGGAGCGGAGGTATTGGAAATTTGCAACGCCTACGACGACACCTGCGACGGCAAGGTGGACGAAGGTTTCGAGGCGAAGGGGACGGCCTGCGACAATGGGGGCTTGGGGCAGTGCCATGCGGTAGGAAAATGGATCTGCAATGACCCCAAGAAGCAAAGAGAAGGGCAAGAGGCCATGATTTGTCATGCGCCTCCTAGACAGGCCTCTCCCTTCGAGATTTGTGACGGTATCGACAATGACTGTGATGGTCCCGTAGATGAAGATTGGATTCAAAAGGGTTTGGCTTGCGGGTTGGGGGTCGGAACTTGCGGCGTGGGCGCCCTTGCCTGTAGTAATGGCCAGATTAGCTGCCAGGGCGAGGTCGGGCCGGTGCCGGAGTCCTGCGACGGCCTCGACAATGACTGCGACGGCGTGACGGACGAAGGCTGTGCCTGCGCCCCCGGCGCTGTTCGAGACTGCAGCATCGATTTGGGACCTTGCTCCCTAGGGCAGCAGGTATGTCTCCCGGGCGGGACTTGGTCGGACTCCTGCTCCGGGACGGTTCCTCAGCCGGAAACCTGCGATGGAGTCGACAACAACTGCAACGGAGCGGTGGACGAGGGGGTGTTAAATCGATGTGGAGCCTGTGGCCCCGAGCCCGCCGAGATCTGCGATTATATCGACAATGACTGCGATGGCGCGGTCGACGAGGGGGTGAGCAATGTCTGTGGAGGGTGCTGGGCGGTGGGGCCGGAGGAGTATGCGGCGGATGACTTGGATTGTGATGGAATTGACAACGATTGTGATGGAATCATCGACGAAACCAATTTCCCTGTCACCTGCGGAATCGGGGTATGTGAAAGGAGTATTGATTCGGTGTGCGATGTTTGCCGCCCCGGTGCTCCCACCTCTCCGGTTGAGCACATAGACTTGGGTAATTGTAACAATGCGGTAGACGATGATTGCGACGGATTAACTGATTCCGAAGAGTTCCCCGATTGTTTCTCGCTTCAAGGAGGTGGGTGATCATGAAAGTATGGATTTATTTATTCCTGGTTCTGAGTCCTTTGCTATTTCAGGCGTGCAGCACATGTCAGGAATTAAGAACACCAACGCCATATACGGAATATGGCGACTTTGAGCTCACCATTATGGATCCGGACGGGCAAAAGGCCGTTTTAGAAATACGTCCTTTTAATGCGATTCAAGCTGGGACCTTCCAATTGACAGAGGGATTTACGCATCCCCTAAAACCATTTCCTCAAAATTCGGTGAGCTTTCATTTTTTCTTTCGCAGGGATTCTCTTCCCAATGGAGAAGATATTTTTGAACAGAAGAAAGGTGAGGTTTTCGATATCCCATCAACCCCCTATGAGGTCGACGGAATAGATGTGATATATGACGAGGCATTTCCTGACTCGGATCCGGATGGGATAGGATGGTGGCTGCCAACGACTTACTCCGGCAAAGTCACCATCCTGGAAGACGACCTCGTCGAATTCGACCTCACCTTCACCGACGGCGTCGAATCGCGGCGCGTCCTGGCGACCTTCGTCTTCAAAATGTTGGACCTCGTCCAAGAGGTCGGGGAATGCGGCTAATGCCATGGGAATCCTAAGGAAAGGAAAAGGGCCCCACCATGGGGCCCTTCCTGGAGAAAGAGATAGAGAAAAAACTACATTTGAGGGTCCTGCCCCATGTAAATGTAGGGGCTGTACTTATACATCTGGGGATCCTGCCCTTGCAGCATCTGCGGATCCTGCCCCTGCAACATCTGCGGGTCTTGTCCCTGCAGCATCTGCGGGTCCTGCCCTGAGACCGTTCCGGTTTTTGTGGTGGGGGCCAAGACCTGAGAATAGATCGTGAGCAAGGTCTTGCTGTCGTAGGTGCTGCGGAGCTGCGCCGAGGCCTCCGTAAGTGCGACTCCAAATACCATTACAAAAACAATACAATAGATATACTTCCTCATCTTCTACCTCCCATTTTGGTCCGTTGCTTACCTGCGGGGAGATAGAGCAAGGCAAGTGCCAAGCTTCTGAAAATTAATTTTATCTATACATTTCAATAAATTATTATTTTTTTTGAAAGCAAAACATAAGTACAGAGCCGCGATCCAAGGGCTCTAAAAATGATAAAGAATTCCACCACCTAGAGAGCTTATTCACAATTTTCTTTATTTCCCGGGAACTTATCCACAGGTTTTTGGGCAGTCACTGCGGTGACGGGGGATGGGTAGGAATCGACCTATCTTATCGAACCGGCGGGGCCTCGGGGCTTAAATCCCGGGGCTGCGGGCGGCCGAAGCGCTGCACCCGGCGAAAGGCCCCCACCGAGTCGTCGACCGCCGTTTCGCGGTGGGCGTAGTTTCGGGAGGCCGGATAATAGAAGGGCCCGTAGGGCACCCGAACCGAGCCGCCCGAGAGGACCACATAGCCCGGCTCGCCGTGGGAGGCGGTGTATTCCCGGACATTGCCCAGATTGTCGACCGTCCCATAGATCGAGAAGTCCCGGTACAAGGACTGATCCATGATGTGCCTGCCCACCGGTTGGGGGTAGGTGGAGTTCTTCAGCTCGCCGGAGAAGGCCAGCCGGGAAATCAAATAGAAGGGGGCGAAGTCGTAGCCCCAGGGGAAGTTCCAGGGGAAGGCGTTGCGATCGACCTTTTCCTTTTCCTCGGCGGTGGGCAGCGAATACTCCCTGCCCTCCCGCTCGGAGGCCCAGCGCAGGTAGGCCTCGGCCGCTACCCGCGAGATCGCGCTGATCGGCTGGTCGCGCAGAATGGGATCGCCGTTGGGATCGAGGTGCTCGGTCGGGTCCATGAGACGGTAGCGCTTCCAGGGACCGAAGCCCTGCGGGCGCAGCCGCCAATAATAGTGGTTCCCGCGCTGCCGATTGATAAAGTGCTCGAAGGCGGCGCGCAGCCCTTCTTCGCGGTAAACCCTCCAGCTATCCCGGAACAGGTCCCGGGAGATGCGCTGCGGCGGGACGTTCTTGCGCGGCATGAAGCCGCGGGCCTCCTCGATGCGCCCCTCGGCCACCAGGTGCTCGATGAAGGGGATATATTCCCCCACCGTCACGGGCTTGCGCGAGATCGCGAAGCTGGGCAGCTCGATCTCGTGCATCGGGAAGCTGTAGACGTTGGAGGGCATCCCGTCCTCGTAGAAATCGAAGCCGGTGTAGGAGCGCCCGCCCTGCACGAGCGTCATGTCGGGTCCGAGCTCGGACTCGGGGACCATCTCGATCGGGACGTCGAGGAAGCGTCCCTCGACCACGCCGCGCTGGACGTCTTGATAGCTCACCCGCAAGGGGACTCGCATCGAGGCATAACCCGGCGCGGACAATTCCAAGACGTAATAGCCCGCGCCCAGGCCCAGGCGCTGGTTCCAATCCGCGAGCGTCCCCTCGGCCACCGTCTCGCCCTCGCGGAAGGTGCCCAGCTCGACGCCGCGCCCGTCGGTCTCGCGGCGGATGCGGACGACCCGCAGCCGGGCGCGGCTCTCGAGTTCGGGGTTCAGCGGCTCGCCGTCAGAGAGCCGGGAGAGGCGCAGGGCCAGCGGCGTGGTTCCGTTCAGCAGGGAGCTGAACATCGGGCTCCCGTCGGGCTTGAGCGGAAAATCGTTGGCCTGGATCCGTCGCGCCAGGGCGCGCCGCACGCTGCGCGGCATCCGGTCGCCGCCGTCCACCAGGCGCTCCCAGCTCAGCTCGGCGATCATCCGCCGGGCGGCGGAGCTGCGGTCGTATTTCATCACCTCGCTCAAGCGCGTCACCAAGTCCTCCACCCCCTGGTGCCAGGATTCGCGGTCCTGCCGCAGGCCCCAGATCATCTGATGCATGCGCGTCCAATGCGCGGGGTCGATGCGTGAGGCCACGTTGAATCGCATCCAGGAGGCCTTGGTTTGGGCTTCGGCCTCGCGCATGCGCTCGCGCAAGAGATTCAGCGCCTCGCGGTCCGAGCGGGCTCGGGCCATGAGCACCGCCTCGCGAAGCTCGGCGGCGTTTTGAAAACGCTTCGTCGGATCGGGGTCCATCGCCTTGCGGGCGATGCTCTCCAATTCGTAAAGATAGTCGGGATGGCTGCCGGTCAGGATGTCGCGGAAGGAAGGCGGGTCGAGGCTGGGATCCTGGCCGTAAAGCAAAACGGATCGCGGATTGATCTTGGTCTGGCCCTGCGGGTGCTCGCCTTCCCGGATCGGGATCAGGCGCGGTTCTCCGCGCGCGGGGTCGCCTGGCCGGTACAGCCCCAAGGGGTGCAGCCCCGTCGCCATCTCGTAGAGGATGACGCCTAGGGAGAAGATATCCTGCGAGCGCTCGTTGGTCCCCCTATCCAGGCGGGTCATCTCGGGCGCGATATAGCCCGGCGTCCCCGCCATCGTGGAGGCGCTTGCCCGCGGCGGCCGGTGGCGCAGGGCCTCGGGCGAGAGGCTCATGCGACCCTCCGAGATTTTCTCGCCGAGGTGCCGCGCGAGGCCCCAATCGAGGATGCGCATGCGAATATTGCGGTCGACCATGAGGTTGTCGGGCTTGAGGTCGTTGTGGACGACGCCGTGCTGGTGGGCGTCGTGCACGCCGAGGCAGAGGTCCGCGAAGAGGTCCACGCGGCGTTCCAGCGGATAATCGACGAGACTTTCGGCGTCGCGGTAACTGATGCGGTGCAAGACGCGGCCCAGGGTCACGCCGTCGACAAATTCCATGAGCGGCACCTGGATGCCGCTGCCTTTAATGATCTCGAAATGGTCGTAGATGGGCACCGCCCAGCCGGAGGCGAGGTTTTCGCTGATCCAGATCTCGCGCTGGAAACGCTCGAGGTCGGCCGGCTGGTTACCGTGCTTGGGCACCTTGATCGCGGCGGAACGGCCGCCGCGCGTATCGATGACCCGGTAGACCGTTCCGTTGGCGCCTTGGCTGAGCAGCTCGCGGATCTCGAAGCGGCCCTCGGGCCCTACGCGGGTGCCGGCGATCAAGGTCGGGATCCGCACGATCGTTTTCGTCGGCGCCGCCTCGCCGTTGCGGGCCGGATTCGCCGCCGGAGGGGGCGGCGCCACCGGGCTCATCATCGTCTCGCGAATTTCTCCGATTGCCGGGGCCTTAGGGGCCGCGAGTGCCGCGGCCGGGGGGGCCTCCGGCGCCAGGTCGAAGGCGATCTCCTCGGCCTCGGCCGGCCGCTCGGCGGGGGGAGGATTTTCGGTGACGTGAATCTTTTGTTGACCCTCGGGCGCCTCGCTCGCCAGCTTCAGGGCCTGCTCCATCGGCGTGGGCGAGGGACGATGCGGCGTCAGGCGCTCGGGCGGCGTGACGCGGGGACGGTGGGAGGGCGGCTTGCCGTCGCCTCCGTTGCCGCCCCCGTTATTGCCTTCATAGCCCTCCATCATGAGAATATGCGGCAGCCGAAAGGGACGCGGGCCCCGGCCTTCCGGAGCTCGGGCCCCCGCCAAGGCGGGCCGATGCCTCGAAAACATCCCCGTCAACAAGTCCGCCAAGGGCGGGCGGTCTCCCGACTCGGGCCGCGGACGCGGCGTCCGCGCCATCACTTGACTGCGCAACTCCATCTCCCGCTGCAGCGCAGCGTAGTTCGGTCCCATCGCGTGGTGCAACAATCGCCCCGACACGTGGAACACCAGCAAGGTGCTCAGGCTGTCCACGAACGTCGTCGCCCCGTCCACGTGCGGCCTCAAGCCCAATCCCTCTTCCACCCGATGCCCCAACATCAAACCGCCCAAGGTCGCCGCCTGCGGCAGCGCCGCGCGCGAAAAGTTCGCGAAGGCCGAGTTCCCCTCCACTCGCCCCATCAGACCCCGCGCCCCCCAGCCCGACAGCTTCAAGGCCGACAGCGTGATCCCCGCCGTCGCCAGGTCGCGGCCCACCGCATGAAGACTCCAATCCTGACGATGCCCCAGGGCCTCGTTCAGACCCCGCCCCGAAAACACGAAGGCCGGAACCTCCGCCACGAAGCCCACCGTCGAGGCCAGGGCCCTCGCCCCGAAACCCCGCGTGAAATACCCGCCCCCCGACGACGCCAGCAACCGCGACAGCATCCCCATCCGCACCGTGCTGAAGGCCAGGCCCGCCACCCCCATGCTCGCCAGCATCACCGGACTGCTGGCCTCCTGCGCCACGCCCCGCAGCAGGTGCTCGACCCGCGGCGCGATCGCACCCCGGCCCATCAGGGCGTCCAGCTCGCGCCGCGCCCTCGAAGCCAGCGCCGCGTGGTCCGCGGGGCGGCCGGGGTAATCCTGTTCCAGGGTCTGCGCGATGCCGGAGAAAAACAACATGGCCAGCTCCGGCCGATGGCTACGGGACAGCCGCAGGCCCAGCGCGTGCAGGCCTTGGTAGAAGAGCGAGGGATCGCTCTCTTGGGAGAGGGAAAAGATTTCTTGGAGCAGCTCGGGAGACAGCAGGCGAGCGAAGCGGCCGCGCTCGCTCTCCGGAAGGGCCTCGTAGGCGCCGCGCAGGTTCAGCCCCTCTTCACGGATCCGCCGGCTCAACACCGGCCTTGCTTCGCCCTCGCCGGCCACCGCCGACTCCAGCAGGCCCGCCAGGATCCCCGCGGACGAGGCAGAAGCGGAACCGGCCTCGCCCCCAAGCGCAAGCCTAGGACCGCGCGCAGCGGCGCCGGACGCGAAGGCATCCTCGCGGCCGAGCCCCGAATAAATTCCAAACCCGTGCAGTGTCGGAGTCATCCCAGAAAAACCCGAAATTCTAAGGGGCTGTCGAAAACACCGATTTTGGGCGGCGTATAGAGCTGGATTTATTCCGGCAGGAATAAATCCTTTTTCAACAGCCTTCTCAATGTCGCTTAGGCCCGATTTATCGCCCCACCCGGCCCGAGGTTGCTAAGTATCGAAGATGCTTCATATTGTACGGAAACCCTACTGACCTTATATGACCCTACATTACATTTATTAACATGAATATCCCCACTTGGGGATAAGGAAAATTCCCCTTATTTTACAGAACATTGAAGTCCCCCATCCCCAGGGCTGCCCCGACCCTACCCACAATTCGAGAAAAATGTTTGAATGAGGGCCCGAGAAGCCTTAAGGAAACGGCGCCATCCCTATCGAAAAGGAGTCCCTTATGCCCCAAGCCCTGATCGTCGATGCCGTCCGCACCCCCCGCGGCAAGCGCGAAGGCAGCCTGAAATTCGTCCACCCCATCGACTTGGCGGCGGTCCCGCTCGAGGCCTTGGTCGAGCGCAACAAGTTCTCGCCGTTGCTCGTCGAGGACGTCCTCTACGGCTGCGTCTCCCAGCGCGACGCCCAGGACAACGTCATCGCCCGCGAGGCGGTGCTCGCCGCGGGCTGGCCCGTCGACATCCCCGGCGCGACGCTCAACCGTTTCTGCGGCTCGGGCCTCTCGGCTTGCAACCTCATGGCCCACACCATCATGGCCGGGATGTCCGACGTCCTGATCGGCGGCGGCGTCGAGCACATGACCCGCGTCCCGATGGCGATCAACTTCGAGATGGCCGGATCCAAGCTCACCGAGCGCTTCGACCTGGTGCCGCAAGGCGTCTCCGCCGAGCTGATCGCGGAAAAATACGGCTTCACGCGCCGGCAGCTCGACGAATACGCCGAGCGCTCGCAGGCCCGCGCCGCCCAGGCCTGGGAGGAAAAGCGCTTCGCCAAGTCGATCGTCCCGGTGACGGCCAAGGACGCCGAGGGAAAAACCTTTCGCTTCGAGAAGGACGAGCACCTGCGTCCCGGCACCACCGCCGACAAGCTCGCGACGCTGAAGACGGTGTTCAAGGAGGACGGCGTCATCCACGCGGGCAATTCCAGCGGCATCGTCGACGGCGCGGCGGCGGTTTTGTTCGCCAGCGAGAAGGCCTGCAAGGAGCACGGATTCAAGCCGCGCGCGCGAGTCGTCGCGACCGTCGAGGTCGGCAGCGATCCCATTATCATGCTGCTGGGCCCGATCCCTGCGATCCAAAAGGTCTGCGCCAAGGCGAAGCTGAAGATCTCCGACATCGACCTCTTCGAGATCAACGAGGCCTTCGCACCGGTGCCCCTGGCGGTCATGCAGGACCTGAAACTCGACCCCGAGAAGGTCAACGTCAACGGCGGGGCCATCGCCCTGGGCCACCCGTTGGGCGCCACGGGCGCGATGCTGCTGGGCACCGTTTTGGACGAGCTCGAGCGCCGCAACCTGCGCTACGGCCTGGTCACGCTCTGCATCGGGCACGGCATGGGCGTGGCGACGATCATCGACCGGAAGGTCTAAATTCGTTCCCAAGATGTGAATTTTCTTGAAGAGATTTGAGGTGTCCCCACGCCAAGGATCCAGCGCTACCCTTGAGCCCGCGGGCACCCCCTCACAACTTATTAAAATATCTCAGGAAATATCCTATTCCTACCACCGCCTCCTTGGCATGTTCGTTGCTTTCAGTATTGTCTGGGTCTCTCTAAGCCGAGGCCTATGGGGGAGCCATTGGGCGACGGAATCCAAAAAAAATACGCCTTGATCGTCAACGGAGACACCGAGACCCGGCACCTGGGCAACGTGGACCGCGCGGTGAAGGCCCTGCGCGCCGAGGGCAGCTACGACATCTCGGTGGCCAGTCCCAAGGCCCCGGGCGGCGCCGTCGAACATTTCGAAGCCCCGAGCCGCGAGGGACTGGAAAAACTCCTCTCGGGAATGAAGGCTCAGATGGACGACGACGATCTCCTGGTCGTCTATTTCACCGGCCACGGCGACAGCGGCGCGAAGGGCGAAGGCTGCGTCGCGCTCCCCGCGGAATGCCTCTCCCTGAGCAGCCTCTCCGCCGACCTGAAGAAGTTGTCCTACGGCAGACGCATCCTGGTGATGGACAACTGCTACTCGGGCAGCGGTTTCAATCTCTTCACCGACGCCAAGACGACGGTCGTCTCGCAGGGCTCGCCGGGGGAGAAAGTCAGCTGCCAACTCTTCAGCCCCTTTTTCTGGAGCGACCAAGTCCCCGACGGGGACCAGGACGGCAAGATCAGCGTCCAAGAGCGCTTTCATCACGCCGTCCTCAAGGGCCAGAGCGAATCGCTGCTGCAATTTTACTCCCCGGATCCGATCTCCTTTTCCGGAAACGTCGCCGCCCGGCCCTTCAAGACGGCCGACGGCAAGCCCGTCGAGGTCGCGAGCGGCAAGGAGCTCAAGGCCCAGCTCGCCCGGCTGAAGCCCGGCCAGGTGGCCTTGATTTCTTTTTCCGCGGACTGGTGCGTCCCCTGCAAGAGCTACCAGCCGCACTTCGAAAAGATCGCCCGGCAGGACGGCGGCAGCGTCCTGATGATCCACGCCGAGGGCCGGGGCGGCAGCGAGGAGGACTGGGCGGAGTTCGGCATCCACAGCTTTCCCACCGTGGCCTTCGTCGACTGGAACGGAAAGGTCGGCAAGGTCGCCGACCGCATGGACCCGATGGCCTCCCTGGCCCTGCTCGCGGTGCACAGCCCCGAGGAGCAGATCAAGGTTTACGTCGCCAAGCTGAACAGCGGCGACGCGAAGGAGCGCTTCCGCGCCACGCTGGGGCTGCGCGCGTTGGAGGCCCAGGCGGGGCCGGCGGCGGCCGCGCTGAGCCGCGCCCTCGGCGACTCCGACCCGACGGTGCGCCTCGGCGCGGTTTGGGCGCTGGCGGAAATCGGGCCGGCGGCCGAACCGGCGATCCCGGGGTTGCTCAAGTGCCTGGATGCCGACGATTTCGAGCTCGTCCTCGGCGCGGCCCGCGCCCTGGGGAACATCGGACCGAAGGCGAAATCCGCCGTTCCCGCCTTGTTGAAGCGCTTCCGCTCGGACTTGCAGCGCCTGGCGCAAAGCTCGGTGGCGGACAGCGGTCTCAATCCCGCGCTCAACTTGCACTTGGCCGACAACAAAGAATTTGAGCTGACGCGCGCCCTAGTCGGAGCCGCGGTCCGAATCGATCCGGGAAACCCGGAGCTGCTCAAGACCTTCTTGGAAATCTTGCGGGACGCGAAGAGCGATTATCTCCGGCGCCGGCAGGCGGTCGAAGGCTTGGAAAAGATGGGCGGCAGCGCCGCCGAGGCCGCGCCCCAGTTGCTGGCCATGGTCGACGACAAACAGATCGGTTCCGATTGCCTGGACGCGCTTGCCGCGATCGGGAAGTCCTCGCCCAGCACCCTCGCGCTCCTGATGGGGCACGCCGCGGACCGGAAGCTCGACCCCTTCCTGCGATTTCGCTGCCTGCGCACCCTGGGCGACGTGGGCGCGCCCGCCGCCGCTCACGGCGAGACTCTGTTAAAGATGGCCCAGGACCCTGCGGAAGACCCGAGGCTTCGCAAACAAGCCGTCCTGACCTTGCGCAAAGTCGACCCGTCGAAGACCCAGGCGACGGAAGCGTTGCTGGCCTCCTTCGCGGACGTCTCGCTGCTGTTTTCCAAGCCGCAGGCGGCGGAAGAGGCGCCTCCGCCCGCGCCCCAGGCCCTGCCTCGCTGGTCCTTCTCGCCCAGCGCCGAGTTTTCGGGGCGTCCCGGCGCGGGCGGCGCCGGTTTCGGGCTCTCGGCCGGCTATCGCGTCTCGCGGCCATTCGAGCTCAGGCTGGGCGCGACCTTCCAGGGCATGCACCTGCCGAAGGAAGACGTGCCCGCCGACTTCCAGGCCGGCCTCCGCCTCGAGCCCATCCTGCACCTCTTCGGCGCCCCGGAAAAATCCGGCGCCCATTTAACGTTGGGGGAGATCGGGGCCTACCACCTCTTCGCGAACGGGATCACCGGCGGGTACTTTGCGCCGCTCGGCATCGGTTTTTCGATCAAGGTTGGGGAAAACTCGCAGCTCAGCCTGGGCCTCAAGGGCCAGGTGCACCGGGAAAAGGATTGGAATTGGGGCGGCAGCGGGCAATTCGGCTGGGTCACGCGCTTTTAAAAAATCCTACAAGATGCAAGGGTCGTGGTACTCGCCCCAGACCTCGCGCAGCGTGCCCATGATCTCGCCCACGCTGGCGTAAACTCTCACCGCGTCGAGGATCAGCGGCATCAGGTTTTCACGGCCCTGAGCCGCGGCGCGGATGCGTTCGAGGCAGAACTGCACCTTCGCGGCGTCGCGCGCGGCCTTCACCTTGCGCAGGTTTTCGATCTGGGTGCGCTCGACTGCGGCGTCGATCTTCAAGATCTCCAACGGCTTTTCGTCCTCGGACAGGAAATCGTTCAGGCCCACGATCTTCTCCTCGCCGCTCTCCACCTTGCGTTGGTGGCGGAACGACGCCTCGGCGATCTCCTGGATCGGAAAGCCCAGTTCGATCGCGCGCACCATGCCGCCGACCTCGTCGATCCTGCGGATGTAGTCGTAGGCCTTCGCCTCGAGGGTGTCGGTGAGCGTCTCCACGAAATACGAGCCGCCCAGCGGGTCGATGGTCTTCGCCACCCCGCTCTCGTGGGCGATGATCTGCTGGGTGCGCAGCGCGATGCGCACCGCCTCGTCGGTGGGCAGGGCCAGGGTCTCGTCCAAGGAATTGGTGTGGAGGGACTGCGTCCCGCCCAGGACGGCGGCCAGGGCCTGCAAGGCCACGCGCACCACGTTGTTGTAGGGCTGCTGGGCGGTGAGGCTCACCCCCGCGGTCTGGCAGTGGAAGCGCATCCGCATCGACTCGGGCTTCTTGGCTCCGAAGCGGTCCCGCATCAGGTGGGCCCACATACGGCGCGCCGCCCGCATCTTGGCGATCTCCTCGAAGAAGTCGTTGTGCACGTCCCAGAAGAAGCTCAAGCGCGGCGCGAAGTCGTCGACGTTCAGGCCGCGGTCGACGCAGGCCTGCACGTAGGCGATGCCGTCGGCGACGGTGAAGGCCAGCTCTTGCACCGCCGTCGCGCCCGCCTCCCGGATGTGGTAGCCGCTGATGCTGATCGGATTGAACTTGGGCAGGTGCTTCGTGCAGTATTCGATCGAGTCGACCACCAGGCGCATCGAGGGCTGGGGCGGAAAGACGTAGGAGTTCTGCGCGATGTATTCCTTCAGGATGTCGTTTTGGATGGTCCCGCTGACCTTTTCCATCGGAACGCCCTGCTTCTCGGCCACCGCGACGTACATGCAGAGCAGCACCGAGGCCGGGGGGTTGATTGTCATCGAGGTCGTCACCTTGTCGAGGGGAATGCCGTCGAAGAGGACCTCCATGTCGCGCAGCGTGTCCACCGCGACGCCGCAGACGCCCACCTCGCCCCGCGCGCGCGGCGAATCGGAGTCGTAGCCCATCAGCGTCGGAAAATGAAAAGCGGTGCTCAGGCCGGTCTGGCCGTGCTCGATCAAGTAGTGAAAGCGCCGGTTGGTCTGCTCGGGGGTGCCGAAGCCGGCGAACTGCCGCATCGTCCAGAGCCGCCCGCGGTACATCGTCGGGTAGACGCCACGGGTGTAAGGAAACTCGCCGGGGCGTCCGAGCTTTTGTTCCGGATCGAAATTCTTCAAGTCCCCGGCCTCGTAGAGCTCCTTCAGAGGGATCCCCGAAAGCGTGGTGATGCCCGAGGGCCGCTCGGAGGCGGCGGGGCTGCGCGGTTCGCGGGCGGGACTCGGATTTCTTTGGGTCTTGAGGGCCATGCCCCCATTTCAAGCCCACGCGGGGGGCAAAGTCAACTGCTTCACTTTTATCGGCCCTGGGGTGTATATAGGGAGAATCTTCTGCCGGGTAAAACCAGCCGTTTGTCCCCGGCGTACCCATTGCAAACCCTAATTCGGAGGATCCCATGAAACGCCTTTTGCTCACCCTTGCCCTGGTGATCGGCCTCCCCGGCCTCGCCGCGGCCGCGGAGACCTACCAACTCGACGTCCAACAGAGCCAGATCGAATGGGTCGGCAAAAAAGTGACCGGACAGCACAACGGTCTCGTCACCCTCAAGAGCGGCCAAGTCACCCTCGACGGACAGAAGGTCACCGGCGGCGACTTCAAGATCGACATGAAGAGCATCAAGGTCCTCGACCTGACCGACCCGGCCGCCAACCAGAAGCTGACCAACCACCTCAACTCGGACGACTTCTTCTCCACCGCCAGCCACCCCGAGAGCGTCTTCAAGATCACCTCGGTGAAGGACTTAGGGGGAGGCAAGGCCGAGATCACCGGCGACTTGACGATCAAGGGCATCACCAAGCCCGTCACCTTTCCGGCCGAGCTGAGCTTCCAAGGCGACAAGATCAAGGCCACCGGCACCCTGAAGCTGGACCGCACCTTGTGGAACGTCCGCTACGGCTCGGGGAAGTTCTTCCAAGGCCTCGGGGATAAGCTCATCCACGATGAATTCGAGCTTAAGCTGAACTTGTACGCGAAGAAATAATTCGGTGCGACCGGTGCGGGGGGCGTGGGGGTATTCCCCTCCGGCTTTTCCGAAACTCGCGGTCTATTAGATGGCCGTGCAGAAGACCCTAATAGTGCTTGTGAGAGTAACGATTAAAGGACGCTCAGACAGTCGGAAAAGCCTCCGCGGAATACCCCCACGCCCCCCGCACCGGTCGATCTATTATATGTGTTATTTTGCGGCCTCAGGGATTCCTGAGGCCGTTTTTCTTTGCCTTTTGTTGGAGATTCGTCTGAAAATCGGCGAAGAGAGGAAAAGATGAAAAGACACTTCTTCACCCTTCTCGTCCTGGCCTTTCTGGCCTCCTGCGCTCCAATGTCCCAGCCCGAAGGCGGGCGCGCGGTTCCTCCGCCGCACAGCGACGACAAGGTCATCGGCCGCAACCCGGACGGCAAGACCCTCTACCAAGGCGAACGCGGGGGCCGTTACTACTTCAGCGATTCGGGGAACAAGGTCTATATCGACACGCCCGACGACAAGATGGTCGGGAAAACGAAAGACGGACGCTTCATCTACCAAGGACCGCGCGGCGGGATGTACTACTACAACGAGCGCGGTGAAAAGACCTACCTCCAACTTAATTATTAGAAGCTGGAGAAATCTCTCCCGCGCCAAGCCGACCTCCGGAGAATCCGCACCTGCTCCCGGCTATTGGATTTCTTTGATGACGTGCCGGCAGATCACGAGGCGCTGGATCTCGCTGGTCCCCTCGTAGATCTCGGTGATCTTGGCGTCGCGGTAGTGACGCTCGACGGGATAATCCTTGATGTAGCCGTAGCCGCCGTGGATCTGAATCGCCTTGTCGGCGACCCGCATCGCGGTCTCGGAGGCGAAGAGCTTGGCCATCGAGGCCTCCTTGCCGAAGGGCTGCCCCTGATCCTTCAGCCAGGCCGCGCGGTGCACCAGCAGGCGCGAGGCGTCGATGTCGGTCGCCATGTCGGCCAGGTAGCCCTCGATCGCGCCGAATTCGTAGATCTTCTTGCCGAAGGCCTCGCGCTCGGTGGAGTACTTGCGCGCCGCCTCGTAGGCCGCCCGCGCGATCCCCAAAGCCTGAGTCCCGATGCCGATGCGGCCGCTGTCGAGCGTGCTCATCGCGATCGTGAAGCCCTGCCCCGCCTGTCCCAACAGATTGGCGGCTGGAACCTCGCAGTTGTCGAGGACGATCTCGGAGGTCGAGGAGGCGCAGATGCCGAGTTTCTTCTCGACCTTGCCGACCGCGAAACCCGGGAAATTTTTCTCGACGATGAAGGCCGAGATGCCCTTGTGGCGCTTTTCCTTGTCGTTCATCGCGTAAACGATCATCGCGTCGGCGTGCGGGCCGTTGGTGATGAAGTTCTTGCGCCCGTTCAGGATCCACTTGTCGCCCTTCTGCACGGCGGTGGTCTGCTGGTTGGCGGCGTCGGAGCCGGTGCCCGGCTCGGAGAGGGCGTAGGCCCCCAGCTTCTGCCCGGAGGCGAAGGGCTTGAGGTACTTCTCTTTTTGGGCGTCGTTGCCGAACTTCAGGATGGGACCGCAGTACAGGGAATTGTTGACCGACATGGTGACCGAGGTCGAGGCGCAGGCGGCGGATATCTCTTCCAGGGCCAGGACGTAGGCCAGGGTGTCGAGGCCGGAGCCGCCCCATTCCGTCGGGACCATCATGCCCAGCAGGCCCAGCTCGGCCATCTTCGGCAGGTGGCGGCTGGGAAACTCGCCCTTCTGGTCCATCTCGGCCGCGGTCGGCGCGACTTCCTTCTGGGCGAAGGCGCGGGCCATGTCGCGGATCATCTTGTGTTCTTCGTTGAGTGAAAAATCCATAATCTGTCGTAGGGGCGAACCTGGTGTTCGCCCTCTTCCTCCGTGCAAAGGGGCGAACACCAGGTTCGCCCCTACATTACTTTCCTTTAAACTCGGCCTTCCGTTTATCCAAAAAGGCCGTCACTCCCTCCGTGCGGTCCTCGGTGGCGAAGACCAGCGGGAACACCGCCCGCTCCACCGCCAGGCCGCTATTGATATCGAGATCCGCGCCGTCGTTGACCGCGCGCTTGGCGAGCTCGATCGCCACGGGTCCTTTGGACAGGATCTCCTTCGCGGTGACCTCGACGTCCTTCAACAGCTCGGTCGCGCCGCAGACCTTGTTGACCAGGCCGATCTCGAAGGCCTCCTTGGCCGAGATCATCCGCGCGGTGAAGATCAACTCCTTCGCGCGATTCTTGCCGATCAGCCGGGCCAGGCGTTGGGTGCCGCCGAAGCCGGGAAAAATCCCCAAGTTCACTTCGGGCAGGCCCAGCTTGGCGTTCTCGGAGGCGTAGATGAAATCGCAGGACAGCGCCAGCTCGAGGCCGCCGCCCAAGGCGAAGCCGTTGACCGCGGCGATCACGGGCCGCCGGCAGGTCTCGATCATCCGCATCACGTGGTGGCCCAGATCGCAGAACTCCTTCGCCTGCAGCGGGGTCATCTCTTTCATCGCCGCGATGTCGGCGCCGGCGACGAAGGCCTTCTCACCCTCGCCGGTGATGACGACCGCCTTGGCCTCGGGGTTGCGATGCACCTCGTGCATCACGTTCAGAAGATCGAGCAGCACTTCCCCGTTGAGCGCGTTGAGGGCCTTGGGACGATTTACCTTGATGGTAAAGATGCCGTCTTTCGATTCGGTGAGGAGATTTTTGTATTCCATGCGAGATCGCCTTTTTAATGTAGGGGCGAACCTTGTGTTCGCCCCTACGATTTATGAATACTTGTAGAAGCCGCGCCCGGTCTTTCTCCCGTACCACCCCGCCTCGACGTATTTGCGCAGCAGCGGACAGGCGCGGTACTTGGTATCGCCGAACTCTTTATACATGACGTCCAGGACCGCCAAGAGCGTGTCCAAGCCGACGAAATCGCAGAGCTCGAGCGGGCCCATCGGGTGGTTGAGCCCCATCTTGACCGCCGCGTCGATGTCCTCGGCGCTGCCGACGCCCTCGTAGAGGGTGAAGACGGCCTCGTTGAGGAAGGGCAGCAGGGTACGGTTGACGATGAAGGCCGCGGAGTCCTTGGCCGTGACGACCTTCTTGCCGAGCTTCTCGCCGACCGCGCAGACCTCTTGATAGGTCACGTCGTCGGTCTGCACCGCGCGGATGACCTCGAGGAGCTTCATCACCGGCACGGGATTGAAGAAGTGCATGCCGATCACCTTCTCGGGGCGCTTGGTGACGGCCGCGAGGCGGGTGATCGAGATCGAGCTGGTGTTGGTCGCCAGGACGGCCTGAGGGCCGCATTTGGCGTCGAGCTCGCGGAAAAGCTTTTCCTTGGCGGGCACGTCCTCGGTGATCGCCTCGATGATCAGGTCGACCTTGGCGTAGTCGGTGAGGTCGCAGGTCCAGCTCAGGCGCTTCAGGGCGGCGTTCTTGTCGTCCTCGCTCAGCTTGCCCTTCTCGACCAGCTTCGCGAGCTGCTTCTGCACCGTCGCGCCCGCCTTCTCGTTGTGCTGGGACGACTGGTCGCAGGCCAAGACCTCGTAGCCGGCCAAAATCGCGACTTGCACGATCCCGCTGCCCATTTGTCCAACTCCGATGACACCGATTTTTTGCACCGCCATTAGGGTCTCCTTCTTGTAGGGGCCGTTCGCGAACGGCCCCCAAAGGGGACCGAACGCCGATTCAAATTCAAAACAGGATTAAAGGCTCTCGACGATCAGCGCCACGCCTTCGCCGCCGCCGATGCACAGGCTGGCCAGTCCGCGCTTCGCGTTGCGCCGTTTCATGCCGTAGAGCAGAGTCACTAAAATGCGAGCGCCGCTGGCGCCGATCGGGTGGCCCAGGGCCACCGCGCCGCCCCACACGTTCACCTTGTCGGCCGGGATGCCGATCTTTTTGTTGTTGGCCACCGCGACCACCGCGAAGGCCTCGTTGACCTCCCAGAGGTCGATGTCGGCCGCCGTCAGGTTGGCGCGCTTCAACGCGCGCTGCATGGCCTCGGCCGGGGCCATCGTGAACCACTCGGGGGCGATCGAGGCCTGGTCTTGGGCGACGATCTTGGCGAGCGGCTTCAGCCCCAGCTCCTTCGCCTTCTTGGCGCTCATGACCACCAGGGCGGCGGCGCCGTCGTTGATCGAGCTGGCGTTGCCGGCGGTCACCGTCCCCTCTTTATGGAAGGCGGGGTTGAGCTTACCCAACTTCGAAATATCGCCCTTCCCGGGCTCCTCGTCGGTGTCGACCAGGATGGGGTCGCCCTTGCGCTGGGGCACGGGCACCGGGACGATCTCGTCCTTGAAGACGCCGTCCTTCACCGCGGCCAGGGCGCGGCGGTAGCTCTCGGCGGCGAAGGCGTCCTGCTCTTCGCGGCTGACCTTGTGCTCTTTCGCGCACATCTCGGCGGCGCTGCCCATGTGAAACTGGTTGTAGACGTCCCAGAGTCCGTCGTTGACCATGGTGTCGATGATCTGGGCGTTGCCCATGCGCAGGCCCTCGCGGGCCTTGGGTAGGGCGTAGGGCGCCAGGCTCATGCTCTCCATGCCGCCGGCGACGACGACGTCGCGGTCGCCCGCGCGGATCATCTGATCGGCCAGCATCACGGCCTTCAGGCCCGAGCCGCAGACCTTGCCGATGGTCAGGGCCCCGGTCTCCTTGGGGAGGCCCGAAAAAATCACCGCCTGCCGCGCCGGGGCCTGACCCTCCGCCGCGGTAAGCACGTTGCCCATGATCACCTCCTCGACCAGCTCGCCCTTGATGCCGGCGCGCTTCACCGCCTCTTGGATGGCGACGGCGCCTAGCTTGGGTGCCGGTACCGAGGCCAAAGAGCCCAAAAAGCTCCCGATGGGCGTGCGCGCCGCACTGACGATGACGGAATAATTTTCAGGATTGGACATGGAAAACACCTCCAAGAGTGGCTTGAGCACCGCGTTTGACGATAAAGCGGCCCGGCGGTTTAAAGCAAGATCGCAAAATCAAGTCAATGGATATTCGCGCCGAGCGGGCTTGGGGACCCCGGGATAAGCCCCGATATTCCTTCGCCAAATTTATTTCCTAACGCCTGGGAGACGGTTGACGAAAGAAACCCGTGCAGGCATAAGGGGCGCATCATGCCGAGCATCGGAAGCGTCCCCTATCTGAATGCGCTGCCTTTGTTGGAAGGTTTGGAGGCCGCGACCCAAACGCCGATCGTCTTCGACAGCCCGGCCCGCCTCCACGAGCGGGTCCTGCTCGGAGAGATCGACGTCGCCCTGCTCCCCGTCATCTCTTATTTGGAAAATCCCGACCTGCGCCTGATCCCCGGCACCGGCATCGTCTCCCACGGCGAGGTGCGCAGCGTGAAGGCCTTCCACGAGCGGAAGGGCGTCACCCTGGCGAATTGCGCGCGCATCCACCTGGACACCGACTCCAAGACCAGCCGCCGGCTGCTCAAGCTGCTGCTCCTCAAAAAATACGAGCGCGACCTCGCCGAGATCGAATTCGTCGAGACGGCCCGGGACGCCGACACCCTCCTGCAGATCGGCGACAAGGCGCTCGAGAAGAGCCACTTCGGCAATGCCAGCGACCTCGGCGCCGAGTGGCAGGAGCTGACCGGCCTCCCCTTCGTCTACGCCTGCTGGATGAGCCGCGTCCCGATCACCCAAGAGCTGCTCACCCACCTGCACAACGCCAAGATGCGGGGAAAACAAGGCTTGGAAGACATCGCCTCCCGGCAAAAATTGATTCCCCCCGACGAGGCCTTGAGCTATCTCACCCGAAACATCCAGTACGACGTCGAGGGCCCCGAGCTGGTCGGCCTCAAGATGTTCTTCGACTGGGTCGTCGAGCTGGAGAACCAAAACTATGACACTTCCCTCCGCTTTGTTGCATAAGCTCGAAGCGCGCGAGCGCCTCGACGACGAGGACGCCCTCGCGCTGTTCCGCCACGGCGACCTTCTCACTCTGGGCCACTACGCCAACCAAGCCAACCTGGCCAAGAACGGCGAAACCGTCGGATACGTCATCGACCGCAACCTCAATTACACCAACGTCTGCGTGCTGCGCTGCAAGTTCTGCGCCTTCCGCCGCGACAAGGGCGCCGAGGGCAGCTGGGAGCTGAGCCACGACGAGGTCGACGCCAAGATCGAAGAATTGATCGCCAACGGCGGGACGCAGATCCTGATGCAGGGCGGCCATCACCCCGACTTCAAGCTCGACTACTACGTCAACCTGGTGGGCCACATCAAAGCCAAGTACCCGCAGATCACCGTGCATGCCTTCTCGCCGCCCGAGCTGCACCACGTCGCCCACCTCTGCAAGCTCTCCTACCAAGAAGTGCTCTCCGCCCTGAAGGCCGCGGGCCTCGACAGCATCCCGGGCGGCGGCGCCGAGATCCTCAACGACAAAATCCGGCAGAAGATCTCCTCGGGGAAGTGCGGCAGCGAGGCCTGGCTCAAGATCTGCGAGACGGCGCACGAGCTGGGCATCCGCGGCTCGGCGACGATGATGTTCGGCCACGTCGAGACCGTCGAGGACCGCGTCGCCCACCTGCGCCAACTGCGCGACCTGCAGGACCGCACCGGCGGCTTCTTCGCCTTCATCCCCTGGACCTACGTCCCCGGCAACTCGCCGATGGGCGGCGAGTCGGTGGGCGGCCACGAGTACTTGAAGACCCTGGCGATCTCGCGCCTCTATATGGACAACTTCCAGAACATCCAGATCTCCTGGCTCACCCAGGGCATCAAGGTGGCCCAGATCGCGATGCAGTTCGGCGGCAACGACATGGGCTCGACCCTGCTGGAGGAAAACGTCGTCCGCTCCACCGGCGTCCCCAACCGCACCAGCGTCGACGAATTGCGGCGCGTGGTTTCCGAGAGCGGCAAGGTCCCGCGGCAACGCGACACCTTCTACCGCTACCTTCATTAAGCTTCGCAACGCATGAAAGCGCGTCTCTTCGGCATGCTGATCGGCTGGACCTTGGCGGCCTGGTTTTCCGGGTCGGCCGGGGCGGTTCCGGGCGCCGAACCCGCCCTCGGGCAATGGATCTGGTCGGCCCGAGACGCGGCCGTCTTCGCGGAGGCGCGCCGCGGCCAACCGAACCTGATTCCCTCGCCCTGGATCGCGACCCTCTCCTTCTCCGAGGGACGGATCGCCGTGCGGCGCGCCCTCTCCCCCGCCCTCGCGGCCGGCGCCCCGATCGCGGCCGTGGTGCGCCTCGACGAGAGCCTCCACCGGGCCTGGGAGCGCCTTCCCGCGGCGCAAATCGCCGCATCCCTCGAGACCGCCTTGTCCGAATTGGACCGACGCGTCGCCGCGACCGGCGCCGAGATCCTGGAATGGCAACTCGACTACGACTGCCCGCAGCGCCGGCTCGGCGAGTGGGCGGAGGTCTTGAAGCGACTGAAATCGGGGGCCTTGCGCGAGAGGCCGCTTTGGATCACCAGCCTGGTCTCGCATCTCCAGGACGCGGACTTCGGCCAACGCCTCCGAGGCCCCGTCGCCGGGCACATCTTGCAGATATTCGACGTCGGCGAGCTTTCGGAAGGCCATACCTCGAAGGGCCTCTTCGCCCGGCTCGAAGACCAGGCGCTTCCCTTTCGCCTGGGTCTGGGGGCCTTCGAGCGCCGGCTCGCCGCCGATAAAATCAGCGAGCACCGGATTTGGTTCTCCGCGCTTCCCTACTTTTCGAAAAACCCCTGGTACCGCGGCCTTTGGGTCTTCCCCGCCGGGAAACCCTGGGCCTACCTCCTCCCCAACTCCGAAAGGCAGCCATGAAAAGGGTCCTCCTGATCGCCGGCCTCTGTCTGACGCTCTTCCTCCCGCGGGGCTCCCGCGCCTGCGGCGGACCGTATTTTTTTCCCGTCGGCGAGGTGCTCGCCCCCATCGACGCCCTGCTCGAGCAGACCCTGAGCCCACTCGACCACTTCGGCGACGGCTTCACGATCGAACCCTTTCTCTTCCTCTATCCCTTCCACGTCGATCCCACCCGGCAAGGCCAGGTGGAGGACCTCTGGAGGCTCTCCTACGAGAACCGCTGGAACGCTGAAGGAACGGAGAGCGTGCCCGGCAATTCCGGCGCGAGCCTCGAGGGCTTCGAGGCGGCCCTGCGCCGCGGCGATGCGGACGCCGCCGAGGCCGAGGCCCGCCGGGTCGTCGCGAAGGTCCTCGACATGCCGCTGGCCC
>JASOAK010000021.1:0-50552 GCA_048499175.1 bacterium
AAATCCACCGGCTGACCGTTCTGCTCGATCACCTGAAAATCCAGCTGATGGATGTGGAAGACGTGGTTCTCCCCGGTGCAGTTGTTCAGCGTCCACTCCTCGACGCAGCCCAGCTGCACGTTGGTATTGGTGAAGCTGGGGTCGAACTGGGTGTTGTTGATGCAGAACTGCGAGCCGTCGCCGGTCTCGGAGAAGTCGAAGGTGCGGCTGCAGCAGAGCGGGGCGTCCCGCAGGTCGGCGACTTGGGGGAAGCTCTGCGGCAGCGGGATCTCGGGGACCGCCTCGCCCTCCGAGACCAACGTGGCCAGGGTGGTCTGCGGGTAGGTGTCGCCCTGCGGGCCCATCGAAATGCCCCGCGTGAGGAAGGCGTATTCTCCCGGAGGTCCGCCGACCACCAGGAACTCGGTGCGCGCGCTGGTCGGCAGCAGGATGTGGTCGCGGGGCACCAGCTGATTGTGCAGGTTCCCGTCGCGGGCGATCTCGTAGAGGGTGTGCCCCTCCAATTGGAGGTCGTAATAAATGTCGGCGCCGATGTTGCCGACGCGCCAAAGCTGCACCTCGTTGGGCTGAATGGTCACGGTGGGATTCACCTGGCCGTTGAGGGTGCGCATCGTCGGGTTGGCGCTGACCGGGGGATTGGGCACCAGGCCGTTCACGATCTGGATGTCCTTGAGCATCATCACGCGCTGGGTGATGCCGCTGAGATCGGGAAACGGATCGAGGATCCCATCGACGATGAGGGCCCCCGACATCCCGCTGCCCACCTGAAATTCCGTCAGCCCGTGCATGTGCGGGTGGTAATAGAAAAGTCCCTCGGGATGCTCCGCGGGCACGTGCACCTCGTAGTCGAAGGTGTCGCCCGGCGCGATGGTGAGAAAGACGTTGTCGCCGGGCTGAAGCGGCGAGACGTTCATGCCGTGGTAGTGGAGGTTGGTGTCCTGGTCGATGAAGTTGTTGAGCTTGAGGAAAATCGTGTCGCCCGGCCTAACGACCAGCGTCGGCGGGACGAAGAGGTCGTTGTAGACGCGCGTGGTGACGGTGACGCCGCCGACCTCGAGCTTGCGCTCCTGGGCGGTGAGGGTCGTCTGCAGGACGCCGTCCTTGCTTTCGACCCGCGGCGGCTCTTGAAAGCCGGGGGCGCCGTTGGTGCAGGCGAGGGCGGTCAAAGATAGCCCGAGTAGCGCGTAGTATCGTCCCCGTTGAAGCCTCATGGTCCCTCCTTGCCGGCCGGTATTTGTAGGATTCGCCACTATTTCCAAAAACTGCCGGCTAGGCAATTCTTTTCGGGAGCGGCAGCGGGGCAGGTGGCGCTTTTAAGGTTGGCTCTTTTTAGGCCGGGCGATTAATATGGTGCGAGAGGGAAATGCCTACCCTTGGGGGATTAAAATCCGCCTCGCCATGCAGATATTAATCGGAAAAAACGCCCTGCTTTTTTGCCTGCTGTCCTTGGTCTTTTTCATGGCCTTCATCGAGGTGGGCTACTCTTTCGGCCTGCGCTACGCCAAAAGATATCCCTCGCGGGAAAACTGGGGAGGCGGGGCGATCGAGGCGGCGGTCCTGGCCCTGTTCGGCCTGCTGCTGGCCTTCACCTTCGCCGCGGCCCAAAGCCGTCTCGAGGAGCGCCGCCAACTCATCGCCGAGGAAGCCAACGCGATTGGGACCGCCTATCTTCGTTTGGACCTGCTTCCCCTCAACGAACAAAAAGTCCTCAAAGAAGAATTTCGCAGATATCTGGACGCCAGGCTTCAGGCCTACGCGGCGCTTCCGGATGTGAACAAGGCCTACCAAGAGCTTCGGAGATCCGAGCAACTGCAAAAGGAGATTTGGAGTCGGGCGCAGTCCGCGGTCCGCCTGGAAAATTGGCAGCCCGCGGCCATTTTGCTTTTGCCCGCCCTCAACGAAATGATCGACATCACGACCAAGCGGACCATGATCGCCCAAAGCCACACCCCCTCCGTCGTCTTCCTGCTCCTCTATGTGGTGGGGGTGATCACCGCCGTCATGTCGGGCTTTGGGATGGCGAAGACGCCCGGCCGCAACTGGCTCCATCGCTGGGTATTCGCGCTCGTGGTGTCTATGACCCTCTATGTGATTATGGATCTGGAATTTCCCCGCATCGGGCTCATTCGCTTGGACGCCGCCGATCACGCCTTGGTCGAGCTCAGGCAATCCATGAATTAAGCGGTTCAAGGATCGTCGCGTCCCCAGCCGGCGCCCCGATGCTTCTTGCTTGGCTCCCTAAATATCCAATTTTCGAAAACCTACTGTGTTAATTTCATTTTTTAACCGCGCAATTTTCAAACCCATCGGATAATTTATAAAAATATAAGTAATTTCAATTTGTTATAAGTGCAGGCTTTTGGCCCGAGGCTTGCTTTGTAATCCTCCCATCAACCCCATCTCAAGGAGGATTCCATGTCGAAACGACTCTTCACCCTGATCCAGGCCCTCTTGGTCTTCGGCGCCGCCGGGCAAGTCTACGCGAACAACACCACCTACGAGGTCTATGAGCACGGCCGCTACGTCGGCACCACCACGATGCCCTCGGACCGCTACTCCGGGATGGCGGGGCGCTTAAACGCCACCGGGCTGACGCTGAAGCCGAAGGTGGATCCCGCCGCGGCCGCGGCGCGGCGCGAGGCTGCGGAGCGCAGGCAGGAGCAGTGGCGTCGCGAAAACGAGCAACGCCGCATCGCCGCGCAACAGAAGCAGGAGCAGTGGAAGCGCGATGCCGAGCAACGCCGCATCGCCGCGGAACGGAAGCAAGAGCAATGGAAGCGCGAAAACGAGCAGCGTCGTATCGCCGCGCAGAACCAGATGCAGCAATGGAACCGCCAGTTCGACCAACGCCGTATCGCCGCCGAGCAAAAGATGGAGCAGTGGAAGCGCGAAGCCGAGCAACGTCGCCATGCCGCTCAGCTCCAGCACCAGCGATTCAAGGACAACTTCGCCCGCCGGCAGGCGGCGGCTCAGCAAGGCTTTCGGGCCTGGCAGATGGCCCGATAACACGGAGCGCAGCGAGGAGCCCCGTCATGGTGACGGGGCTCTTCTCTTTTTCGGAGCTTGCCTAGGGGGTCGCATGCGACGACATTAGCAACGGGAAGGGAAGGTGGTGGGAGCTTCCTATTGCAATTTATCGCATTCTGGATTTTCATGGAGACGGCGCTCCTAAGGAAAGACGGTGTTCCATGCCAAAGCGTTTCTTCGCGATGTGCATCCTGATCTTGTTCGGTCTGCTCCTGGCCCGCCCGGCCTGGGCCACGCGGGATCCCAAATCGGACGAGATGCCCGCCATCCAAGAAATCGCCTATTACCTCCAGGCCAACGCCGCCGCCGTGGAATCGCTGGCCCTGGCGCAGGCGGCCACCAATCCCGGGGTGCGGGACCTGCTTCCCTCCCTCGAGAAGCTGCGGGAGCGTGCCGTCGAGTTCTACGACCGCGTCTTGAAGAACACGAAGAGCCCCTGGCGCACCGCCTCTCCCTACGAAGAGCTCGACCGCGCCTTCAACGAGGCCAGCCGGGCCTTCGTGGCCCGTTCCGTTTACTCGCTGGACCCGCGCGCCTTCGAGGAGATCGCCTACCTGATGGGCGCCCTGTTGTCCTTTTATTCCGAGCCCGTCTACTCCGTCACGGTCTACCCCGCCGGCGGCTATGCCGTGTATCCGCGGGTGGTCTATCCCTGGATCCCGGCCTATTATAATTTTTCCCGCTGTCGCTTCGCGAACCCCAACTTGTATCCCTGGGGACGGAGGGTCGTCTTCGCGCCGAAGCGCCGGTAAAAAAACAAGCAAGGAGGAAGGCCATGCAAGTCCGAGAGCTGCATCGCGGGCGGATGATCGACCATCTGCAACTGGTGGTGCGGGACCTGGAGGCCAGCAAGAGATTCTACTCGGCCGTCCTGGCGGCCCTGGGCATCCCCATGAGCGGGGAGGGCAAGGACTGGTTTTGGGCCGACGAGCTCTTCGTCTCATCCTTGGGCAGCCCGGCCGCCCAGGGCAAGCTCACGGGGCGCTGCCACTTCGCCTTCCAGGCGAAAGACCGCGAGACGGTCGAGCGCTTCCATCGCGCGGGCCTGGAGGCCGGCGGCAAAGATCTGGGCGCCCCCGGTCTGCGTCCCTACCATCCCGGCTATTACGCCGCCTTCCTCGAGGATCCGGACGGCAACAACGTCGAGGCCGTTTTTCACGGGCCGGCGAAGCGCTCTTCCGAGTCCGTTAAAATCGAATTCTAAAAACATAGAATTATCGCAACGGAATCCCCCGGCCGACGATAAGGCCGGCGGTTCATCACGGTCCTTAATCTCTTTTTTCGGAGGAATCCGCGATGAACTTGTCCGTCCTCAAGGGACTATTGGTCAGCCCGCCCGACTCCAATTTCGAAGCCCCGGAACCCGCCGAGGCGGTCGCTCAAGCCGCGGAGGCCGCGGTTTCCGAGACGCCCCAAACCTCGAAAAAGCGTTTCGGTCTCGGCACGAAGAAAAAGGCGCCGCCGCCCGATCCGGCCCAATACCCGGCCGCCCTGGAGCGGAGCTTCAGCCAGCACCGCTTTCGCTGGGACAACCCGCATAGTTATTCGGTCGCCCTCGGCTTCGGTTACGGACGCCAAGGCTTCCTCAACGGCAAGGGTTTCGAACACCACGGCTTGCAAGGCCGGCTCGCCGCGGGTCTGCGGATTCCCCTCGGGCTCCGGCGCGACCACGTGCTGATGCCGCGGCTCTTCTACGAGTACCAGGGTAATAACCACCTTCGCATCGGCAACACCTACCTCAGCCGCGCGCAGGCCCACCGTTTCGGAGTGGAAATGAATTACCTCTACGAGGCCGTTCCGACTTGGCTGCAGGTCGGGGCCGCCTTCAGTCTGGGTGGCGCGGTCTACCGGACGAAGGAGGGCCTGTTGCAAGGCTTGATCTTCAACGACCGGACCCTGCCTCGCCCGGTGGATTCTTCCGGGATCCACGTCTCGGGCGCCGCCTTGCTCTGTACCTTCGACGGCCTCGCCTGCCTCAAGCCGGCCCTCAATATGGACTTGGGTATGGGGCTCGGTCTGGAACCCATGGAGGCGAGGGGCTTCTCGGTCTCCTTGACGGGCGACGTCATGCGCTTTTTCCACTACCCGACCCCTAAGGCGGTGCGGAAACGCTACGGGGCTGCGCGGTGAAGGAGATGCTCCCCGATATATGCCTACCAGACCAAGAGTTCTTGCGGCATTAATTTCGCCAAAGCCTTCGCCAAGGCGCCGGTATGCGTCGCCAACCTCGCCATGGGCCTCGACGAATATTTCGACGCGATTCCGGCGATCGCCGTGCAGACGACGCCCAGCTTGGTTCGCTTCATCCTGGGGAAGGAAGCTCACGACAATTACAGCGAGCTGACCTTGAATTACTATTGCTTCGAGGCCCCGGAGCCCAATCTGCTCCAGTATCGGGTGCAAGAAACGGGCAATGTCATCCAATATTTGAACAACGCCCCGGCCACGGACGAGGGCGCCGTCAAGTCCTTCAGAAATTCTACTTCGATCATTCCCTGGATTACGCGTTGATTTTGGCGCAAAAAAGGCCCATTCCGACGGGGGAATGGGCCATGGTAACCGGTTGAGCTCGGAGTTTCTAGCGGCGCCGTGCGATGCGAAGGGCGCCGAACCCCGTCACAGCCGCCGAGAAAATTCCAAGCGTGATCCAGGGCAAACCCGCGAGACCTGCGACTCCGGGCCGCAGGCTGCAACCGCCGCTGTCCGCGGAACCCGTCGGGAATCCTCCGCCGCCCGGGTTTCCGCTGCCGCTGCCGGAGCCGCCGTTGTTGCCGCCGGAACCATCCTCGGGCGGCGTGATCAGGCCCTTGCCCAACTCGCGCGCGATCGAGGCGTTGCTCGGCGTGAAGAGCTTCACCGAAAACTCCTCCTCGCCCTCGTCGAGCTCGTCGCTCTTGATCGAGACCACGATGTTCTGCCGCGTGATCCCGGGGTCGAAAGTCAGGGTGCCGTTGGCGACGGTATAGTCGTCGCCGGCGATCGCGGTGCCCGCCGCCGTCGCGTACTTCACGGTGATCGTCTCGTCGCTGGCCTCGGTGAGCTCCGCGACGAAGGTCGCGGTCGCGGTGCCGGAGGCGGGTTCGGCGATCGTCACGTCGTTGATCGAGAGGGTGGGGATGGAGCTTAAGACCACGTCGTTGCCGTCGCCGCCCTGATAGTTGATCTTGAAGCCGACCTCGTCCCGGCCGACGATGCGGAAGGTCTCGTTTTGCGAGAGGTCCTTGAAGGTGCCGGTGACTTGGTCGTTGCCGTCGTTGTCGATGATCTTGTAGTCGTCGCCCGCCCTTATGCCCTCGCCCAGGGCCATGCGGAAGATCGCCTGGTTGAGGACGACGCTGCCGGTCACCTCGAGGGCGCTGTACTCGGTGCCGGGGATCTCGCCGTTGACTTGGACCACGAGGACGCCGTCGGTGTCGAGGATCAGGTTGCCGGTGGACAGGAAAGCCGGCTCGTCGTCGCCCGGCGAGAGCTTGCCGCCGGCCTTGATGAGCACCTCGCCCCCGATAGCGCCGTCGCCCTGAAGCTCTGCGCCGTTCTCGACGATCACCGGGCCGCCGCCGGTGCCGGAGCCGACGGCGTTCTTCACGTCGAGGGTCCCGCCGTTGACGGTGGTGCCGCCGCTGTAGAGGTTGTCGCCTTGCAGCCGCAGGAAGCCGGGGCCGTTCTTCACCAACTCGCCGCTGCCGAGGACGCGGCCGCCCAGAATTGTGTTGCCCAGGCCGCCGATGCTCAGGTCGAAAGTTTTAATATCGGTGTCGCCGTTGAGGGTGAGAAAGGTCCCGTTGTTCTGCACGGTGAAGCTCTGCGATTGCGTCAGCTCGATGCCGAAGGCGAGGATGTTGGTCCCGCTGGCCTGGCTGGAGAGGATGCCGTTGCTGAGCCGGATGTCGTTTCCGCTGATGTTGTAATTCGCAGAGGAGAGTTGCAGGGATTGAAAATTGGTCAGGTCGGCGAAGTCGTTGACGTTGGTCAGCCTCAAGGCCCCGGGCGGGAACAGCAGCTGGCTGCCCGCGGCGGGCGCGCCGTTGGGGTTCCAGTTGTTGGCCGTCGACCAGTTGTTGTTGGCGCCGCCGCCGTCCCAGGTGACGGCGAAGAGGGGAGGGGAAAGCGCAAGGCCGGCGAAGGCGCCGAGCCAGGCAAGGGTTTTGAGGCTTTGCATATGGACTGCTCCTGTGATTTACCCCAATGCCCTGAGGCGGCTGCCTAACGAAGAGGGAGAGGCAAAGTCAACGCCGTAATAAGGAGAAGCGCATGAGTTTGGAACTCAAAAGTAAAACCGCACTGATTACGGGGGCTTCACGGGGAATCGGCCGGGCGATCGCGCTCAAGCTGGCCTCGCTGGGCGCCGACATCGTCGTCCATTACCGGAAAAACCTGGCGGAGGCCGAGGCCCTGGAGGCCGAGCTGAAAGAGCGCTTCGGCGTGAAGGTCGCGAAGGTCGCGGCGGACCTCTCGGACTTGGCCGATATTCACCGTTTCATCGAGGAGGTCAAAGCCGGCCAATCGAAGCTCGACATCTTCGTCGCCAACGCCGCGGCCACCGCCTTCAAGCCTTTGGAACAGATCCGCGAGCACCACATCGCGAAGACGATGAACATCACCGTGACGACCTTCATCCTCGCGATGAACGCCTTCAAGCCCCTGATGCCGCCCGGCAGCAAGGTGATCACGGTCTCGGGCATCGACACGAAGAAATATTGCACCAACCACGGCCTGCTCGCCGCCGCGAAATCCGCGCTGGAGACCCTGACGCGCTACTACGCGGTGGAGTGGGCGGCGGAGAAGATCTTCGTCCACGGGGTCAACCCAGGCTTGGTGGACACCGATTCCTTGAAGGTCTACTTCGGCTCTTCCTACGAGGAGGCGAAGGCCGGCCTCTCCCGGCTCGTCCCCATGGGGAAGCTCATGCCGACCGACGACGTCGCCGAGCTGGTGGCCTTTCTCTGCTCGCGGGCGGCCGATTGGATGAACGGCGAGACGCTCTACGCCGACGGGGGCGTCGGTTTCATGATGCCGGTGTATTCGGAGAAATGACGTCTTGGGGGGAGCAGGCCTCCCGCGCCCGGCCGAATTGCGGGGGCGAGTCCCCGAAAATTTCTTCGCGCGCGTTCCTCCGAAAAACCGAAAAATGAAATTATCCTTCTCCTCTTCCGGGTTTAGCGCGGCGCCGAAAATATTTTCGATCCGTGGCATAGGCCTTGCTGCGATTTCCTTTCGGGCCGACGCCGGCCCGAGAACGAAGGGGGGAGGGCCATGGGATGGATCGAGCGCGGCGCGCGCTTCCTTTCAGGGGTCGACCGGGAATTCACGCTCGAGGGAAGGGGGTTGGGAGAGCCCCCGGAGCCGGTCCCCGAAGCCCCTCCCGATCCTGCCTCCCCCGGCCCCGCCACCGCCTTCCGCCTCGCCGCCTCTCCCTTACCCTTCCTAGCCGATACCTGCCGATGCCTAGTCCCAGCCCTGTTTTCCCAACGCGTCTTGAATTTCCTGCATTCCGCCGATTGCCGCACCGCCGAGGTCGAGCGTCCCGTGGCGGTGCCCGGCTTTTCGGCCCTGACGGGCATTCAAGCGTCCTACGGTTTTCTCTTGCAAGAGATGGAAGGCGAACTCCTCGAGGCGGCCGCGCATCCCTCCGATCTATTTTTTAATTCCGGAAGGGTGGGGGAGGCCCTGCGGCGCCTGCACGACGCGCGGCTCGACCGATTGCTCGTCAACGGGAACGACCGCGAGGACCCGGAGATCCTCCGTCTGGAAGCGCTGCAAGGCCATGCCTTGGAAGACCTGCGCCGCCTGCGCGCCCTTCAGGAAGACCCGCCGCAAGACGCCGCGGCTTGGGAAGAATATCTCCGGTGGGCCCGAGAGGCGGGCCCGCGCCTCGACGCCGTCTACGGAGAGGTCGAGGTTCCGCTCTCGCCAGGCGGATCCAACTTGGACGACCTCTTCGCCGAGTCCGCTTACCTTGCGGCCTACCAGGACATCTATCGGGAGATCGCCTCGGTCCCGGCCGACTCCGCCGGTCCCGCCGATCGGCCCGCCCTGCGCGAAGGGCTCTACCGGCTGTGGATCCAGACGCCAGGGCCGGATGGCGCCCCTTACCTCGCGGGGGCCGGCCGTCGCCGCTTGGCGGAGATCCTTTTGGGCGAGGAAAGGTTTCCGGAGGCGGAGGAGTGGCGGGAGATATTTCCCGAGTCCTCCGAGGGCCTATTCCGGGACGAGGCGCCCTCAACGAGGCCCTTCCGCTTCCTCAGCCTCCACCACCTGGGCCAGATTGGACAGATGGAATCGGCGCAGGCACGTGCCGCCCGGACCGGGCCTTGGAGGCCGACCATTCGAACTTGGCTCGAGTCGGTGGGAGGTTTTTTCAGGCCGCCGAGCGCGTGGTGACGCATCAGATTCGCGAGCTGCGAGCCTGGGAGTCCCCGCCGACGAGGCCGGAGCCTTGGCGGGATTCTCCGGCGTGCTGGAGGCGATGACCTCGGTCCGGATACGGACCCCTTATGCCCGCGAACACCTGCGCTTCCTGCACCTGCGCGCCGCGCACGCTGGGGCCGGAAGCTGGACGGCGGCGGCGAGACCTGGAGCCGGATGCGCCGCTTGGCCGAGGGCCTTCCCGGATTACAGGGCCTCGCGCCGCCTACCTCCTGCCTTCGCGGCGGAGGTCTTGCGCAGGCTCAGCTTCCTGGAGTCGGTCGATGCAGTTGAGGCCTCGCCCAGCAGTTCACGCGCGACCTGGATGCGGTCCACGCGGTCATCGCGGGACTGGACCGGGTGGTCGGCTAATTTCCTCGACGACGTGATCCTCGGCAACGCGGCGGTGAGCCTGGTGAGACCGGAGCTCGACGCCCGCGGCACCGACGCGGCCCTTCCTCGAGGCTTGCTGGAGCTGCGCCGGCACTATGCCAGGCCTTGGACGAGCTGGCTGGGCTGGGCGAGGCCGGGCGGCGTGGCGGCGGCGTGGGAGCGCGGGGCGAGTTTATTCCGAGACCTCGGCTTGAAGCTACACCGGGCTGCTTTTTCGGCGATCTTTCCTACCAGCAGGCGCGCACCTGGCAGCTGCTGCTGGAGCCACTGAACCGTCCAGGCCTGCGTCTTGGACGCGGTTGGCCTCCTTCGGCGGGGCCTATCTCGCGAGTTTCTTGACGAAGGCTGCCGGCGGCGATCGTGCGGATCGCGCAGGGCATGGAGAGCGCGCGCTTTAAAAGCGCCCACGCGCGCCTTCCAAAACCTCCGGCCTTTTTTCAAAACAGGAGGCTGATCCACGGATTCCGCATCTACGGCGCGGCTGCGCCCAGCCCTTCTTTCAAAGCGGCGCCTCTCCCACCCTGGCCCGCGGGGGCGTAGCGGCTTCCGGCGCGCCAGGGGCCGACGGTGCCGATCAAACCAGCCCGTGCTTTGGAGGGATGAGCTTCGTGCTTTTTTCCAACGGCGGCTGCGGCCGCTTGTTCCGGCCGCCTCACACCGCGCTGCTTAGCGCGCCTGGAGGCGTACGCGATCGTCCGGTGGGGAGAGGGGGGCCTCGCCGCTGCGTCGAGCAGGGACAGTCTTGGGGAGCGAGGCGAGCGCACCAGGATTTCACTGACCCAGCTGGGCACCGAGACCTTGATCTTCAGCCTCTACCGCCTGCGCGACCTGGGCCACCACAATGGATCGCCGGAATTCCCCCGATTGGGAGCGGGCCTTTTCCCAGGAGGCCCTCGCGGGAAGATGCGCTGAACGTGCTCCAGGAATGAATACGTCACCGAGCGGCCGGCGGAGCTATTGGGCCGGCTCAGCGCCCGGAGTCGCAGGCGCGCCGGCAACTCAAGCCCTCGTCGAGAGATCGCCGTCTCTCGGACGCTGGTCGATCCGCGATTTTTGGAATATCCGCCCCGCCTCCTTGGCGGGTTCAAAACTGAGAATCTACCGGGACCAGTTGGAAGATCTGCGGAGCCCTGCTGGGAAAGCCACGGTCAATCCTTCGAGGACCTGCGGCCGATCGAGAGCGCCGATCCGGAGCTGCATCAAGCGCTTCAAGACTTGGAGCGGGAGCTGGGCTTGGTGGAGGCCTCGCGCCGCGGCGAGGAGGCCGAGAGTCGGCGCTGGTTGGAGGCCAATTATTCGGGACCTGCGCCGCTTGCCTCGCCGGGACCCGTGACCGGCCGCGACGCCTCGCTCGGCCTCGCGGCGGGGTGGTGGATACCCGCGGCCGAGGCGTCGGAACTCCCGGGCCTCGGCCTCTCGATCTTCGGCGGGCTGATATTGGCCGGATTCTGGTCGTCTTGGTTCCGCCCCCGTGTCCCGGCCACGTTTTCGGAGTTGCTGCGCCGTTCGCGCTCCGAGCCTGATTTCTTGCCACCGAGGGACCCGAGCCTGGCCCCGAATCGCTTCTATCCCCTATCTCCCGAAGAGGTCCTGCGCGAGCATCGCGAGACGCTTCCCTTGTCCTGGAGGGAATTCCCCTTGCGGTCGGGAGGAGCGGGAAGCGAACGCGTTTTTTTTACGGGGCGGATTTACGGGAGGGGCGGCTCCAAGACGGCCTACGAGGCCTTTCAGGTCGACGGGGAGGATCGGTACCGGCGTGTCTGCGTGATAGTCGCCGATCATATCTCGCAGTTGGGCCTGCCCATCGGGAGCCCCATGACCGCCGCGGAGGCCGAGGAATACGGCGGCCTGATTCGACGGGCGGAGGAACAAGGCCTGGGAGGCGTGGAGTATTTCGGGACCGTCGACCTGCCGGGGGGCCACGTGGGCTTCGTGACGAATGCGGCGCCGGGGATCAACGTGGGAGACATTCGCTTCGATCAGGAGGGGCACCTGCCTTACGTTCGGCAATTACAAACTCAGTTAGGAGGATGGATCGAGGAAAGGACCTTGCGCGAATTGGCGACCCTCCTGAGAGATATCGGAAACGCGGGGCTAGGTCTTACGATCGACTTTCAATATACCGTGGCGCAAGACGGGTCGGTGCATCTGGTGGATTTCGACGTCCTCCGGGGTTCGGATACGCCGAGGAACGTTTGGGAACATTCCCTTCGCGGCTTACGCGAGTGTTGGCTGCGTGCCGGTCGATCCGAGGAGGAATTTGAGGATTTGAGGCGGCGGATTGAGACTGAGATTTCGATTCCCGATGCTCGATGAGGCCTTTGGCTATGTCGCGATGAAGCCAGGCGCCGCGGCTAAGGGAGGGGAGTGCTCGCCGGAAGACTCTCCGGAGGATTGGGCGCGGCGAGGAAGTCCAAGATGGCGTTTTTTAAGCGCGTCGGCTGATCCCAGACCGGCGCGTGCCCGCTTTTCTCCAGCGCGACCATCGCGGAACCCGGGATCAACCGGTGCAGGCGTTCGCCGACCTCGAAGGGGATGACGCGGTCCTCGCGGCCGTGGATCACGAGCGTGGGCTGTCGCACCTGCCAGACCTTGTTGTCCAAAAGGCGAAGCTTGCTGTTCTGAACGAAGCCCATGAAGACCGCCTCGTACTTGGCCTTGATCCGGGTGGAGGACTTGACCAGCTGGTCGAGGACGAAGCCCGGCAGCGGAGGCGGGTTGTAGAAGAGCAGCTCGAGGAAGCGCTTGGCCTTCTCGCGGTCGGTGAGGGTGAGGCGGGCCAGCTCGGGGATCTCGGTGCGCAGGCCGGCACTCTCGACTAGGACCAGCTTGCCCACCTTTTCGGGGTGCTCCAGCGCGATGATCAAGCTCACCCAGCCGCCGACCGAGAGGCCGACGAAGTCCGCCTTTTCGATGTTCAAGGCCTCCATCAGGCCCAGCACCAGATCTACCTCCGAATCGACGGAATAGGTCGCCGGATTCAGGCGGAGGAAGCTCGAGGCCAGCAGGTCGGGGGCGATCACGCGGTAGTCCTTGGCCAGGGCCGGCATCAGCCGCATCCAGGTCATCTGCGCGGTGCCGCCGAAGCCGTGCAGCAGGAGGACCTTGCGGGGGTTTTCTTTTCCGCCCTCGTAGTAGTTGACGCGGCGCTTGCCGACGCGCGCCTGCTTTTCCTCGATGCCCGCCACGTGCTGCAGCAGGAAGTTCACGGTTTTGCGGAAGTGGGGGATGGGGTTGAGCGCCAGGTAGATCAGCAGCGCGGCGACGGGCGCCAGGAGCAGGAGGGGGATCCAGAGGCGTTTGCGTTTGTAGAAGGGTTTCGCCATGGAGTGGTGCCGCGACGGTAAATTTTCCAGGTAAGGTGTTTCGCGAAATCCGTAGGGGCCGTTCGCGAACGGACCCTACGGAGGCGGCGTAGATGCCAAGGTCCTGAAGTTAAGGTCAGGACGCACTACGATCACCAGTAAACCTGCGCCTTGTAATCTTTTTCGAAGGCCGCGATCTCCTTCTCGCGCTGGAGGGTCAGGCCGATCTCGTCCAGGCCTCGGATCAGGTGGTTCTTCACCGCGGGGTCGATTTCGAAATGAAAGGAAATCTCCTCCGGCAGGTGCAGGGTGACCCGCTGCTCCTCCAGGTTGACCGTCGCTTCGAGGCCTTCGTAGCGCTCGACCATCTGGAAGATCTCCTCGACCTCCGCTTCTTTCAATTCGATGTTGAGCAGGCCGTTCTTGACGCTGTTGTTGTGGAAGATGTCCGCGAAGGCCGGCACCTCGCCGACCCGCGGCGCGATGATGGTCTTGATACCGTACTGGGTGATCGCCCAGACCGCGTGCTCGCGGGAGGAGCCGCAGCCGAAGTTGTTGCGCGTGACCAGGATGCTGGCGCCCTGGAAGCGGGGGCGGTTGACCTCGAAGTCGGGGTTGGGCTTGCCGTCGGGCAGGTAGCGCCAGTCGAAGAAGAGGTTTTCGCCATAACCGGTGCGGCGGATCGACTTGAGGAATTGCTTGGGGATGATCTGGTCGGTGTCGACGTTGGCCCGGTCGAGGGTGACGAGTTTTCCGCGGTGCGAAGTGAAGGCTTCCATTAGGACCATCTCCTGAGATCGACGAAGTGACCGGCGCAGGCCGCGGCGGCGGCCATCTCGGGGCTGACCAAGTGGGTGCGCCCGCCCTTGCCCTGGCGTCCTTCGAAATTGCGGTTGCTGGTGGAGGCGCAGCGCTGCTGAGGCTTGAGCTGGTCGGGGTTCATCGCCAGGCACATGCTGCAGCCGGACTCGCGCCATTCGGCGCCGGCCTCGAGAAAAACCTTGTGCAGCCCCTCGGCCTCGGCCTGCTTCTTGACCTGCTGCGAGCCGGGGACCACCATGGCTTGGACGCCCTTGGCGACCTTGCGGCCCTGGAAGACCTTGGCCGCCGCGCGCAGGTCCTCGATGCGAGAATTGGTGCAGCTGCCGATGAAGACGACGTCGACGGGCACCTGGGTGATCGGCGTGCCGGGCTTCAGCCCCATGTACTCGAGGGCGTGCTCGGCGTCTTTCTTGGAGAGGCCGGGCACCTTGTCGGGCTGGGGGATCAGGCCGTCGGCGTCGATCACCATGCCGGGGCTGGTGCCCCAGGTGATCTGCGGGGCGATCTTGTCGGCGTCGATGACGAGGGTCTTGTCGTAGACCGCGTCCGCGTCGCTGGGCAGGGTCTTCCAGTAGGCGATGGCCGCCTCGAGGTCCTTGCCCTTGGGGGCGAAGGGGCGCTCGACCTTGCGGAAGAAATCGAAGGTGGTCTCGTCGGGGGCGATCATGCCCGCCTTGGCCCCGGCCTCGATCGACATGTTGCA
Organism: bacterium; assembly: GCA_048499175.1. GTDB lineage: Bacteria > UBA10199 > UBA10199 > DSSB01 > DSSB01 > DSSB01. Next base: position 14,656 of record JASOAK010000021.1, read on the forward strand.
GACCGTCATGCGGCCCTCCATCGAGAGGGCGCGGATGGCCTCGCCGGTGTACTCGAGGACATGACCGGTGGCGCCGGCGGTGCCGATCAGGCCGATGAACTTGAGGACCAGGTCCTTGGCGGTGACGCCGGGGCCGGGTTTGCCGCGGAATTCGACCTTAAAGGTCTTGGCCGGCTTTTGCCGGAGGGTCTGGGTCGCCAGGACGTGCTCGACCTCGGAGGTGCCGATCCCGAAGGCCAGGGCCCCGAAGGCGCCGTGGGTCGAGGTGTGGCTGTCGCCGCAGACGATGGTGGTGCCGGGCAGGGTAATTCCTAAGTCGGGGCCGATGACGTGCACGATGCCCTGCTGGTCGCTGTTCAGGTCGTAGAGGCGGACGCCGAAGTCCTTGCAGTTTTGGGTGAGGGCCTCGATCTGGGCCCGGGCGATCTCGTCTTTAATGTTGTAGCGGTCGACCGTGGGGACATTGTGGTCCATGGTCGCGAAGGTCAGGTCGGGGCGGCGGACCTTGCGGCCGGTCAGGCGCAGGCCCTCGAAGGCCTGGGGGCTGGTGACTTCGTGGACGAGCTGGCGGTCGATGTAGAGGAGGGCGGTGCCGTCCTCGAGGGTGGCGACGAGGTGTTTTTCCCAGATTTTTTCGAATAGAGTCTTAGGCTTGGACATGGGTTGGAACTACGATAGCGGGCTGCCCAGCGTCAAGAATCGATATTTCCCGAGGTTTTCGCATTTTCCGCCTTGAGCCCGGGCTTAGCCTTTGATATGCGGGGCCGCCTATGGTGCTCTGCCATCACTGCGGAAAGACCAGCGAATCCGGCGACCGCATCGGCCGGAACGAGACCTGCCCGCACTGCGGCGACGACCTGCACGTCTGCTACAACTGCCTGCACTACGACCCGAAGGCCTACAACGAGTGCCAGGAGACGCAGGCGGAGCGGGTCTTGGAGAAGGATAAGGCCAATTTTTGCGACTACTTCGCCCCCAGCGACCGCGCGATGCGGGCGGGGGAAGACAAGAAGAAGGACGATGCGAAGGCGAAGTTGGACGCCTTGTTCAAGAAGCCATAGGTGATGTCTTTGCGGCGGCTGTAGGGGCCGTTCGCGAACGGCCCCTACGGAGCATGCGAGATACTCGTAAGCTTGAATTTCAAAGATAAAGGCGCAAAGCCCCAGGAGAACCCAAGTGGCAAAGATTTTAGTCCTCGCCGGCGACGGCATCGGCCCCGAGGTCATGGCCGAGACGGTCAAGATCCTCCAATTCGTCAACGCGGAGGAGAAGCTCGGCCTCGAATTCGAAAACGCCCTGGCCGGCGGCTGCTCCTACGACGCCCACGGCAAGCCCTTGACCGACGAGACGCTCAAGCTGGCGAAGGCCGCCGACGCGATCCTGCTGGGCGCGGTGGGCGGTCCCAAGTGGGAAGATCTGGATTACTCGCTGCGCCCCGAACGCGCCCTGCTGGCGCTGCGCAGCGAGCTGGGCCTCTTCGCCAACCTGCGTCCCGCCAAGGTCTACCCGGCCTTGGTCGACGCCTCCTCGCTCAAGCGCGAGGTGATCGAGGGCATCGACATCATGGTCCTGCGCGAGCTGACCGGCGACATCTATTTCGGCAAGCCCAAGGGGGTCGAGAAGCTCCCCGACGGGCAAGAGCGCGGCGTCAACACGATGGTCTACACGACCCACGAGATCGAGCGCATCGCCAAGCTGGCCTTCGAGATCGCCCGCGGCCGCCAAAAGAAGGTGACCAGCGTCGACAAGGCCAACGTCCTCGAGACGACCGAGCTCTGGCGCAAGATCGTCACCCAGCTGGGCAAGGGTTATCCCGACGTCGAGCTCAAGCACATGTACGTCGACAACTGCGCCATGCAGCTGGTGCGCTACCCCAAGCAGTTCGACGTGATCGTGACGGGGAACCTGTTCGGCGATATCTTAAGCGACGAGGCGGCGATGCTGACCGGTTCGATCGGGATGCTGCCCTCGGCCAGTCTGGCGGCCTCGAAGAAGGGGATGTACGAGCCCATCCACGGCAGCGCCCCCGACATCGCGGGCAAGGGCGTGGCCAACCCCATCGCGACGATCCTGTCGGGCGCGATGATGCTGGACCTGACCTTCGGCAAAAAGGCCCCGGCGCAACGGATCGAGGCCGCGGTCGAGAAGGTATTAGAGGCGGGATTGCGCACCGCCGACATCGCCAAGCCCGGCGAGGCGAGGGCCTCGACCCAGGAGGCCGGCGAGCGGATCTTGGCGGAGCTGAAGAAATTGTATTCACGGTAGGGGCGGGCCCCCGTGCCCGCCCCAATTGGTGTGATTTTGTTGCGCCAAGTCTTTGCAGCCTTCGTAGGGGCCGTTCGCGAACGGCCCCTACAGCGGGCGCTAAGGCAAGGACGATGGAAGATAAAAATGGGGAGTAATTCCCCATCGGAGCCTTATGAAAAAAGAAAAATACAACGTCGCCGTCGTCGGCGCCACCGGCGCGGTGGGCAACGTCATGCTCGAGGTCCTCGAGGAGCGCAATTTTCCCGTCGACAGGCTCAAGCTGCTCGCCAGCGAGCGCAGCGTCGGCACGCGGCTCCGTTTCAAGGGCAAGGATTATCCCGTCGAGGTCCTCGACGCCAAGGCTTTCGAGGGCGTCGACATCGCGCTTTTCTCCGCGGGCGGGACGATCAGCGAGCGCTTCGCCCCGGTCGCGGCCCAGGCCGGGGCGGTCTGCGTCGACAACACCTCCGCCTTCCGGATGCACCCCGAGGTGCCGCTGGTGGTGCCCGAGGTCAATCCCAAGGCCATCGGCGACTACAAGAAGAAGGGCATCATCGCCAATCCCAACTGCTCGACCATCCAGATGGTCGTCGCGCTCAAGCCCATCCACGATCAGGCCAAGATCAAGCGCATCGTCGTCTCGACCTACCAGGCGACGAGCGGCGCCGGAAAGCGGGCGATGGACGAGCTCGCTCAGCAGACCAAGGCCCTGTTCAGCGGCGAGGAGCTGCAGAAGGCGAAGTTTCCCCACCAAATCGCCTTCAACTGCCTGCCGCACATCGACGTCTTCCTCGACAACGGCTACACGAAGGAAGAGATGAAGATGGTCAACGAGACCAAGAAGATCATGGGCGACGACTCCATCCAGGTGACGGCCACCTGCGTGCGCGTGCCGGTCTTCGGTGGCCACAGCGAGAGCGTCAACGTCCAGACCGAGAAGAAGCTCACGGCCCGCGAGGCGAGGGCCCTGCTCGAGAAGGCGCCCGGCGTGATCGTGAAGGACGACGTCGCGCACAACCAGTATCCGCTGGCCATCGACTGCGTGAACAAAGACGAGGTCTTCGTCGGCCGCATCCGCGACGACGAGTCGGTCGAAAACGGGCTCAATTTCTGGATCGTGGCCGACAACATCCGCAAGGGCGCGGCGACCAACGCGGTGCAGATCGCGGAAATTCTGATCCGCGATTACCTGTAGGGGCGAACACAAGGTTAACCCCTACAACAATTCCCGCAGATTTTTCGCGCGGCGTCGCCTCGCCAGCAGCAAGAGCAACAGCCCCCATCCCGCCGAGGCTGCGGCGAGCTTGTATTCCCGCAGATAGAGCGTGACGCCCAAGTTGAAGAAGTAGACGCCGAGAAACAACCCTACCCCCAGCAGGACCGAATCCATTTTCCGCGGCACCCCTTCGAGGGAGTCCGTCAGCCGGAAGGCCCCGAGGATCGCGAGCGCCACCAAAAACCATCCCGCGAAATTGCTCATCGGGACGTCGAAGTACCAGCCGGGATTCGGATAATAGTAGATGTCGCCCAAGAACCAGCGCGCGCCCAGGTGCGCGACCGGGTCGATCACGATATCGAGCAGCATGGTCAGGGCCGCTCCGAAGACCACCGTGCCCCAGGAGCGCTGCAATTCCTGCAGGGGCGCGAAGCGGTTCCAGCGGCTGCGCAGGAACAGCGCCATCATGTAGCCGGCGAAGCTCAGGAAGACGTAGGACAACGAGTCCCACACCGGCACCCCGTAAAAGAAGACCTCTCCGGGCATGTTTTCATACTTATATTTGTAATCCCCGTAGGGAAATCCGTTGCGGATCGACGAGGCCTCGGAGGCCCAGGCGATGAAATAGCCCAGGACGAGCAGCTTGAGCGTCCGCCGCCACCCCCAGTGATAGGACGCGATGCCGAGGTAGCTGATCAGGAAGGCCACGACGTACCAGCGTTTGACGATCGTGTGCAGGACGGATTCCAGCATGCCCGACCCCTAGTCGGTTAGGGCGCCGAGGTAAACTCAAATTTGCTGGAGCTTCTTCAGGGAAGCCACATGCCGCTTGAGGGCCTCCCAGATATTGCTCTGCGGCAGGCCCAGCTCGCGCCGCGCGAGGCCGGGATCGACGAAGAACGGGCGGGACAGTCGGTCGATGACGGCGTTCGGGACGCCGTCTTTTTTTTGCAACACCAGCCGCGCCAGGGTGTTTCCGAGTTTGGCGAAGGCCAGCGGCAGGGCGGTGCCGGGGGCGGGGACGCCGGTGATCTTTTGCAGGTTGCGCAGCAGCTCGAGCATGAAGACGTTTTGGTTGCCGAGGATGTAGCGCCCGCCGACCTGCCCGCGCTTGGCTGCGAGCAGGTGGCCCTTGGCCACGTCGACGACGTCGATGAAGTTGAACCCGGTGTCGAGATAGAAGTGCGTCTTCCGCCGCAGGTAGCGAAGCAGGTAGCGGCCGAAGGGCGAAGGGTCGCGGTCGCGGGTGCCCAGGCAGATCGTGGGATGGACGATCACGACGGGAAGGCCTTGCTGCTTGAGGCGGCTGACCTCGCGCTCGGCGAGGAAGCGGGTCTTTTCGAAATCGGTCCTAAGCTCCTCCATCGCCACGCCGTCGGTCTCGCGGATCAGCTCTTCCCCGGGCGCGAGGGCCAGGGTCTCCATGCCGGAGGAGTAGACCACCTTCTCGACGCCGTGGTGCAGAGCGGCCTCCATGACGTGCTTGGTGCCCAGGTGGTTGATCGCCGCCATCCGCGCCCGGTCGGCGCCCGAGAAGGAGCAAAGGAAGTCGGCGTGAAAGAGCGTCGTGCAGCCCTGGGCCGCCTGAAACACCGCGTTGCGGTCGGTCACGTCGAGCGGAAAGGCCTCGAGGTCGAGCCCGTCGATCATCACCTCGCTGTCGTCGCCCGAGATCGTGGTGCCCGGACGATAGCCGGCGCGCAGCGGCAGGCCCTGCTTGGTCAGCTCTTCGACGATGTGGGAGCCGAGGAATCCCCCGGCCCCGGTGACGAGAATTTTCATGAGAGATTAAACGTTCGCTTCGCTTTTGATGAGTTGGATGAAACTCTTCACCAGCTCGGGGTCCCACTGCCCGCTCTCCGACTCGCGCTCGAAGATCTTGATCGCCTCGCCGGGCGGGATGCCCTTGCGGTAGGGGCGGTTGCTGGTCATGGCGTCGTAGGCGTCCGCGATCGAGACGATGCGCGGGCCCAGAGCGAGCTCGGCGCCGCTGACCCCGTCGGGGTAGCCGAGTCCGTCGACCCGCTCGTGGTGGTGGCGGATGATCGGCAGGACCGGCGCGAGGCTCTTCAGGGCCTTGCAGATCTCGCAGCCCCGCGCGGGATGCGAGCGGATGTGGGCCAATTCTTCCTGAGACAGTTTTTCCGGCTTGTTCAGCACCAGCTCGCGGACGCCGATCTTACCGACGTCGTGGAGCAGGGCGCCGCGTCGGATCAGCTCTTGGTCGGCCTCGTTGAGGCCGAGGCGCCGGGCCAGCAGGAGGGCGTAGCGCGCGACCCGCTCGGAGTGGCCTCGGGTGTAGACGTCCTTCGCCTCGAGCATCTCGGCTAAGGTGAAGATGATCGTTTCGCTGCTGTCGACGTCGTCGTAGAGCTCTTTGAGCTTGAGCAGCGACTTGACCCGCGTGACCAGCTCGACCTTGTTGAAGGGCTTCATCAAGAAGTCGTCGGCGCCCATCTCGATGGCCTTCAGCTTGTCCTCGAGCTCTTTCAGCGCGGTGATGACGATCACCGGAATGAACTGCGTCTTCTTGTCGCTCTTGATCTTTTGGCAGACCTCGTAGCCGGAGAGCTTGGGCATCATCAGATCGAGCAAAATCAGGTCGGGCGGGTCCTCCTCGATCTTCTTCAAGGCGGCCTCGCCGTCGTAGGCGGTCATCAGCTGGTAGGGATAGGGCTTCAGCTGGGCGAGGAGCAATTCCACGTTGGTGGGGTTGTCGTCGACGATCAGGACCTTGGGTTTCTTCTGCGGTGCGATGCTGGAGGTGCTAGCCATAGCCATAAATCGAATCCTAACAAAGGACTTCCGGGCCGGTCTAGCGCTTGTTGCCATGACCCCGGACAAAAGGCCCCGCTTTCACCTTGCGGGGGAGTCGAGGAAGCGATTATAAGCCCTCCCATGGTTTCCCTCTTAAAGAAAGGCCTCTCCCTGGCGGGGGTCCTGGCGGTGGTGGCCTTGGTTCTCAACCTGAACATCGGCGGCCGTCCCTCCCGCGACCTGGCCCTCGAGCTCTGGCAGAGCGAGGGGGTCCAGAGGGTCTACGGCGTGGTCCGGGACCGCGTCTTGGCCTTGATCCGCAAGGACATCTCAGTCGAGGACGTCTTCAAACCGGAGTTGCCGGCCAAGGCCCCGTCCCCCTCGGCCTCCGCCCCGGCCGCCCCCAAGACCTCGGCGGCGGCCCCTTCCGCCAAAGCGCCTCCCGTCCCCAAGGGTTCGGAGGGCGAGCGGGTCATCCATCTCGAGAAGCTCGACGAGCAAGACCGGAAGGCCCTCGAGAAAATTCTGGAAAAATCCTCGGATTAAAATGGGTTAGGCGGCAGGCTTGAAGTCATTGTTCAAATTTATCGGCGCCGCGGCGGTGGTTCTTTTGGGGGTGGTCTCGGTCAGCTATCTTCAACATCGCTTCGACCAATCCGATCTCCGGCACGCGGTGGGCGCGGTGCGCTTCGCCCGGCCCCAGGGTCCCCAGGGCGCGACCCTGGAGGAGCAGGTGGCCCGGAGCTTCCAAACCCGTCCCGACCTGATCTCTTGGGAGCCGCAACTCGAGTCCAAGCTGGCGGGCACGGTCTTGGTGCGGGCCCTGCCCCCGCAGGGCGGCGGAAATTTAATCTGGAAGGTTGACTTGGTCCGCATGAGTGTGGTGCCTATCACTCCGGAGGCCGAGGCCTTCAGCAAAACGAATCCATAGGAGGAGCCGAAATGGCCGAAGCGAAGAAGTGCAAACAGAAGGACTGCAAGCGACCTTACCGCGCGAAGGGCTATTGCAACGTGCATTACAAGCAGTGGCGCCAGGGCAAGCTGGGCAAGTCCCGCTACAAGACTTGCAGCCAAGAGAGCTGCAAGAAGCCGATGGGCAAGCGCGGGCTCTGCGACGCGCACTACGAGGCCTGGCTCAAGTCGCGGAAGACCGCGGTGGCGGTGGCCGAGTCGGCCCCGGCGGCGGCGCCCGCGGAGGGGGCGGCCTCCTAAGATTTTCGATGGCAGGGGGCGGTCCGGTCGGGCGACGGCGGCGATATGCGGCGCCGGTCCTCGGGACCCTTAGGACAGAAGCCAGGCCGGCAGGCCTTGGCCCAAGGAAGGCAAGATGCGGAACAAAACCCAAGCCGCTTTGTTGCTCTTCTTCGTCGGCGCCGTCTTCGGCCCGGTCGGGGATTCTTTCCATGTGGTCTCCGGTACCACCGATTACCCTCCCAATCTCTTCCAACTTTATTTCTGGCGCCTGCCCTGGTGGGTGCCGCTGATCTTCGGCGCCGCCGGCGTCGCAATCGGTCTGAGCCACCCGCAGATGGACCGCTGGCTGGGCGCGCCGCCCGACCGGCCCGGCTCGCGTTCGATCGCCGCGGTGATCTTCGGCATCGCCGCCTTCCTGGGTATCTACGCGATGACGGCCTTCGTGCCGCTGAGGTCCGGCGGTCCGCTCGACGCCTTGATCGCCGCCTCCGCCTTGGCGGTGTGGCTGCTGTTGGACCGCACCTGGCAGGGCGTCTTGCTCGGCATGATGACCGCCCTGGTGGGATCCGTCACGGAGATCCTGCTCGTCCGCGCCGGCGCGTTTTGGTACCTGCCGCCGAAGGACGCGCTCTTCGGCGTCGGCTCCTGGTTGCCCTGGCTGTATTTCTCGGCCTCCGTTGCGGTAGGCAACCTGGGGCGGTTTTTGCAAAACGCCTCCGGCGAGCGAGCCGTCAAGGATTGAACTCCGCCGGTTTTCCCGCGTCCAACGGCGGCAGATCCGTGGCCTCCGGCTCCTCCCGGTATTCTTCCCAGACGTCCTCCAACAAAGGCTCCTCTTTTGTCGCTTCGACCGGCCTGTCCACGGTCGGCCGGCTCGATCGCTGCACCTCCGTGATGATCTTCAAAAACAAGGCTTCTTGTTGGGCCGAAAGGCCCGCGGGAAATAGGCAGCTCATCGCCAGGACCCAGGACAAAACCTGCCGCATAAAACCCCCCTTTTGTCCGTAGGATCACGCGGGTAAAATTATAGTCCTCACGGTGGCCTTACGCTACGGCCTTGGCATTGGATGAGGTCGTCCATGTGGTGTGCGTTTTTGCGAATCTTTTCGGTGCTTTTTCTCGGCGGTCTGTTGGTCTTCGCCGGTTGCGGCGAGGTCGATTGGTTCGTCTCCTTCAACGCGGGCTCCTTCGACGAGATCCAACAGGAGGGCCTGGTCGTGATCATCGGGCGGGCGCATTCCGAGCCGCTCCAGGACGTCCGGCTCTTGGAAGGCGAGCTGCCTCCCGGCATGGCCCTGCAGGAGGACGGAACGGTCCGGGGCATCCCCGAGGCTGGCGGGCTCTACGATTTTACCCTGGAGCTGACCGAGATGGGCGGGAAGGTTTTGCGGAAGTCTTATTCGGTGAAGGTCGAGGCGTCGGATCCTTCGCACTAGACCTGAGGGAGCTTTGCGGAAGAATGCGGGACGGTCTGGTTGCTGACGACGCGAACCTCCAAAGGCTTGACCGTGTCGAGGTGCACGTCGCGCTGCGGGTAGGCGATGTTGATGTCGGCCTCGCGGAAGGCGCCCTCGATCATGAAGCGCAGGTCGCTTTCGATTAGCTTACGTTCCAACGCCGTTTGGATTTTCACCCAAAAAAACAGGTCGAAGACCAGGGAGTCGCTGCCGAAGTCCGAGAACAGGACGATGGGCTCGGGCGTCTGGAGGACCTTGCCGTGGTCGGAGGCGGCCTTCTTGAGGATATCCGCCACTTGGCGAGTGTTCGAGCCGTAGTCGACACCGACCCGGATGCTCGAGCGGATCATGTTGTCGGACAGGGTCCAATTGATCACGGACTTTTCCAAAAAGGCGCTGTTCGGGACGATCATGTGGATGTTGTTGAAGGTGCGGATCTGCGTGCTGCGGCCGCCGATCTGCTCGACGACGCCGGCGTTGCCATCCGTCTCGATGATGTCGCCCACCTTGATCGGCCGCTCGATCAAGAGGATCAGACCGCTGATGAAGTTGTTCATCAAGTTTTGGCTGCCGAAGCCGACCCCGATCGCGATCGCGCCGCCCAAGACCGCGAAGAGCGTCAGCGGCACCCGGACTAGGTGCAGGGCCGTCAGGACGAAGAGCAGCATGAGGGCGTAGAAGGTGAGGGTGCGCAGGGCGGCCGCCACCCCCGGCGTCACCCCGAAGCGCGGCAGCACGCGCTCGGCCAGCGTCCTGCTCAGGCGCCGCGCCAGCATCAAGCCGAACACCATCAAGATCACCGCGAAGAAGACCTTGCTGACCGTGATCGGGCTGTCGTCCACCGAGGTGAGCTCGTAGTTCCAGACGTGGAGGAAGCGTTCCCAAATCCGGGACATCCGGTCCGATAAGCTCACCTGGGCGTAGCGGGACTCCTGTTCGGCCAGAAACTTCTCGTAGAGCTTGCGGGTCAGGGCCAGGGAGGCGAGGTGGTCCTGCATCGTGTCGATGTTTCGCTGAAGCGCCTCTTTTTGCTGCTGCAACCAGCGCTTGGCCTCGGGGTCGACCTCGCCCTTGGCCCGGGCCTTCTCCTCGTTTTCCACCAGGCTGTTGCGCAGGGAGTTGAGCCGTAGGTTGCTCAGCTCCTCGTCGCGCCTCAACTGATCGAGGTATTGCCGCGTCTGCGGCTGCCAAGTCGCGATCTCCGACCGGTCGGTCTTGCCGCTCAACAGGCGGTAGCGGCGCTTCCAAAACTCCTCCTGCTCCTTGAGGCGCTTGAGCCGGTCGTTCAAGAGCTCGCCTTCCTGCTCCAAGGCCGTCTGGGCCAGGCGCCTCGCCTCGACCTCCTCGACCTGGGCCGGCGCGGGGGCGGGGTTGTCGTCGAGGCGTTTCCGGGCTCGGTCGTACTCTTTGGCGGCGGCCTGGAGTTCTTTTTGCCGTCGCTCGAGACGCTGCGAGAGTTTTTCCGACTCGGCGCTTAGCAGGTTCAGCTCGCGCTTGAGGTCCTCTTCCCCGAATCGGACCCGCTTCTCGAGGTAGGAGATCTCCAGGGCGTTGAGCGTCTGCTGCTTTTGGAAAAAGACGCGATAGTTTTTGGCGACCTCGAACTCCAGCTCGCGCAGCGCCAGGCGAAGCTCCGCCTGGCGGCTCTTGAGCTGGGCCAGGGCGAGGGCGGGTTCGAGGGCCGCGCGCTCCTCGCCGTCTTTGGCCGTCTCGACGGCCTCTTTGGCGCGGCGCCGCTCCTGTTCGGCGGTCTGGAAGTCCTTCTTCGCCTCCTCCGCGGCTTCCTGACGGGATTTGTAGATCTGCTCGCGGTTGCGTTGGTTCTTTTTCGCCTCGACCTCCTGCCCGCGCAGGCGGTCGAGGTTGTTGAAGTCGATCGCGAAGTCCTTGGGCGGCGTCCCGCTCTTCCACTGGGCCTCCTCGGCCTCGAGGGCCTTGGTGCGGGCCAGTATCTTCTGCTGGGAGGCGAAGGCCTCCAGCAAGTCGCCGTAGATCAGGTCGAGGCTTTCCAGCAGCTGGACCCGATCCTCGAGATAGCGGTTTTCCCCCTGCGGTGCGCTCTCGGAGAGTTGGGCCAGGGATTGTTTGGCCTGCTCCAGCTCTTGGGTGTTGCGTGCTTGTTGGGCGCGAACCTCAGGCTCGGTGAGGGCCTTTTTCTGGGGCGCCGGGGTGGCGCCGTTACCGCCGGGGAGGAGGGGGCTGTCGAAGGGGAAGGCCGCCGGCGCGGCGGCGGGGCTCAGCAGGCTGAGCCAGAGGACGAGATGGACCCATGGACGCTTCATAGGAAGGTTTATAGATAGGGGGTTATACCGCGGAATGTCGAATCTTTTTTATCAGGGCCAGGACGCGGTCCATTTCTTCCGTCGTGTTATAAAAGTGGGGCGAGAGGCGCAGCCCGCGGCGGCGCACCGTGGCGTAGACCCGCTCCGCGTGGAGGCGGCGCTCCAGGGCGGAGAGGGCCTTGCCCTCCGGGTCCTCGGGGAGGCGGAAACTGACGATGCCGGAGCGCTGGGCGTCGCTTATCGGACTGGCCAGCTCCATGCCCTGCTCTTGCAGGCCGGCGATCAGGCGGCCGGTCAGGGCCAGGATCCGCTCGGCGACGCGCGGGATGCCCGCCTCGAGGAGCAGCTCCACCGCGGCGCCTAGGCCGTAGATCGACAGTCCGTTGTGGCTACCCTCCTCGAAGCGCCCGGCGTCGGGGCGCAGCTCGAGGTGGATGCGGTCGAAGTCGAGGGGCCGGACGACGCTGTTCCAGCCCAAAAGCGCCGGTTCGATCTTTTCGATCAGGGCCTTGCGGACGTAGAGGAGGCCGATGCCCTCGTGGCCGAGCAGCCACTTGTGGGCGTCCGCGGCGAGGAAGTCGACCTGGTCGCGGATCACGTCGAGGGGGAAGGCGCCCAGGCTTTGGATGGCGTCGAGCATGAAATAGATGCCGGTGTCGCGGCAGAGCCGCCCGATCTCGGCGACGGGGAGGCGGTAGCCGCTGCCGTACTGCACCGAGCTGAGCGAGACGACGCGGGTCTTTTCGGTGATCAGGCGCTCGAGGTGGCTTAAGTCGAGCTCGGCGCCCCGGGCGGGGATCTTCTTCAGGACGACGCCGGATTTTTCCAGGGCCATCCAGGGATAGACGTTGCTGGGGAATTCGGTCTCGCTGATCAGGACCTCGTCGCCTTCCTTCAGGCCCAGGCCTCGGGCGATCAGGGAGAGGCCGTGGGAGGTATTTTTGACGAAGGCGATCTCGCCGGCCTCGGCGCCGATCAGGCGGGCGCAATCGGCGCGGATGGCCTCGATGCGCTTGTGCCAACGGGCGGCCTCGGTGTATCCATGTTCCAGGGCCTCGCGGTTGAAGAGATCGACCGCCTCGGCGACCCGGCGGCTGATCGGGGCGACGCCGGCGTGGTTGAGATAGATCCAGTCGCGGGTCACGGGAAAGAGCTTGCGGTAGTTTTCGATCTCTTCGGGCGAGAAGGCCTGCATGGGGATATCGGAGCACGTCTTGGGCCTAAAATCCAAAAAAATCTTCGCCGAGATGTTCCAACGCCTGCTGGACCGCTTCGGCCAGCAGCATTGGTGGCCAGGCGAGACGCCCTTCGAGGTGATGGTCGGGGCAGTCCTCACGCAGAACACCAGCTGGAAGAACGTGGAAAAGGCCTTGGAGAACTTGAAGCGCGAGGGCTTGCTGAGCCTGTCGGCGCTGTTGGGGCTCTCCGACGAGGCCTTGGCGGAGAAGATCCGGCCGGCGGGCTATTTCAACGTCAAGACGAAGCGGTTGAAGGCCTTCTTGGAGTTCTTGCGCGAGCGCTACGCGGGCGACGTCGAGCGGATGCGCGCGCGGCCCACCGAGCGCCTGCGGGAGGAGCTGCTGGAGGTCAAGGGCATCGGCAAAGAGACGGCCGACAGCATCCTGCTCTACGCCCTGGGGCACCCGATCTTCGTGGTCGACGCCTACACCTACCGCGTCTTCACGCGGCATTACCTGGCGCCGGAGGAGGCGGGGTACGACGAATTACAGGAGATTGCCACCGACCATGTCCCGGCGGAGGCGGCGCATTACAACGAGTTTCACGCCCTCTTGGTGTCGGTGGGGAAGGAGTTCTGCGGGCCGAAGCCGAAGTGCGAGGGTTGTCCGTTGGAGGGATTGAATTGGTAGGGGCGATCCCAAGGTTCGCCCCTACAATCAATGCCCGTGCCCGGCGGTAAAATATGGATTGGTTCCCGCCGCATGGTCCGTCTGGTCGATGACCGCCACGACTTCCGGCACGACTTCTTTGAGCCGGGTCTCGATTCCGTATTTGAGCGTCTGGTCGACGCCGTGGCAGCCCTGGCAGCCGCCGCCCATGAAGAGGTAGACCTTCCCGTCGCGGTAATCGAGCAGCTTAGTGTAGCCGCCGTGGCTGGCCACCGCGGGGTTGATCTCTTTCTCGAGGACCTCGAGGATCTTGCGCACCTGCGGATTGCTGGTGTCGAGGCTGCCGGCCCCGGCCGCCGCGGGCTTGCACCTTGACCCTCGAAGACGCCGGAGAGCACCCCGCCGTCGAGGTAGTCGACGGCGACTTCCCCGGATCTCTTCGTTGGTGGTGCGGTCGACGACCAGCTTTTGAGGGTCTTCGACGAACTTTACGTCGTCGATGGAGGGCAGGGGTGGCGAGGTCGATCAGCGGCAGGTGGATGTAGGTGCCTGCCTGGTCGGGGGGAGCATGACCCCCAGCTCTTTGGGTCCTTGTCTTTCAGCAGGCGGATCTTTTCTTTTGGCTTTGTCGGTCAATTTCAGCATGGGTTTTCCTTTGGACTACGGTCTGAATATTCGCAGATTCAGCTCTTGGATGGATTTAAAGTGCTTTTTGTTGCCCGTGGCAAGGGGTAATTGGTTCTCGACGGCGGTGGCGGCGATGATGGCATCTCCCGCCCTCAAGCCTGACTTGAGGCCGTATTCCTCAATATAAACCAAGGCGCGATGCCCGATATTCTCCGTCAGAGGCAGGACGTTAAACCCGAATTCGGAGAGAAACTGCCGGGTCACCTGTTGTTGCGCTTTGTTTTCGGCACATTGCAGCAGCTCGAGGTAGCTTTGGACGGAGAGATACCGCTCGGGGGTCTGATCGATAAGCTTGGCCGCCTTGGTGTTTCCCCTTTGCACCCAGATGAAGATATCGGTGTCAAATATCACGGAAACGGCCGCCTCTCAGCTGGTCCATGGCTTGGTCGGGGCGGGGGGGCTTGCCCATGCGCAGGCCGAAGAAGGCGTGAGACGAGACCTTTCCGGCGGTCTTGCGCCCCGGGGGGAGGATCGTCCCCTTGACCTTGCCGTGGTAAAGGATTTGGATTTTTTCGTTCTTTTCGAGGGCCTTGAGGATGGCCTTGGTCTTGTATCTCAAATCGACGATCGAGGCGTTCATAGACTTCCTTTGAATCTGTCTAACGAATAAAGACATTTTTAAGAAAATGTCAATCGCCCTTCCGCGCCTAGGTCTCCTGGCTGCGGATCCATTTCTTGAGGGGGCGGGGCTGGAAGGCCCGCATTTTGGCCAAAAGGGAGGCGGGATCCGCGTCGTCCAGCAACAGTTGGCGGTGCTGGGGCTTGAGGAATTTTCGTTTTTCGGCCGTCGCGAGGAAGGCGAGGATCTCGTCGAAATAGCCCGCCACGTTGAGCAGGCCGCAGGGCTTGCCGTGCAGGCCCAACTGTCCCCAGGTGAGGATCTCGAAGAGCTCGTCCAGGGTACCCAGGCCTCCGGGCAGGGCGATGAAGCCGTCGGAGAACTCGTACATCAGGCGTTTGCGCTCATGCATCGAGTCCACGACCAATAATTGGGTGAGGCCCTGGTGCGGGATCTCCTTGGGGAAGAGTGCCCCGGGGATGATGCCGGTGACCCGGCCGCCCCGCTGCAGGACGGCGTCGGCGATCCGCCCCATCAGGCCCACCTGGGCGCCGCCGTAGACGAGCTCGATATTTTCCCGAACCAGCAGGCCCGCCAACTCCTTCGCGGCCCCTCGATACACCTCGCTGTCCCCCTCATTGGAGCCGCAGAAGACGCAAATATGGTTCATAGAGATAGGATACTCCTTCAAAACCTCATGAAAGCAATTTAAACGAATCTAAAAATTTTCCCATCGCCGCTGCCGCGCTCGCCGGGCCGCTCGCGACGATCACGTAGAGTCGCTTGTCGACCAGGAAGAAGCGCGCCTTGCCGCTGCCGCCGCCGTTCAGCGTGAAGCTGAGCTCGCGGCCCTCGTTTTTGCCGAGGCTGATCGCATCGAAGGCGTTCTCGGAGCCGCCGGCCTCTTTGAGCAGCCCGTCCTTGGCCTTGTTGAAGATCGTGTGGGTGCCGCCCAAGGCCACCGCGATGCCGGGCAGCTCGGAATAGGAAGCGCTGTAGGTGACACCTCCGGCCTTGATCGTATAGGTGCTCTCCTTGACGGCACCGACGAAGCTCTTGTGGACGGATTGCGTCAATTGCGGCTTTCCCGGCATCGAGACGCTGAAATCCCCCGCCGGCGGGGAGAAGGTCTGCCACTTGGCCTCGGCCTTGCCCGGCCAAAGCGCAGAGGCCGCCAGCCACAGCGTGACGATGAATGCGACGGAGCTTGCGCGCATATCGCCTCCCTTTACTCGATAAATTCTAAGGGAAAAGGAGGGGGGCTGTCTTTAGAAAATTAGGGCTTCACGACCGAGAGGATGTAGCGGTCCAGCTTGAGAATCTTGCGCGCCACCTTCAAGACGTCTTCCCGCGTCACGCGGAGGATCTTCTCGGGCAGGATCAGCCATTCGCGGCGGTCGATCCCGTAGATCTCGTTGAAGGCCAGCTGCGTGGCAACCGTGCTGTTGCGCTGCAGGTCGATTTCGTAGGCCCCCACCATGTACTGCTGGGCGCGCTCGAGCTCTTCGGGCGCGACGAGCTCTTCCGTGACCTTTTTCAGCTCGCGAAGGATCCCCTCGATGGCGGTATTCACCTTGCGGGGCTCGGTGGCGATGTAGACGCCGAAATAGCCGGGCTCGACGCCCTCCTGGCTGAGCGAGGTGACGGAGTAGGCCAGCGACATCTTGTCGCGCAGTTCGATGAAGAGGCGGCCGCCCTGGCCGGCGAGGATGTTGTTGAGCACGTCCAAGGCGTAGCGGTCCTTGTCGGCGTAGCTGACGCCGCGGAAACCCAGCACCAGGTGGGCCTGGAACTTGTCCTTGGTCTTCTCGACGGTCTGGATCGCCGTCGGCGCCGGGTCGACCTTGGGCGGCTTGAAGCCCCGGCGGCGCCCGCGGATGGACTCGAGGGCGGGGCGCAGCAGGCCCGCCATGGTCTCCCAATCGAAGTCGCCCACCGCGCTGATCACGAGATTCCTCGGGTCGAGGTTGTCCTCGAAGGCCCGCTTGACGTCGCCGACCTTGAAGCGCTTCACGTTGGCCGCGGTGCCCAAGAGCGACATGCCGTAGGGGTGCTTGGGGAAAAGCCGCTGTTGGAACTGCTTGAAGGCCAGCGAGGCGAGCTGGTCTTCCTCGCGGCGCAGGGCCTCGAGGATATTGTGCCGTTCGCGCTCCAGTTCCTGCCTGTCGAAGCGAGGATGGAGGAGCGCGTCGAGAAAGAGCTGGACGCCGTCCCGCATCTTCTCGCTTAGGAAATCCGCCTTCATGCCCGTCATGTTGCGGCCGTTGTAGGCCTGGATGCTGCCCGCGATCATCTCGACCTCGCGCGCCATGGCCTCGGCGTCGAGGGTGGTCGTCGATTTGCCCCAGAGTTGGGCGAGCAGGCCGTGGATGCCGTTGGTCTTGGGCGTCTCCGAGCGGAGTCCGCCCAGGTGGGCTGTGCGGATCACGACCGTGGGGACGTTGTGGTTCTCTTTCAGGATGAGGCGCAGGCCGTTTTTCAATTTCAGATAGTGCACCTCGTCGGCGGCCTTTTTCGCGGGGCGCTTCGCGGGCTTGCGGACCTGGGCCCACTCGAGGAGGTCTTGGGCGGCGATTTTCCGCTTCGAGTCCTGCGGGTAGATGAGGCCGATGTTCAGGCCTTCGGGCTTGAGATACTTGGCGGCGACCTCGCGGACGTCGTCGGGGGTGACGGCGTCGATCTTTTGGTAGTAGTGCTCGTCGAATTGGTACTGCTTGAGGATGGTCTCGAAGTAGCCGTACTTGCGCGCCAGGCCCTCGACCGTCTCCTTTTCGTAGACCGCGTCGCTCTTGATGTTGATCTTGGCGCGGGCCAGCTCGTCGTGATCGAGCTTCTTGTCCTGGAAGAGGTAGATCTCTTCCATTACCGCACGGGTCGCCTTGTCCAGGTTTTTCTCCGGGAGGTTGTAGCCGACCGCAAAGAGGCCGGGATCGGCGGGGGAGTAGACATAGGAATAAATCGAGTTCACCAGGCCCTTGCGCTCTTTGATATTGAGCTCGAAGCGCGAGCTCTCGCCCTCGCCCAGGATGTGGCTCAAGATGTCCAGGGCCGGGATGTCGGCGTGGTCGAGCGCCGGGACGTGGTAGCCCAGCATCATCGTGCTGCCCTGGATGGGGTTGGTGAGGACGACGGAGCGCGCTTCGGTCTGCGGCGTCTCCTGCGCGCCCGCGGCGCGGGGGCTGGGACGGGCGGGCAGCTTGCCGAAGATCCCTTGGCAGAGCTCGAGCGCCCGCTCGGTCCGAAAGTCGCCGGCCAGGACCACGACCATGTTCTCCGGGACGTACCAGGATCGGTAGAAGTCCAAAATCATCTCGCGGGGGAAGCCCTGCACCGTCTCCTTGAAGCCGATGATCGGGCGCCCGTAGTTGTGGGTCGGAAAGGCCTTTTCGAAGAGCGCCTCCGAGAGGACCTTGCTGGGGCTGTCCTTGCTGCGCAGGATCTCCTCGATGACGACCTCCTTCTCGCGGGCGAGCTCGTCGGGGTCGAAGACCGAGTTGAGCACCGCGTCGGAGAGGATGTCCAGGCCGGCCTCGAAGTGACGGCTGGCCAGGGTGCAGTAATAGACGGTCTCGTCGAAGCTGGTGTAGGCGTTGACGTCGCCGCCGCTGGCCTCGATGCGCTTGGCGACCTCGCCGGGCCCGAGGCGCTCGGTGCCCTTGAACAACATGTGCTCGATGAGGTGGCAAATGCCGGCCTCTTGGTCGGTCTCGTGTCGAGAGCCGACGCGCACGCAGCAATTGATCGAGACGACGGGGGCTTGGCGGCTTTCGACGAGGAGGAGGGTGGTGCCGTTGGGCAGGACCTGGCGGTTGATTTGCAGCATGAGCCCATCTGATCACGTTTCCCGAACGGCTGAAAAGAAAATTTTTCCTTTCTTCGCGGGCCCCCGCGACGTTAAATGAAGGCATGCTGAAACTGCTCTTAGTCCGCCACGGCGAGACCGACTGGAACCGCGACCGCCGCATCATGGGGCGGCAGGAGATCGGCCTCAACGAGACCGGGCGGCTCCAGGCCCTCGCGCTGAAAGAGGCCCTGGGGCGCTTCCCCGTCGACGCCGTCTACAGCTCCAGCGTGTGCCGGGCCCGGGAGACCGCCCAGATCCTGGTCGAGGACCGGGGTTTGACGCCCCGCTACGACGAACGCCTGGTCGAGATCCACTACGGCGAGTGGGTCGGTCGGACCTTCGAGGAGGTCCGGGCCCTGCCGGACTATACGCCCTATTTCACGCGGCTCGAGACGCCGGTGGCGCCGGGCGGAGAGACCCTCTACCAGGTCCGCGATCGGGCGCTGGACTTCATCGGGCAATTGCGCCGGGAGCACCCCGACCAGACCGTGGTGGCGGTCTCGCACGCCGACTGGATCAAGTGCGCGGTGATGGAGTTCTTGAAGATCCCCTACGAGAATATCTGGAAATTCCGCATCGACAACGTCTCGGTGTCGCTGATCGAGTGCGACCCGCTCGGTTGGGACCGGGTGGTCTGCGTCAATCAGCGCGGGGATTTGGACCGCTTGTTCGTGACGCGTTTCGCGTTTTAACGATCCGATTTTCAACGATGAAAAAAACCGCAACGCAAAAACCCATCAAGGAAATGACCGTTCCGGAACTGGAACAGGCGATCCGGCACCACAACGACCTCTATTTCAAGCAGGCCAAGCCCGAGATCAGCGACTACGAGTTCGACCGGATGGTCGAGCGCCTCAAGGAGCTGAAGCCCGGCTCGAAGGTCCTCGAGGAAGTCGGCTCCGATTTGAGCGAGGGCGGCGGCAAGAAGCTCGCCCATTCCTCGCCCATGCTCAGCCTCGACAAGGCCTACTCGCTGGAAGCCCTGCAGGACTGGGCGGCCAAGCTGCACGGCGACGTGGTCGCCTCGCCGAAGATCGACGGCCTGGCCATCGCCATCCACTACGACGCGGGGGGGCGATTGGACCGAGCCGAGACCCGCGGCGACGGTCTGAAGGGAGACGACATCACCCGCAACGTCCAAGAGGTGGGCGACGTCCCGCGCAAGATTCCGCGTGGGCCGCTGGAGGTGCGCGGCGAGGTCTACATGCGCCGTTCGGTCTTCAAGAAGTATGAGGGGAGCTTCGCCAATCCGCGCAACCTCGCCGCCGGCGCCCTCAAGCAGAAGGATCCCAAGAAAACCGCCGACTACCTGCTGAATTTTTTCGGCTACGAATTGCTCGGCCTCGACTTCGACCGCGAGATCGAAAAGCTTCGGCACTTGAAAAAATTGGGCTTCACCCCCATCGACGCCCAGGTGATCTCCAAAGAGCCGGAGGCCCTGCAAAAGGCCTACGACGAGTACCTCGCGAAGCGAGATTCCCTCGACTACGAGCTGGACGGCGTCGTCTACAAGGCCAACGAGGTCGCCGACCAGACGCGGTTGGGGGCCAGCGCCCACCACCCGCGTTGGGCTATCGCCTACAAGTTTCAGGGGGATTCGGGGACCACCGTCCTGCGCGAGGTGGAATGGAGTGTCTCCCGAACCGGCGTCATCACGCCGATCGGCATCATCGACCCCGTGCGCCTGAGCGGGGCGACGGTCTCGCGCGTCTCGCTGCACAACTACGGCCTGATGAAGAAGATGGGCGTCTCGCTGGGCGCCAAGGTTTTGGTGATGCGGCGGGGCGGGGTGATTCCCAACCTCGAGGAGGTCCTGCAGAAGACCAAAAAGCTCGTCGAGGCGCCGGAACGCTGCCCTTCCTGCGGGTCGAAGACGGAGATCCGGGACGACTTCCTCTACTGCACCAACGAGAAGGGCTGCCGCAGCACGCGGCTGGGCGAGCTGAGGCATTTCGTTGACGTCCTCGAGATCGAGGGATTCGGCGACAAGACGATCGAGCAGCTCTACGACAACGGTTACGTCGAGGACCTGCCGGACTTCTTCCGCCTGACCAAGGAGGACCTGCTCAATCTGGAGCGGATGGGGGAGATCCTCGCGACCAAGCTGATCGACAACATCCAGTCCCACCGTCGGGTGCCCCTGGCGCAGTTTCTGCGCAGCCTCGGCATCCCCGAGCTGGCCAAGCACAGTAGCGAGGTCCTGGTGAAGCAATTCCGCGGCCTCGAGCGGATCCGCGCCGCGACCGAGGAAGAGCTGAGCGCCATCCACACGATCGGCCCGGTGATCGCCCGCGAGGTGGTGCGGGGCCTGAAGCAGAAGGCCAAGACCCTGGACAAGCTGCTCAAGTACGTGACCCTCGAGGAGCGGAGCGCCGCAAAGCAGGGCAAGTTTTCGGGCAAGAGCTTCCTTTTCACGGGCAAGATGGCGGCCATGGAGCGCGGCGAGGCCGAGAAAAAGGTCGAGGCCTTGGGCGGCGAGATCGCGGCCGGGGTCAGCAAGGACCTGGATTACCTGGTGATCGGCAGCGAGGGCTACAAGAACCGAGACAAGGGCAACAAGTGGATCAAGGCGGAGGCCCTGAAGCAGAAAGGCGCGGATATCGAGATCATTTCGGAAGAGGATTTTCTGAAGATGCTGGAATAGGCGTCATTTGAGGATCTTTTTCAGGGTGTCGGCGTAGCCTTCTTCCTTGGCGAATTGTTTGAGGTATTCAAGATCGATGCGCTTTTTGTTTTTCACCCACAGCAATCGAGCTTGATCGAGTGAAGGGGGGTCCCTCCATTCGACTCCGGCGATAATGCGGTCCATGATTAGGTCTTCGACCCGGATAACTCGGACTAACCCCTCTTGGGTTTCAACATTTGCCAGCGTATCCACGTGCCGATTTCCGACCTCAATGGGGGAGGGTGGAAATTCGACGACGAAATCGAAAGATGGGTGCTCAAAATGCCGATACATCGACGTCCGTTTGAATCCGAGGGAGCCCATGACCTCCTCGATGATTTCTTTGGTGTCCCCGGATAATATAGAATCGAGGTCTTCGGTATTGTATTCACCTTGAGTGTAATATTGAACCGCAGCGCCTCCCACCACGGTTAAGAGCACATCCCATTTCTTGAATAACCGTGAAAGGAAGGCCGCCAAGACGATGGGCTGAATTGCCTTGTCCAGCAGCGCGATCTCGTTCAATTTCTTTGAATAGTCCATTTAACGGTCACCGGTTTCTCAGTTTAGCGAGGGACTTCTCTTCCGCGTAAGCGCGAGGCCGTCTGCGTTTTGAAGTCAGTCCGGGAATCAGCTCCGGAGGAACGGGAATTTTACGAAGCCTTTTGACCTCTTTTTCCAAATTATAGGTCTTCACGATCGTGAACTTCCGGTTTTTTTCCTCGTCCAGCCGCCGAAACAGCTCCTGGATGGGCGGCAGCAGAAAGAAGCGCTTGTTGAGCCGGAAGGCGCGCTGGTTCCCGCGTTTGGAGGAGAAGAGGAAGCCCCAGCCCTCCATGTTGAGCAGCTCGCGATAGACCGCCTGGGGCGGGGCTTTCAGCTCGCGGGCCAGCTCGCGGATGCCCATTTGGGCCTCGGGGTTGGCGACGAAATAGGCCAGCACCTGACGGCGCATCTTGGAAGGAATGAGGAAGGAAAGGTCCATGAGTCGAATGTCACAAAAATTATGACGATTGTCAATATTCTAAAGACAGATGGAGGCGTCCGCCGGCGGCTGGCGGCGACAATCGGCGGTTGCTCCCATGCGGGCACAGAGGTTCCAACGGCCTTCATCGTAGGGGAAGGCCGGGGAATCTTAAAATCGGCGGGAAGGGCGGTATTTAGGCGGCGCTCAGCTCGAGCATGCGCTTCAGCGGCAGGTAGGCCTGCCGGCGCAGTTCCTCGGGCATGAGGATCTCGGGCTTCTCGTCGCGCAGGCACTGGTAGAGCTTCTCGAGCGTGTTGAGCCGCATGTAAGGGCATTCGTTGCACTGACAGCCGCTGTCGTTGGGCCCCTCGAGAAAGATCTTGTCGGGCGAAGCCTTGCGCATCTGATGCAGGATCCCCGACTCGGTCAGGACGATGAACTTCTTCTTCGGCGAGGTCTGGCTGTGTTTGAGCAGGGCGGAGGTGGATCCCACGAAGTCCGCGTGCTTGAGGATCGCCTCCTCGCACTCGGGGTGGGCGATGACCTCGGCGTCGGGGTGCTCGGTCTTCAGGGCGATCACCTTCTTCTCGTTGAAGGTCTCGTGGACGATGCAGACGCCCTGCCAGAGGGTCATCGGCCGGCCGGTCTTCTTCATCAGGTAGCGGCCGAGGTGCCGGTCGGGACCGAAGAGGATCTCCCGGTCCTTGGGCACCGAGGCGATGATCTTCTCGGCGTTGCTCGAGGTGCAGATCACGTCGGAGAGCGCCTTAATCTCGGGATTCGAGTTGATGTACATCACGACGTAGGGGTCTTTGAGCTTCGATTTGAAATACCGGAATGGCGCGGGCTGGCAGCTGTCGGCCAGCGAGCAGCCCGCCTCGAGGTCGGGAAGCAGGACCCGCTTTGCGGGATTGACGATCTTGGCCGTCTCGGCCATGAAACGCACGCCGCAGACCACCAAGGTGTCCGCCGGGGATTTTTCGCAGTACTGGGCCATCGCCAGGGAGTCGCCCACGAAGTCCGCCAGGTCTTGGATCTCGTCCTCCTGGTAGTAGTGGGAGACGATGACGGCGTTGAGGCGCCTTTTTTCGGCGGCGATTTTCTCGAGGATGTCCATGGGGAATATTTAGGACCATTTGAGGGCTTCTGTAAAGGCTTGCCGCTTCGGGCGCTTGACCGCGAGGAAATTACCCATTATTCCCCTGCCATGCGAATCCTCATCACCGGCGGCGCCGGTTTCATCGCCTCCCACATCCAAGACGCCTATCTCCAGGCGGGGCACACGGTCGCCGTCCTCGATAACCTCGCGACCGGGACCAAGGCCAATCTCGCCGGGACGAGCCGCTTCTATCAAAACGACATCCGCGACGCCGCGGTCGACCGCGTCCTCGAGGAGTTCCGTCCCGAAGTGATCTCTCATCACGCCGCCCAAATGGACGTCCGGCGCTCGGTCGCCGAGCCCGTCTACGACTGCGAGGTCAACGGCATCGGCACCCTCAACCTGATGGAGGCCGCACGCCGGCACGGTGTGAAGAAGGTGGTCTTTGCTTCCTCGGGCGGCGCGATCTACGGCGAGCAGCTGGCCTATCCCGCCGACGAGTCGCACCCCACCCAGCCGGCCAGCCCCTACGGCATCACCAAGCTGCTGGGCGAGAAATACCTGCATTTCTACCAAGAGACCTACGGCATCGACGCGGTCTCCCTGCGCTACGCCAACGTCTACGGCCCCCGGCAGAACCCCCACGGCGAGGCCGGCGTCGTCGCCATCTTCGCCACCAAGCTGCTCAAGGGCGAGATCCCCGTCATCAACGGCGACGGCCTCCAGACCCGCGACTACGTCTTTGTCGAGGACGTGGTGCGCGCGAACCTCCTGGCCCTGCAGCCCGGGGTGCGCGGCGTCTACAACGTCGGCACCGGAGTCGAGACCGACGTGGTCGCGATCTACAAGCACCTCGCCGCGGCGGCGGGCGTCGCGGCCGCGCCGCAGCACGGCCCCGCCAAGCCCGGAGAGCAGCGGCGCAGCGTGATTTCCTATGCCAAGATCGAGAAGGAGCTCGGCTGGACGCCCAAATTTTCCCTGGCCGAGGGGTTAACAAAGACCGTAGAATGGTTCCGCTCCCGATGAGGGATCCCCAGCGGAGGTCGGATATGCGCAAGATTTCATTTCTAATTTTAGCGTTGTTTTTATTTCCCCTCGCCGCGTTTGCCGCGGACAAGGTCCCGGGCGACTTCAAGCTGGTGTTTCGCTCCAGCGCCGGGGCCCTCGAGCGCGCCACCCAAGAGACCTTGACCGTCCACAAAGACACGGTCACGGTCAGTCGCAACGCCGAGATCGTCGGCGAGGAGGGCGTCAAGACCAAGAGCGACCGCGTCTATAAGATTTCCGGCGAGCAACTCAAGCAGCTCTACGACATCGTCGTCGCCAGCGGCTTCTTCACCTGGCCGAAGAACCCCGACGGACCCCACCAAAGCACCGTCGAGGAATTCTTCGACATCACCGCCGACGGCAAGACGGTCACCCACGGCCGCTGGGAGCAGGGCAATCAGGAGGCCTTCCGGGCCCTTTACGACCGCTATAACTCCTGGTTCAACAGCATCCGGACGGCCCGGTTTTGACCCCGGCGCGCCGCCTCCGACTTCCGACGGTTTCCCTTATCCCCATGAAACCCATGGGTTTTCTTGGAGCCGGATTCCCGAGGTCCTCACGCAACTTTGTTGACGCGCCCTCGATAAGGGCTTAGATCGAAAACGCTATTTCCTGAACTTGGGGGCACCAAGCGACGGGCGGAAGCGCCCGTGCAAAGGTTGCCCCGATGTCGAATCTACGAGTCTTCGCCGATAACTCCGATAATACCCTGCAGATGCCGGCTACCGCGGCTTGCGCGGAAGCCCCTCCGGCCGTGCCCGCGCGTGGGCCTCGTCCCGCGGACGGCTGCCGAATTATCCTGCCGATCACCTTAGACGTTCCCAATCCGCCTCCGCCGCGCCAGATCGCCTTCGATCGGCTGGGGGACCAATTTGTTCTCTCTTCGAGCAATTCCGCCGAGAACCTGACTTGGGTCGGCTCCCATCAGAATCTTCCCTCGGCCCTGGACGTCGCCCGCTTGACCGGGGCGCTGTTGCGCGGCGCCGGCCGTCCCTCGACCGCCAGCCGCTATGCGGTGGGTTTTTTCGCATGGATCTCGCGTTATGTCCTGACGGGCCGCGTGGAGTTCGACAGCGTCTCGGGAAGGGCGGAGCGATTGCCCGACATCGAGGGAATTTTGCTGGAGTTGTTCACCGGGTCGCGCGCCCAGGGCCTGGTGCCTCTGGTGGGGAACATCAACCTGCTGCGCCGCGAGGCGAATCTGCCCGCGGAGACGCGGGAGCGCATCGAGCGCCTCACCCGCATCCTCGACCTGGTGCCCACCTATCAGTCTTTCCTTCGCCATTTCGTCGCCGACGCCGAAAGTCGTGGGATGGAGCGGTTTTCCGAGGAGGACATCCCTCGTTACGGCCGGGTGATCCGATTCGTCCGCAACGCGGTGGTGGCCTTGGCCAACCGTCGGCCCCTGCGCTACGACGCCGCGACCTTGGAGGCCTATCGGGCCTACAGCGAGCTGCGCCGGGCCGACATCGCGGCGGGTACGCGCCCCGACTTCTGCGCCGCGCTGAACGCCGCCCTCCAGGAGCGCGGCGGCGCCGAGCCTCCGATCGCCAACTTCGTCAACGAGTGCCGGCTGGGGATCGAATGGGGCGCGCGCCCCGCCGTCGAGGCGATGCGCGAAAGCCTTCGCTTCGGCCTGGTCGGAGCCTCGGGTCTGCCCTTGCTCCAGCAGGCGATCGCCGAGGAGAGCGCCTCCGCCAACATCCGGTTGGAGTGGCTCGGCAGGCGTTCCAGCTTCGGCCAAGTCTTCGCGGCCCTGCGCGACAACGTCGGTTTGAGCGGCGAAGGAGAGGCGGTGCGCCTCAGCTTCGACGTCGGGCGTTTTCGCCAGGCGCTGCGCCTGATGACGATCCTCACCCAGCGGGGCGAGTACGACCTTTCGGCCCTGGCCTTCCTGCGCCGCCTCTTCGGCACCGAGGGGAATCCGCCGCCGCTTCGGGTCTTCGCCGACGGGCACTTTCGCGAGGTCGCGTGGCAAGTCACCCCCGAGTCCTTAAGGCAAATTCGAGAATTGATCTCCTCCTTGGCCGGCCGCCGTCGCAGCAGCGACGGCTTCGCCTCGCACGGCATGCCCGCGCTGTTGGGCGTCGGCTGCGCCCTGGGCACCGGCGGGATCGTGCTTAGCCACACTCTGCCGGCCATCACCCAGAACCGCGGCTTGCAACTGGGCCTGGGTACGGCCTCCTCGGGTCTCGCGGGCGGCGGTTGCCTCGGCTTGGCGGGTCACTACGTTTGGCCCGCGGCGGTCCCTCGCGCCGTGCACAATCGCTATGCCTGGGACCTGGGCAGTGCCGCCGTCGGCACCGGCTTAGGTATCGGGACTTACTTGCTGATCAACCTTTTGAGCGGAGGCAATCCGGGCGGCGCCAACCCGCGCTTTCCGGTCGACCCCTACGGGCCGTAAATAGGAGCTGATATGTCCGATCTGATCATTCGTTTCGACGGGATTCGCGCCACGACCCGCGCCTGCATCGAGGCGCCGCCCCCTTCGGGAGTCGACCCCTGCCAGCTGACCCTGCCGATGGTCGACGACGCCGATCCCTCGGCCGCCGCGCACCACGTGCGCTTCGACCGGCAGGGCGACCAGTTCATCCTTTCTCCCAGCAACCCCGGCGACACGCTCACCTGGGTCGCCAGCCATCCCAATCTTCCCGAAGTCTTGGAGACCCTGCGGATTACGCAGAGCCTGTTACGCGGCAACGAGCTGGGCGTCTACGAGTCGGCCACGCGGATCTTCTTCTTCATCGCCAACTACGTCGCCACGGGAGAGGCCCGCTCCATGGGGGTCGAAGGGGAAGTGCTCGACCGGTCGGTGGTGGCCAGCGGCCTGCTGGAGACCTTCACGGATTCCGGCGACCGCACCCTGACCGATTTCATGGGCAGGCTGACCTACCTGCGCGGCCAGGACTGGCTGAGCTCGGAGGCGCGGGAGCGGCTGCGCTGGGTGAATTAGTCGACGTGATGGACTTCGGCCGCAGTACCGGGCTTCCGTCGCCATTTCATCAGCGAGGAGGAGCCGGTTCGACTCTTTGCCGGAGGAGCGGCGGGAGCAGTTGCAGGCGATCACCAGAATTTGCCGACTGGCGGTCGTGGCCCACGGCCTGGGACAGCCGATGCGATTCAGCGAAAGCCGGGCCTTCCTGGCCATAACTCCGCCTATCAAAGCCCTCTACGCCGGGAAGAGCCGAGGCGGGACCCGCTTGGACTGCCACCAGCGTCGAGGACGCCCTCCGCGAGCTGCGCGGCGGCCTTCCGCCGGCCTTCGCTGGAGGAGTGCATCCAGGCGCTGCGCCTGATCGGCTATGCCCCCGCCGAGGCGGTGCGCGAGAAACCTGAGGGAGCCTCGCTGCTGTCCTCGTCCGGGACTGGGCGCCCTGCAAGCGTCGTCGCCGAGAGCGGGACGCCAACATGACGGTGGAATGGCTCGCCCGCCAGGGGGCAGGCCGGGCGGACGGATCGGTAGTCGCCGACATCCTGCTCCCGCCACCTCCAGGTGCGCGTTCCGGAAAGAAGGAGGGTCGCGCCCGAGATCTCCCCTCGACGTCACCTCGGCGGCCGTGGAGATCAACCTCTTGATCGACGCCCAGCAGAACCGTGCGGCGCCGCAGCCGCTCCCTTGCCGCCATGGCCCTGCGCACCTCTTCGGGACGGAAGGCGGGGACTGGACCGGCGATCGCCGGCGGCGAGTACCGCCAGATTTCCTGGACGCCGGCCTGATCCGTTCCATCGAGGGCCGGCTCGGCAGCAGCGAGGCGGGTACCGATGTTTGGCTCCCCATCCTGGAGGGAACCGTTTGCGCCCTTGGGGTCGCCGGAGTCGTCTTGAGTGAGACCCTCCCGCAGATCCGGGACGACGCCGACCTGCGCCTGGGTCTGGGCACCGCCTCTTCGGGGCTCACGGGCCTGGGCTGCGCCTCCTTGGCGGGCCATTTCCTCTGGCCGGCCGTGGCGCCCGACGCCGTGCACAACTCCTACCTCTGGGACGGCCTCACCGGCCTCGGCGGGGCCTTGATCGGCGGCGGCCTCTACCTCTTGATCAGCCTCCTGGGCGGCGGACAGAACCCGCCCATGGGTTCGCCCCGGTTTCCGGTGGACGAGTACGGGCCTTGAGTCTATAAAAGCAACTTATCGGCCGAATTCACGATAAGCCGGTAGCTTCTGGGGCGAAGCTGTTTCTACCATTTTCATGTCTGGCTCGAAGCGGAGGTTTTCATGACCGAACTTCGAGTCACTCTCGATCGCGTGCAGGTGCCGGACGACGATTGCAACCGGGCGCCCGCCGAATTTTCCGACAACGACGACCAATGCCACGTCATCCTCGACCTCACCGAGGTCGGCGGCGGCTACGGGCCCAAAGAACGGCGCTCCCTGCGCTTCGACCGGGCGGGGGACTCCTTCGTCCTATCCCAGAAGACCGAGGGCGAGACCGGCGAGACGCTGAACCGGACCGAAGACATCGACTGGTTCCGCAAGCACGAGAATTCAGCCCAGATCCTCGACATCGTCCGGATCTCGGGCTCGATGCTTTCCTCCAAGGGCATCGCCAAGCCGACCGCCGAGGAGCGGGCGGGGCGCTTCGCCTTTCCCGTCGTCCTCGCGCAATACGTGGTGCGCGGGGAGGTGATCTTTCCGGACAATCCGAAGCCGCTCAGCGAGGCGGACCTGGCGGCGAAGCTCCTCGACGTCTACGCCAACAGCAACCCCGAGGCGGTGCAGTCGCTGATCGGCAAGATCGCGTTTTTCCGGGCGGATTCCAGCCTGAACAACAAGGAGATGAAAGGCCGGATCGACCGGATTTTGGAAATCCTGGGGATCGTCCCCGCCTATCAGAGGTTTTTGAACGGCTTGGTCGGCGTCCCTCCGGAGGGCATTCCCTCCGAGGAGTCGGCGCAGGCCCATGCCGACCTGCAGACCTTCGCGGCGGCGGCGCTGGTCGACTTGGCCGCCGAGGGGCGCATCCGTTACGACGAGGCCGCGGTGGACGCCGAGGCGGCGTTCCGAAAATTGCGCGGCGAGAGGGAGCGGGACAAGGCCTTCTGCAAGGCCTTGGGCGGGGCGCTCAAGGAGATTCCGGAGATCGCGCGGAAGGCCAAGGCCGACGAGGTGGCTTCTTGCCGCGAAGGGCTCGCGGCCGCCCGGCTGGGGCCCGAGGATACCGTCAAGTACGGCGTGAAGGCCTACCTGCGCTCGACCGAGGGGCTGGACAAGATCCAAAAGGCCGTCGCGCGCGAGGCCGAACGGGCGAACATGTCGGCCGATTGGCTGGCGAAGCGGGGGCAGATCGACGCCGTGACCGAGGCCTTGCTGGCCGGGGCCGAAATCGTCCCCGAAAAGGACGGCCGCCGGGCGCGGATCCGCATCGACGCCGGCAAAATGGAGAAGGCGCTGGACAAGCTGTTCCGCGACACCAAGAGCACGCGGCATCGCGAGCCGCTGTTGGCCTCCTTGGGCGTCTTGCGCCTGGTGTTCGGGGAAAACTCCAATCACGGCGAGGCGAGCCTGCTGATCGCCGGCGACGTCGTCTTGGCGGAGCTGAAATTCGACCGCGAGGCCGTCGCGAAATTGCAGGAGAAGCTGGCCGCGGACCTGCGCAAGAGCCTGCGCGGCAGCGAGCTTTGGCTCCCGCTCGGCGAGGGCGCGATCCTGGCGGGGGGCGCCGCGCAGCTGGGCGTGGCGCTGGGCGTGAAAGACCTGGGGAACACGCCGCGCCAGGCCCTGGGCTTCGGCGGCTCGGCGATGCTCGGGATGGGCGTCGGCGCCCTGGCGACGCACTACCTCGTGCCGCCTATTTCCAAGAGAATGAAGCGCCCCGTTCGCAACCGCTACCTCTGGGACCTGGCCGGCGGCCTGATCGGCGGCGCCATCGGCGCCGGGATCTGGGGGCTTGCGAACTACACGGGCCGCGGCGGGGTGGGCGGCACGCCGGAAATGCCCTCGCGGTTTCCGGTGGACGAATACGGCCCCTGACTTCTGTTTATTTTAGCGGAGTCTTGGCCAGGAATTTTTTCGCGGCGTCGATATCCCGGTGGATCTGCGCGACCAAGGCCTCCACCGTGTCGAAGTTCCGCTCGTCTCGGATCCGCCTGAGGAAGTGAAGGCGGAGTTTTCTTCCGTAAATATCGCGGTGGAAGCCCAGCAGGTGGGCCTCGATGCTCAGGGTGCGGCCGCCGAAGGTCGGGTTGAGGCCGATGTTCGTCACGGCCGGGTGGCGCTTCTTCCCGAGCTCGGCCCAGCAGGCGTAGACGCCGCCCAGCGGGATCAGCTCGTTGTCCGTCTTGAGGTTCGCCGTGCGGATGCCGAGGCTGGCGCCGCGACCGGCGCCCTGGATCACCGTGCCGTCGAGGAAGAAGGGCCGGCCCAACAGCCGCGCCGCGATCTCGACGTCGCCCCTGGCGACGAAGGCCCGGATCCGCGAGGAGCTGATCAGGGTCTCGCCGAGCAGCTGGGCCTCGAGGACCTGGCAGTCCAGGCCGGCGGCCGCGCAGAGCTTCTCCATGGTCTCGACGGTGCCGCTGCGGTGGGAACCGAAGGTGAAGTCGTAGCCGACGACCACGCCGGCGGCGTGGAGGTTTTTCACCAAGACCTTCTGGAACCAATCCTCCGCCGAGAGGTGGGCGAAGCGCGGCTCGAATTTTTCGACCACGGCGGCGTCGACCCCCGTTTTTTCCAGCAACTCCAGCTTTTGCGCCAGGGTGTTGATCATGGCCGGCGCCGACGCCCGCGACAGCACCTTCACGGGGTGCGGGTCGAAGGTGTAGGCCACGGCCGTGCCTTTCACCTTGCGGGCCCGCGCCACGGCGAGCCGGAACATCTTCTGGTGGGCAAGGTGCACCCCGTCGAAGTTGCCGAGCGCCACGATCGGGCGCTTGGCGGAGGCCGGGAAGGATTTTGAGCCGCGATAGACCTTCAAGGTGTTACTCTTGCAGGATGTAAAAGCTCTGGCGGTTGACCAGGTCGTTTTTGTCCCGGGCGAGGATCGAGATCAGGTTGTTGTCTTTCTCCTTGAGGGGGAGGACGGCCTCGAAGGTGGCCGAGGTCGCCGCCTGGCCGGAGGCCGCGTCGTCCGGGAAGGCCTTGAGGAAGACCTTGTGGTCGCCGACGTAGACGGAGATGTCCTTCAGGCCGGAGGCGTCCTCGACCTTGCCGGAGACGCTGATCTTCTTTTGGTCGGTCCGCGAGGGGTAGGGCGCCTTGTCGAGGGTGATCTTGGGCGCGGCCTGCGGGGTGCCCGGCGGGGGCTTGGGCTCGCCGCCGCTCAGCGGGATGCTGAGCTTGTCGCCCAAGACCTCCTGGGTCTCTTGGTCGCTCACCGAGAGCTCCAGCTCGACCTTGTCCTTGGCGAAGGAACGGTCGATCGAAAAGTGGAGCGAGGCCTCTTTGGAGGCGCCCGCCGGCAGCTCCTCGAGCTTTTCGCGGCCCTTGCCGAGGAAGATGCCGCCGCCGTCGAGGTTTTTCAGGTTCACGACGGTTTTCTTGCTGGTGCCGGGGCCGTCGTTCTTCACCTGCACCTTGATGGCGTTCTTTTCGCCGGCCTCGGCGCGGCGGTTGCCGTTGCCGCGGGACTCGTGGCGTCCGTCGTCGAAGAGCTCGTACTGGAAGGCGAAGGTCGGCCGCGGCATGGGCTCGGTGACGACCATGCTCTGGAAATTCTCGGGGACCTGTCCGTTGCCCTCGCGGAAGGCGAAGGAGACTTTGTCCTCGCGGCGCAGCGCGGCCGCCGGGATCTTGAGAGGCACGGTCCAGGAGCGGGTCTCGCCCGGGGCGATCTTGCCGAAGATGAACTCGCGGTTCTTGAGGAGGAAGTTCTCGCTCTCGGTCGAGGCGATCAGCTGGCGGAAGGAGCCCTTGCCCACGTTGTGGACCGAGAGCTCGAGCTGCACCTCCTCGCCGGCCTTGAGCACCTGGCCGGCCGTGGAGCGGATGTTGAAGGTCACCGAAGCCTGGGGCTTGCCGTCGGCGGGGGCGAGCGACCAATCCACCCCGATGGCGGCGAGGGCGTCCTGGATCTTTTTGTCCTCCACGGCGGCCTCGGCGGCGACCAGGTCTTTGGCGCCGTCGAGCATCTCTTTGCGGTCCGGCCCCTTGGCGGAGCGCAGCAGCTTTTCCGCGAACTGGATCTGGAAGTCTTCCTCGACCTCGTTGGAATAGTCGCTGCGGTCTTCCTCGGGATCGTCTTTATCGCCCTTCTTGGGCTGGTAGAAGCCGAGGGTGTAGACCGGCTTGCCGGCCGCCTTGAACTTGCTCTCGAGGTGCTTTTCTAAGTCTTTCTCGCCGAAGGTCTGGCTCTCGATCAGGTCGACCTTGTCCTTCGCGACGCTCTCGGGGACCAGCTGGATGTCGGGGGTGATGCCGACCGACTGGATCGACTCGTTGCCCGGCGTCAGGTATTGCGCCACCGTCATCTTGAGGGCCGAGCCGTCCTTGAGCGAGTAGACCGACTGCACGGAGCCCTTGCCGAAGGTCTGGCTGCCGATGACGACGCCGCGGCCGTTGTTCTTGATCGCTCCGGCGACGATCTCGGAGGCCGAGGCCGAGCCGTCGTTGACGATGACGACCACCGGATAGTCGGGTTCGGTCTCGCCGGCCGTGGCCTCGTCGACCTCGAGGATCTGATTGTTGGCGCCCACGGTGAGAACGATCGTGCCCTTCGCCAGGAACTTGTCCGCGATGTCCACCGCCTGGTTGAGCAGGCCGCCCGGGTTGTTGCGGAAGTCGAGGATCAGCCCTTTGAAGTTCTTGCTCTTGTCGCGCATCGCCTTCAGGTGGCGGTTGAGCTCGCGGCTGGTCTCTTCTTGGAAGCTTTTTACCTTCAGGATGCCCACGTCTCCCTCGGGGCTTTCGGCCAGCTTGGATTGGACCGACTCGATCTTGATGTTGGCCCGGGTCAGGGTGAAGTCGAGCGGGGCCTCGGCGCCCTCGCGGGTCACCGTGATGGCGACGCTGGTGCCGATCTTGCCGCGCAGGCGCTCGACCGCCTCGGTCAAATCCATGTTGATCGAGGCCTCGTCGCCGATCTTGACGATCTTGTCCTTGGGCTTGAGTCCGGCGCGCGCCGCCGGCGTGTTGGGCAGGGGGGCGATGACGGTCAACTCGCCGTCTTTCAGGCCGATGACGATGCCGATGCCGCCGAACTCGCCCTCGGTCTGAGTCTTGAACTCGGTGAACATCTTGGGCGGCAAGAGCGAGCTGTGCGGATCGAGGGAGTCGAGCATGCCGTTGACCGAGGCGTACTGCATGTCCTCGAGCTTGACCTCGCCCTTATAGTGGGTCTCGACGAAGGCGAAGACGTCTTGGATCACCGGGAGGATGTCGTCGGCGCCCTTCATGGAGGGCACGCTGAAACTTTTCTTTTTTCCCTCGAGCTCGACCGTGAAGGAACCCGCCCCCTCGGGGAAGAGCACCAGGATCTCGGGGACGCTGCGCGAGAGCCCGAGCAGGGCCTCCTTGAGCAGGGTCTTGGGGACCAGCGCCTCGGTGTCGTAATAGTTTTTGACCAGGTAACGCAGGGTCTGGCGGAAGACCTCGGCCCGGGAGAATTCGCTGTCCTTGGCCTCGGTGGGCGCCGTGATGACGGCGGGTTGCCCGCGTTCGCGGAAGTCCTGGAATTTCGGATAGAGAATGACCGCCCCGGCCAGCAGGGTGAAGAACAGGAGAATTTTTAAAAGACGGAGTTTCAAGGGTGCTACCTGCGCGGGTCTCGGGATCCAAGCTTCGTGGAAGGCCGGAGTTTTATTCATGAATTTTTATTTCCATGCCAAGGTTCGAGGCGGTTTATCAAGGGTTTTTTCGCGATTTACCCCGCGCCGGCGCTTCTCGCATTACGGCGCGGGAGCGGGATTCGGTTTGTCTCCCGCGTTTCCTTTCATCAGCGACATGAAGACGAAGCCCACGCCGGTCCAAAACAGCATGCGGGTCCGGCGGACGATTTGGATCGAGGTGCCGATGGCCGGATCGAGTTTCAGGAGGGCGAAGACGCCGGCGAAGGCGCCCTCCATCACCCCCAGGCTGCCCGGGATGAAGACGAAGATCATGTTGATAATCACGGTCATGGAGGCCAGCAGGTAGCTGTCGATGCAAGAGATCGGATGGCCGAGAAAGCGGGCGGCCAGGTAGATTTCGCCGACGCCGGCCAGGCGGCCCAGGAAGTGAAGCCCGAAGGCCGCGATGAAGCCCTTACGGTTCATCTTATAGAAGCGCGAGATGTGCCCGTCGATCTCGTGGACGTTGTTCAGGGTCTTTTCCGAAAAGCTCCGCTTCAAGCGCAATTTTTTAAGCAGGTCGAGAAAGAAGCTGAACAGGCCCTCGTGGGACCGGTAGTAAAGGAAGCCCGAGACCCCCACAATGACCAAGAGGGCGATGGGAAGCCCGATCTCCAGGGCCGGGGGCAGGGTGAAGCGGATGAAGGTGATCAGGACGCCCAGCAACATAAACAGGGCAATGGCCATGTTGTTGAGGCTGCGGTCGACCACGACCGAGGCGGTCCCCTCGTTGAGCGGGATGTGGTCTTTGAGCATCAAGATGCGCGCCGGATCGCCGCCACCCCAGCTTAAGGGGGTGATGCTGTTGATCGCCTCCCCGGAGGCCTTGATCTTGAAAATATCCCATAAGTTGACGCGTTTGCTCAGGTTTTTGAGAAAGATCTCCCAGGCCAGGGAGTAGCTGAGCAACCAAACCAGGCTGAGGCCGAGGATCCAAAAAAAATTCCAGCCGACCGTGCGTAAATATTCCAATAATACCGATGGCTTAAGCTTGACCACCAGGTAGACGAAAAAGGCCAGGCCGAGGAGGAAGAAGAAGCGGCGGAGGCGGCGGCGAAACTGGGGGGATTTCAATAAATTCATGAATTATTTTGACATTTTCATATACCAGGCCGTGGGTCGAGCCTAGTCAAAAATGCTGGCGGGCCGGGAGATTGCCGTTGACACCCGATTGTCAAAAACCTTATAACCGCCGGATAATCTTCATTTTCTCAGGTCCTTCGGAAGCGAAAAACCAAAAGATATTCGATGCCCCGCATCGCCTCCGCAATCCGCGTCGTATACCTTATGGTGGCCGAGCGAGGTCTACCCGGAAGAAGGGACACTGCAAAGCTTATGAGCAAAATCGCCTTTCCACTGAATCTCCTCCGGCTCAGCCCCGACGAGCAGGCCACCAGCCGCAAGATCCTCGAAGGAACCGACGCCTGGATCGCTCGAAATATCAATAAGCGGATTTCCCTGCCGATCAGCATCCTGCTGGCCCGGGCGGGCGTGACCCCCAACCAGATCACCTTGTTCAACCTGCTCTTGGGGATCCTCTCGGGCGTGATCGCCGCCTTCGGAGGCTACCCCAGTCTGTTGGCGGCCGGCATTCTCTTTCAGCTGGTCTCGATCGTCGACGGCTGCGACGGCGAGGTGGCCAAGCTCAACCAACAGGCCACCAAGTTCGGCGCTTGGTTCGACACCGTGGGCGACAACCTCTCCTTCGTCGTCTTCATCACCGGCGTGACCTTCGGCCTGTACCAAGAGACCCACGCGGCCTGGATCCTCAACCTGGCCAAGCTCTCGCTATTCTCCTTCGCGATCCTGCTCAGCATCATGATCAGCTACCTGATCCAGCAGAAGGGCGCCTCCGCCTCGCTGGTGACCTACGAAAAAGAGGTCGTCAGCGCCAAGGCGAAGAAGCAAAACCCGATCGTCGCGAAGCTGGTCTTCTACGGAAAATTCCTGGTGAAGAAGGACTTCTTCGCCTTCCTGTTTTTCTCCCTGGCGGTGGTCGACCTGCCGCAGGCCATCGTCTTCTTCGCGGCGCTGGGCACCAGCGCCGTCGCCGTCGTGCTCTCGGTGATCACCTTCAACGGCTATCGGGCCCGCAAGGCCCTGGCCGCCAAGGCCGTGGCCACCGAGGAGGCCCCGGGGGTGTCGCACTGATATGCCGGACAGTCCCCATCAAAAATCGGTCTGCGTCTTCGACTTCGACGGCACCCTCGTCGACTCGATGAGCGGCTTCGCCGACCTGGCCGCTCAGCTGATCGCCGAGGCCTACGATCGG
>JASOAK010000022.1:0-47338 GCA_048499175.1 bacterium
CGCCTCGGCGATGCTCTTCGTCGCGGCCAAGGTGACCCATTTCGCCGAGCTGCCCCAGGGGCAGCCCGAGCGCTACAAGCGCGCCCAGTCCATGGTCGCCCAGATGGACGCCGAGGGCTTCGGCGGCTGCACCAACACCTACGAATGCGAGGCGGCCTGCCCCGCCGGCATCAAGATCACGACGATCGCCAAGCTCAACCGCGAATACTTCAAGGCCGGCTTCGCCTACGCCGAGGAGTCCAAGGCATCGGAAGGCGAGGGCTGAGCCCTCCCCTCCTCCAATTTCCAATTTCGCATGCGAATTTCGGGCGGCGGACCGCATTCGAAATTCGAAATTGGAAATTCGAGGTAAAAAAAAGGGAACCCGAGGGTTCCCTATAATTCCGCAAAATTCGCGATCTAGCCGAGAATGGCCCCCAGCTTCAAGGCCAGGCCCATGTCCCCGCCCACCTTGAGCTTGCCCGTCATGAAGGCCATTTGTGGGTTCAGCTTGCCGTCGATGATGTCGGAGAAATCGGCGGCCGCCACCGTCACGGTGCACTTGGCGTTGCCGGTGGAGCCGGCCACCACCTTCTTGTCGGGGCCGGAGAGATCGATCGACCACACCCCGCCGCCGTCGCCGGTGATGTTGAACTCGTAAATCGCGGTGTTGCCGGCGATCTTGGCCTCGTTGACCTTAAGCTTCTCGGGAATTTTTTGCTCGAAGATTTCTTTGGGGGTCGACATGTCGTCTCCTTCAATCGTTAGAGTATGTTTGCCAAATGGAGTCCGGATTTATAGAGCCATTGTCCCAAAGCCAGGACTCCAAACAGTGAGGTGATCCAGCGGGCCCCTTCGGCGCTGTACCACGCCGGCCGCCGTCCCCGCCGCGCCGTGTATAGACGGTCCGCGGCCAGGATCGCAAGATACAAAGCGACAACCGGGGCCAGGGCGTTCCACTGGAAAGCCTGACGCCAGTGCCCGTGAAACATGGCCAGGAAGGCCCGAGTGAGGCCGCAGCCGGGGCAATCCCAACCGGTGGCCTCGCGGATCATGCAGAGCGGCAGCCCCTCGATCCAAGCCGAGGGTAAGAGCGTCGCGCTCCCGAACAGGAGCGCGACGAAGCCTATCGCCCCGAGACCTCTCATGAACGGCTCGAATTACTTGTTGGCCTGCTGTTCGGCCATCGGTCCGATGACCGGGATCAGCCAGCGTTGGCCCTGGTAGGCCTTGATCATCGCGATCAGCCAGATGACGAAGAGGCCGATGTAGACCACGATGCTGAGAATGCCGCTGACGATGCCGACGTAGGGGATAAAGGCCAGGACCATGAAGACGATCCAGGAGGCGAAATACGCGCCGCCCAGGAAGATCGCCTGCCAGGCGTGGAACTTGATGTCCTTGTTGTCCTTCTCGATGATCAGGAAGACGATCCCGGTCACGAAGGTGCAAAGATAGCAGAGCATCGACGCGATGTTGGGCGCCAGTCCGCTGCCGCCCGAGCTTCCGCCGGTGTTTTGAGGTTGGGCTTGTTGTTCCACGGTTTCCTCCTATGGGTTGGAATAAAATCGCTTACTCGCTGTACAGGCTGTCGAACAAGTCGCGGTAACGCTCGTTGATCACCTTGCGCTTGACCTTGAGGGTCGGCGTCAGCTCGCCGGTCTCGATCGCGAAATCCTTGTCGAGGATGGCGAAGCGCTTGATGGTCTCATATTTCGGCAGCTCGTGGTTGATCTCGTCGACCACCTTCTTCACCCAATCGTAGATCTTGGGCTCTTGAACCAGCTGGGAGTAGCTTTCGAAGGCGATGCCCATTTCTTTGGCCTTGGCCTTCACCTCGTCGGGGTTGAGCGTGACGATGGCGGTCAGGTACTTGCGGCGGTCGCCGTGCACCACCACCTGGCTGAAGATGGGCTTGCTCTTCATGAGGTTTTCGATGTTCTGCGGGGCGACGTTCTTGCCGCCGGCGGTGACGATGATGTCTTTTTTGCGGTCGGTGATGCGCAGCATTCCCTGCTCGTCGAACTCGCCGATGTCGCCGGTGTGGAACCAGCCCTCCGCGTCGATGGCCTCGGCCGTCGCCTTGGGGTTGTTCCAGTAGCCCTTGAAGATCATGGGGCCGCGCACCAGGATCTCGCCGTCGGGGGCGATCTTCTCTTCGATATAAGGGAGCGGCTTGCCGACGAAGCCGAAGCGCATCAGGTTGGGCAGGTTGAGATTGACCGCCGCCGTGGTCTCGGTGAGGCCGTAGCCCTCGAGGATCAGGATGCCCGCCGCGTGGAAAAACTCGGCGATGTCCTTGGAAAGCGGCGCTCCGCCCGAGACGAAAAACCGGATTCGCCCGCCCAGCTTCTTGTGCAGCTTGGAGAAGACGAGCTTGCTGGCCACCGCGTAGCGCAGCTTGAGACCGGAAGGAAGCGGTTTTTCTTTGAGCACATAATCCGAGCGCTCTTTGCCGACCTCGAGCGCCCAGTAGAAAATGTTGCGTTTGACGCCGGAGCCGCTCTCGACGTCGTTCATCACCTTGGTGTAGATCTTCTCGAAGATGCGCGGCACGCTCACCATGAAGTGAGGCTTGATCTCGCCGATGTCCTCGAGCAGCTTCTCGATGCTTTCGGCGTAGGCGTGGGTGAAGCCGACCTTCAGCTGAAAGAACTGGATGACCCGGGCCAGGATGTGCGCCAAGGGCAGGAACATCAGGCTGACGTCGTTGGGATCGATCGGAAAGGATCTTTCGGCGGCGTCCACCTCGTAGGCGATATTGCCGTGGGTGAGCATGACGCCCTTGGGGGGGCCGGTGGTGCCCGAGGTGTAAACCAGTGTGGCCAGCTGGTCGAGCTCGATCTGCCGGATGCGCACCCCGAAATCGGTCTCGACGCCTTCGGCCAGGGCCTTGAACTCGTCGAAGGTCATCAGACCGTCGCCCATCACCTTGCCGTCGAGCAAGATGATCTTCTCGAGGCCGCTGTGGAGGTTGGCCTTGACCTTCAGGACCTTCTCGAGCTGGGTGGAGTTTTCGGCGAAGACGGCCTTGGCGCCGCTGTCGTTGAGGATGTGCTGGATCTCTTCGGAAACCGAGCTGTGATAGATGGGGACCGTCACCGCGCCAAGCGAGAGGATGGACATGTCGAGCAAGGTCCATTCGTAGCGGGTGTTGGAGAGCAGCGCCACGCGGTCGCCGCTCTTGACGCCCAGCTTTTTGAGGCTTTCGGAGAGGTGCTTGATTTGGGCCAGGGTCTGCGTCCAACTGAGCGAACGCCAAATACCGCCCTGCTTGAAGCGAAGACAGGCCTCCTCGCCTCGGCGCTCCGCCGTATCTTGGAATAATCTAAGGATATTCTCGGGTTTCATATTACCCTCGGTTTATAAAGACAAGCCCCCGTCTTGTCTAGGGTTTTGTCGGCCTACACCGCTCGATCCAGGGGAGGTTTCGATAGAGGCCGTCGAGGTCCATTCCGTAGCCGACCACATAGTCGTCGGGGATCTCGAATCCAATGTAGTCCAATGACAACCCGGCGGGCGAGCCGCGTTTTTTCAATAGGCTGCAGAACCGTACCGAGGCCGCCCCCTTGCTCAGCAGGTGCGGGAGGATGAATTGGAGCGTCTTGCCGGTGTCGACGACGTCCTCCAGGACGAGGACGTGCTGGCCCGCGATCGGCTGCGTGAGGTCGAACTCGAGGCGCAGGTCGCCGGAGGTCCCCTCCCGCGTGTAGCTGGAAATACGGAGAAAGTCGCAACGCAAGGGCATCCGAAGGCGGCGGATCAGGTCGGCCATGAGCAAGACGGCCCCCTTCAGCACGCCGATGACGACCAGCTCTTTGTCGAGGTAATCCCGGTTGATGGCCTCGGCGAGGCGCGCCACCCCGGCGGCGATCTCGCTTTCGCTGAGCAGGATTTCTCCGGACGGTTGGTGCATAGGGTCTCGGGAAGCTTTGCCTCGAGCGGACAATTTCTTCAATTCTTATTTTAAGAAATGGGGAAAATGAATTGAATCAGAAGGGTAAATGAATATGGATCCGGACCGAGCTAAAGCCCATGGGATCAAGCGGGTAAACCGGCCACGTTGTGGCCGGGCAAACCGCGCGATAGTATTTTGATCTTATCCGAGCTTGCTCGCTGCGCGGCTCCCCCTTCAACCCCCATCGCTCGTTTTTCTTGGACAATATGCCCGGGGCCGGAATCGAACCGGCACGACCCTTTCGAGCCTCAGGATTTTAAGTCCTGTGCGTCTACCAATTCCGCCACCCGGGCGAAGGCCGCCGGAGGCGGCCCCTCGAATTTCGCATGCGACGATCGAAATTGGAGGTAATTTTTCGCGAAATGGAGGCCAGGGGGGGAATCGAACCCCCGTGTAGAGGTTTTGCAGACCTCTGCCTTACCACTTGGCTACCTGGCCGGATCGTAAAATCGCGTCAGCACTTACTGTTTCGCCCCGCGGAAAACAACCTAAAAATTCACCTTAGGCGGTACGTTGGGATCCTTTTCGAGATCGAGTTCCGGCTTTTGGGGCCACTTCTTGCCGCGGGAGAATTCGGCCTCCAACGTCGAGCCCGGCGCCTGCGCCAGGATGGCCTCCGCCCCCTTCAGGGAGAGCGCGTTGCCGGCCTTGTCCCGGATCGAAAGGCTGTCGAGGCGCAAGGTCACTTTGTTGAGGCCCCAGAGGATATTGGGATTGGCGATCTCCATCATGCAGCGCAGGCGCTTGCTCTGCGGCACCGGCTTGCACTTGGCCTCGAGGAGGTCGACCGTCGTCCCGTCCACCTCCACCCGGTAAAAGACGCGCAGCGAGTTTTTCTCGAGGCCGGCGACCTTATCTTCGAACTCGAAGCCCTGCTCGAAGCGGATCCTCAGCACCCCGGAATAAAACTGCATTTTATAGGGCGGCCGCTTGTAGGTCACGATTCGGGTCAGCTTGGGGGCCTCTCCGTCGATCCGCGGGTTTTGCACCTCCAGCTCCTCGACCCTTTGAAACTCGTAGAGGTAATTGCGCAGCGAATAGAAGCTCTCGTCGCTCGCCGCCCAAAACAAATCCGCGACCTGGTAGACGCCCGGCTGCGCCGTTTCCGGCAGCTTCCACTCGCCGCCGAAGCAGCCGGAGGCGTCGGGCTTGAGCCGCTGCAGACGGTTGCCGAGGGCGATGGAGAGGCGCTTGGGCGGATCGGAGCTGTCCTCGAGGATCAACAAAAATCCGATGGCCTTCGCGCTCAGCTTGTCCAGGTAGGCCGAGGCCTTGGCGGAGAGCCGCACGCAGACGGGGATTTCCTGCCCGGCCTGCACCCGGAAACGCTCATCGGAGGGACGGCTCTCACTGGCGGGGAAGAAGACGATGCTGCCGTACTCGCCCGCGGGAGCCGGCTCGTCTTCGGGGACCGCCAAGGGCGTGCTCTCCGGCGCCTTGTCCGCGGGCGCGTCGGCCCGCGCCGAGCCTCCCGCCGCGGCGAGGAGGACGAGACACAACCATACAGGGAGTTTCCGCATGCGGGGCTTTTTTAGGGGCGAAACGTAAGGGAGTCAAGAACTTGCCATCGCTCCCGGGAGAGTGTAGAACCAGGCTTCCATGTCGGCAAATCCGGTCAGCATTCTCATCCCCGCCTTCAACGAAGAGGCCGCCATCGAGTCGGTCGTCCGGCAGCTCAAGACGCTTCGGCCCCACGACGAGATCCTGGTCATCGACGACGCCTCCAAAGACCGCACCGCCGAGCTCGCGAAGGCCGCCGGCGCCGAGGTCGTCCGGCACGCCTACAACCTCGGGTACGGCGGCGCCCTCAAGACGGGCATCCGCCACGCCCGGCACGAGACGGTGGTCTTCTTCGACGCC
Source organism: bacterium (assembly GCA_048499175.1). Lineage (GTDB taxonomy): Bacteria > UBA10199 > UBA10199 > DSSB01 > DSSB01 > DSSB01. The sequence goes on from JASOAK010000022.1 coordinate 5,798, forward strand.
GACGACCAATTTCACCCCGAGGACATCGCCCTGCTCGTCGAGGCCCTGAAGGACTGCGACATGGCGGTCGGCGAGCGCCCGAAGGGCTCGGGGGCCTTGACCCGGCGCTCGGGCAAATGGTTTCTTTACCGCGTCGCCAATTACCTGGTGGGTCACGAGATCCCCGACCTCAACTGCGGGCTGCGCGCCCTGTCGCGCGACCTGGCGATGCAGTTCCTGCACCTGCTGCCCAACGGCTTCTCGCTCACCACCACCATCACCCTCGCGGTGATGCGCAGCGGTTACCAAGTGCGCTATCTCCCCGTCGGACTCAAGAGTCGCACCACCGGCAAGAGCCGCGTCTCCTTCCACGACTTCTTCCGCACCATGCTGCTCATCGTCCGGATGATCGCCCTCTTCGCCCCGCTCAAGATCTTCATCCCGTCCAGCCTGGCCTTGGTGGCGCTGGCGATCCCCTTTACCGTCTACGATATTTGGCACCGCAACATCGGGGACACCACCGTCCTGCTCTGGCTGTCGGCGATGGTGGTCTTCTTTTTCGGCCTGCTCGCCGACACGGTGGCCCTGGTCTCCCGCCAAGGGCCGGGCAAAAACCCTTTGCCTCCCGTCGAAAGGGGCTAGCGCGTGCCCCTGCGCCTGCGCTACGTCCCCTCCGTCGCCCCCTATCTCGACGAGATCCTCGCGCCCCTGATTCGGCGCCACATCGACTTCAAGCTGCGCGACAGCTTTCGCATCGTCACGCCCGACCCCGAGAGCCGTCAGGACCTGGAGGAACGATTCTTGAGCCGCGAGGCGCTGGGCGGCGTCCTGATCGGCAAGAGCCTGCTCACCCTCCACTCCCTCGCGCAGACGCTCCTGTTGGAGCACCCGGCCCCCAAACCCTTGGCGACGATGCCGGCCCAGCGCAAAGCCCTGCGGCGCGCCCTTTCGCGGCTGAAGCCCGACTGGAAGCTCGACGGCGCCTCGCTGCAAAAGTGCCTGCGCGAGCTGCAGGGGCTTCGGCGCCTGGCCGATCTGCGGGCGCGGGGCCGCACGGGATTAGGGCAGCGCGTCGACGCGGAATTCCAGCGCATCCTCGAGGCCGACTTCGGCGCCTGGACCGCCGAGCGCCTGCTGGCCGAGGCCTGGCATTGCTTGGGCCCGAGCCGCGCTACGGGCCTCGAGCAAGTCCAAGAGTGCTGGTTTCTGGGCTTCCGTTTTCCCGAGGCCGCCCTGCTCGATCCGATCGAGGCGCTGCTGCGGGCCTATCCGCGCATGGAGATCCACCTCTTCCTTCCGCCGCCGGAGCAGTTCGTCGACGCGGAGCGCAGGCTCGAGCCTTGGCTGCGGCGCCTTCAATCCCTGGCCGGCGACGGCGAGAGCCTCCCGATGCCGCGCCCGCCGCGCCTGGAGATCCGGCCCTACGCCACGCCGCTGCACGAGGCGCGCGGCGTCCTGCGCGCGGCGCGGGAAGGGATTTGGACGCCGGCCTTCAGCCCGGTGGGATCTTTGCTCGAGGCCGAGCTGGCGGGACGTGACGCCCCCCGGGGGATGGCGGCCGCGGCGTCCTCGACCGCCACGCAGCTTCCGGCCTTGCTCCTGGCCGGCTTGGAAGGCGGCGCGGCCTCGGAGGAACCGGTCCTCTTTTCCGCGGTGCTGGCGGCATGCGCCTCCGTCTTCCAAGGCCTGCAAGGGAAATTGGCGGCGAACGCGGACTTCGATTCCCTGCGCTACCTCGAGGCCGCGCGCCGCTGGCTTCTAGACTGCGCGCGGGCGGAGGCGCTCGACCCGGAGCCGCGCCCGCGTTCCGCCTGGCTGGCGGAACTGAAGGAAGACCTGCTCGAGCTTCGCCTCGCCTCGCCCGCCGGCGCCGCGCGGCGCCTGCCGCTGCGCCGCCTCGATCGCCCCGGCCTCGCCCGACGCATTCGCCTCGTCGTCGCGGGGATGAACGAGAGCGCCTATCCCTCTCCGCCCTCGCCCGCCTTCTTCGAGGAGGAGAGCCTGCGCTTCTTCACCTTGCACGAGGAGGGCCTCGCCTTCCGTCAGGCGCTGCATCTGGCCGAGGAAGAGGCGTCGCTCAGCTACGCGCAGCTTTCGCTTTCCGGACGCGCCCTGCCCCCCTCGCCCTTGTTGGCCGACCTGGAGGCGGCGACCTGGCGCGAAGCGGAGGTCGAGCTCGCGCCGCGGCGCGAGGGCCGGCATCCCTACTTTTCGGAAAACGCCGCGCGCGAGGCGCGCCGGCATCGCGGGGCCGAGCCCGGCCTGGACTCGGGCCAATTGAGCTCCCTCCCGTTGGGGGGCCGAATCCTCGACGACTTGCTCCGCCATCCGCTCAGCGCCACTTACCTCGACGACTACGCCAAATGTCCTTGGCGCTTTTTCGCCAGGCGTTTTTTGCGATTGAAGGAGGAGCCGGAAGAAGACCTCGAGATCGACCCGAGGCGCCGCGGCAGCCTGAGCCACCGCCTCCTCGAGGACAGCTTCGCCCGCTTGATCGAGGGATTTTTCCGGCACGGGAATCTCCCCTCGCCCGACGAGACGCGGGCCGCGTTGGAAGCGGCCTTCGCCCGACTGCGCGACGAGGCCCTGGCCGAGGTCTCCCGAGTGCCCCGGGTCCTGCTCTCCGACCAGCTGGAGCGGCTGCGCGATACGGCCCGGGCCTTGCTCGAGCAGGAGCAGGTCGCCTGGACGGAGGCTCCCGCGCGCCTGACTCCCAGGCACTTGGAATGGGGCTTCGGGCGCGGCGGCCGGCCGCCGCTGACCCTAGACCTGCCCGGCGGTCCTTCCCTTCCCTTGACCGGCGCCGTCGACCGCATCGACGTCAGCGAGGACGGGGGCCGGTTTCTGCTGATCGACTACAAGAGCTCGAAGACCTCCGATTTGGCCCGGGAGATCCGGGACGGGCTCGGCCTGCAGCTCTGGGTCTATCTCCAGGCGGTGCGTCGTCTCCTCTACCCGAGCGCCGAGGCCCTCGGCGGGCTCTATTGGGATCTCAAGGAGACGAAAAGGGATCAGGGCATGGCGAGGCGGGAGGCGATCCAAGCCTATATGAAGAAGAAACCGGCCGCCCAGGCGAAGAGCTTTTTGAAAGACGAGGACTTCGAGGCGCTGGAGGCGCGGCTGGAGGCCGCCGCGATCGGGATCCTGCAAAGGATACTGCGGGGGGATTTCTCCCTGACGCCGGCCCAATGTCTCGGGCCCCGCTGCGAATACCGCGAGATCTGCCGCTATGACGACAAACCGAGAAACTGAGGACGGGCACGAGGCCCTGCTGGCCCGTGCCGTCGGCCTGCTCGACCGCGACGCGATCATCGTCGCCAACGCGGGCGCCGGCAAGACCTACCTGCTGGTCGAGCACTACTTCGCCCTGCTGGAGGCCGGTCTCGAGCCGGCCCAGGTCGTCGCGTTCACCTTCACCGAGAAGGCGGCGAACGAGCTGAAGGATCGCATCGTCGGGCGGCTGCGCAGCCACCCCGGTTTCGCCGAGTTGCCGGAGGAGGTGCTGCGCGACTACCGCGCGAAGATCCTCAGCGCCCCGATCGGCACCATCCATCAATACTGCCTGCGGATCATCGAAGCCTCGCGCAGCGCCGGCGAGCGCGCCGCCGTCAAGATCGTCGACGAGGCCCTCGAGTCCGCCTTGCAGGAATCCATCCTCCGCGCCTACCTGCGGCGGCGCTTCGAGGCCGAGGACCCCGACGCCCTTCGGCTGCTTCGGCGCTTCGGGATCCGCGACCTAAGCCTCATCCTCGAGCGCTACCTCTCTTTCCTGCCGATGGAGCCCGAGCAGGGCATGCCTCTGCCCCCGCCGGAAGAGGAAGAGCGGCTGTTGTTGGAGGCGGTGGAGCGGTTGGGACAGCCGCTTTGGGAAGAGATCCAGACGCAAAAACGCGCCCTGGGCTGGATGAGCTTCGCCGATATGGAGCGCCGCGCCCTCGATTTGCTGCGGCGGCCGCCGGAGACGCTGAAACAATTTCTGCAACCCGTTGCGCACGTCCTGGTCGACGAATTCCAGGACACCGCGCCGATCCAGATCCGCCTCGTTGAGGCGCTGCGGGAACAGGGCCGCGCGGAGAGCAAACGGCTGCGCCTCTTCTGCGTCGGGGATCCCAAGCAGTCGATCTACCGCTTCCGCGACGTCGACCGGAACCTTTTGCAGAAGACCGAGGCCGAGATCTTGGCGGGCGGCGGCGAGAAATTCGACTTTGTCGTCAACTTCCGCTCGACGCCCGAGGTGCTGGGGTTGGTCAACGCCTTCTCGCGCGGCGCCTTCCCCGAGGCGCGGGACTCCGTCGCCCGGCGCCCCTCCTCCGCCGAGAGCCTCGCCCGCCTGGTCGAGATTCGGCCGGAGGGGGACGGCGAAGGGGCCGAGACCTATTCCGCGGAGGAGGCTCGGCGCGTCGCTGAGGCCGTGGCCTCGCGACGCGGGGAGCTGCCGCTCGACCGGATCGCCGTCCTCTACCGCGCGAGCTCTTCCGCCGGGCCGCTGATCCGCGAGCTGCAGGCCCGCGGCATCCCCTACAGCGTCCGCGGCGGGCAGAACCTCTTCGAGCGCCAGGAGATCCTCGACCTGCATCGCCTCGTCTATTTCCTGGCCGATCCCGCGGACGACCTCTCGCTGGTCGGCGTGCTGCGCTCGCCGCTCTTCCTGCTCTCCGACGCCGCCCTCTTCTTTCTCTGCCGGGGCGATCCGGAGCGCGGCCTGTGGGAGCGCCTGCAAGACCCCGAAGCCCTCGAGGCCCTGGAACGCGAATTCCCTCGGGAGGCCGGCAAGGCGGCCTGGGCCCTGACGCGGCTTCGGCGCCTCATCGCCCTGGCCGAGACCCGCTCGGCCCATCGCCTGATCGAGGAGTGGCTGCGCCGGGAGGAATGGGGCGATCTCTACGCGGCGGCCGGCGGCGGGCCCCAGGCCTTGCTCGCGATCGAGCAGTGGCTGGACTGGTTGCAGGCCCTCGAGGAGGACCATGCCCCCCTGCGTCTGACCGATGCGGCGCGGATCTTGAGGGAGGTCTCGGTCTTGATGCCCAACAAGACTCCCTTGGGCGACCTCGTCGCCTCGCGGGACAGCGTTCAGCTGATGACCATCCACGCGGCGAAGGGCCTGCAGTTCGACACGGTCTTCCTGATCGGGGCCAACCGGAAGACCCACGTCGACTACCCGCTGCTCCAGCGCGTCGGCGGTGCCCTGGCCTTGAAACTGCCGGACACCGCGACGAAGAAGCGCAAGACCGAGCGCTACGACGCGATCGAATCCCATCACCGCGAAGAGGATCGCGAGGAGGCCAAGCGCCTGCTCTACGTCGCGACGACCCGCGCGGAGAACCGCCTCTTGGTGACGACGGATCCGAAAAACACCCGCGCCGGCTCGCTGCAGGGGCTGCTCTTGGAATGCCTGGGCGACTCCGCCGAGGCCTGGAAAGGGGCCCTGCCGCCGGGCCCGGCCGTTATCGCGTCGCCCCTCGCCGCGGTCCCGGCGCCCTCCGAGCCCGCCCTCGAGGCCGCCGGGAAAATTCGCGAGACCAGCGTCTCCGAGCTGGAGACCTACCTCTCCTGCCCGCTCAAGCACCACTTCGCCTACGAGCGCCAAGTCCCCACGAGCCCCGCCGACTTAAGCGACGTCGTCGGCGCCACCGAGATCGGCACCCTGCTGCACGCCGCCTTGAACGCGCTGCACGCCGCGCCCGGGACCGAGACCCGCGAGATCGTCGCGCGCCTGCTCGCCGCGCAGGGGCGCGAGGGGGACCCCGAGCTGGCCCGCGCCCTCGTCTCCAGCCTCGACTCCTACCTCGCCGGGCCCGCCGCCGCGAACTTGCGCGGAGCCTTGGAGGACTACAGCGAGCTCCCGTTTCTATTGCGGCTCGGCGCGGCGGCGCTGCGCGGCCAGATCGACCGCCTGTTGCGCCGGGACGAGGGCTGGGTGCTGGTCGATTTCAAGTACGCCGGTCGGGCGCATTCCGCCGAGCAACTCCTCGAAAGCTACGGCTTTCAGCTCAAGACCTACGCCTTGGCCGCCGAGCGTCTGCTGCGCGAGCCGTTGCGCTCGGTGCAGATCCACGTCCTGAACCGCGCGGAGTCCCACGAGTTGGACTTCCGTCCCGAGGAGTTGGCAAGCCACGCCGAGATGCTGGAATCCCTCGTCTCGGAATGGGCTGCGGGCGGCGTCGATCTCGAGGCCGTGGGGCCGCGCCCGGCCTGCCTCTCCTGTCCCTACCACCGCGACCTTTCGCTCTGTCCCGTCCCCAAGGGCCGCCCTTTCCGCGCGGACTGAATCGGATCTTCGTTGCCAGCGCGGCCTAAAATTGGTCTACTTCTCGACAGGAATATGAGTTTTCGCCTGGACATCGCCGAGCGCACCGCCCATCCCGCGCAGGCCCTCGAGGTCTACCGCGAGCTTATGCCCGCCCTCGACGCCGTGCGCAGCGCCCTGGATCAAAGCAAGGTCGACGCCCTGCTGCGCCTGCTCGGCAACAGCGATTTTCTGGCGCGCTGGGCGCGCCGCTATCCCGAAAAGGCGGCGGAGGCCCTGGCCGGCGACTTGAGCGTCCCGGTCGAGCCCTCGGCCCTGCTCGAGGAATTCCGCGGCGTCCTGGGCGCCCACGCCCCGCTGGACCGCGAGACCCTCGCGAAGGTCCTTTTCGACCGCAAATACCGGCACCTGTTCCGCATCAGCCTGCGCGACGTCGGCCTGGGGAGCCCCTTCCGCGAGATCGTCGCCGAATTCAGCGCCCTCGCCCGCACCGTCGTTCAAGCCGCCCTCGAGTGGCACCTGGAGGAGCTGTGCCGGGACTTCGGCAGGCCTTACCTCGGCACCGGCGCGGCGGAGAATCCCTTTTGTGTCCTGGCGATGGGCAAGCTGGGCGGCGACGAGCTGAATTTCAGCAGCGACATCGACCTGATCTACTTCTACGGGAGCGACGAGGGGCGCGTCGAGGGGCCCGCGCCGCTCGGGTCCCACGAATACTTCGCCAAGCTGGCGGAGCGACTGAGCTCCTTTTTGCAGAAGAAGTCCCACGACGGCTTTTTGTACCGCGTCGACCTCGAGCTGAGACCCGAGGGCAAGGCCGGCACCCTGGTCAACAGCCTCGACGCGATGGAGGCCTACTACGAAAGCTTCGGCGCGGACTGGGAGAAGCAGGCGATGATCCGCGCCTCCCTCTGCGCCGGAGACGCCGGGCTCTGCGCCGAATTTCTCCGGCGCATCCATCCCTTCGTCTATCCCAAGCTGCGCGACTTCGGTTTTCTCAAGCGGCTGGGCGAGATGAAGGCGAAGATCCACGACTCGATCCGCAAGCGGACGCAGCAGACCTTTCACCTGAAGCTCGGAGAGGGAGGCATCCGCGAGGTCGAGTTCTTCGTGCAATCCCTGCAGCTGCTTTTCGGCGGCCAGGATCCTTCGCTCCAGGTGCCGAACACCCTCGAGGTGCTGCCGAGGCTTCGCGAGGCCGGCCTGATCGAGGCCGGGGAGGAAGACGCCCTGCGCCGGGCCTACGTCTTCCTGCGCACGATGGAGCACCGCCTCCAGCTGCCCGAGGAGCAGCAGACGCACCAGCTCCCGGACTCGCCTGAAGAACTGGCCGGCCTGGCGCGGCGCATGGGCTACGCCGAGGCCGACCCGCGCGCCGCGGTCGACCACATGCTGAGCGAGCTGGAGACGCACCGGCACGTCGTGCAGACCATCTTCCGGGGCCTGCTGGCCGACCGCTTCGAGGTGGCGGAAGGATGAACCCGCAAGCGCAACATCATTATGAGGAATTGCGACGCCGGCTCGGAGCCCAGGGCGATCTGGAGGCCAAGCTCTCGGTGCTGCGGATTTACAAGCGGGAGGTCGCGCGGCGGGTGGAGGCCGACCTGGTCTCGGGCCGGGAGCCGCTGGAGCGGGCGATGGCCGCCCTCACCCATCTGGCCGACGCGGTCCTGATCGCCACCTACGACCTGGCCCGCGAGGAGCTTTCGCACCAATACGGCCTGCCGCGCTGCAAGGACAACGACGGGAATTTCACGACCAGCGAGTTCGCCATCATCGGCATGGGCAAGCTGGGCGGCCTCGAGCTGCACCTGAACAGCGACCTCGACCTGATCTTCGTCTACAGTCGCAACGGCGAGACGCAGGGCCGCAAGCCGATCAGCAACCGCGAGTACTTCGCCAAGCTCGCCCAGCGCATCATCAGCTACTTGAGCCTGGTCACGCGGGACGGCTTCGCCTACAAGGTCGACACCGAGCTGAGGCCCTCGGGGAACGCCGGCACCCTAGTCACCTCGCTCGACGCCTGGATCACCTACTATCACGAGCACGCCGCGGAATGGGAGCGCCAGGCCCTGCTCAAGGCCCGGCTCATCTTCGCGGGGCCCGGCTTCGCCAAGGACTTCCAGGGCCTGTTCCGGCGCCTGGTCTTCCTGAAGCCCTTTCCGGAAAACCTCGCGGAAGAGGTGCACCGCCTGCGGATGCGCATCGAGAAGGAGCTCGCCAAGGAGGGCGAGCGGCGCCTGCACTACAAGAAGGGCTACGGCGGCCTGGTCGACATCGAGTTCGCGGTGCAATACCTCCAGCTCAAGCTCGGCAAGGTCTTCGACACGATCTTAAGCCCCAACACGCTCGAGGCTTTGGGCCGCCTCGAGCAGCGCGGCATCCTGCCCAAGGCGGACGCCGAGGCCCTGAGAAGCGCCTACGTCTTCTACCGCATGCTGGAGATTTATCTTGAAGCCGAGTTCGAATTAAAGGAAGGCTATCTCGATCCCGGGCATGAATGCATGGCGGAATTGGCCGTGCGAATGTCCTTCGCCTCGCCGGAAGAGCTGCTGCGGGCCTTCTCCGAGCATCGTCGGCGCGTGCGGGAGATCTACCTCAAAACCCTCAAGATCCAGGAAAGCTGAACGTGCTCCATCAAATCGCCGAAAATTTCCTGAAGAACCGCGACAAGATCGAGGCCTTCTTCGCCGAAAAAACCCGGGGACTCGTCCCCCCGCTCTATCTCAGCTGCGACATCCGCAACTCCGGCCACAAGATCGGCGTGGTCGACACCAACCTCTTCCCCGCGGGCTTCAACAACCTCTGCAATTCCTACAGCCGATTGACCGGCTTCGCCCTCAAGGCCTACTTCGAGACCTATCTCCCCGAGGTTCGAAGCGTCCTGGTCCTCGCCGAGGAGCACACGCGCAACCGCTTCTATCTCGAGAACGTCCTGCGCCTGCTCGGCCTGCTCGAGGAGGCCGGGATCCGTGCCCGCGCCGTCTACGCCGGCGAGGAGATCGCCGAGCCGAGCTTCGAGGCGGACCTGGGCCAAGGCAAGGTCCTGCGCATGGACGGCTTGCAGGTCCGCGAGGGCCGCCCCTACGCGGGCGAGTTCGCGGGCGATTGGATCTTATCGAACAACGATTTTTCCCAAGGCCTCCCTTCGGTCCTGGCGGGCCTCGAGGCGAGGATCTCGCCGCCGCCCGGACTGGGCTGGCACCGGCGCCGCAAGAGCGGGCACTTTTCGCGACTGCAAGGGTTGATTCAAGAATTCGCCGCGCGCCTCGAGATCGACCCCTGGCTGCTCAACTGCGAGTTCACCACCGTCGACGAAGTGGAGCTCGGCGAGGAAAGCGGCGTCCGCCGCTTGGCCGAGGGGGTGGACCGGGTCCTGGGCAAAGTCGAGGCCGAGTACCGCCGCTACGGCATGACACTCAGAAAATGACCTACGCCTTCGTGAAGAACAACGCCGGGACCACCCATGTGGGCCTGATGGAGGCCAGGACCATCCTGTATGAATATGCAACAAGCTGCTCAGCATGAAGGAGGGAGGGCATCCCGCGGATTTCTAGCGGCTACCCGATCGAGCCGGTGATCCTGCCTCGCTGGTCAGGTTTCCAGATCTGGGCTTTTTCACATGAACACCCAGCACGCGACCTGCCTTCGCCTCTTAGGAACGCCAAATGGGATGGAGTTCGCCTGTCTCTGTCTGCACAAACTCGACCACTGAAGGGGCCTTCAACTTGGAAAAATGAAGCCTGGCCTCAGTGATGGCGGGATCGGCCTGGCGCGGCAGCCGAAGGATCAGGAAGAGACTGGCAGGGGCGAACTGCGGGGTTCGCCCCTACGATTGACGTTTAGTTTATTCCTCCGCGAAGGCTTTTTCGCGGCCGCTCACCTAACCCTTTTGCCCAGATGCAGAGGTCGGTAACCGGACGGGCCTCGAGGCGCTTGATGCCGATGCTCACTACTCTGCAGAATTCACCAGACGCCGCTCAAATGCGCCCTCGTCGATTGCCGATCTTGCACCGGGGCCTTGTCGATCTGCGCAGCAGGATGTACTGCGGTCGCGGAGCTTGAGGTTGATCGCCTGGTCGGTCTCGCTTTGCTCGCCAAATCGAGCCTCGTCGGGCGGGTCGTTGGGATCGAAAATGCGAGCTGCTGCGTAAATGACGCTGCGGCGTTCTAAGCGGATGTCTTTAAACTTTTTCGGTCTTTTTGTTTATGCGGCGCACTCGCTTCCCAGGCAGCATCGGATAGATGATGTAGTGAAAAGCCAGCTTGTCAACACTTCTGATCTCGATGAGCCAGCTCTCGTTCACTAAGCCGGCGCAATAACGCTATTTATTGATTCGTCTCCCCGGACCGCGGCCCCAGGGCCTGGCGTCCTCTAGCAGATGCTCCAGGGATTCGTTTACAAGCACCACGGAAGCAAATCGACTCAATGACACACCGACCTCGAGACCGGCACCCCGCCCCACGATGCACAGGGGTGGGAGATGGGCGGGTTCCAACCGACCGCGACGCCTTGGCCGGCGGTGGCGCCGCTCGCGAAGAAATACCGCATGGATTATTCCCTGCGCTGGCGACCGGCGGCCTCGCTGGCGTCCTGGTCGCAACGAAGTACGCTGCCTCTACGGCCTGCTGGTGCGGCTTTGCCGGGCGAGATCGACGTCGACATCCGCTGATCCTCAGCGCCATCCCGACACCGCGAGGTCGCCGAGCCTCGGCATCCTTGCAAGTCGTCCCCGTGTCGGCCGATTCCAGGGCAAAGGCGGAGGCCGGCTTTCCAGCTTCGCCTGCGCGAGCACCAGATTCCGATCTGGTGGTCCTCGCCCGCTACATGCAGGTGTGAGCCCGCTTTTACCAGTCGCCGCCTACCCCAACGCGATCATCAACATCACCACAGCTTTCTGCCCGCGCCTTCATCGGCAGCAAGCTACAGGCCTAAACGGGGGGTCAAGCTGATCAGGGCCTGTCGCTGGCCGCCAGCGACTCGACAACGGCTGATCATCGAGCAGGCGTCGCCCGGGTCACGCACCGCGGCCGCGTGAAGACCTGATCGCAAGAACCCCGCCAGGAGAAGATCGCCACCGCCGCGGTGCGCATGCACGTCGAAGCACCCGCATCGCACCTACAACAAGACAGATGGGCTCTGAATAAGTCTCCTTCAGGATTTTTCCGTTCCTCCAAGAACTGGAGGATCATCGGCAGGTACAGCAAGGTCGTGATCAGGCAGGTGCCAAGTCCGATGCTGGCCACAATCCCCATCGACTTGAGCCCCCCGTGGGTGCAGAAGACCAGGCCGAAGAAGCCGGCCGCGTTGGTGAAGGAGGCCAGCATCGCCGAGATGCCCGTCGTGCTCAGCACCTTCGAGAGGGAGCCCCGCCCCAGCTCCTCGTAGCGGTGGAAGACATGGATGCTGTTGTCGATGCTCATACCCATGACCGCGGGGATCATGACCATGTTGTAGAGGTTGAGCTTCGTCCCGCTCAGATACATCACGCCGAAGACCCAAAAAACCCCCGCCAGGATGGAGAACATCACCATGAGGCTCTTGCGCAGGCTGCGAAAATCCAAAAAAACGAAGAGAAAGACGCTGAGCACCGAGATGATCAAGACCTTCTTCGAGTCCCGGAACATCGTCTTCAGCACCTCCGCGAAGATGATCGCGTCGCTGCTGGCCTGGAATTCGCCCAGCGGCGTCTGGATGCGCCCGATCTCCTTCTCGAAGGCCAGGGCGTTCCGCCCGTCGTCCAGCTCCGAGAGCCGAGGCTTGGGCAGGATCAGCATGAGCTGCCGGGGATCCCAGAGGTCGCCAGTAAACGCTCAAAACGTCTCTTACAAAGGAACGTCCCCCTTCTCGAGGCGCACCATTAATCCGGGGCATACGCTTTCTTGAAGCGGTCGAGATCCTCCTTGTCGTCGGGGACCAGGCGGATCGTGTCGTCCTCCAGCATCGTCTGGATCTCGCGGACCACCTCCATCTTCGCCGCCTGGTCTCCCGGCACCAGGCTGTAGAGCGAGCTGGTCCCTTGGATCGTGGTGTGCGGATCGGCGTCGCGGATCTTCTCGACCGCCGCCTTGATGGCGGCGGCTTGTTCCTGGTTTTCGATCAGGACCGCGGCGGGGGTGTTGACCCGTTCCCCGGTCGTGGCGCGCTGGCGCTGCTTGGCGACGCGGTTTTCGGGGGTGTCGGCGCGGATCTTCTTCGAGTCGTATTCGAAGCGCAAATAAGGCGCGGATAGGATCGAAAAGACCGTGATCAGGCTGAACAGGACCAGCATCAGCCGCACGAATCCGGAGCTGAACTGGATCTTGCCCTCGAACTCCCGGATCTGCCCGCCGAATCTCAATAGCCCAACCCTTTCCGCGAAGACGAGCAGGGCCGGGAAGAATGTGAAGTACACTAAAAAAAGCGTCCAAAGCCCGATCCCCGAGATCAGTCCGAACTCGCTGAAACCGCGAAAGTCGCTGAAGACCATGAAGAGGAAGGTCACCGCCAGGGAGGCGACCGCGGTGAGGACCGCGGGGCCCAGGGAGACGTAAATCTCCTCCAGGGCGTCGGCGAGCCCTACGCCGCCGCTGCGCTTTTCATGATAGCGCGAGAAGATGTGAATGCCCGTCTCCACGCCGAGTCCGCCCAGGATGGCGAACAAAAACGAGGTGGTGACGTTGAGCTTCGGCACCCAGAGCGAGGCCACGGCCAAGCCGAGCGGGATCCCCACGGCGAGGGGCAGGAAGATCAGCAGGACGTACTGCGGCCTGCGAAAGCGGACGAGCAGAGGAAGGAAGATCAAGAATCCAGAGATCATGCCCGCGACCTTCAGGTCGTGCACCAGGGCGCGGTATTCCATGACCCGGGTCGAGCCGCCGAAGTAGAGCTTCATGTCGGGCGCGTAGGACTTGAGGTCCACGCCCTCCGCGATCTTCCGGATCTCGTCTTGGAAGGCGCGTTCCTCCGCCATATTGAGGTTGGCCTTCTTGGATTCGACGTAGATCGCGTAAATCCTGCCGTTGGGGCTGACGTAGAACTCGCTGCCCGCCTGGTCCGAGCCGTAGCGCTTCTTGTACTTGTCCTCCAGGTCCTGGAAATCCAACTCCTTGTCGCCCTCGTCGTCGAAGCTGATGTAGAGCGGGCCCAGCTTTTCCTGTTGGATCTTGCGTCGGACCCGGTCGCGGATTTCTTTCAGATCTTCCAGCTCGAGGTAGAGCAGCTTGTGCTTGTCGAAGAAGGCGTAGGCGGGCTTCGTAACGAGGGCCCGTCCCACCTCGGGGCGTTGCTCGAAGCGGGCCTTCAGGTCGTAGAGCGCCCGTTTGATCGCCTCGGCGTCGGTCGATTCGAGGACCACCCCGAAGCTCTTCTTGGGCTTGAGCTTGTCGCGGATCTTCAGCAGGGTCTGGACGCTGGGATAGTCCTGCGGCAGGAGGTCGATGGGGTCGGTGCTGATCGTCTTGAAGAGGTGGATCATCCGGGGATAGGAAAAACCCGCGGAGGCCAAGGCGACGAGGATCACCAGCCAATAGAACTTGAGGAGAAAACGGACCAGGCCGCGAAAAAAGGCTTTCACAAAATCCCTAATCGGTTAACGCTCTGTCGACCAAGCCTCGGCGTCGGCCCCAGGCCGGCGAAGCCGAAAATCATTTTTTTCAACAACGTACGACGGCCCCGGGCGCGGAGCCCCGGCCCTGTATAGGAGCGAAGATCCCGAATGCCAAGGAAGAAATTCAGCGCCCCCCGCCGCTTCCAGCAGCTCGAGGCCGAGCTCTCCCCCCGGGACTTGGACCTGGCCATCGGCCTCCTTTATCAATGGGGGATCGCCACCACCCAGACGCGCCGGCGCCGGGGGAGTCTTCAGTTGAGCGCGGAGCTGCCCAAGGGCTTTCGCTACGCGGCCTTCCGCCGTTCCGTCCTGCGTTGGGAACGGGCCGAGGGCGGGAGAAGGGTCTTTCGAAAATTGCGGCGCCGCTTGATCCGGGACCGATCTTGGATCGAAAAGTACCAACGCTACCTGCGCCCTTTCGCTCTGCTGCCGGCCGCCCTCCCCGGCGGCCCCTGGGTCGTGGACCCGCGGGGGGCGATCCCCAAGCGGCGGGACCCGCGGGCCCTGTATATCGAGGCCGGGCTCGCCTTCGGCACCGGAACCCACACGACCACGCGCCTGGCGGCGGAATTCCTCGCCGAGACGATGGCGCAATCCCCCGCCGCCTCCGTCCTGGATCTGGGCTGCGGCACCGGCATCCTGGCGATGGTCGCGCGGAAGCTGGGCGCCAAGCGCGTCGTCGCCGTCGACAACGATCCCGAAGCGCTGCGCGTGGCGCGGGAGAATTTTCGGCGCAACGGCCTGCGGGGCATCGCGTTGCATGCCGATCTTATGGAAGTTTCCGGACGATTTCCCCTGATCGTTTCGAACATCGGTCTGAACGTGTTGGTGGAGCTGCAACCCGCTTTAAGCCGCCGTCTCGCCCCGGGCGGGCGCCTCATCTTGACCGGACTGCTCTACAAAGACCGCAGGGCCCTGCGCCGGGCCTACCGGGGCCTGAATCTGATACGAAACGTGAATCGCCTGGGCTGGTCGGCCTTACTGCTGCGAAAACTCTGAAACCCCTCCGAGATCGCGGTCTCCGGAAACCAAGGTCTTTGCCGCGTTTGCGCGGCAGGTAAGGAATTTTTCTTGATTCCCGAAGGCTTCGCCGTTAGGAAGCCGGCCCTCAACCAAAACCTCTATCTCTGAAGGGAGAATCTCGCATGCTGGGAAGGAATAAGTCTGTTTTTAAGGGTATGGTCTTGGCCTCGGCCGTGTTCGGCATGGTCGCCTGCGGCGACGGCAACGGAGGCGGCGGTGGCGGCGGCGCCATCGATCCGGGCACCGGCACCGGCAACGCGCAAGCGGACACGCAATCCAACGTGGCCGTCACCCAGGCCAACGCCCAAACCGGCATCCAACAAGCCACCGCCTCGGCCACCTCCTCGATGAAGTTCGCGGCGGTCAACATCACCGACGTGCCCTGCGCGGGCGGCGGCACCTTCGTCGTCTCCGGCGACGTCACCGACGGCGACCCGATCACCTTCGATCTCGACATGGACCTCGACGGCTGCACCTCGATGGACGGCTCGATCTCCGTCGTGGGCTCCGCGGACGTCGAGACCCCCTCGATCGTCTACAGCTATACGATCAACGGCGACGTCGGCGGCAACGGTTGCGTGGTCACCTTCGACAACTTCGCGATCAACGTCGACATCCCCGACTTGACCAACTTCCTCAACGGCCTCTTCTCGCTCGACGGGGCGGTGGGCGGAGCCTGCACCGGCGGGGACGCCACCTGCAACTACGACGCCCTCGAGGTCAACTTCTCGGGCGGCACGGCCAGCGGCTCGGTCAGCTGCAGCTAAACCGCGTTCGGCGTTTCGTTAAAAGGCCTCCCGGCGACGGGGGCCTTTTTTTTAATTTTTTCTTTGCGCGGTGAAGATGAGCAGGAATCCCAGCAGGGCGATGCCCAGGACGGCGGCCCAGAGGAAGTCCATCCCCGCGAGCATGCCGATCGGCACCGCGACCAAGGCCAAGACCGGATACCAGAAGGTGCCCTGGGCCTTTTCGTCTCGGTCCTTCCTCGGCATCGGCCCCAGGTAGTAAGGCAGGTTGTGCTCGGAGAGGAAGCGCCGCAGCTCCTCCTCCGACATGCCCCAGCGGTGTTTCAGGTAGCCGAGCAGCTTTTGGGAGGAATCCTTGAGGCCCTCGCGGTGCAGGATCTGCAGGGCGAGGATCATGTGCTCGATCTGGGTGGTGGGATTGGCTTCGGCCTTGAGCATCTCGGATAAGGCCTGGCCCGCGGGGTTGCCCAGCGCCTTGGCCGACTCGGAGGCCTTCTCGCCGCCGGCGGGGATCTCGGGGGAGCCGAACTTGTGCTTGATGTCCCCGGCGTCCTTATCGAGCCGCTGGAAGAGCACCGCCTGATGGGCGGGGATGCCCTTCGCCAGGATCTGCTGCAGCTTGCTCCAGAAGGCCCCGCCCTGCTGGACCTTGAGCATGTTCAGCATCTGGGGGATCTCCATCTTCTGCTCGAGCACCATGCGATTGGCCTCGCGGAGGAACTCGCGCAGAACCTGGAGATCTTTTTGCATCTCCTGGCCCTTGCCGTCGCCGTAGGCGCCGGAGGAGGCGCTCCCCTGGGGCACGCGGTAGTTTTCATAGCCTTCGTGGACGACGGTGGAAAAGGCGCTGAGGAATTCGAAGGAGAGGCCCTGGGGCTTCTCGGTTTTTTGGGCCATTTGCTCGAGCTTGGCCTGCTCCGCGGCCTGGGCCTGCTGCGCCTGCTGGTTTTTTTGGGCTTGGTCGACGGCCGCCTGGTCGTTCGGCGGCGGGGCCTCGGTGACGGGGGGCGTCGTTCGGGACGGGCTGGTGGATGAAATTTCACCTGACATCGGCGGACCTCTTTGGACCCCAGCCCCACACGCCTAACATTATCTAGGATTTCGCCCGCAAAGTTGACTCGCTCCCGCCTTTTTTGGCCTTTTTTTCGCGAAAAAGATAGTAAATATCATCGGGTAGGCCTTAAATGGGCCGATCTTTATCCATTTATGAGCCAAGCCGCCCAAGTTCCGCATCCCCGAGCCGCCCTTCGGCACCGGGATTTTCGCTATTTCATCTCCGCGCGATTCCTGGCCCTGACCTCCCATCAAATGATGAATGTCGCCCTGGGCCAGTGGATCTACGAATGGACCCGCGACCCCCTCTACTTGGGCTACGTCGGTCTGGCCCTCTTCCTCCCGAAGATGGCCTTCACCGTCTTCGCGGGCCACACCGCCGACCGCTACGACCGGCGCCGGATAATCCTTGTCTGCCGAGGCTTGCAGTTCCTGGGCGTCGCGGCCCTCGTCGTGGTCGCGGGGGCCCAGCTGAGCGCCCTCTGGGGGGTCTATCTCGTGCTCTTCCTGCTGGGCGTCGCCAACGCCTTCGACGGGCCGGCCAGCCAGGCGATCGTCCCGCAGCTGGTGCCGGCCCCCATCTTCAGCAACGCGGTGAAGTGGAACTCCTCGACCATGCAGATCGCCTTTATCGCCGGCCCCGCCGCGGCGGGCTGGATCTACGCGATGAGCGGCCGCCCCGAGACCGTGCTGATCTTCGTCGCGGCGATGCGCCTGGCCTCTTTCCTGCTGGTGGCCTTGATCCGCAACCGCACCGAGCGGCTCGAGGCTTCCTTGATGACGCTGAAGACCCTGCTCGCGGGCATCCGCTTCGTCTGGGACAAGAAGATCATCCTGGGGACCATCTCGCTGGACCTCTTCGCGGTCCTGCTGGGCGGCGCGGTGGCCCTGCTGCCGGTCTACGCCAACGACATCCTGAAGGTCGGCGCCTCCGGCCTCGGCATGCTGCGGGCCGCGCCCGCGCTGGGGGCCGCGCTGATGGCGATCGCCCTCGCCTACCTCCCGCCGCTCAAGCGCGCCGGGGAAACCATGCTGGCCTGCGTCGCGCTCTTCGGAGTGGCGACGATCCTGTTCGGGATCTCGAAGCATTTTTATTTCTCGCTATTCTGCCTCTTCGTCCTGGGCGCGGCCGACATGGTGAGCGTGGTGATCCGCGGAGTTTTGGTCCAGGTGCAGACCCCGCACGAGATGCGCGGCCGGGTCAGCGCGGTCAATCTCGTCTTCATCGGCGCCTCCAACGAGCTGGGCGAATTCGAGTCCGGCGTAACGGCCAGCTGGTTCGGGACGGTACCCGCGGTCTTGATCGGCGGAATCGGGACCCTCGCGGTGGTGGGGATCTGGTACCGCCTCTTCCCCGAGATCCGGCGCTTCAAGCGCCTCGAGGAGCCGATGTATTGAAGGGGAAAAATTTTTCAAAATTTCCAAACCCTCATTTTGAGGAGGGACGTCAGCGCTTCAGGAACGCCCATGGAGGAATTTATGAAAGTCTTTGGAATCGCCCTCGCCCTGATCCTGTTTGCCGTTCCCGCCGGCTTTGCCAAGACGGCGGCCGCCGAGATGGCGATCATGCCGCTCCCCGAGCCGCCCGCGAACAACCCCCATCCCCCCCAGAGTCCCGAGGAGCGGCGGCGCGTGGATTTCGCGGTCCAGGAGATCGCGGCCTACTACGGACCCCGGGTCGAGATTCGTCACCCGCACGTCATCCCCTGGTCCTGGCACAAGTTTCAGAATTACCGAAAAAATCCCCCGCCCTTGCCGACGGACAAATCCGACCCCCAAGTCATCATCGAGGCCCAGTCGTCCAAGATGGAGCCGCTCCCGCCGGCCCAGGACATGGTCCGCCCCGCCCCGCCCGAGAGGCCGGCGCCCCAGCTCAAGGCCGACGAGTTCATGGTCCACGCCTACGTCCGTTTTCCCCACGACCCGCGCTGGCACCACCTCGACGTCATCCTGAGCGAGGACGCCTCGGGGCGCTTGACCCGCCGCAATTTTTTCAGCATCCCGATCCCCTCGGATCCCGGTCAATTGCCGCACGGCGTCGTATGTTGACGGGAAATCCAGGCCCTCATTGACAGCGCCCCTCCCTCGGGCATAATCCGCCTCAGATGCAGTCCCACTTTGACATGATCCAGAGCCCCGAGGCCCTCCGCGAAGTCAGCGCGGCCTTGGCCAAAGAACCCCTCATCGCCTTCGACACCGAGTTCATCCGCGAGAGCACCTACCTCCCGAAGCTCGCCTTGATCCAGACCGCCACCCGACACGAGGCCTGGCTGATCGACGTCTTGGCGCTGAAGCCGGCCGACATGGAGCCTTTTTTGGAAGTGCTGCGCCGGCCCGAGATCTTGAAGGTGGTGCACAGCGCGCACGGCGACCAGGAGTGCCTCTATCACAGCTACGGCGCGCTGGCCTCGCCCCTTTTCGACACCTTCGAGGCCGCCTCGCTGCTCGGCATGGGCGAGAGCGTCAGCCTCCGCGACTTGATCCGGATGGAGCTCCAGCTCAACGTCGGCAAGAGCCACGCCCGCACCGATTGGCTGCGGCGTCCGATCAGCGACGAGCTGAAGAAATACGCCCTCTCCGACGTCGAATACTTGGTCGAGATCGGCGACCGGATGCTGCGGCGCCTCGAGCAGCTCGACCGCAGGGATTGGGCCCTCGAGCTGAGCGCCTATTACGAGAACCCCCGGCTCTACGAGGACAACTCCGAGGAGATCGCCCACCGCCTGGCCAAGAGCGGCCGGATCTCGGCGCGCAGCTTCGCCATCCTCCGCGACCTGGTCGCCTGGCGGGAGAAGCGCGCCCGGGCCCTCAACATCCCGCGCCGCCGGGTGGCGGACGACGAGACCCTCTTTCACATCGCGAACGCCCGACCCGCCAGCATCGAGCAGCTGGGGAAGTTTCGCGGCATCAACTCCGGCGAGATCCAGCGCCAGGGCAAGGCCCTCTTGGCCATCATCGAGGCGCACCGCAACAAGCCCAACGAGATGCTGCCGGAGGCCCCGCGCCCGAACATCCCCAACGCGGCCCAGGCCCGCGTCATCGACCTTCTGGGCACCTACCTGCGCAATTTGAGCGAACAGCTCCAGATCGCTTCGCGGCACCTGCTCACCGCCCACGAGCTGCGCAAGATTGTGCTTGAAAAGCTCCACGACCCGAAGCAATGGGTGGAGCAAGGCCTGTGCTCGCCGCAGGTCGCGGCGCTGATCGGCGAGGATTTGCGCGCGATGCTGGAAGGCCGGCGCGCCTTGTCGATCGAGAACGGCCGGATCAAGATCCAGCACCTGTAGGGGCGAACCTTGTGTTCGCCCCCGCGCACGGATGGGGAGGGCGAATCGGCAAATTTTTTAGGAGCCACTATGCAACTCAATGATTCCGTCGCCCTAGTCACCGGCGGCGCCTCCGGCCTGGGCCGGGCGGTGGCCGAGGCCTTCCTAAAATCCGGCGCCAAGGTCGTCGTCGTCGACCTCGCCCGCGACGAGAACGCGCAGAGCGTCGCCCAGCTGGGCGAGCGAGCCCTCTTCGCCCCCGCCGACGTCTCCGACGAGACCGCCGTGCGCCAGGCCCTCGCCGCCGCGAAAGACCGCTTCGGCGCCCTGCACGTCGCCGTCAATTGCGCGGGCATCGCCTTCGCCCTCAAGACCCTGCAGAAGGGCCAGCCCGTCGATCTCCAGACCTTCGAGTTCACCCTCAAAGTCAACCTGGTCGGCACATTCAACGTCTGCCGGCTCGCCGCGGCCCTCATGGCCGAAAACGCCCCCAACGCCGACGGCGAGCGCGGCGTACTGATCAACACCGCATCCATCGCCGCCTTCGACGGACAGATGGGGCAGACCGCCTACGCGGCCTCCAAGGGAGGCATCGTCTCGCTCACCCTGCCCCTGGCCCGCGACCTCGCCGCCTACGGCATCCGCGTCGCCACCATCGCGCCCGGCATCTTCGACACGCCGATGCTCGCGAAGCTCCCCGAGCCCGCTCGCCAGTCGCTCGCCGAGCAGGTCCCCTTTCCCAAGCGCCTGGGCAACCCGGCCGAATTCGCCGCCCTGGCCCGCCACATCGTCGAAAATCCCATGCTCAACGGAGAGGTCATCCGCCTCGACGGCGCCCTCCGAATGGGTATGAAGTAGGAGCGCCATGCCGGTCTTCTCCGTCCGCCAGGCCCCGGATGCCGAGGGCCGCTTCGAGATCGCCCCCGAGGACCTGCGGCACTTAAGCCGCGTTTTGCGCCTCAAGCCGGGCGACCGTTTCGAGGTAAGCCTCCCGGACGGCAGCCGGGCCGAGGCCCGCCTCGAGGGCGAGGGCCGCCGCCGCGTTGGCCGCGTCCTCCAACACCTGGCCTCCTTCCCCGAGACTCGCCTCCCGCTCTGGATCGGCATCGGCTTGATCCGCTTCAGCCGCCTGGAGTGGCTGGTGGAAAAGGCGACCGAGCTCGGCGTCGAGCGCCTCAGCCCCCTGCTACTCAGCCGCGGGCGCTTCGGTAAAAGTGATGAAATTTCTGATAATAAAATCAGTCGCTTGGAGAAGATTGCTCAAGAGACGCTGAAACAATGTGAAAGAATCACTTCACCTCGGATCGACCCGCCGATGGACCTCGAGTCCTTCTTGAAACTTTCCGGGAAAGACGCCGATCGCTGCAAGCTGCTTTTGGAAGAACGCAGCCGGGCGGTCCGGCTGCGCGCGGGGATCGGCGACGCCGGCCGCTGGGCGATCCTGGTCGGTCCCGAGGGCGGCCTCAGCTCGGAAGAAAAGTCCCGGGCCTACGCCGCCGGCTTCGCGCCGGTCACGCTGGGGACGACGGTCCTGCGCAGCGAGACCGCCGCGCTCTACGCCGCCGCGGCGCTGGACTTTTTCCGGCAGGGGCGGGAGGAAGGGCCATGAGCCGCCCCTTAGTCATCGCCCACCGCGGGGCCAGCGCCCACGCCCCCGAAAACACCATGGCCGCCTTCGAACTGGCCCTGCGCCAGGGGGCGGACGGGATCGAGTTCGACGTCTGGAAGTGCGGCTCGGGCGAGATCGTCGTCACCCACAACCGCGACACCCAAGAGCTGAGCGGCAAGGCGGGCGACCTCCAAAAGCTCTCGCTTCGGCAATTGCGCCGCATGGACTTCGGCCGCTTCAAGGGCGAGGCCTTCCGCGGCGAGCGCATCCCCACCCTCGACGAGGTCCTCGACCTGGCGCGCGGCCTCGAGCTCGTCAACATCGAGATCAAGGGCATGGAGGTCCGCTCCCGGGGCATCGAGCTGGACGTCGCCGAGGCCATCGTCAAGTTCAAGCTCCTGCGCCGCGCCGTGGTGAGCTCCTTCAACCCCACCATCCTCTCGCGGCTTCAGACGCTGAACCCGGCCATCCGCATCGGGCTGCTGCTCTACGAAAAGTCTCCCCTGCCCCTGCGGCGCGGCTGGTCGGCGCAATTTCTCAAACCCTATTCCATCCATCCCTCCTTCGGCTTGATCCAAAAAAAATTCGTCGAGCGGACCCACCGGAAAGGCCAAAAAGTCATCGTGTGGACCATCAATGATTTCCATCAATTAGACGCGTGCATCGAGGCGGGCGTCGATGGTATCATCACGGATGACCCGGCCTGGGCAATCGCCGCGTTGCGTCGATAACCCATTGTCGTAGTGCCTAAGTTTTTTTTGATTAACAAAATTCGGCGTATAGAAACTTGGACACTTAGGCACTTAGACACTTGAAGGAATGTATGCCCCTGAATTGGGACGACGACGATGAAGAAGAGCTGACCGAGATCGAGTTCAAAAAGCGATCTTCCCGGGTGCTCGTCCACGACGAGAACACCACCCCGATGGGCGAGCCCGTCCCCGCCGCTCGGCGCGAGGCTCCGCGCGAACTCCCCTACCAGCCGCCGCCGCCCCAACCCGTGGTCCTCAAGGAGCCCCGGCCCGGCGCCGCCCCCCGGCCTCAGCCGCTCGGCGCTTACTCGCCGGCCCCGCTGCGCGACCGCTTCGCCGCCTTCTTCGTCGACTCGCTGATCGCCTTTTACGCCTATTTCCTCGTCGGCTACGGCCTGCTCAAGTTCTTCGGCATGCCCGGGATCGCCACGTTGCACCTGGGCCGCGGGCGCTTCCTGATGCACGTCGGGATCACGCTTCTGGTCGTCTTCTTCTATTACGTCACGATGGAATCCGTGTTCGGCGCCACCTTGGGCAAACTTTTTTGCCGGCTGCGAGTCATCGAGGAGAGCGGTCAGGCCGCCTCGCTCGGCAACGTCTTCATCCGGAACTTTTTGCGCATCGTCGACTACCCGCTGTTTTTCCTGATCGCGGTGATCGCGATGGAGTCCTCCCCGCTCAACCAGCGGCTGGGCGACCGCGCGGCGAAGACGATCGTCATCAAGAAGACGCGGCGCTACGTCCCCGCCGTCGACCTCTCGCACACGCCCTTGGCCTCCACCTTGAGCCGCATCTTCGCGGAGTGCCTCGATCTGGTGCTTTCGCTCCTCTTGCTCTACGGCGTCTTCCTTCTGATGCGGCCCAGCCGCCCCCTGCTCTCCTACGTGATCCTGCTCAGCCTGCCGGTGATCTTCGTCGCCTACTACACGGCCCTGGAGTTCCTCACCGGGACGACGCCGGGCAAGGCCCTGTTCAAGCGCCAGGTCGTTCTAGACCACGGCGAGCCGCCCGACGGGACCGGGGCCCTGATCCGCAACCTGTTTCGCCCCCTCGATTACCTCCTGGGCTATCCGCTGATGACGCTCAGCCGCCGCAAGCAGCGCTTGGGCGACATGGCCGCGGATACCCTGGTTGTCGCCAGGCCTCCGGCGCAGAAGGCCTGGCTCGGCTCGGCGATCGCGGTGGCCCTGGTGCTGGCCGTGGCCTATTTCGGCTTTCGCAATCCCGACAACCTGATCCGCGCCCAATACGGCCTGGGGCCGGTCGAGGGATTGAAGATCTTCCTGCCGGGCGCGCGGCCCGCTCCTAAGAAAGGAGCGCCGGTACCCGCGCCGTCCGCGCCGAAGGCCGTCCCCGCCAAGCCGAAGAGCGCGGCGCCCTTGCCCGCCAGCACCTCCGACAAGCTCAGCCTCGCCGAGTTTTACTTCGCCACCGGGCCCGCGCCGGGCCAGATCCGCAAGGACGGCGTCTTTCGCAGCGGCGACTTGGTCTTCGTCTTCTTCAAGGTCGAGGGATTTCAATTGAACGAGCAGCAGGAGGCCTCGATCCGCGAGGACCTCCAGGTGGAGGACCCGGAGGGCAAGGTCCTGGTGTCCCAGCCCAACGTCGTCGAGCTGGTCAAGGTGGTGAAGGAGCCCAATCCCGGCATGCTCTTCGCCAACCAGATCAAGCTGCCGAAGGACGCCCCCGTCGGAAAGTACCGGGCGATCTTCACCGTCTACGACAAGGTCGCCGAGACGCAGTTCTCCTTCGAGAAGAGCTTCGAGCTGCAATAGGGCCTAAGCCCCATGAGCCTGACCGTCGTGCAACGCTTCTACGAGCTGGCCAAGCAACAGGCCGAGGCCCCGGCCTTAGGGCTTTGGCAGGAGGGCGAGTACCACGAGCTGCCCTGGTGGTTCGTCAAGTCCAAGGCTAAGCACTTCGGCCTGGGCCTCCTCGAGGAGGGGGCCCGCGAGGGCGAGTATTTCTATTTGCTCGGCTCCGCGCATCCCACGTGGAGCTATGCCGAGCTGGGGGCCTTGACCGTCGGCCTCAAGACCGTTCCGCTGCCCGCAGGGCTCTCCGCGGAGCGGCTCGAGGCCCTGTTCCGCCGCTATCCTCCCGCTTTTCTCTATGCCGAAAAAAACGCTTTCGCCGCGCTGCGGACCCTCTGCGAGCGCAGCAAGGGCTTGAGGCGCGTGATCCTCCCCGAGGAGCCCGAAGGCGGCGGTTCGGAGGTGATCGCGCGGAGCTTCCGCCGGGTCTTCAACGCCGGCATCCGCTTCGAGTCGAAGCACCACGCCGCCTACCGCCGCATTCGACAGGGCCTGGCCGAGGAGCAAGTGATGAGCCCGCTTCGGGTCGGGCCCGACGCGTCTTTGGAAGAGAGGCCGCTGCGCTACGGGGAGGTCAACGAGGCCTGTGCCAAGCTGAGCCATGCGCTCGGGGGCGCGAAGGCCAGGCATCTGCTCTCGGCGGCGGACCTCAGCCGCAGCTTCGCCCGCGTCGCTTGTCTCTACTGGCCGATCTTCGCGGCCCTGCAGTCGGTCCTCGCGCCGCGGGGCGAGGCGCTGGGTCCGTTGCTGCGGCGGTTTCGGCCGGAGGCCCTGTTCTTGAGCGGGGCCTGGCTGGATGCCAAGGCCGGCGAGGATCTAGGCAGCGCCTTCGAGCTCGCCGCGGAAAGGACAGGGAGCATGGGCTGGCTCGCCCGCCGCCGCCTGCGCGCGAAGTTGGGCGGCCGGCTCCGCTGCCTGATCGGCGATGCAGCCATGCCGCCGGAGTGGGCCCGCGCGGCCGCGGCCCTGCGGCTTCCGACGCTCGCCGCGAACCCCGAAGCGCCAAACTTTCTCTTGTGAAATCGCGGCCGCTCAGGTATCCAAAATCCAGTCTGTTTTCAAAAATTCCTTTTTAGAATCCCGAGGTTTCAGCATGTCCGGCCATAGTAAATGGGCAACGATCAAGCGCAAGAAGGGCGCCACCGACGCCAAGCGCGGAAAAATCTTCTCCAAGCTCATCAAAGAGATCACCGTCGCCGCGAAGATGGGCGGCGGCGACCCCGGGGGCAACCCCCGGCTCCGCACCGCGATCGACGCCGCCAAAGCCGAGAACATGCCCAACGACAACATCCAACGCGCCATCAAGCGCGGCTCCGGCGAGATGGAAGGCGTCACCTACGACGAGATCACCTACGAGGCCTACGGTCCGGGCGGCGCGGCCATCATGATCGAGGTCTTGACCGACAACAAAAACCGCACCGTCGCCGAAATCCGCCACATGCTCAGCAAGGGCGGCGGCAACATGGGCGAGACCGGCTCGGTCGGCTGGGTCTTTCACAAAAAGGGCAGCATCGTCGTCGACAAGAAGGCGATCGCCGAGGACGCGCTGATGGAGCTCGCCCTCGAGGCCGGCGCCGAGGACATCCAAGACGCCGGCGACTCCTTCGAGGTGGTCACCGATCCCGCGAGCTTCGACGCGGTGTTAAGCGCGATCAAGGGGAAGAACATCCCCACGCTCAGCGCCAAGATCGGCCTGATCCCGCAGAACACGGTCAAGCTGACCGGCGATCCCGCCGAAAAGATGCTCAAGCTGATGGAAAACCTCGAGGACCACGACGACGTGCAAAACGTTTACGCCAACTTCGACATCTCCGAGGAGGAAATGGAGAAGCTGGCGAAGTAAGGATTTATGCGGATCCTGGGTATCGACCCCGGCTGTACGGTGACCGGATACGGATTGATCGAGGAGCTTGCGGGCCGCGTCGCCCACCTCGACAACGGCGGCATCTTTCCGCCGCCCAAAGACGCCTTCGGCGACCGCATGCGCCACATCCACGATCACGTCGAGGCTTTGATCGGCAAATTCTCCCCCGACGCGGTCGCCATCGAAAATATCTTCGTCGCCAAGAACGTCCAAAGCACGCTCAAGCTCGGCCACGCCCGCGGCGCCGCCATGGTCGCGGTCTCCCGCGCGGGGCTGCCGCTTTTCGAGTACACCGCGCTGCAGGTCAAGCAGGCCGTGACCGGCTACGGCCACGCCGGCAAGGAGCAGATCCAAAAGATGGTCCAGGCCCTCTTGAAGCTGCCGGACGCGGCCTTCGCCGACGCCTCCGACGCCCTCGCGGTGGCGCTTTGCCACGCCAACTCCTACCGTATGATGAAGAAGGTGAAGGCCGGATGATCGCTTACCTGCAAGGCAGCCTCGAGGAGATCGGACCCGACTACGCGGTGCTGGTGACGGGCGGCGTCGGCTACCAGGTCTTCCTCGCCAAGAACGCCCTCCTCGCTCTCCCCGAATTGGGCGCCAAGCTCGAGCTGAAAATCCACACCGTGGTCCGCGAGGACAACATCAGCCTCTACGGCTTCCGCCGCGCCTCCGAGAAAGAGCTCTTTCTCAAGCTCATCCAGGTCAGCAACGTCGGCCCCAAGCTGGCCTTGACCATCATGTCGGGCCTGCCGGTCGAGGATTTGGCCGCCGCGATCCGCGGCGAGGATCTCGTCCGCCTGACGGCCATCCCCGGCATCGGCAAAAAGACCGCCGAGCGCCTCATCGTCGAGCTGAAAGACAAGGTCCTGGCCTGGCTGGCGAAGGGCGGCGAGGCGTCGGCCCCCGCCGCGGCCGCGCCGGCCTCCCTCTCCGAAGAGGCGATCAGCGCCCTGGTCAACCTCGGCTATTCGCGCCAAGAGGCGCAGCAGGCCTTGCGGGCCGTCCCGGGCGCCTCCGAGCTTCCGCTGGAAAAACTGGTCCGCGAGGGATTGAAGGCCTTGTCTTGACCCCGCTGCTGCGCCGAATCCCGAGGGAGGTCGCATGACATCCGAAAGCGAGGCGCCGCAACCCGCACCCAAATCCGGTTTGTTCGCCGCGGCGGGACGCGCCCTGCGGCGTTTTCCCGGGGTCCTGGCCGTGGCCGCGCTGGGCACGGGCCTGGTGATCCAATCCGCCTTCCAGTCGGGCGGCGACGGGCTGGAAAAATTCGCTCACTGGCGGCTGTTGTTGGTCGCGGCTTTGGGGATCTCCTGGCTCTACTCGCTCAGCCTGATCGCCGAGCGACGCTGGCAGGGATCCAAACGTCTCCTGCTTTCCCTGGGTATCGGTTTCGCGGCCCTGGGACTCTATTATTTAAGGCTGCTCTCGTTGAGCGAGGCGACGCTCGGCGAGGCCTTTCTCTTCGAATACCTCGGGCTCTTCCTCGGCCTCCATGCCTTCGCGGCCTACGCGCCTTATCTAGGATTTCGCGAGCCGCGCGGCTTTTGGGAATACAACCGACGGATCTTCGTCCGCATCCTCGCCGCGCTCCTCTTTTCGGGCACCCTCTACCTCGGGAGCCTCCTATTTTTCGCGGCCCTTTCCAAGATCTTGAGTATCCCCGTCTTGGATTACGTCGTCTTCATCGTCGCGGCCCTGATCCCGGGGATCTTCAACACCTGGTTCTTCCTGGCCGGGATCCCGGAGGACTTCGAGGCCCTGGATCTTCGCCCGCCGCCCTACCCGAGGGGCTTGAAGGCCTTCGCCCAATTCGTCCTGCTCCCTCTGGTCGTGGCGATCGGCCTCGTTCTCGAGCTTTGGCTGATTCAGGGGCTCGTGAGGGGTCGAACGATCGACGCGACCTCCGCGGGGGCCTTCTTCGCCCTGGGCGGTTTCGGACTGCTGACTTACCTCCTGCTCTATCCCCTCCGCGAGGCCCCGGCTCCGCGTTGGTTGCAGGTCTTCGAAAAGGGATTTTTCCTGGGGCTGCTTCCCATGATGGGCGCGGTGGCCTATGCCGCGTTCCGGTTGATTCGGCATTTCGGCTGGACGCCGCTGCGTTATTACGCCGTCCTGCTGAGCCTCTGGGGCCTGGGGTTATGCCTGTATTTTCTGCTTGTGAGGCGCCCCGGCATCCGCTGGATTCCGATCAGCCTGAGTCTGATCGCCCTCTTCACCTTGGGCGGCCCGCAAGGCCCCTACCAGGTTAGCCGCCGCAGTCAGGAGGCGCGGCTCGCCGCGACCTTGCGCCAAGCCGGCGTCGCGCCCGGCGCGCCCACGGCGGAGGCCCTGCTCGCCCTGCCGGCGGCGGCGAAGGACCGGCTGCTTGGCCAGATCGGATATTGGGAAAATCACTACGGCTGCGAAGGCCTGCGCCCGTATTTCGGCGCGCGGCTCGAGACGGTCGGAGAGGACGGCGCGCTTCGCTGCGACCTGCGCAACCTGAGGCGCCTGCTGACCCGCGATCCCTCCCTGCCCTCGGAGGGCTTCGTCGAGGCCGAGGCGGTGGCGATCAACTTCCTGGCCGACTTTCCTTCCTATCGCGAGGTCTCCGTGCGCGGCTTCGACCTCTACTTCCCCGTCGAGGCGGTCCGTTTCCTCGAGGGCGGGCGCCCCGGCGCCGAGTGCCCCCAGGGGAGCCAAGAGTCTCCGGTCTGCGCGGTGCTGCCCAAGGAGGGAAGACAACTCGAGCTCTATCTCGAAGGCCGTCCGCTCGGCAAAATCGACCTCGAGCCGATCTACGAGCCCCTCCTCAAGACTCGCTACGAGACCGCGTCGCCCGCCGAGCGCGAATCCCCCATGTTTCGCCTCAAGCCCGAGGAGATGACCTTCGATCGGACCCTTCCCGGAGGGAAGGCGCGGCTGCGCTTCGAGCAGATCCGCCTCGAGAAGCGAGGTGCGCAGGTCTATCCCGATTACCTCCGATTTTCGCTGTTGTTTCAAAAAGGGAGTTAAGTTAATCCTCGCCCATGTCCCGTGACAACGTCCACATGGATGCCGCGGCCCTCCTTCCCGAAGAGGAAGAGATCGACCGCTCGTTGCGCCCCAAGCGCCTCGTCGATTACGTCGGACAGACGGGGGTGAAGGAGAAGCTCGAGATCTTCATCGAGGCGGCGAAGCGGCGCAACGAACCCTTGGATCACTGTCTCTTCTCCGGGCCGCCGGGCCTGGGCAAGACCTCCTTGGCCATCATTATCGCCAACGAGATGGGGGCCAACATCAAGTCGACCTCCGGCCCCGCCATCGAGCGGCCCGGCGACCTGGCCGCCCTGCTCACCAACCTCGAGGAGCGCGACGTCCTCTTCATCGACGAGATCCACCGGCTCAACACGACCGTCGAGGAGATCCTCTATCCCGCGATGGAAGATTTCCAGCTCGACATCGTGATCGGCCAGGGCCCCTCGGCCAAGACGATCAAGCTCGACCTGCCGCGCTTCACGCTGGTGGGCGCGACGACCCGCGCCGGCCTGCTGACCTCGCCGCTGCGCGACCGCTTCGGCGTCGTGGCGCGGCTTGATTTCTACAGCGGCGACGAGCTGGCGACCATCGTCAAGCGCAGCGCGAAGATCCTCGAGATCCCCATCACGCAAGAGGGCGCCGTCGAACTGGCCCAGCGCGCCCGCGGCACCCCCCGCATCGTCAACCGCCTGCTCAAGCGGTCCCGCGACTACGCCCAGGTCAGGGCCCAGGGGCTGCTCGACCAGAAGGTCGCAAAAGAGGCCCTGCAACTGCTCGAGGTCGACGAGAAGGGCTTCGACCACATGGACCGCAAGATCCTGCGCACCATTATCGAAAAATTCCAGGGCGGCCCGGTCGGCGTCGAGACCCTCTCCAGCGCCATCGCCGAGGAAAAAGACACCATCGAGGACGTCTACGAGCCCTATCTCATCCAATGCGGCTTCCTGCAGCGCACGCCGCGCGGGAGGATGGCGACGGATTTGGCCTACCAATACTTCGGCCTGCCCCGCCCCGAGCGCGCGGCCGACCCCAGGGCCAAGCAAGATTCGTTGTTCTGAGGGCGCCATGCAGGAGATGGGCAAATTCCTGATCCTGACCGGCCTGCTGATCGTCCTCCTCGGCGCCGGCCTTTATTTCTGGCCCCAGCTCTCGCAGCTGCCGCTGCTCCGGCACTTAGGCCGCCTCCCCGGCGACATCGCCGTCAAGCGGGAGGGCTTTCGGCTCTACATCCCGATTGCGACTTCCTTGCTGCTCAGCCTCTTGCTCAGCCTGCTTCTCTATTGGATCGGCGGCCGGCGTCGCTGAGGCGGAAATTCTTCGTGAAAGATTCCCTCGCTTCTGTTAAGGATGGCGGAGATGCACGCCGCCAAGGGAAAATCCTCCGCGCGCCCGCGACGCCAATTGACGCCGGTCCTCAAGCGCTTCTTCGCCGGCGGCGTCCTGCTGATCGTGGCGGGCTTCGGGTTTCTCACCTTGTTCAGCAACAACGGAATACTCGACCTGTTTCGCCTTAAATCCCTGTACCGATCCCTCCAAAACGAAAACGCCGGTCTGATGCGCCAGCAAGAAGAGCTGCGGGCCGAGGTTCAGCGCCTCCAGGATCCCCGCTACCTCGAATATCTCGCCCGGGAGCGCTTCGGCTACATGCGGTCCAACGAGGTCTTTATCCTGCTCGATTCCCCCTCGGGCCCCTCCGCCCCAAGCCCTCAGTCCTCAGTTGACAACTAAAGACGCCTGGGCTACCTGGCGCCTCTGGGAAAAATTCCCTCAAGCAAGACTCTTCGCGGCACCCTGTCAGGCCGCGGAGAGGTGTTTTAACAATGATGCAGTTCTTGAATGATCGCGTACAAACCCTTATTCGGCCGAATGTTTTCGAGCCTACGGTCGATGAGGTGTTTCCTGAAGAGACGCGCCGATTCGAGGGCTGCATTTTTTTATGGAGGTAATCCTTATGGCAGAACGCGAACGCGGCAAGGTCAAGTGGTTCAATAACAATAAGGGCTTCGGATTCATCGAGCAGGAGAACGGGCAGGACGTCTTCGTCCATTACTCCGCGATTTCCGGAGACGGTTATAAGACCTTGTCGGAGGGTCAGACGGTCGAATTCGACCTCACGACTGGCGCCAAGGGACCTCAGGCCACCAACGTCAGCAAGGTGTAATTTTTTTTAAGAATCCCGCACCGGCTTTCGGCCACCGCCAACTTTAAAGCACAAAAAAAACCCCGCTCCGGATCGGAACGGGGTTTTTGTTTTTTCGAATATCGGGCCTACCAGGTGGCCGGCGCCGAAGGCGCGGCCGGGGCGCTGGGCGCCGCGGGAGTTCCCGGGGCAGCCGGCGCCGAAGGCGCCGCAGGGGCAGGAGCCGCGGGCGCGGTAGGCGCAGCCGGTGCCGTGGGAGCGGCCGGAGGCGCCCCGGGGGCCGGTGCCGCGGCACCCGCGTCAGGGGCCGGGGCGGCCGGTGCTGGAGCCGGCGGCGGCGGAGGCGCCGACGGTGCTGTAGGGGCCGCGGGAGGCGTTACCGCACCGCCGGGGGCGGGAGCCGCAGGGGCCGGTGCGGCCGGCGGCGGAGGCGCCATCCCGCTGTCACCCGCCGGGGGAGGGGGAGGCGGCGGGGGTGGAGGCACCGGGGCCTCCGGAGCGGCCGCGCCTTCGGCGCCCGCTCCGGGCGCAAGGCTCTTGGTATCGGTCGCCGCGGGCGCGGGGGCCTCTTTTTCGGCCTTCTTGCAGGCCGTTCCGCCAAGGGCCACCAGGGCGCTCAGCAGAAATAAACTGGAGAGATAGCGTTTCATAGGGTTCCGACTCCTTGACGGTCTTCCACCCGGGCGACGGGGTTTCTTCATCAAACCGCCGAAGTCTCGGGTGATCCGAAATAATAAAAAACGTTGTGGACGCTTACCAGGGAGGAAATTTTGTAAAGGCCCCCTCCTTCCGGGTCAAGTGAATAAAAAGTCCAATCTTCCCCGACCCCTGGCGGGCCGCCCCGCGTTATTCCTATTGCGGGCCCGGGGTCGGCATGCTAGGCCACCGCAAATCCTGGGATCCCCACCATTATGGCTAAGTCCAATGACGGTATGAAAAAATCTTTCTTTTCCCGAGTGCTCAAGCTCTTCAAATGGCTGGCCATCGCCGCGGTGGTCTGCGTCGTCCTCGCCGGCGTGGGCGGTTACGCCTTCTACCTGCACATCTCGAAGGACCTCCCCAAACTGGACAAGATCGAGGACTACCGTCCGCCCGTGATGGCCGAGGTCTTCGACGACTCGGGTAAAAAGATCGGCGAATTCTGGACCGAGGCCCGTATTCTGACCCCCATCGAGAAGATCCCCAAAAAGATGATCGAGGGCTTCGTGGCCAGCGAGGACGACCGCTTTTTCCAGCATTCCGGCGTCGATCCCTACGGCATCGCCCGCGCCTTCTGGACCAACCTCCAGGCGGGCCACGTCGTCCAGGGCGCCTCCACCATCACCCAGCAGGTGACCAAGGCCTTGCTGCTCTCCCCCGAGCGCACCTACGACCGCAAGATCAAAGAGGCCATCCTCGCCACCAAGATCGAGCGCAACCTGACCAAGGACCAAATCCTTTACATCTACCTCAACCAGACCTTCTTCGGAAACCGCGCCTACGGCGTCGCCGCCGCCGCGCGCAACTACTTTCACAAGAACCTCGAGGACCTTAATATCGCCGAGATCGCGATGATCGTCGGCCTCGCCAAGGCCCCTTCCCTGTTCAACCCCTTGGTCAACCCGACCCGCGCCGTTCAGCGCCAGCACTACGTCATCGACCGCATGCGCGAGGAGGGCTACATCACCGCCGAGCAGGCCAAGGAAGCGAAGGCCTTCCCGATGAAGATTTACGAGGCCGGCACCGACAAGGACTTCAACAAGAAGTACGCCCCCTACTTCGTCGAACATGTCCGCCGCGCCCTGCAAAAGAAATACGGCAACGAGCTCTACACGGGCGGTTGGAAGATCTACACGACGGCCAGTCTCGAGATGAACCAAGAGGCGCAACGGGCCGTCCAGCGCGGTCTCGATCAGTACGCGAAGCGCTTCGGTTACCGCGGCCCCGTCGAGCACTTGAACGGCGAGGCTCAGATCGAGGCCTTCTTGAAGAAGCAGCACATCGAGCTGCTGAGCGAGAAGGAGGACATCGACCAGTTCTCCGATCCGCAGTACAAGCGCGCGATGTCGGTGCCGACGCCGATCGAGCCCGACCGGCGCTACCCGGCGGTGGTCTCCGGGGTTACACCTAACGGGATCAAGATCCGACTCGGGCGCCAGGACGGCTTCATCTCCCGCGAGGACTACGCCTGGGCGAAGACCCCGGCCCGCGGCGCCCAGCCTTGGGAGCCCGCCGTCGGCGACGTCGTGGAGGTCAAACTGAAGAGCGCGGCCGCCGGCAAGGCCGCGAAGGCCTCCGCGGTCACGACGGCCGGCGCCTTCGTCCTCGATCAGACCCCCGAGGTGCAGTCCGCGATCTTCTCCTTCGAGCCCTTCGGGGGGGCGATCAAGGCGATCGTCGGCGGTCAGGACTTCGCCAAGAGCGAATTCAATCGCGCGACGCAGGCCTTGCGGCAGCCGGGCTCCTCGATCAAGCCGCTGATCTACGCCGCCGCCCTCGACAAGGGCTACACGCCCTCGACGGTCATCATGGACTCCCCCATCGTCTACGAAGAGTCCCCGGGCAAATTCTGGAAGCCCAAGAATTACGGCGGGAAGTATTACGGACCCACGGTGTTCCGCAACGCCCTGGTCAACTCCCGAAACGTCGTCACCGTGCGCATCCTGATGGACATCGGCACGCATTACATCGCCGGCTTCATGCGCAAGCTCGGCATCACCACGCCGATCTTCAAATACTATTCCCTGGCGCTCGGCTCCAACGAGGTCTTCCTCGAAGAGCTGACCACCGCCTACGGCGCCTTCGTCAACGGCGGCATCCATCCCAATACCTATTTCGTGCAAAAGATCGTCGACCCGAAGGGCAAGGTCGTGGAGGAGCACCGCCCCTCGACCACGCCCTTCCTGATCAGCTACCAGCCGGTCAAGGAAGGCGACAAGGGAGACAAGCCCGCGAAGCCCGCCGAGCCCGAGACGATGGCCTCGGCGGAGACCCAACCCGAAACCATGCCAATGGGCAGCGGCCAGAAATCCATCGAGGAGATGGGCTTTCGCGAAGACCTGATGAGGGCCGGCGAGCTGGCCACCAAGGAGGACCAGCTCAACCTGACGGAATACGAGAAGAAGGTCTTGTACGGCGACTACATCCCGCCCGGCTACATCATCACGCCCAAGACGGCGATGACGATGGTCAGCATCCTGCGCGACGTCGTGCGGGCCGGTACCGGGACGCGGGTCCTGGCCCTGAAGAAGCCGGCCGGCGGCAAGACCGGCACCACCAACGGCGAGACCGACGCCTGGTTCATCGGATTCACGCCGGATCTGGTCACCGGCGTCTGGGTGGGCTTCGACGAGAAGATCAAGACGCTCGGGCGCGGCGCGACGGGCGGCACCGTGGCCGCGCCGATCTGGCTGCTCTACATGGAGCAGGCCACGAAGCGCTACGTCACCAAGGACTTCACCATCCCCAAGTGGATCGACCTCTCGGTCTACGAGGCCCCCATCCAGGTCGTGCAGGGCGGCGGCGACGCCGAGATGGGCGACGCGGGCGTCGGCACGGGTGTCGCGGCCAGCGGGGCCGGCGGCGGTGGCGGCAGCGGCGGCGCGGAATTTTTTACGAAGGATTTGGATTAGGGTCTTGGCGTGAGATCCGCGCCAATTTCAAATCAAGGCATCTTGCAAAATCCGTAGGGGGCTGAACATGCTCAGCCCCCTACGGCGAATCCTGCTTAACGAAGTTATTTCTCTTCAATCACAATCTTCTTGATCTTATCTCCCTTGCGAATTTGCCCGACGACGTCCATGCCCTCGGTGGTCTGTCCGAAGACCGTATAGCCGCCGTCAAGGAAAGGCGTCGCCTCGAGGGTGATGTAGAACTGCGAGCCGCTGGAGCGCCGCTCGGGGTTGACTTGGTCGCCGGTGCGGGCCCAGGCCAGGGCGCCCTTCAGGTGGGGCTGGCCGATCTCGGCGGGCACGGTGTAGCCCGGGCCGCCGGTGCCGTTGCCGTCGGGATCGCCGCCCTGAACGACGAAGCCCGGCTCGACGCGGTGGAAGGTCAGACCCTCGTAGAAGCCGCCCTTGGCGAGCTGGACGAAATTGGTGACGGAGAGCGGCGCCTCCTTGGCGAAGAGCTTCACGCGGATGCTCCCCTTCTCGGTCTCGATGACGGCCTCGTATTGCTTGGCCGGGTCGACGGCGCTCTGTTTGGGTTCGGTGAAGGACTTGCTCATTTTCTTCTCCTCTTTGGGCTTGAGCTGGGATGCGTTTTGCGGCGCGGAACACGCGGTTCCGGCGACGCCGATGATGTAGGCCGCTGCAAGGGCCAGACCGATGCCATACAGGCTGGGTCGCGCCATGTCTACCTCCGTACAGGGTAAATTATTTTTCGAGTAACACTTTAAATACCTCGCGGACGCCGCCCGCCAGACCCTCCAGATCGTAGCCCCCTTCGAGGACGTAGACCGTGCGGCCCTGGCAGCAATCCTCCGCGACCTTTTCCAGGGCCTCCGCCATATAACGAAACCCGGCGTCGGTCACGGACATTCCGCCCAAGGGGTCGCGCCGATGGGCGTCGAAGCCTGCCGACACCAAAAGTATCTCGGGCCGGTAGGCGCGCAGCGCGGGCAGCACGCCTGTCTCGAAGGCCCGGCGGTAGTCCTCGTCGTTGGAGGCGGCGCGCAGCGGGAGGTTGAGCGTGTACCCGGCACCCGCCCCGGTCCCCTTTTCATCGGCCGATCCCGTGCCCGGATAGAAGGGATAGCGGTGCGTCGAGATGTAGAAGACGTCGGACCGGTCGTAGAACATGTGCTGGGTCGCGTTGCCGTGATGCACGTCGAAGTCGACGACGGCGACCCGCTTCAGGTGCCGCCGCCGCACCAGGTGCTCGGCGGCGATGCCGACGTTGTTGAAGAGGCAGAAGCCCATCGCGTATTCGCGCTCGGCGTGGTGGCCGGGCGGGCGGACCATGGCGAAGGAGCGCTCGACCTCCCCTTCCAGAACTCGATCGGTCGCCTCGAGCAGGCCGCCGGCGGCGAGCAGGGCGGCCTCGAAGGAGCGGGGGCCGGCGAAGGTGTCGCCGTCCAGGTAGACGCCGGCCTGCTCGGAACTGCGGGCGACCTCGTCGTAGTGCTCTTTGTCGTGGACCAGCAGGATGTCCTCGGCTCGAGCGGCCCGAGGAGCTATCTCGACCAGCTTAGGAAGCAGGCCCTCGGCCTCAAGCATCCGCTCGATGGCGCGCAGGCGCTCGGGGCTCTCGGGGTGCATGGCCCCGGTCTCATGGGACTGGTATCGGGGATCGTGGACGATGCCGACTTTGTTCATAAGGGAGCGCGATTTTAAGGTTTTTAACGCCCGGAACCAAGGGATTCCTCCCCATTTTAACGGAAGGGCTCGACCCGCAAAAGCCCTTCCCATCGGGACCTAGGCTTGCTACCTAAAGGCTAGCGACGCGGCTCGGAAACGAAACACGCAGAGGGCCGGATGAACCGGCCCTGGAATTCCCAGTCGCGGTGAGGTGTTATGTTCGGTCTCGGCGGCGGAGAAATCGTCATCGTCTTACTTCTGGCCGTGATCATCCTCGGCCCCAAGGAGATCCCGCGGGTGGCGACCCAGTTGGGCAAGCTGTTCCGCCAGCTGAAGTTCGCCGCCGACGACCTGAAGAGCACCGTCGAGAAAGAGCTGAAAGACGAACCCTCCTCCTCGGACAAGCCGAAGGCCCCATGAAATCCAAGACCATGACATTCGTCGAGCACCTCGAGGAACTCCGCTGGGTGTTCATCAAAGCGCTGCTCTCGGTTCTGGCGGGGACGGCGGTCTGCCTGGGCTTTTCCCCCAAGATCTACGCTTGGCTCCAAGCCCCCCTGGTCAAGATCCTTCCCGAGGGCTCTCACTTCATCGCGACGGCGCCTTTCGAGTCCTACGCGGCCTATTTCAAGGTGGCCCTGGTCTTCGGTTTCCTGTTGGCGACGCCCTTTGTCTTCTACTTTTTTTGGAGCTTCCTCCGCCACGGTCTCGAAAATCACGAGCGCCGCGGGGTGATCCCCATCGCGCTGGCGACCAGCGCCCTCTTCGTGGGCGGCGCCCTCTTCGGCTATTTCGTGGTTTTTCCCACCGGCTTCCGTTTCGTGGTCGGGATCCTCGAGGGCACGGGCATTATTTTCTATCCGAAGATGAGCGACTACCTCTCCTTCTCGCTGCGCCTCTTGATCGCTTTCGGGGTGATCTTCGAGCTGCCGCTCTTTCTGCTGATCTTGGGTAAGCTGGGCCTGGTGAACGCCAAGCAGCTCGGCAAGGCCCGGAAATACGCGGTCATCCTGATTTTCCTGACGGCCGGCATCCTGACCCCGGGGCCCGACGTTCTCTCACAGATCCTCATGGCTTTGCCGCTTTTGGTTTTGTTCGAAGTGGGGATTGTCTTGGTCCGCGTCTTCGGGGCGAAACAGCCAAAATTGGCTGCGGAAGAGAATTCTACGGGCGTCCTTCCTTAAGAGTAGCCGCATTAAGCACGCGTAACCCTTTACATCCCTCCCTCCGAACACCTCCCGATTATGCCGCGTTGCGGGCGGGGGCTCGGAGGTGTTCCACTCCGGCCTTTTCGAAACTCGCGATTATTGGAGGATGCGTAAAACCGCCTCTTCCTCGATCCCGATTACCCCCCGCGTGTGGAGCGCTCAGACAGTCGAAAAGGCCTCCGTGGAACACCTCCGAGCCCTAGCCCTTGTGTTCTGAAGGACCTTCTACGTCTTCCTATCGAAACAACCCTTCGGGAGTTCGGCCGATATACTCATTATGTCCGCCCTTAGGCGAAATTCGATCAGGATGCTCCAATTTTTAGGGATGTGGCTCGCCTTGGGCTTGCTGATGTCCTGCGTCTCCGGCGGGGAAGCCGAAAAGGGCCCCGTCGTCGAGTACAACGGAGTCGGCCTGCACCAGTCCGACGGCCGCCCTACCCTCGTCAACGGCACGGTCCAATATAAGAACTTCTCGGGCGGCGAGCTCAAGGTCGAGGCCCGGCGCTCGGTGCCCTGTCAGTATGGCCGCTGCCCCATCCTGGGCGAGCCCGCTGTCGCGGAAATAAAGCTGACCGCGCCCGGACCCTATTCCCTCGAGCTCCCGCAGAGCGCCGTGGACCTGATGATCATCGCGACGCTGCGGGCCCCCGACGGCCGAGTTCGCGTCGCCCACCTCGCGCCCTTAAGCGAGGCGCCGGAGATCGCGGGCGCCGACCTCTCGCTGGACCGGCCCCACCCTCCGCTGCGCTGAGTCAAAGCCAAAGGTCCTCTAAGCAACTTTTCAGCAATTCCGCCGATATCTTTATCGGTTGGGGTTAAATGGGAGTGTAATTATGGGTATTTTCCGTTCTCTCGCCCTCGCGGCGATCCTGGCGTTCAGCCTGTCCGTCACGGCCTGCGGCGGCTCTTCCGAGATGACGCCGGAGCAGCAGAAAGAATATAACGACTTCTGGTCGCGCTCCTCCCTGCGCTTTCATGTCCAAAACGGCGGCGCCGCGACGGACGATTCTAACATCGTCGCCGACGAGCCCAAGGCGACCACCCAAGTCATGGTCCAAGGCGTCGTGAAGGCCCCCGGCTACGCCGGCGGCGCGATCACCCTCGAGGTGCGCGAGGCCGAGGCCTGCGCCGAGGGCTACTGCCCGGTCGAAGGCAAGGCCCCGTTGGCCTCTACTTCCGTCCCAGCTCCCGGATTCTTCAGCCTCATCGTCCCCTCCCAGGGACAAAAGACCACCCTCGTCGCCGCGGGGGCTGGCCTCTCCGCCATGCATTATCTGGGTGAATTGAGCGCCAAGGTCGCCGGCGTTACGCTCACTCTGAAGTGATCTCGTCCGCGACCTCGTTGCGGTCGTCGCTCTGCCAGGGATAGAAGGCCTTGAGCTTCTCCCCGCAGCGCGCGATGCCCGCGCATAATCCCTCGACAAAGCGCCCCCGGTGAAAATGCTCGAAGAGCGCGGCGCGGATCTCTTCCCAAAACTCGGCGGGGACTTTTTGGTGAATCCCCTTGTCCCCCAGGATCGCGAAGCGGCGGTGGGACAATTCCAGCAAGAAAAGGATGCCGTTGCGGTCGCGCGTCTTGGTCATGCCGAGCTTCTCGAAGAGCTTCTGCCCTTTGCTCAGGAGGTCTTCCGAGCTGGAGCGGATCACGTGAATGCGGATCTCGCCCGAGCTGTTGCGCTCCGCCTCGCGGATCGCCTTAATCAGCGTCTCCTGCTGCTCCGGAGTGAAAAAATGTTTGGGATCGTTTGCGCTCATGCCGCTCACCAACTTCCCGAGGCGCCGCCGCCTCCGAAACTCCCGCCCCCGCTGCTGAAGCCGCCGCTCGAGCTTGAGGATCCTCCGCTCCAACCTCCGCTCGAGCTTCCCCAAGACCCTCCACCCCAGCCGCCGTAATCATAGGTCCCCGATCGGCGTATGCCGTAGGATTTTGTCCGCGCCATTGCCGTGAAAAAGAATATCAGGAAAAGCAGGACGAAGGCGAAAAATATCAGCACCGGCCAGGGAGAACCGCCGGAGGGCTGGCCCTTGTATTCCCCGGCCGAGGCCTTGAGAATGGCCTCGACGCCGGCCCGGATCCCGCCCTCGAAATCCCCTTGCTTGAAGGCCGGCAGGATTTCGCGTTGGAGGATCGCCTTGGCCGTCGCGTCGGGGATGGCCCCTTCGAGCCCATAGCCGACCTCGATCCGCACCTTGCGGTCCCCCTTCGACACGACGAGGATGGCGCCATTGTCGCGCCCGGATTGCCCGGGCTTCCACTTCTCGGCCAGGCGGATGGAAAAATCTTCGATCGACTCGCCTTGCAGGTCGGGAAAGGTCGCGACCAGCACCTGGTTGGAGGTGTCGCGCTCGAATTGGGCGAGCTTCTCCTCGAGGGCGTCGCGCGCGGCCGGGCTGAGCAGTCCCGCGGCGTCGTTGACGTAATGGTCGGGGACGGCGGGGATCGCGACGGCCGCGACTCCCGTGGCCGGCGCCGCCAGCCCGATCAGGGCCCAGGCGGCGATCAAGGTTCGGCGCAGGGGCTTCCTCAAGGACCGCTCCCCGCCGGTACGGGCTTCGAGAAGTCGACCTTGGGCGCTTGGCCGGCGCCCGGATCGGCCTGAAAGTAAGGCCGGGCCGCGAAGCCGCTCAGCGAGGCCACCAGCGACTCGGGAAAGCGGCGGATCGCCGTGTTGTAGCCCTGGGCCACCTCGTTGAAGCGGCGGCGCTCGACGGCGATGCGGTTTTCGGTGCCCTCCAGCTGGGCTTGGAGCTCGAGGAAGTTCTGGTTGGCCTTGAGCTCGGGGTAACGCTCGACCACGACGAGCAGCCGGGAAAGGGCCGAGGAAAGCGCCCCCTGCGCGGCCTGGAATTTTTCGAAGGCCGCGGGGTCGTTGATCGCCCCTTGCAAGGCCTGGGGCGATATTTGCGTGGCCTGGGACCGGGCCTCGACCACCTTTTGCAGGGTCTCCTGCTCGAAGTTGGCCACGCCCTTCACGGTGGCGACCAGGTTGGGGATGAGATCGAGGCGCCGCTGATAGACGTTCTCGACCTGCGACCAGGCGGTCTTCACCTGCTCGTCCAGGGTCACGAGATGGTTGCGGGTGCGGACGAACCACATCCCGGCCAAGACCGCGATGCCGCCGACCACCAGTAAAAAGACCAAAAATTTCTTCATAGGTCCCTCCGTGGGCGTTTTGTACCAAGAGTCTTCCCCAGGGCAAAGCGTAATCCCGGCCCGTCGGACTTAAGCCCGATAAATTTCTCGCCCGGGCCCGACCTAATGCTTGATTTCAAGGCAGCTTCGTCTTAAAGCAGCCCCAGTTTTTTTCACCCTTTACCAGGAGGCTGCTATGGCGGAAGTGTTGGTGGTTGCTTCGAAAGTCAAAAAGTACATCAAGGACAAGGCCGATATGAACACCTCGGCCAGCACCATGGACGCCCTCACCGCCCTTCTCACCCGCACCCTCGACCAGGCCATCCAAAACGCCAAGGGCGAGGGCCGCAAGACGGTCATGGACCGGGACGTCCAGGGTTAAAAAAACCTCTTTAAATTTCAAATATTTTGGCCCTTAATCGGGGTCGTCACCATCGTTGTCCAGGAGGATGAATTCATGTATCCCGTTGCCGTAGGCCTGCTTTTGCTCGTCGGTATGGCCGCCTTCGCCTACACCATGAACAACCGCATCGCGCTGATCCGCATGGCCAAGGGCAAGGACTGGCGCTTCGAGAAGCTCACCGACCGGGTCAAGGCCCTCCTCGTCTACGCCTTCGGGCAAAAGCGCATGATGAACCGCAAGCGGGAGTTCTGGTCGGGCCTCTGGCACGCCTTCATCTTCTGGGGCTTTTGCGTCCTCTCGATCCGCACCATCACCCTCTTCGGCCAGGGCTTCGACCCGGGCTTCCACCTCCCCGGCTTCGGCGGAGCCTTGGGCAACTTCTACAACCTCAACAAAGACATCTTCACGGTGCTGGTTTTCGGCGGCTGCGTCTACTTCC
>JASOAK010000023.1:0-44078 GCA_048499175.1 bacterium
CCGTGAAATACTTCTTGCCCATAACCCTCCTGAACACCCGAAGACAACTCTACTTTTAATATTGTCGCGGCCCGAACACAAGGCGCAGCGTGTCAGGAAAACGGGGTTCGGAGGCCCAGAGTTCTATCTTTTTCCGGATTTGCGCGACTTATCCCCAAATGACTTTTTTTTATTTTTTTGTTACCGCAGGCCGCATGTCTTCGAAACTGCGCCACCTGCTTTCCCACGGTCCCGTCGCGATGACCGCCTCGGGCCTCTTCTTCGCGGCGATGGGCGCCATGATCAAGTCCCTGGGCGACGCCGTCCCCCTCTTTCAGATCACCTTTTTCCGGGCGATGGTCTCGGCGCTCTTGCTGGGCCTGGTGATGTGGCGACGCGGCATCCCGCTGCGCGGGGAAAACCAGGGCCTCCTCGTCATCCGCTCCGTGGTCGGCTTTATCGCCATGACCCTGAATTTCTACGCCCTGGCCCGCATCAACCTGGGCGACGCTGCGGTGCTCAACCAAAGCTCGCCGGTCTTCGTCATGCTCTTCTCGTGGGGATTCCTCGGCGAGCGCTTCTCCCGCTCCCTGCTCGGCCTGACCGCCCTCTCCTTCCTGGGCATCGTCCTGATCTTGCGCCCGAGCGGCGAGGTCTTCAACCTGGCGGGCCTGGCCGGCATCGGCGGCGCCCTGTTCGCCGCGGCGGCCTACGTCTCGATCCGCCGGCTGCACCGGACCGATTCCTTCTGGACGATGGCCTTCTATTTCATGGCCGCCTCGGCGATCCTCTCCTTCCCCCCCATGCTGGCGACCTGGAAAAGCCCCGACCCTAAGCAATGGGCCTTGTTGCTCGGCAGCGGCGTCTTCGGCACTCTCGGACAGCTCCTGATGACCCTGGCCTATAAGAACGAGGAGGCGAGCTGGGTCGCTCCCTTCTCCTACGCCGGGGTCCTGTTCAGCTTCGTCCTGGGCATGGCCTTCTTCGACGAGCACCCCGATCTCTTCACCCTCCTGGGCGCCGCCCTGACCATCGGGGGCGGCATCGCCCTCGTCGTCCTCAAGAACCGGCTCAAGCCGCCGTCGGCGCCGGAGCTGCCGGTGCCGGACGGGGAGGTCCTCGACGCCGTCGAGGCCGGGCCCCAGGCCGCACGGCGCTAAGCCACCGACCGCTTTTCGAACGCCTCACCATCGCGGCGTCGCGTTTCCGTCCGCCACCCGCCTCGAAAGAACCAAAAAACCTTTAAAAATTAGGACCTCTTGGTCTGGCACTCCCGCTGCAATGGAACCTTGCATCCCAAGCCGCAAGGAGACGCCATGAAGCCCGAAGCCCTGCAAGACGAGAAACGGAAGCTCGAAGAAAAAATCCGCCAAATGAAGGCACGCATGGTCCAGAGCCTGGCGCAAGGCC
The DNA here is from genome assembly GCA_048499175.1 of bacterium. Taxonomy (GTDB): domain Bacteria; phylum UBA10199; class UBA10199; order DSSB01; family DSSB01; genus DSSB01. Next base: position 1,390 of record JASOAK010000023.1, read on the forward strand.
GGCCCTTCGGCCTCGACCGCCAAGTCCGGCAAATCCAAAAAAGCTACCAAATCATCGGGAGGATCTAATGCGACACGAACACCGAGGACTCAGCCTGTTGACCGGCCAAACCTTCACCCTCGAGACCGAGGGGCTGCTGCCGCCACGGCCGTTTCGGATTCACCACGTCCGCCAGACCCTGCAGGAGGCCTCGGCGCAAAGGACCGTGGAGCGATGGCTCTGGCTTGCGTCCTGCGCGGTCCTGCTCGCCGCGGCCCTATTTTAAAACCAAACCCTCGCCGTCGCGAGGGCGGAAAACACGGCCGTCCCGCTCCCTCGCGGGGGCGGGACGTTTTTTAAAGGAGATAGCCCATGTTTTTTTCCCTGAAGACCTTGGTGGAAAGGCAAATCAAGATCTTAAGCCGCGCCTGCCTGGAGGCGGAACCCTCTTTCCGGCCGCTGATGAAACTCGCGACGCCGGAGATCGTCCGGAGCTTGAGCCTGGGCTTCGGCAACCTGCAAAACGGCGGAGAGACCAAGGTCGCCGTAGCGGGGACAGTGGCCTGGCAGGAGGGCCCTGCCGAAGGGTTTCGCTCCGGGTCCTTACGAGAATCGTCCCTGCCCTCGGCCGCGGAACGCGAGGGCTTCGAGGCCTTCCTGCGGGAGATCGAATTTACCGGCAGGGCGGGCTGGCGCTTCCCCAAGACGAACCCCCTCACGCTTCAGCCCGTCGATTGGAGCCAGGAGATCCGGCAGGACACCTTGCAAGGCCTATCCCGCGCCTCCGCCCGCCAGGCCAAGAGCGAGGCCCTGAGCCAAAACGCCAAGGTCAATCGCTTGACCCACCTGCTCTTCCTGGCCTTGCGCTCGGGCAACGTCTCGCTCGCCATGCTGCTCTTCAGCCATCTGGAAGCGGCCACGGCCAACGAGATCACCCGCAGCCTGATGGAAAAGGTCCAAAAAATGCAGGACAACAAGAGAAAGCTCGCCCAGGACATTCAAAATCAAAAGGACGACGCGGAGGGGAGCAAAAATCTGCAAAGGATCAAGCTGGAGATGGAGCAGGTCAACGACGACATCTCGGTCCTCCAGACCTTCATCCGGGACGTGGCTCAGAACAAGCAGGCGTCTTTGGAGCTGGCCAACGCCTTCATTTCCAAGGAGCACGAGACGACGATGGCGATAGTTCGGTCCTTCGGCCGGTAATTCGCGAATGCGTTCAAGACCGCCCTTGAATTTTTTTAAAACCTAGGACATAAACCACCCACGCAAAGGTCCTTGCCATGAGCTCTCAAGACAACGAAGAAAAACCACTTACCGCTTCGCAGCTGGCCCCGCTGTTGCAAGATTTCATGTCTAGTTTCATGCCCAACTTCATGGACAATTACATGCCGGCCTTTTACGAAAAATTCATCGAGCCTCGATTTCAGCGGATGCTCCGAGTGCAACTCGCAGAATTCTATGACGGTTATATCGAACCTCGAGTGGACGAGAAGATCTCTAACGCGACCCTCTTGCTCCAAAGCGAGATGAATCTTCGTTCCGACGACCTCTACAAAAAATTCGAGGAGCTGCAGCAGGAGTACGTCTTCAGCAACCACCACCTCCGCCGCCTGGACCTCCGACTCGAGGGCGTGGAAAAACGCCTCTCTCTGGTCGAAAACCATTTGAGACGCCTGAAACCCCCGTTGAATTCCTAATAACATCCCCCTTGAAATCCTTAGGGGGATGCGCCATATAAGCGACCTCGGTTTTAAAAAAGTCTTTATATAAAGGTTGCTTATGGCCCGCGTCACCGTCGAAGACTGCTTGCAATTCATCGAAAACCGCTTTGCTCTCGTGCACTTAGCCGCAAGGCGGGTGCGCCAGCTGACCAAGGGCAGCCACCGGCTCGTCCACAGCAAGAACAAAGACGTCGTCACCGCCCTGCGCGAAATTGCCGAAAACAAGGTCCGCGCCGTCAAGCAATCCCTGCCCGAGAAGGTCGACTGAGGCCCCCATGAGCGAAGCCCTGCTGGAATCCCACTTAAAGCACGTCCCCCTCCTGTTTCGCGGCAAGGTCCGAGACATCTACGACCTGAGCGACGCCCTTCTGCTGGTCGCCAGCGACCGAATCTCGGCCTTCGATCACATCCTGCCCACGCCGATCCCACGCAAGGGCGTCATCCTCACTCAGCTCTCCAACTTTTGGCTGAAGAAGACCGAGACCCTGATCCCCAACCACAGCCTGCCCCGGGCCTTAAGCACCGTGACGAAAGACCCCGACGAATTGCGCCAGCTCGAGGGCCGCAGCGTCATCGTCAAGAAGGCCAAGCCCCTGCCCGTCGAGCTGATCGTCCGCGGTTATTTGGTCGGAAGCGGCTGGGAAGAATACAAAAAACAGGGCACCGTCTGCGGCATCCCCCTGCCCGCCGGCATCCAGCAGGCGCAAAAGCTGCCCGAGCCGATCTTCACGCCGTCGACCAAGGCCCCCAAGGGCCAGCACGACGAGAATATTTCCTATGAAGAGATGGTGAAGCTGATCGGTCCGGACCTCGCCGCCCAGGCAAGGGACATCTGCCTGAAGATCTACTCCACCGCCGCCGAATACGCCCTGAGCCGCGGCATCATCATCGCCGACACCAAGATCGAATTGGGAATTTACGAAGGGAAGCTGATCCTGATCGACGAGCTGCTGACCCCGGATTCCTCCCGCTTCTGGCCCGCCGACCAGTACAAGACGGGGTCCAATCCGCCGAGCTACGACAAGCAGTTCGTCCGGGATTACCTCACGTCCATTAACTGGGATAAGAAGTCGAACCCGCCGCAGCTTCCCGACGAGATCGTCCGCAAGACCGCGGAGAAATACCAAGAGGCGCTGGATCGTTTGACCCGTCCGTAGGGGCGAACGCAAGGTTCGCCCCTACACTTCCCGATTTTTGTCCAATTCCTGATAGCTCTTCCCGTCGTAGTAGAGGATCTTCTCCCCTCCATCGACCAGGGTCTCGATGGCCACCGGGCGCTTCCACACGATATGCAGGTTCTTGAGGGTCTCCTCGGCATAGTCCGGCCGCAGGTCGATGCCGTGGTGCTCGTGCACCAAATACAGCTCGCCGCGGTTTTGATAGTTCGCGTTGGTCACGCTGATGAAGGGTTGGCCGCGGTTGGTCAAGGCGTCGAGCAGCTTCCCCTTCACCGCCTTGAATTCGCGGCTGGCGATCTCATAGGCCTGCTTGGAGGGGTTGTAGGCGAAAGTGAAGAGCTTGTGCTCGCGGCAAAAATCCTCGGTCAGGAAGGTGTCGATGAAGGTCAAGTCGGAATAGATCTTGCGCACCTCGAAGATCTTCTGGCGGCCCAGACCCAGGTTCTTGTTCCAGCGCTTCTTCTCGACCATGTCGTCGCAGTCGTCGTACTCCTTCCCGAATTTGCCCTTGTTCCACCTATCCTCGATGTCGCGGAACAGCTCGATCCCGATCTTATAGGGGTTGAGCCGGCCGGGCGAGGTGGCGAGGGTTCCCGAGTGATGGTCGGCGTAGTCGATGAACTCGCTGGGCTTGAGCGCCCGCTGCGTCATGATCGTCGAGTGCCAGTAGGAGGCCCAGCCCTCGTTCATGATCTTGGTCTGCATCTGAGGCACGAAATAGTAGGCCTCCTCACGGATAATCTCGAGGATGTCGCGCTGCCAGCGCTCCATCGGCGCGTTTTCCACCAAAAACAGCAGCACATCTCGCTCGGGATTCTCCGGAAAATTCTTCTTTTGCATCCGCTCGTCGTCGAGACGCTTCTGTTGCTCCTCAAGGAAGTCCTTGGGGTTGATGAACTTGTCCATGTAGTCCTTGCTCTTCAGCTTGGACACGAGGGGACGTTCCCCGTCCTCGCCCGAGAGATCGTTCTCGACGGGACGGCGCCGCCGGATCCCCGCGGCGTGGGTGTCGATGAGGTTCTCCAGGCTCAAGGCTACGTCGATGAAGTTCTCGACCGCCTCCATGCCGTGTTTGTCGATCATCTTCTTGACCCGGGTCTTGTGGTTCGCCATCTCGTCCATCATCTTGCGGTTGGTGTGGGCGAAATAGATGTTGTTCTTGAAGAAATCGGAGTGCCCGTAGACGTGGGCCATCACGAGCTTCTGGTCGACCTCGGCGTTGGAGTGCAGCAGGTAGGCGTAGGAAGGATCGTTGTTGATCACCATCTCGTAGATCTTGGAGAGACCGTAGGCGTAGGATTTTGAGAGCTGCTCGTACTCCATCCCGAAGCGCCAATGCGGGTAACGGTTGGGAAAGCCCCCGTAGGCCGCGACCATGTTGATCTGGTTCCAGTCCAGCACCTCGAAGATGACGGGGAAATAATCCAGGCCGTATTCGCGGGCGTAGCTCTCGACCTCGCGACGGATCGCTTCCAATTCGGGGGTGAGCCGCGTGCTCATGCCTTATTTCCCCTTCCCCAGGAAGGCCTTGATCGAATCGAAGATCTTCTCCTTGCTCTCGATCCGCGAGGAGAGAACCCTGTCTTCCTTTTCGTCGAAGCGCTCGTTCAGGTCGCGCAGGAACTGTCCGCTGCCGTATTCGCTCTCGACCTGGCCGTAGCAGAAGACGTTCAGGTTGGGCAACATCTGGTTGGCGAGCAGGCTCAAACATTCCTGGGTGTCGTTGCTCGACCAGTTGTCCCCGTCGCTGAAGTGGAAGGCGTAGATGTTCCACTCATTGGGGTCGTATTCCTCCTCGATCGTCTTAAGACAGAGCTTGTAGGCCGAGGAGATGATCGTGCCGCCCGACTCGCGGGTGTGGTAGAAGGTGTTCTGGTCGACCTCGCGGGCCACCGCGTCGTGGATGATGTAGCGGGTTTCTAGGCCGTCGTACTGGGAGCGCAGCCAAGTATCGATCCAGAACGACTCGATGCGCACGATCTCCTTCTGCTCCTGGCCCATCGAGCCGCTGACGTCCATCATGTAGATGACGACCGCATTGAACTCCGGCTTCTTCTCCTCCTTCCAGGAGCGGTAGCGCCGGTCCTCCCGGATGGGCACGATGATCGGCCGCTCGGACTGGTAGGTGCCCGCGAGGATCTGCCGCTTGAGGGCCTCCTTGTAGGTGCGCTTGCGGTGGACCAGCGAATCGGGGCCGGTGCGACGCAGGCTGGAGTATTTCGAGCGGTAATGGACGATATTGGACTTGCCCTTGGGCTCGATGCGCGGCAGCTCGAGCTCCTCGCCGAGGATCTCGGCCAGCTCTTCCAGGCTGATGTCGACCTCGAGCAGATGCTCGCCCGGCAGGTTGCCGGCCTGGGGGTCGTTTCCCTCCTGCGGGTCCCCGCCCAGCGGGTCTCCCGGATTGCCCTCGCCTTGCCCCACCCCTCCCTTTTGCCGAGAGCCGAAGGTGAAGTGGGGGATGTCGATCTGGGGAAGCGGGATGCTGATCAGGTCTTTTCCCTGTTTGCCGATCAGCTCGCCGTTGGTGATGAACTTGCGCAGCTCCTTTTTGATGCGCCCGCGCACGATCTGCTTGAAGCGATTGTAGTCTTGTTCGATCTTGAGAACCATAAATATCTAAGTGCCTAAGTGCCTGAGTACCTAAGTGCCTAAGTTTCTTTTGCCATGCTCCTCCAACTTAAGCACTTTGACACTTAGGCACTTAGGCACTTCCTTTTATGTCCCCCCTCGCGAAAATGCTGGCCACGTAGTTCAACACGTCGGTCGCGCAGATGTCGCAATAACGGTAATTGTTGATCAGGCGCGACTTGACGACGTCGATCTTCTCCTGTGTCTCCTTGTCGATGACGCTGGTGACCAGGGAAGTCAGTTTGATGCTGTCCTTCTGGTCTTCGAAGAGCTTGAGCTCGAGGGCCTTGTGCAACCGTTCGTTGGTCTTGTAGTCGAACTTCTTGCCCTCGACGGCCAGCGCGCCGATGTAGTTCATGATCTCGCGGCGGAAGTCGTCCTTCCGGGATTCGGGGATGTCGATCTTCTCCTCGATCGAGCGCATCAGTCGCTCGTCGGGCTCCTCGTCCTGGCCGGTGTACTTGTTCCGCACCTTCTCCTTCTGCGTGTAAGCCTTGACGTTGTCGATGTAGTTGGCGCAGAGGCGGCTGATCGCCTCCTCGTCGCTGGAGATCGCCCGCTGTACCTCGTTCTTCACGATATCCTCGTACTCGTCCTTCACCACCGACAGCATCTCGATCATGCGCTTGCGGCTGTCCTCGTTCTGGATGAGGGCATGGTGCCTAAGCCCGCTCTCCAGCTCGTTCAGCACCATGAAGGGATTGACGCAGCCCTCGACGTCCTTGACCAGGGCGTTGCTGATCTTGTCCTGAATGTAACGCGGGCTGATCCCGTCGAGGCCCTCGCGGGTGGCCTCTTTGCGCAGCTCCTTGACGTTGTCCTCGGTGTAGCCGCTGAGCGTCTTGCCGTCGTAGAGCTTGAGTTTCTGGAGCAGCGTGAGGTTGGCCTTCTTCGGCTCCTCAAGGCGGGTGAGCACCGCCCACATCGCGGCCATCTCGATGGTGTGCGGGGCGATGTGCTTGCCCTGGATCTTCTCGGAATTGAAGTCCTTCTGGTAGATCTTCATCTCCTCGCTGAGCCGAGTGACGTAGGGGATGTCGACCTTCACGGTGCGGTCGCGCAGGGCCTCCATGTATTCGTTGTTCTGCAGCTTGCGGTACTCGGGCTCGTTGGTATGGCCCAGGATGACCTCGTCGATGTCGGTTTGTGCGAACTTCTTCGGCTTGACCTTGTGCTCCTGCGAGGCGCCCAGCAGATCGTAAAGGAAGGCGACGTCCAGCTTGAGGACCTCGATGAACTCGACGATCCCGCGGTTGGCGATGTTGAACTCCCCGTCGAAGTTGAAGGCGCGGGGGTCGGACTCGCTGCCGTATTCGGCGATCTTGCGGTAGTTGATGTCCCCGGTCAGCTCGGTGGAGTCCTGGTTCTTCTCGTCCTTGGGCTGGAAGGTGCCGATGCCGATGCGGTCCTTCTCGCTCAAGATCAAGCGCTTAACCCGGATATGGTTGTCGATCACCTTGGCCCAATCGCCCTGATAGAGCTTGAGTAGGCTGTTGAAGATGAAGCGGCAGGAAGGGTCTAAATCCCCCTCCACCTCGATCTTGAACTCGCCTTTCGCGGCCCGCGTCAACTCATCGACCACCTTGGAACGGAATTCCGGCGGGATCAGCCGCAGGGGTTCCTCGTGCATCGGGCATGGGATCTCGTCGGCGGCGCCGAAGATGCCCTGGGCGTCGACCGAAGGGTGCTTGACCCATTTGAAAGTGTAGAGGGCGCCCTCCGGGGTGCGGGAGTAGTGCTCGACGCCCTTTTTGAGCAGGCGCGCGATGGTGCTCTTGGAGGAGCCGACCGGCCCGTGCAGCAGGAAGATCCGCTTCTCGGCCCCGTAACGCTTCGCGGCGGACTTGAAGAGGTGCACCAGCTTCATCAGGTGCAGATCGAGGCCGAAGACGCCGTCCTTGCCGTTCTCGAAGGGGTCTTCGAAAAACTTGTAGCGGATGATTTTCTTTTTGTATTCTTTGTACTCTTCGGTCCCCTGGGCCACGATCATGTCGTAGACCCGTTGGAAGGCGGAACGGACCACCTTGGGGTTGCGGCGGGCGATTTCGAGATACTCTTCAAAGCTCCCTTCCCAGTTCAGATCTTGATAACCGCGGACATCATGCAGATTGCGCAATTCAGCCATCAAGGTCGATGCGGACGTCATAACACAGCCTCCTCTTTCTTCCGACGAAGCGACGGACGTTTCGGCTCCCTTGCGGGCGACGGATTATCGAATTGTCAAAGCAGGTCCAGCCATCCAAATGAGGGAGAGGTGACACAACGCAGCGTATTCCCTAGCTAAATTATAGCATGCCCCGGAAGCCGCGCAATGTAATACTTTGGCGGGTCTAAAGAATCATTTCTCGATCAGGTCTTTTTCGTTGGTGGCGAGGGTCGCGCGGATGACGGTGCGCAATAGTTTATTACGATTCGCCTTTCCGAGCAAGGTCATCAGGTCGTAGTAGACGGTGGGATCGTTGATCAGGCCGCCGACGCTGCCCTCGCCCTTCGCTATCGTCGTGCTGATCGAATCAAAGTTCTTCGAGGCCGATTGGAGATTCTCGGCGGTCTGCGAAAAGGCCTTGCCGATGTCCTTGCGCACCGGGTCATAGATCAAGGCGTGAAGCATGCCGCGACCCGATTGGACCTGGTGGACCACCGACTGGGCCGACTTGGTCAGGCGGGACAGGTCCTTCACGATCTCCTTGCCCTCCGTGTCGTAGATCAAGGCGTGAACCATGCCCTCCTGGGTCTTGACGTCGTCGACCAGGCCGTTGACGTTTTTGGCGAGGTTGTTGACGTTTTCGAGCAACTCCACGCCTCGATCGGAGAGCGCCTCGAGGGAAAGGCCTTCCTTGATCTTGAGGTCCTGACCCTCCTTCAATTCGGCGTACTCCGGGGTGCCGATGCTGATGAAGATCGCCTTGTCGCCCAGCAGGCCCTGGGTGGTGACGCTGGCCTGGCTGTCCTCGCGAATCCGGTCTTGGTACTGCTTCTGGATCAGCAACTTGACGATCACCTCGCGCTGGTTGAGATCCTTCGGAAACACGATGTTGTCCACCTTGCCCACCTGGATGCCGGCTAGGTAAACCGGGGCGTCGAGGCGCAGACCGCTGATGTCCTTGAATCGGCCGTAGAGGTGGTATTGTCTGGAGAGGAAACTGAATCCTCCGCCCAAGAGGAAGATGACCACCATCGACAGAATCAAACCGATAAAAACGAAGATGCCGACGCGGACTTGTTGGGAAGTTTTGACTTTCATGGCTATTCCCCGATCTGTCCGGAGATGAACCTCCGGACGACTTCGTTGGTGGAACGATCGACCTCGGCCTTCGTTCCCACGAATTCGATTTTCTTGTCGTAAAGCAAGGCCAGGCGGTCGCTGACCTTGAAGGCGCTCGCCATGTCGTGGGTCACCACGATGGAAGTCACCTTGAAGCGCTTCTGCAGGTCTAAAATCAGGTCGTTGATCCGGTTGGTGTTGGTCGGATCCAAGCCCGTGGTCGGCTCGTCGTAAAGGATGACCTCGGGGTCGGTGGCGATGGCGCGGGCCAGGGCCACGCGCTTCTTCATGCCGCCGGAGAGATCCGAGGGCATCATGTCGGCGGTATCCGGCAGGCCGATGACCTCGAGCTTCTCGTGGACGATCTTGGCGATCTTCTCCTCGCTGTAATCCTTGTAGTGCTCGTAGAGGGGATAGGCCACGTTGTCGAACACCGTCATCGAGTCGAACAGCGCCCCGCCTTGAAACAACATGCCCACCCGCTTGCGGACGCCGATCAATTGATCCTCGTCGATCTTCAGGACGTCCTCGCCGTCGAAGAAGATCTCGCCGGCATTGGGCCGCATCAGAACCAGCAACAGCTTCAGCATGACGCTCTTGCCGGTGCCCGAGCCCCCGATGATGGTGATCGTCTCGCCCTTGAAGATGTCGAGGTTCAGGTCGGTGTAGATCACCTTTTCGTCGAAGGACTTCTTGATATGTTGGAAGCGGATGAAGGCGTCCATGCGAGACCTAGAACAGCAAAAACAGCTTGGTTAGGAAGAAGTCCGAGACAAAGATGCAGATCGAGCTGTACACCACCGACATGGTCGTGGAACGACCGACGCCCTCGGTGCCGCCCGTCGTGTTCAGCCCCTGGTAGCAGGCGATGATGCCGATGAAGAATCCGAAGAAGAAGGTCTTCGCGATCCCGCTGCCGAAGTCGATCATCTGGACGGTGGTCGTGATCTGGTTGAGGTAGTACCGGGCTCCGATTCCCGTGTCGGCGGTGGTGATGATCATGCCGCCGATGATGCCGATGAAGTCGGCGATGACGGTGAGAATGGGGGCGCAGAGCGTCGTGGCCACGACGCGCGGCACCACCAGCTTCTGGATGGGGTTGGCGCCCATCGCCTCGACGGCGGAGACCTGCTCGGTGACGTTCATCGAGCCCAGCTCGGCGGTGATGCCGGCGCCGACGCGCGCGGCGATCATCAGCGAGGTAAGCACCGGCCCCAGCTCGCGGGTGATGGCGATGCCGATGATCTGCCCCGTGTAGAGCTGCAGGCCGAAGCGCTTCAAGCCGACGATGAACTGCACCGCCAGCACCAAGCCGGTGAACAGGGCGATCAGGTTGGTCAGGGAGGCCGACTTGATGCCGACCTCCTCGAACTGCTTGACCGTCTCGCCCAGGGGGAAGGTCTTGCGCACCAGGGTCTTGAAAAAGAGCCCGGCGAGCTTGGCGACCCCGCCCAGATAGTCCATCAAATAGAGAAAGCCCCCGCCCGCCTTGGCGAAGACCTGCCCCAGCCCCGAGATCCGCATGGAAGCCGATTCAGCCATAATTTAGATCTCCCCCGTGAATTGGAAACCTTGGAAAAAATTCTCGAAGTCGGGAAGCGCCGCGGCGAATTTCTCGGGCGGGCCGACCAGGTAGAAGTCGAAGAGGCACCAGTCTTTCTTCAAGACCACCGTCTCGATGCGCACGGGGACCCCGTCGAGGGTGGCCTTCAGCGACGTGCGGAGCGCTCCCCGGTCGGCCATCGTGAAGGGCGTCTGCTTTTCGATCTTGATGTCTTGAAGCCCGGCGAAGAGGTGGCTGGTCAAGGCGTTCAAGGGGGCGTCGTCGAAGGCCTGGTCGCAGAAGGCGTCGGTGCTGATGGTGCTGCCCAAGGCGTCGTTGCGGAAGTTGATCGCGGCGATGCCGAGCTTGATCCGGTACCAATCCGCCGAGAGGGGCCCCACGTCGTAGTACCCCTTTTTGGTGATCACCCGGCCGGGCTTGTAATCGACGACCTTGCCGGTCTTCTTCACCCCGCCGAAGCAGGCCAAGAGGGCCAGGGCGAGGAAGGGAGCCGCGAATTGCGCGCATTTGTGGAAGCGAAACATGGCGGGCAAACTACACAAAGCCTTGATATTTGGCAACAAAACCCTCAAAAAAGGTGCTCGCTCCGTAGCGCAAAACGTCGAATCAAGGCCCATGAGCACGATGCAAAACCGCCTGATGGAAATCCACCGCCGCCTCGCCGCCGCGGCCGCCCGCGCCGGACGGCCCCCGGGTTCGGTCCGCCTCCTGGCCGTCTCGAAGGCGCAGAGCGCCGAGCGGGTGCTCGAGCTGGCCGCGCTCGGGCAGCGGGATTTCGGCGAAAATTACGTCCAGGAATGGCGGGAAAAAAGCGCCCGCGTCGCGGCGCTCGACCCCAAGCTCGCGGCGGCCCTCCGCTGGCACTTCATCGGGCACCTGCAGAGCAACAAGGCCGCCCTGGTCGCCGGCGAAGTCGTCCTGTTGCACAGCGTGGATTCGCTGAAGCTGGCCCGCAAGCTCTCGGACTCCTGCCAGGCCCGCGGCCTGCGACAGGCCGCCTTGTTCGAGGTCAACGTCGGCGGGGAGCCCAGCAAAAGCGGTCTCCATCCCGACGCCCTGCTCCGCGAGCTTAAGGCCTGCGCCGCCCTACCGGGCCTCGCGTGGCGCGGGCTGATGGCGATCCCGCCAGCCTTGGAGAGCGCCGAGGCGGTCCGTCCCTATTTCCTTCGGCTGAAATCCCTGCTTGACGAATGCAACCGGACGGGCTTCTTTCAGGACCCGATGACGGAACTCTCGATGGGGATGAGCCAGGATTTCGAGGTCGCCGTCGAGGCGGGCGCCACCTGGGTGCGGATCGGCACCGCATTGTTCGGACCGAGACAGACATGAAATTAAAATCCAAATACCGCTACGGCTTCATCGGGATCGGCAAGATGGCCCAGGCCATCCTGGGCAGCATGCTGCGCGCGGGAATCGCGAAGCCTTCGGAGGTCTTGGTCTCCGATCCCTCGGCGCCCGCCCTGCGCGAGGCCGCCCGGCGCTTTCGCGTCGCCTCCACCTCCGACAATGCCGAGGTCGCCGGCCGCTGCGAGTGGCTTTGGCTCGGCACCAAGCCCTTCCACGCCGCGGAGGTGGTCCAAGGAATCTCGCCCCGGCTTCGGAAGGGCCAGGCCCTGCTGTCGATGATGGCGGGCGTCTCAACCCGCAGCCTGCGGCGCTGGGCCGGCCGGAAACCCGCGTTGGTTCGCTTCATGCCCAACACCCCCGCCCTGCTGGGCGCCGGTGCCACCGGCGTTTTTTTCGCCTCGGGGACCCCCGCCTCGCTGCGCGGACGCGCGGAAAGAATATTCGCGGCCATGGGAGCCTATGTCGTGGTCCCGCGCGAGGCCCTGCTCGACGGCGTCACGGGCCTTAGCGGCAGCGGACCGGCCTTCGTCTACCTGGTCGCCCAAGGCCTGATCGAGGGCGGAAGGCGTTCGGGCTTAAGCCCGGCGCAGGCCGGGACCCTCGCCGTGCAGACCCTGCTGGGGGCCTCGCGGATGCTGGGCGAGTCGGGCCACGATCCCGAAACCCTGATCCAACACGTCGCCACCAAGGGCGGCACCACCGAGGCGGGCCTGAAGGTCTTGGAAGATCGCGGCCTGCGGGCCATCCTCGCGGAGGCCGTGGCCGCCGCCACCCGCCGCGCCGCCGAAATCCGGGAGCAAAACGAATGTACCCGCTAGGATCCCTGCTGGTCAGCGTCGCCAAGGTGCTGTCGATCCTGTTGACGATCTACCAATACATCGTCCTGGGCGCGGTCATCGTCAGCTGGGTCAACGCCGATCCCCACAACCCCATCGTGCGCTTCCTCCGGCAATCCACCGAGCCGATCTTCCGCCCGATCCGCAACCTGATGCCGCGGGCGATGTTCCGCACCGGCATCGACTTCACGCCTCTGATCGTGTTTCTCTTGATCGTCCTGATCCAAAATTTCGTCATCTCGCTGATGATTCATTATGGGCAAAAGCTCATGGTGACGGGATGAGCGGAGCCCCGCCCTGGCTACGGACGACGCCGCGCGGCTGCCAAATTGCCATCCGGGTCCAACCCAAATCCTCGCAAAACAAGATTGTCGGATCCGAGGGCGACTTCCTCAAAGTGAGGCTCCACGCCCCTCCGGAGGACGGCAAGGCCAACACGGCTCTGATCGAGTTGTTGCACGATGCGTTCCGTATTCCGCGTCAAAATATAAAGATCTTGCGCGGGGAGAAAAGTCGTAGCAAATGGGTGGAGATTCAAGGCCTCAACCTGGAGGAGGCGGTGGCTGCGGTCTTGAGTCTCCACAAATCCTAAACCCAAGAATTTAGTTGCTTTTTTGCCTTTCGCCTCCCTAAAATTTAAGTTAGGTGCAATCAGACAGGCCACCCACCCTGCCAAGGAAGGGGTCTCCTGTCAGGTATTCAGAGGATGACGAGGACTTATGCCGGTCTATGAGTATGCCTGCACGCAGTGCGGCAAACACTTCGAAGAGCTTCAAAAGGTCAGCGATAAGCCCTTGAAAAAATGTAAGAATTGCGGAGGCAAGCTGGAAAGGCTGATCTCCCAGACCTCCTTCGCCCTGAAGGGCGGAGGTTGGTACAAGGACGGCTATTCCAGCGCCAAGCCCGCGGAATCGGGCAAGGCAAAGGCCAAAGAGTCGCCCGCCGCCGAGAAACCGGCCGGCAAGGCGGGCACCGGCGGCACCTAAAGGCCCGGCTCGGCGAACCTGTCTCCGCTCGGAAGGACCTCCCCGTGGTGGATCGAATCGAAAAGACGCGCCAGGTAGACCCCTGGATGATCGGCGCCACGAAAGAGACGAAGGAGGACAAAAAGCGCGACGAGGGCGGATCCCAGGGGCAGGAAAGCAAGGACAGCTTCGGAGAGAGCTCCGACTTCGTCCAGCTGCTCTCCAAAGACCCCCGGAAATTCGTCAGCGAGAAGATCGCCTCGAACCAGATCAGCGCCTTCACCTATCGCGGCGTCAGCACCCACCGCGACAGCGCGCTGCTGGAGGTCGACATCACCCTCGCGAACGGCACCTTGATCAGGGGGGCGCAGATCGCGCTCAGCCGCCAAGAAGGGATGCGCTTCATCAGCCGGCGGCCCGGCGAGGAAATCGTCGTCGACCAATTGGTGAAGGGAACGTTTTTGACGGTCGCGCGGCCCCAGCACCACGAGGCTACGCCGGCGGCAAACCCGCCGCCGGCTTCGGAACCGTCCGGCGGCCCGGCGGCGGCCCCCGGGGTGGAATCCCTGACGGTGACCCGGACGGGGTTGACCTGGTCGTACTATCTGGGCTTCGGGGCGATGGCGATCGCGGTGCTCTTGTTGATTTACTTTTTTACCTTGTAGGCAGGCATGGCTGAATTTCATCCAAAACCCTTCGGGAAGTACTTCTTGATCGAAAAGCTCGCCACCGGCGGGATGGCCGAGATCTACAAGGCCAAGACCTTCGGCGTGGACGGCTTCGAGAAGATCCTCGCCATCAAGCGGATCCTCCCGCACTGCGCGGTCGACAAAGAATTCATCAACATGCTGGTCGACGAGGCCAAGCTGTCGGTGCTCCTCTCCCACACCAACATCGTGCAGGTCTACGACCTGGGCAAGGTCGGCGACGACTACTTCATCTCCATGGAGTTCATCAACGGCATCAACCTCCGCGAGGTGATGAACCGGGCCAAGGAGGTCGGCGAAAAATTCACCGAGGACGTCGTCGTCTACATCCTCAGCGAGACCTGCAAGGGCCTCGACTACGCGCATTCCAAAAAGGACAACGAGGGCAAGCCCCTCAACATCGTCCACCGCGACATCAGCCCGCAGAACATCCTGCTCAGCTTCGAGGGCGAGGTGAAGATCGTCGACTTCGGCATCGCCAAGGCCGCGATGAACATCAGCCACACCATGGCGGGCATCCTCAAGGGCAAGATCAGCTACATGTCGCCCGAGCAGGCCCTGGGCAAGCCGATCGACCGCAAAACCGACATCTTCTCCACCGGCCTCATCCTCTACGAGATGCTGACCGGCGAGAAGCTCTTCACCGGCGAGACGCAGTTCGAGGTGCTCAAGAAAATCCGCACCACGCGGCTCAACGAGAATTCTTTCCCCGACTCGATCCCCGCCCCGCTGCGCAAGATTCTGGCCAAGGCCCTCGCCTACTCGGTGAAGGACCGCTACGACAACGCCGGGGACATGCAGATCGACCTGACGCGCTATCTGTATTCGACCTACATCGACTTCACGCCGCGCAAGCTCTCCGGCATGATGCGCAAGGTCTTCGCCCAGGAGATCGAGACCAAGATCGCCCCCAAGAAGGAAGAGGTCGCGATCGATTCCAAGACCCGCTCCATCATGATCGATGCGGTGGCCCAAGAAAATCTCGTCCACCGCGACAACGACGAGGTGACCGGCGGAATCGTCGACAAGCAGCCGACCCAGACCTTCATCGAGTCCTTCATCTCGGATCAGGACGAAGAACTCCCCGAGATCACCCGCACCGGTCAGACCCTCGAACCGACGCCGACCCCCAAGCCGTCGGCGAAGGCCCCGGCGGCCGCGCCCAAGCCGGCCGTCCCCGAGGCCAAGCCCAAGGCCGCGAAGCCGCCTAAAGAGCCCAAGGCCCCCAAATCGAAAAAATGGCTGGCCTACCCCATCGCCGCGATGCTCCTGATCGGCAGCATGGCGGGCATTTACTACAAGACCGACTGGTTCAAGCCGCCTCCCCCGCCGCCTCCCGAGGTCTTCGGCGTCCTGCAGATCAACTCGACGCCGGAGGGCGCGCAGGTCTTCCTCAACGACAGCGAGACCAACCTGGTCACGCCGGCCACGGTGAAGACGGTCAAGGTGGGCGAGCCGCAGAAAATCACGCTCAAGAAGCCCAAATTCAAGGATTGGACCAAGACCGTCACCCTGGTCGACCCCAACCCCGTCTCCCTCACCCCGACCCTCGAGGTCATCCCGGTCGGCACCATCAAGGTCGTCACCACGCCGCCCGGCGCCAAGATCCTCGTCGACGGCAAGGACACCGGCAAGGTCAGCCCCGCGACCCTCGAAGACCTCCCGCTCTCGCAGACCTATTCGGTCAAGCTCGAGCTCGACAAGCACCGCCCCATCGAGGAACGCGTGACGGTCTACTCCATCGAGCCGATGGAATTTAACAAAAAGCTCGAGGAGATCTTCTTCGCGCCGATCCGGGTCGGCAGCAATCCGGCGGGGGCGCGCATCTTCCTCAACAACAACGATACCGGCCTCAGCACTCCGGCCACCCTGCCCGACCAGGAGGTCGGCAAGCGCTACACCATCCGCCTCGCCCGGCAGGGCTACCAAGACATCGTCCGGTCCATCGACTTAAGCGACAAGGCGGGCGCCGCCCTGCAAGAACGCCTGGTCAAGGTGGAGGAAAAGACCCCCGACCAGATCGCCCAGGAGAAGCTCAAGCAGGAGCAAGAGCGCCAGAAGCAGCTCGAGCTGGAGAGGCAGAAGCAGGCCCAGCAACAACCGGGCAAGGAAACCGATACGCAGAAGCAGCAGGCCGACAAACTGAAAGCCCAGCAGGAGGCCGACAAGCAGAAGCAGGCCCAAAAAGAAAAGGAAGCCCAAGCTCAGAGGGAAAAAGAGGCCCAGGCCCAGAAGGAAAAACAGGCCGGCAAAGAGACCGAGACCGGCGGCGAGACCTTCGTCGCGCTGAGCAGCAACCCCAAGGGCGCCGACGTCTTCATCAACGGCGTGCGCAAGGGCAGCGCGCCGGGCAAGTGGAAAGTCGCGGCCGGTTCGCCGCTCGAGATCACGGTCAGCAAGAGCGGGCTCTCGACGGTCACCAAGGTGGTCACCCTGAGACCCGGCGAAACGCGCAATTTGGGCACGATCAACCTGGGCGGCACCGGAGCCGACTCCGGAGCCGCGGGGATCGTGGTGGTCGATTCCAACCCTCCGGGCGCGATGGTCCTGCTCAACGGCCAACCGCAGAAGACGACTCCCTTGCGCATCAAGGGCCTGCGGCCGGCCACCACGCACACGATTACCGTCAAGAAGGACGGCTATGAGACCTGGTCGACCAGCTTCACCGTCGGCGAGGGGACGAAATCCTTCATGGCCAACCTGAAAAAACTGTAAGGTCCCGACATGTCCAACAGCGAATTCGAACCGCAAACCCAATTGCTCGAAATGGAAGAGACCCGCGACGTGGTCTCGCTGCGCAAGTGCCAGCTCCGCGTCATCGCGGGCCCCGACGAGAAGAAGAAATTCGACCTCAACCGGAAGATCACCCGGATCGGGAAGAAGGAAGACAACGACATCGCCCTGCTCGACAACACGGTCAGCCGCCACCACGTCGAGATCGAGATGACGGCCGATTCCTATCTCCTGAAGGACATGAACAGCACCAACGGCACCTTCATCAACGGCCTCAAGGTCAAAGAGGCCTATCTAAGCCCCGGCGACGTGATCAAGATCGGCAACTCCGAGATCGAGTTCGTCGCCTTCGACGAGAAGGTCCGCATCGAGCCTTCGCCCAACCACCAATTCGGCGAGCTGGTCGGAAAAAGCCGCAAGATGCGGCAGATCTTCTCGCTGCTCGAGAAGGTCTCCCCCAGCCTGGCGACCGTCATCATCGAGGGCGAAACCGGCACCGGAAAGGAATTGGTCGCCCGCGCCATCCACGGCGCCAGCCTGCGCAAGGACAAACCCTTCGTCGTCTTCGACTGTTCCGCGGTGGCCCCCACCCTCATCGAATCCGAGCTCTTCGGCCATGAAAAGGGGGCCTTCACCGGCGCGATCAAGCAGCGCAAGGGCGCCTTCGAGGCGGCCTACGGCGGCACGGTGTTTTTAGACGAAATCGGCGAGCTCACCCTCGACCTCCAGCCCAAGCTATTGCGCGCCCTCGAGCAGCGCGAGATCAAGCGGGTGGGCAGCAACGAGAAGATCGACCTGGACGTCCGAGTGGTCTGCGCGACCAACCGCGACCTGCGCAAGGAGGTCGACGAGGGCCGCTTCCGCGAGGACCTCTACTACCGCCTCTCGGTCGTCAAGGTGCACATCCCGGCGCTGCGCGAGCGTGCCGAGGACATCCCGCTCATCATCAAGAAGTTCCTCGAGCACGGCCGTTTCAACCGTCTGCCGGACGGCAGCCTCAAGGTGGTGCGCGTCGAGGACGACGCCCTCAAGCTCCTCCAGCGCTACCAGTGGCCCGGCAACGTCCGTGAGCTGGCCAACGTCATCGAGCGCGTGGTCTCGATGGCCGACAGCGACACGATCAGCGCCTCCAACCTCTCCTACGTCTTTCAAGAGATGGAGCAGATGGTCGAGCCGACCGAGAAGATGAGCGTCGACACCTCGCTCCCCTTCAAGGAGGCCAAGCAGAAGGTCGTCGAGATCTTCGAAAAAGATTATTTGGAGGAGCTCCTCAAACGGAACAACTACAACGTCAGCCGCGCCAGCCGCGAGGCCCAGATCGACCGCAAGCACCTGCGCAATCTATTGAAGAAGTACGAGATCAACGCGCCGGAGGACGACGAAGAGGATTAGCCCCATCCATCGGGCATGAAACCGCCTCGACGAGATACGCCCCCGCCCAGTCCGCGCGCCCAGTTCCGCCGCAAACCTAATCCCGGCTCCCGGCATCCCACGTTGCCGCCGGCTCCTCAACGCCATCGAGAGCGTCATGAAGAGCCATAGACAAAACCTATTGATTTCTATAAATAATTTGATAGTATCATGATACTATGACCGCTTACTCCGGCAAGTTCCTGCTCCGGCTTCCCGAGTCCCTGCACGCCCGCTTGGCGGCCCAGGCTACCCAAGCGGGGCTTTCGCTCAACGCCTATTGTCTGCGGCTTCTTAGCGAACCCCCCGGGCGCGGGCGGTCCATGCCGGCCTGGAGGCGGGTCGTGGAGCGGAGAATGCCGGCGCTGAAACGGCGCTTCGGCCGAGGCCTGATCGGCGTCGCCGCCTTCGGCTCGCAAGTCCGAGACGAAGCCACCGCAAAATCCGACGTCGATCTCCTGGTGGTCCTTTCCGAAAAAATCCCCATCGTGCGTTCGCTCTACCGCTGGTGGGAAGAGGTCGAGGCGAAGACGTCCTCTTCTTTCGAAATCAATCCGCACTTCGTCCATCTACCCAAGGACCCCTCGCAGGCGGGAGGCATTTGGCTGGAGACCGCGCTGCACCACGAACGTATCTACGCATCGGGAACCGCGCTGGAGAAACTCCTGAAAAACCTGGCCGAACGCATCGAATCCGGCAAGATCTACCGCAAATGGTCCAACGGCCACCCCTATTGGGTAAGGAGCGAACATGAAGAATAAGAGCCTGGTCGAGGATTATCTGACACGCGGCGGCCATCGCCTCGAGGCCTTGGCGGTGCTGATGCAACGCCGAAGCTATCCCGACGTGGTGCGCGAGGCGCAGGAGATCGTCGAGCTGTGCCTCAAAGCGCTGCTGAGGCACTCGCGCATCGAAGTGCCCAGGATTCATGATGTGGGAGATATACTGCGCGAGGAAAAGGACAAGCTCCCCGAAGAGCTACGCCCCCAAGTCGAGCGCTTAGCGCAGATCTCGCGCTCGCTGCGCCGCGACCGCGAGCTTGCCTTTTACGGCGCGGAGGACCTGACTCCTTCCGAATTCTACCGCCAAGAAGACGCCGCCCAAGCCCTCGAGGACGCCAAGTGGGTGCACTCCGTCTGCAAGAACGCGATTCGGTAGCCGGCTCCCTCGTCAAATCTCGTTTAATGAAAAGGAAAATAGCGCCGGCAGAACCGGCTATCGCCCGCGAGGCATGGGCTTGCCGCGCGCCGGCAGGGCGGGACGTCCGCCGGGCGCCGGCGCCGCCCCCAGCATACCCGGCGAAGTCGCGGGCGGGGCCTTCCCCGCCACGGCCTTCTGCGATTGCAAATTGCGCTTGATCGCGATGACCAGCGAGCGGGCGCGGTTGGCGAAGGTGTTCTTGCCCAGCGGGTCGAGCAGAATGGCGGCGCGGAAGTCCTCGGCCGCCTTCTTGAAATTCTTGTGGATGAGGTAGATCTCGCCGCGGTTGACCAGGGCGGAGACGTCGTCCTTCTTGAACTTGAGCGCCTCGGAAAACTCGTAGACCGCGTCCACGAACTTGCCCATCTTTTGGTAAATCGAGCCGAGGCAGGCGTGGTAGAAGGGATTCTTGTGGTCGATCTGCACCAGGCAGTCGAAGATGCGCTTCGCCTCGTCGACGCGGCCGTGCTTGAGCTTGACGTGGCCGACCTCGGAGAGCAGGTAGAGGTCCTTCTGGCTGATCCCCGTCATCTGGGCGAAGGAGATCTGATTGGTCATGAACTTGTAGAGGAGCTCGATGACGTACTTCCGCCGTTGGGGCGTAGGGTCGTGCAATTTGCTCGCCCCCCGCTCCTCGGCTGTCATCGGTACGGGTAGGTTCTCGTTGTCTGCCACAGTTTTTTCGAAAGGCGTTTGCTAAATCACTTCCGGCTTACTGACGCATGTTCTTCACGATCGCGTCGGTGGTGCGCATCTGGATGTCGATCATGCCCTTCACCAGGTTGACGAACTCGTTCTGGTAGTGCTGGGCGCGCATCATCTTGTCGGTAATCTCGCGCTCCCGCGAGCTGATGTCCTGCATCTTCGCGTTGAGCAGCATCACCTGCTTGGGGTCGGCGTTGGCCAGGGCCTCGGTGATCTCGGCGCGGGCCCGGCGGATCTTGTCGAGCTCGGAGGCTCCCGTCATATAGATGCCGGTCACGAAATCCTGGCGGCCGAAGAGCTGCTGGAACCAGCCGTAACTGGGGTCGTTGTAAAGATTTTGTTCGACGTAGGCGCGGCCCTGCTGAGTGCCGGCTGTCGGATCGTAATTGAAGCTGGGATCGCCGAAGCCGGGGCCGCCGGCGCCGGGCATCGGGGGCGGAGGGACATAGCCGCCGCCGGGCCCGCCCATGCCGGGAGGGGGCGGAGGCGCGCCCAAACTCTTGCTCTGCGGGCTGCCGCCCGTGCTCATCGCCTTGCCGGAGCCGTAGGAGCCCCCGGTGCTCATCGCCTTCCCGGTGCCGCCGCCATAGCCGCCACCGCCGTAATTCCCGCCGTCGCCCTGCGCACCCTGCCCCTCGACGTCGGACCAGGTGGCTCCCCGCCTCGCCGCCGTTGCCGGAACCTTTGTAAGATTTTGCGCATAAGCCTCGACCTGTTTCCGGGCTTGAAGTCACCTCCCCAAGACCTGGGGGCTGAAGATGTCCTGGTAGGGGATGACGTTTTTCGAAATACGGGGTCGGTTGGGGATTTGATTGTCGAAATACCTGCGGTATTCTTGTGGGCGACTGCGGCTCGCCTCGAACCGCGCGCAAATCCTTCGGCTCGAAGACGCCCAAAAGGCCAATGTTGGCCAGCTTTGATAATTATAAACCGCCGGGGCGTCGGAGAGGATCTTCTCGATCGTCGTCGACGACATCAGCCTGTCGAGGGCGGCGCGGTTCTCGATGCCGGCTTCCTTGAGGGAGGCCTGCATCTGGGCTTGGATATTAAACGAGTCTCGTATCGTCGTCTTGGCCATCGTTCACTCCTCGGGTCTCACGACCCGCTTCGCTCCAACCCCATTCTTCAAGTCGTCGGTGGGGCCTCGTGGGCCTTGATCTCGGCCAGCTCCGCCGCCACTTGCTTCTTCAAGAACCGGGCCCGGTTGGCCCAAGGGTCCTTGCCCTCGGGGTCGAGCTTGATCGCGCTCTCGAAGTCCTGCAGGGGCTCGTCTTCCAGCCCCAGCATGTAATATATTTCGCCGCGATTGACGTAGGCCGTGGTGTCCTCGGGGTCGAGCTCGATCGCCACGGTGTACTCGGCAAGGGCATCGAGGTAGTTCTCCTGCTTCTGGTAAATCGCCCCCAAGGCCGTGTGGTAGTACGCGGTCTTGTGGTCCAGAAAGGAGAGGCCCTTGAACAATATCTCGGCCTCCTTCAATCGCCCGCTCTTGAACTTGAGATAACCCCGTTCGGAGATGTCCAAGAGCATCTGCTGGGGAATCCCCTGGACCTGGGCCCAGGTGGCGTCCCCGTTGATAAACTCTTCAAGGTCCTTGAGCGCCTTTTCCGAATCCTTCGGATCGATCTTGTCCAGCAGTTCGCCCAGGGCGTTGAGCCACGGGGGGCTTTCTGGCTGGGTTTCGGCGCCGCCGGCCGGATTTTTCGGAGTGTCCATGCGGGTTTATGCTATCGCTAAACGCCCGCGGCCAGCAACCAAAAATCCGCATAAAAAAGGCGTCCCGCTCGCGAGACGCCCCAAAAATCCGTCTCCCTCCCGCCTTCGGGCGTAGCGCCGCGTGACGCGCTTAGCGCATCGTCATGACGCGGTCGTTGGTCCGGAAGGTCTCGTCGCGGAAGGTCGCGACCGTCTGCCAGAAGGTCTCCAACTGGCGGAACTGGGTCTGGAGCGCGTCGACCAATTCGCGCTCGGTGTTCTGCAGTTCGTTCATGAGCTGGGTATTCATCTGGACGAACTGCGTGTACTTCGAGGAGCGGTCCTGGGCGCGCGCCGCGGTCTGCGGGTTTTGCCCAGCGTAGGCGCGGGGCGGTTTGGTCCGCGCGAAATTCCGGATGACCATCGAGCGCGCCTTGCGGACGCCGTCGAGCTTCTTGACGATCAGGCGGCTGAAGGCGCGAAGGTCCTTGTCCATCAACACCGCATAGGAGCGGAGCGCGCCGGCGATGTCGCCCATCATGATCTGCAAGAGGATCATGTGGATCTTGACCTTGGCCTCTTGGTCTTTCTTGCGCATCTCGCGGCCCATCGACTTGGCCTCTTGGGCCTGCTGCTGCTGGTCCATCCACTGCTGGAAGCCGGGGGTGCCGTAGGCCTTGGACATGGCCTTGCCCTGCGGGGTGTTGCTGTACTGCGTGTAGCCGCTGGGCGGCCAAGACGAGCCGGGACCGCCGAAGCCCTGCTTCGCGTACATGATCTCGGCGTCGGTCGGGGTATAGCCGTACATCGCCTGCATCTGCTGCTTGATCTGGGTGTTGCTCAGGCCCTGCTGCGCCAACTGCTGCATGTAGGCCTGGGCCTCGGAATTGCCGGGCTCCGGAAAGCTGGAGCCGGTGGAAAGATTCTTGCCGGCGCCGGAGCTGCCGGGGCCGTAGGGGTTTTGCCCGCCGGGACCGTAGGCGCCGCCGCTGCCGTAGGGACTGGAATCGCCGTAGTCGCCGCCGACCTCGCCGGCGTCCATGTCGCCGTCGAAGTTGTAATCCTCGTAATCGACGTAATCCTGGTCGTTCTGCCAGTCCTCATGGCGTTCCTGGGCGCGCTTGCTGCTTGGATCGTTTTTTACAGGGCCACTCATCACGCTCTCCTTATCGAGGATAAACCCCAGCTACACCGGATTATCGGAGGCAGCCGGAGCGGGAGTTGCTTGGGAGAATCCTAAATTTACAGTTTCATTTTAACGGGTTTCGGCGGCCCCGGCTAGTCGCTTCCCGGGCCTCCCTCGCGATAATGCGGCGCGTTATTTCAGGAAAAGGCGCTGGATCTGCTCGATAGCCGTCAAGGTTTTCAAAAACCACACCTTCATTTGCTCGTAAATCAGCGGAAAGCTGATGTAGGCCAGGGCCATCCCGACGAAGCCCTTGATATTAAAGCCCATTTCGAAGACGTTGATCATGGGGGCCACCCGGTTGGTCAGCCCAAGGATCAGGTCGGCGATGAAAATGGCCACCAAGATGGGGGCGGACAGCTGGAGGCAAACGACCAGGGTGTCCGCTGTCAGCCGGATCACCAGCTCCAAAAGGGGGGTCAGCCCCTCCTGGACGGGCGGCAGGCCCAGGACCGGCACGGTCTCGAAGCTTTGGGCCAACCCTTGGATGAACATGCGGTGCCCGCCGATGGTGATGAAGGAGACCAGGGCCACCTGATAGAAAAAGACGCCGAACAGCGAGGCCTGAGCCCCGAGCGCCGGGTTGAAGATGCGGGCGTTGGCCAGCTGCCGTTGGTTGTCGATCATGTTGCCGGCGGACTGGATCCCGTAAAACACGAAGGCCAAGGGCATGCCGAGGAGGATGCCGACCAGCATCTCCTTGAGGAAGAAGGCGAAGAGGACGCCGCCGGTTTGAGGAATGGTCGGAGGCGCGGCGCCCGAGACCGGGATGTACAAGAACATCGTCAGGATGAAGGCCACGGTGATGCGGATGCGGCCCGGCACCGGCCTTCCGCCGAGAAAGGGCACGAACAGCGCCAGGACGAAGATGCGGGTGAAGATCAGGCCCCCGATCAGCAGGTAGCGAAACAGGTCGATGTGCAGGCCCAGCCGGTCGAGGAAGGCCTGGGATGTGGTGAAGCTGAACATCCGGCGAGACCCATCAATGGATATAGTTTGGAAAACCTTCCAGCAGACTCTTCGTGAAGGCGATCATCTGAGCCATCAACCAGGGACCCGTCAAAGCGAGAACGACGAAGACGCCGACGAGCTTGGGCACGAAGGTCAGGGTCTGCTCTTGGATCTGGGTGGTGGCCTGGACCAGGCTGATCAACAAGCCGACGATCAAGGCCACCAGGACCGCGGGCGCGGAGAGGATCAGGGTGAGGAACAGGCCTTGCTTGCCGATGGCGAGGATGTAGCTTTCCATAATCGGACCTCGCTTAAGTGTATCCCAAGATCAGGCCGCGGGCGATTAAATACCAGCCGTCGACCAGGACGAACAACAAGAGCTTAAAGGGCAGCGACACGGTCACCGGCGACAGCTGGAACATGCCCAAGGCCAGCAGGATGTTGGCGACCACCATGTCGATGACCAAGAAGGGCAGAAAGATGACGAAGCCGATCTGGAAGGCCTCGGAGAGCTCGCTGATCACGAAGGCCGGGATCAGGATCAGAAAATCGTCTTTACCCACCGAATCGCGGTCTTCGGCCTTCCGCATTTTCCGGGCCAGCGAGTAGAACATAGTCAGGTCCTTGTCGCTGGTGTTCTTCTTCAGGAAGGCGCGCATCGGCTCTTTGCCCTTGTTTAAGGCCTCCTGCAGCAGGCCCACCGTCGCCGTCGAGAAGAGCCCCTGGTTGCTGGTGGTCTGGATGACGCTCTCGGTCTGGCGGTACATTTCGACGCCGACCGGGATCATGATGTAGACGGTGAGGATCATCGCCAGGCCGGTGATGATTTGGTTGGGCGGGATCTGCTGCGTGCCCAAGGCGTTGCGAATCAGGGCCAGGACCACCGCGATCTTGACGAAGGAGGTGATCATCGTCAGCAGGATCGGCACCAGGGCCAAGGCCACCAGGGCGAACAGGATCATCAGGGGCTTGCTGACGGGCTGCTCGAACTTCCCCTGCGCCCACAGGGCGCCGGCCGCGACGCAGAACACCGCGTAGACGGCGAACCCCAAGGCCAGGGGCTTGCGGTATTTCCGGAAAATTTCTTTAAGCTTCGTCATCGTCGTCGTCTCGCGGCGGCTTCAATTCGGCGAGGAAGCCGACATGGTGCTCGCTGGCCCCGATCAGCAACCGCCGGCCCTCGACCTGCAGGATATAAAGCGATTTGCGGGCGTCGAGCGGGATGCGGTCGAGGATCCGCAAGTCCGACCGGGCCGCGGCGCCGCGGTTGAATGTCAGTTTGGGGATAATAAACCGAATGACCACGATGGCAAGCGCGATCACGAAGATCATCGCGAAGACCATCTTGAGGAAGAGCCAGGTGAAATCCACCGAGGAGACCCCGAACTCGAGCGCCGGGTCGCCCAGGGGGAAGGGGCTGGGCGTCGGAGACGCGGCGGAAAGCCGATGCGGCCAGGCCAGGAGGGCTAGGGCCCAACCCGGCATGAAATGGAGATATTTCATTCGAAGATTTTGATGATGCGCACGCCGAGCTTGCCGTCGATCTCGACCAATTCGCCCTTGGCCATGAGCTTGCCGTTGGCGACCAGGTCGATGGCCTCGTTCGGGAAGCGGTTCAACTCGATGACCTGTCCCTTCTTCAGGGACAGGATTTCTTTGATGGTGATGGTCTTCTTGCCCATGACCGCCACCAGCTGCACCGGGACGTCGGCGGTCAGACCCACCGCGCGCCGGTCGGCTTTGGCCGCCGCGGGCGGCGGACCGCCGAAGGCGGGCGGAGGGCCGGCGGAAGGGGCCTCCTTCTTGGCCGGCTTGAAAGGCGGAGGATTGGGATTGAAATCGAAGGGATCCCCACCTTCGGGCGGGGCCGGATCGGCGCCGCCGGGCTCGGCAAAGGGATCCAGGTCGGGATTATAGTCTTCCATTTCCATGTTCGGATCCGGGGTCTTCGCCATCACTCGCCTCCAAAAAAGTCCAAAACCTTCACGACCATCTTGCCCTCGGTGTCGATCACCTCGGCCAAGAGGCCTTCCGTGGGCATCTCCCCCACCCTCAGGATCGTTTTGCCGGCCACGCCGTGGGGCCCCATGTTGGCCAGGGTGTCGTCGAAGAGGATCACGTCGCCCTTTTCGAGCTGGTCTTTCTCCGAGGCCATCAGACTGACCCGGCCGATCTCGGACCAGAGCAGGGTCTTGATGTGGGAGACGCGGTCGAGCATCTCTTCGGGGACCTCGCCGCCGGCCTCGGCCAGGATATCTTCCCGCAAAAACACCCCTTCGACAAGCGGGTGCGGGAGATAGGCCCGAACATAGCCGCCGCGATCCTCCAGGCCAAGGTAAAACTTGAAGACGCAGCCCCATTCCTCGGGGGCGACGGCGTCGGAGAGCAGCTTGGGCTCTTGGACGATGCGGGCGATGCGGAAGGCGGCCGGGCCCTGCAGGGCCGGGGCGTCCTTGATCTGGTGGACGGCCTTGGCCAGCAGGAACTCCAGCGCCCCCTCTTCCACCGGACTGAAGGGCCGCGAGGCCTCGACGGGCTCGCCGGGATTGCCCAGCACCCGCTCGACCAGCAGGCGGCAAAAGGCGTAGTCCAGCTCGAGCAGGGCCGCCTGCCCGCTGGGCTGGACCTTCAAGAGCACCAGCACCGAGGGATTCGGCGTGGAGGCCAGGAAGCCGGCGGCCGAGGCCTCCTCGAAATCGATGAAGCGCAGCTTGAGCGGCAGCCCCAAGTCGCGGTCGAAGGCCTCGCCCAGGCCCGCGGCCAGCTCGGTGCCGCGTTGGAATTGGGGATAGAGCCGAAGCAAAGCATCCACCGTGGCGATGTGCCGGCTGGAGAGCTTGGGCAATTTGGTGAAATCGAAGGGCCGAATTTGCGCCTGGACCATATTATCCTAAAGTCACATGCGGGTGACGTCGATCGAGCGCACGTCCACCCCTTTTTCGCCGAGTGCCAGCGCGATGTTTTCGCGCTCTTGCTTGAAGGTCTCTTCGACCGTTCGGTTGGGCACGAGGAACTCCACGCTCACCTCCTGGCCCTGCGAAGTGACCTTCAGCTTGAGGCCGTGGAAGATCTTGTCGTGGAAGTCGATCTGGATCTCCTTCTGGAGATCCCCCTTTTGGATAATAGTGACAGATTGGACGATCTGGTCAAGCAAAGCCTTCGGCAGCTCCCGCGGGGCCGCGGGAGCTTCGGGCGGGGTCACGGCCGCCGTCGCCTGGAGGTCGGGAATCTGCATCGGAACCGGCGCCGGCACCGGGTCGCGGCGTTTCAGGTCCGACGCGAAGGCCTGGGCGTTCGCCGAGTCCTTTTGGAAGCCCCGCTGCGAGCCGCCCTCGCGCTTGCCGCCGGAGTCCGAGCCCGAGCCGCCCTGCTGCTCGCCCGAGCCGTGCTTGCCCAGGACGCGCTCTTTCACTCCCGAAGCCGGCTCCTTCGTCTTTTTGCCGGCCTCGGCCTTGTCGTTGGGCTTACGGTCGTCGTCCTTGTCGCGATCGGAGCCCCGCTCCTCCTCGCGATGGATCTCTTTGAGGCGCGAGTCGAACTTGTTCTCGGGAGGAAGCAGGTTGGCGGCGCCCTGCTCGGAGGAGGCGTTCTTGAGCAGCTCGTCGAAGCTGGTCTTGAGCTTCTTGTCCTGGCCCAGGCCCGCGGCGTGGGCGCCCTGCTGGCCGGCGGCCTGCTGGGTCTGCTTGGTTTTTTTCAGCTCCGCGGCGCGGGCCGCGGCGCGCGCCTCTTCCCCCGCACTGGGTCTTACGCTTTCCGTCATAATCGTTATCCTCGCATCTTACGCAGCTGGTGCCCGACGTTGCCGAGTTCGTTCATGAGTTTCGCCTCTTCGTACTCCAGCTTCTGTTTCAGCTTCTTCTGCCAAAGTTCCTTGTGCTTCTCCATGATTTTAACCTCTTTGCAGGCGTCGATATAGTCCCGTTTCGCCTGGGCCACCCGCTCCTCGGCCTTCTCGATTTGGATCTTCTGGTCCTCGATCTCCTGGTCTTTCTTCTCCTCGTCCTCCTGCAGGCGCTTGATGAAGTTGATGTGCCCGTGGGAGTCGGCCACCACGCTCTCGCCCATCCGCAGCATCTCGGCCATCTCTTTGCGCGCGTCCTCCCGCTGCTTGATGATCGCCTTCTTCTCCTCCTCGAGCTTGACCAGCTTCTCCTGCTCGTCTTTCAATATCTTGAAGGCCTTGCCCAGGGCGATCTCGGCGTTGCGCTTGTTGCGGATGCGAACGTCGAGCAGAGGTTGTAGGCGGTATTTCTCTTTTTTTTTCGCCATGGAAAATCAAGCCTACATAAACAGGTTCTTCAACTCCTCCACGGAATCGGACAAGTGGATCTTGTCGTTGACGTGCTGCTTGAGGAAGTTGTTCACGTCCTCGATCTTCTCGATGGCGTAGTCCACGTTGGGGTCCGAGCCCGACTCGTAGGCGCCGATCAAGATCAGGTCGCGCTCCTTCTCGTAGTTGGCCACCACCTCGCGCAGCTTGCGCGCGGCCATCTCGTGCTCCTCGTCGACGATGGCGCTCATCACGCGGCTGACGCTCTCGGAAACGTCGATCGCCGGATAATGCCCGCGCGCGGCCAGCGAGCGCGACAGAACGATGTGGCCGTCGAGGATCGACCGCACCTCGTCGGCGACGGGCTCGGTCATGTCGTCGCCCTCGACCAGCACGGTGTAAAAGGCCGTGATCGAGCCGGTCGCGGAGTTGCCCGTGCGCTCGAGCAACTTGGGCAGCGTCGAGAAGACGGACGGCGTGAAGCCTTGCCGCGCCGGCGGCTCGCCGATCGCCAGCCCGATCTCGCGCAGGGCGCGGGCGAAGCGCGTGACCGAATCCATCATCATCAGGACCTTCTTGCCCTGGTCGCGGAAATACTCGGCGATCGCGGTCGCCACGTAAGCGGCCTTCGAGCGGACCAGGGACGGCTGGTCGGAAGTGGAAACCACCACCACCGACCGGGCCAGTCCTTCTTCTCCCAAATCCTTTTCCAAAAAGTCGCGGAGCTCGCGGCCGCGCTCGCCGACCAGGCAGAGGACGTTGACGTCGGAGTCGCAGTTGCGGGCCAGCATGCCCATGGTCGTGGACTTACCGACGCCCGCCGCGGCGAAGATGCCGACGCGCTGTCCCTCGCCCACGGTGAGCACCGAATCGATGGCCCGGATGCCGACGGAGATCGGCTGGGTGATGCGCTTGCGGGTGAGCGGATCGGGCGGCGACGCCATGACCGGGTACTCGGTCTCGTAGCTCAAGGGACCGTGGGTGTCGGAGTCGATAGGATCGCCCAGCCCGTCGAGGACGCGGCCGAGCAGGCCGTCGCCGACGCGCACCTTGAGGCAGCCGCCGGTCGGGATGACGTCGTTGCCGGGCCCGATGCCCTCGAGGTCGCCGAGCGGCATGAGCAGGACCTCTTTGTCCTTGAAGCCGACGACCTCGGCCTTGATCGGCAGGGCGCGGCTGTTGAAGGTTTGGATGTAGCAGAGCTCGCCCACGCGCACGCCGGGCACCACCGCCTTGACCACCAGGCCGGTCAGCTCCGTGACCTTGCCCTTGATCCGGTAGGTGGAGAGCGAGGCCACGGCGCGGTAGTACTTGTGCAGGTCGATGACCGGCAGCTCGAAGCCGTCGTCAAATAGGGGCGCATGTTCCGCGGCAGCCTGCATAAAACCTCTCGGGGCTTATTATAAGCCCAGTGCCTTTTTTATCGCATTCAGCTGGGTGTCCAGTTGTGCGTCGATGGTGCCGATGTCGGTCTCGACCACGCAGCCGCCGACCTTCACCGTGTCGTCCTCCCGGAAGACCAGGGTCTTGCCGGATTCGATCTTCTGGTAAAGCTCTGCCTCGTTTTTCTTAATCTTTTCATAGTCTTGTGGATTAAGATGGACGACGATCTTGTCGCCGACCGCGTCGCTGATCGCGAGCCGGATCACGTTCATGATGGCCTTGTCGTTTTCGCGAAATTCCCGGCCGATAATCTTTTCCGCGATCTCGAAGACCAACTTGACCATCTCCCGCTCGTTGTCGTCGAAGAGTTTCTGGCGCAGCTCCTTGACGCGTTGCAACATTTCCAGACCCTGCTTGAGGCCCTCCTGGTAGCCCAGGTCGTAGCCTTCTTTCTTGGCCCGCTCCATCTCGGCCTGGACCTGGCCTAAGAGCTCCTTGGCCTCGGCCTTGATCCGCGTCGCGTCGCCCTTGGCCTCCTCGATGATCTGACGGGCCCGCCCCGAGGCGTCGAGCACCTCCCGGTCGATGACCCCGCCCACCTCGGTGGCCCCGCCGAAGGTGGAAGACAAGTCCGACTCGATGCGGTCTTGGAGGTTCAGACGTTTCTTGAATTCGTCGCCCTTGAGAATCTTGGCCATGGTTTATTTCCGTTTATATTCCTAGGCCGACGCGGCCCGGATCCAAGGCCAGTCTAGCCAAAAAATGAAGGTTTTCCAACGATATCCTGGAAGGGACTCAGGAAAATTGCGGTCGGATCCGCTCCAGGGCGCCGAGGATCCGCTCCCGGAGCCGCTGCGCCTTCTCGGGGTGATTGCGGGGGATGTTGAGGTCGAAATAGCGCTTGAGGACGTAGCCGTGCTTGGGCGGAAGCTTGTAGACGAAGATCGACGTGAGGCCCCGGTGCTCCGGTCCGAAGGCCCGGCTGAAGACGCTGAAGCCGATCTCGAGGGTCAACTCCTCCGTCTTCAACTTCTCGACTTCCAGCGAGAGGATGTTCATCTGGGCCTCGCGCATGGTCTCGAGGCTGTAGTTCCCGCCCTGCTTGATGCGACGGCGCAGCTCCTTGGCGTCTTCCACGCCCAGCCGGTGCAGGATCGCCCGGGTGGCCGTGCGGTCGACCTTGGAGAAGGCGACCGCCATCTCGCTTAAGCCCAGCTCCCGCATCAGCTGGAGGAACGGCTCGGTCGGGAGGCGGTGAAAGGCCTCGAAATCGCCGGGATGCTCCCAGAGCTCGCGGGAGACCGAGGGAAAGCGGCTCTCCAGACGCCTTTTCAATATCGTCCAGACCAAGTCGACGGGGACGTGGCTGGACATCGCCTTGACCAGCTTGCGCATCTCTTTGGGCAGCTCGGCCAGGACCCGGCCGACCTTGGCGCGCGGCAGCTCGCGGAAGACCTGCGCCCACACCAAGGGGGATTCGCCGCGCAGCGAGTCGACGATCCAGCCGGCGTCGGCCTGGGACCATAAATTCACCTTGCCCTCGGGCCCCAACGCGGCCAGGGCGCGGGCCCAATCGTCTTGACGGTTTTTTTTGGACTGTTTGAGCAGGGAGTCGAGGGCCGCGCGGGCGGCGTCGCCCCTCCCCTCGTCCACGTAGTCGAGCAGGACCGGCGCCTGCTCGCCCTCGCGGAGGGCGGCGATCAGGAGAAAGGCCTGTTGGCGTTCGCTGAGGTCTTGGAGTTCGGTCATAAACTTAAGGGAATACTAACGGGGAAAAGCGCGCTTCCAAAAGCAAAAAAAAAGGCGGCCCAACAGCCGCCTTTTTTAGAAAGATAGAAATCGTCTTAGCCGACCTGCATGTTGAAAGGCGTCGAGATCGCCTTGTTCGCCATTTCGCCGACCTTGGAGATGACCTCCATGTTGACGGTGCTGTGGTGGGCGTACATCTGCATGCGGGTGAGCTCGAGGGCCGACCAACTCTTCTTGCTGCCGGAGAACATCTGCTCCATGAGCTGTTCCATGTTCATCTGGTTGGTGTTGACCTCTTTGAAGATATCCATGATGCCCGTGCTCTTGGGGGCCGAGGATTTTTCGATCTCGCCGGCGCGGGCCACGTCGATCTGGATCTCGCCCGCCGGGATCGACTTCATGTTGCCGGTGACGGACTCGTTGCCGAAGGACTCGACGAACTCGAGCAGCTTGGCGTTGGAGGTGTTGTTGGCGTTGCTCTGGGCGCCGATGGTGTTGTCCAAAAGCTGGGAGAAGCTGGTCTTGTCGGTCTGGAAGCCGCCGGCGCCGGTGCCCTGGCTGGGGAGCTGGGTGCCGGCCCCGCCGATGTTTTGCAACGCGCTTTGAGTTAAACCAGCTGAAATCGGATCCATAAAACGTCCTCTCTTGGTTGTTTTCAACAACCCAAAATGCCTAACTACTTATCGTCTCAGCTATCTTCGAAAGTTTCTACCACGAAACGAAAATCTGAACAATTTTTTGCTACTGGGGATGCACCGCGGCGCGATGCTGGTGCTGGGACTTGAGCTGGATCAGGCTGATCTTCTTGAACAGCAGGCCCAGGGCCCGGGCGTGGAGCCGGGAGGTCCAGGACTTCGACAGGCCCAGCTTCTGGCCGGCCTCCTCGAGGGTCTTGTTCTGGAAGTAGTACATCTTGATCAGCTTGCGCTCTTTCTCGGGCAGCTCCTCGATGGCCTGCCGCATGTACTCCTTCACCTTCTGGAATTCGGCCTTATGCTCGATATCGTTGGCCTTTTTGTCCTCGATCTCCATCGTCTCTTCGCTGGCGTCGATGCTGATGATGTAGATGGAGGCGAGCGAGTTGACCGTGTCGTAGAGCTCGCCGATTTCTTCGTCGGCGCTCAGTTTGGTCGTGGCGCTCTTGTCGGCCATGGTCTGCAGGTACTCGTTGGCGGCCTGCTCGAACTTGATCTTGGAATACAGCGAGCGCGGGATCCAGCCGGTTTTGCGCAGGCCGTCGTAAATGGCGCCCTTGATGCGGTAATAGGCGAAGGTCTTGAAATCTACGTTGAACTTGGGGTCGAAGCGCTTGGCGGCCTCCAGGAGGCCCAGACGGGCGTTGCAGATGATCTCTTCGATGTCGGCGTCGTTGCTGAGGGTTTGGGCCACCTTGTTGGCGATCGAGGTGGCATAAGGCAGGTATTGCTCGATCAGGCTGTCGCGGCCGCTCAAATCTTCTTGCGCTGCGTTAACGGTGACGGGATTGACTGGATTTTTCTTAACGGCCCGTTGCGTAGCTGTCCGACTCATGCGTTTTTCCCCTTAGTCAATGAATGTGTGCCTGACAACCCAATTTCCTTGAGCCGGTAAATATGCAAGAAGCCAGCCAGCGAGTTGCTAAAAAAATACAGGGGAATAAAAAAAT
The DNA here is from genome assembly GCA_048499175.1 of bacterium. GTDB lineage: Bacteria > UBA10199 > UBA10199 > DSSB01 > DSSB01 > DSSB01. The sequence goes on from JASOAK010000023.1 coordinate 34,513, forward strand.
TAAGGCGCGGATTTATAACAACATTTTAGGCGGGGGCCCGATAACATCCGACAATACTACTCCCCTACACCCCGTAAAAAGTGCACAAGTGGTGCTCGGATTTCCCAGATCTGGGGACTTTAGGCCCCAAACGGTTCTTAGGCCTGGCGTTTGTTTTGGGTCAGGTAATGGGAGGAATCCAGCAGGGCGGTGATGCGCTGGATCATTTCCTTGCGGGTGCCGGAATCGACGAGGGAATAATAGGGGTGCTCCGGATTTTCCAATGTTTTCCGAACGATAGCATCGAAGACCCGCTCGCGGGCCACCCGGTCCAGAGGGCTCTGCAGGGTGCGCAGGCCGGTCAGGGATTGCGCAACGCGTTGGTATTCGCTGACGTTGTCGATGACCAGCTTGAGAGAGGAATCTTCGTTCGACGCAGGCTGGGTGTTGATTGCTGCGGCCTTGCCATCTGGAATTCGGCTAACCGAGTCGCTCATCTTATTTCCTTTTTTTCGGTCGTCCAGAACCCTGCCGGCCGATCGGCTTACATCGCCGAAATGCTTTCGCGGGCGGCGGCCTCGCGGGTCAGTACGGTGTCTAACTTTTGTTGGTCGAAACTGCTGACCGGGGCGGCCGACGCGACGTCGGTCGGGGCCCCAAACATTCCAAATCCAGGAGTGATCGTCGAAAAGCTGGTTTGCGCGGCGGCCTCGTCTAAGGCCAGGTTGTTCATGCGCTTCATCACTTGATTCTCGTAGCTGCGCTGAGCCACCTGGCCGATGCCGTAGAGGCCGGCGGCCGCCACTTGAGCGCCGGGAAAGGGCATGAAGCGCAGGATGCTCGAGCCGATGCTGGCGAAGATGGAGCCGAACTTCTTGAGGCCCATCATGAACTTTTCGCCGAAAGTCGGCTTGTCCAGCAGGCTGCCGCCCTGCACCAACCGGGTGTTGTTGGTGTTGATGATGGGCCGACTGGTCAGGTCCATGCTGATTTGGGCGGGGTTAATTGCTTGAAATTCCATTAAAAACTCCAAAAATTCCAACGATCACTTCACTGCATTTATCGGGGGGCCACTCCCCCAAAGTTTCGTCGGCGAGATGGAATTCTTCGGTTTTCGGATGCAGGCTATTTTGGCGCAGTCGCCGCCTTTTCTCCAGCCCCAAGCTGCGCCTGGGCCCCGGCGCCGCCTTCGAGGAGGGGCGGCGAGGCCGCGCCCTGCACCTCGGCCAGACCGCCGCTCAATTTCGAGACCTTGAGCTCTTGACGCATCCGCGTCAGCTTGATCACGTTGACGATCAAGGCGGCCGAGACCCCCAGCAGCAAGACCAGCATCACGACCGCGAAGATCTTGAAGCGCTGCACCGACTCGGCCTTCATCACCAGGCCGGCGATGGTCGCCAGCTTGACGTTGCCGGCGGCGGCCGCCTCGGCCCCCGGCGCCTGCGGGCCCTTGGCCAGGACCTCCTGCGGGGGCTGCACGTAGCTGATGATCACCGAGACGTCCCGCGGGTCGAGCTTCTCGACCGATTTGGAAATAAACTGCTGCATCCGCGCCTCGGTGATCTCGTAGCCGTCGGCGCTCTTCTTGACGCGGATCACCGCGCTGGCCGTGGGCCTCGCCTCGCTCTGCGTCTCGGTGTTGAAGGGGCTGATCTCGGGGACGTTGAGGACGATGTCGGCGTCGATCACGCCCGGCACGCGCTGGAGCGAGTTGATGATGTCGCCCTTCTTCGCCAGGAGCTTGCGGCACTTCTCCTCTTCGGGCGTGGGGATCAGGCCCTTTTCCTTGCAGATGCCCTCGGAGCCCAATTCCCGGACCTTCGGGAGGTTGTTCTCGACGAGGATGCGGCGGGCGTTTTGGATGACATCCTTGGGAACGGTGATGCTGTAGGTGGCGCCCTCCGAGGATTCGGTCTTGACCTTGGTCGCGTTGACGCCGTTTTGATAGAGGACCACCAAGATCTCGGTGGCATCCTGCTCGGAAAGACCTTGCTGCAAGGTCTCCTGGCCGCAACCGGCGAGGAAGACGAGCGAGAAAAACAGGATGGCGTACTTCTTCAGTCTCATGAAGCCTCTATTTCTGCGGGGCCACCGCGGGGGTGAAGCCCTTCTTGATCAGATCGAGCAAGGAGCGGGCGAAGTCGCCGGACTTGCCGTCGGGGTCCATCTTGGAGGCCTTTTCCAGGACCTCCACCGCCTTTTCTTTGTCTCCCTTGAAGAAGAGGGCCTCGCCCAGATAGGCGGTCGCGAAGGCGCTCTTCGGGTCGACCTCGAGGGCCTCTTTGTAGGTCTTGATGGCCTGGTCGAACTTGGCCTGGACGCAGTAGACGTTGCCCAAGGCGACGAGCGGGACCTCGCTCTTGGGGGCCAGGGCCACGACGCCCTCGAAGACCTCCTTGGCCTCTTTAAAACGCTGCATGCCCAGATAAAGGTATCCGGATTCGAGCAAAATGCGCAGGTCTTCGCTGGGGACTTGGATCATAGGGACCTCGATAAAAAAAAATGGGTAAATGGCTACCTTGGTAGAATAACCATTTACCCAAAATTTTATAGCATTTTTTTCTTTTAATTACCCGAGATTAGGCCCGGACGTTACGAATCGCGTTCAGCTTGGCGTCGGAATCGGTCTTCGCGATGTTCGACATCATCTGGCTGATCTGCGAGACGTTCTGGACCTTGGTCTGCAGGGCCAGGAAGGTCAGGTTGTTGTTCATCATCGAGTTGATCTGGTTGTCGAACTGGCTGACGTCCTGACCGCCCATCGGGTTCATGCCGGGGGCTCCGCCGCCCGGGAAGCCGGGGGCCGTGCCGGGCATGCCGCCTGGGCCGCCGGCGCCGGGAAAGCCGGGGGCCGTGCCGGGCATGGCGAGGGACTTGCCGACACCATAGGCGGCACCGCCACCCATCGGGGCAAGCCCCGGGGTTTGCATTTGTCCGCCCGGGCCCATAAAGCCTGAAATCGCCGCGCCGGTGATGGCCGCGCCTTTCATCCCCATGAAGGGGGCGGCGGCGCCGATCGTGGGACCGGCCAAAGACATGACATCTTGCGCAATGCCCAGGGCCTTGTTGAAACCCGCGTCTCCGATCACGTCGTGGCTGCGCGAAAAGGCATCGGCTTGACGCATCAACTGCCGGGTGTCGACCGGGCTAAAACCTTGATTAGTCACATAAGTGTCGGCCATGGGTTCCTCCTACAAAAGCCCCTGGGAAAACATTTGGTTTCCCGTCTCAAGCTCAATTATCGAAGGGGCCGGAGGGCAAAGTTGCGGCAAGCCCCACAAATTCGCGAAACTAGGGTTTCGCCCCCTCCTTCTTCAGGACCTCCATCATTTGGTATTTTAGCTTCAAGAGCTCCTTAAATAAATCCATGGTCAGCTCGTAGGCCCGCATGGCCTTCTTGGCGGCCTTGCCCTTCCCCAGGCCGCTCTTCTGCTTGGCGATCTTCTGCAGCTCGTCGAATGAGGCGGCGAAGCTCTTGTTCACCGCGTCGAAATCCTCGGTCTCGATCAGCTTTTCGATGCGGGGGTATCCGGCGGTGAGGGTCTCTTCTTGGTTGTTCTTGGCCATAAGTCCTCGAAAAAATGGGGAAATGAGATTAAATTAAAAGATCGGGCCGGGGGAAAGTCAAGGCGATTTATCGGCGAGGCCGCTTTATTGGACCGGCTCGAGCTTGACGATCATCGGCTTGATCGCCGAAAGCGGCAGGGTCACGCGGCTCTCGAAGGGCTTGAAACCGTCCTTTTGGATGCCCACCCGGTAGGAACCCACTAGCAGGTCGGAGAGGATCACCGGCGTCGGCTGCGAGATCGGGTTGCCGTTGACGCTGATCTGGGCCCCCGGCGGCTCGGTCGCCACGTACAGGACCGACTTCATCGGCGAGATCTTGTGATAGAGGGTCTCGGCGTCGCTGCGCACCTTTTCGTCCTTGGTATTGAGCACGATGTTGATCAGGGCCACCAAGGCCTTGTCGTTCTGCCCCAGGCCCGCATAGGCCTCGGCCATTCCCAGCTCGGCGGCCTTGGCGTACTCGGGGCTGTCTTTGGCGCGCTGAAAGTAAGCCAGCGCCTGGTCGAAGGTTTGCGTCTTCACGAAGGCCTGGCCCAAGAGCATGTGCACCTGCGCCAGCTCGGTGGGCTCGGGATTGCGCTTCAGGGCCTCGGCCAGCTGCTCGATGGCCTCGTTGTACTGCCCCACCTTCACGAGCTGCCGTCCCTTGTTGATGAACTCGCCGGCCGGGCTGGTGTTGAGATTGAAGTTGGCGGTGTAGGGCGTGTTGAGCTCGATGCTGAGCTCTTTCTCGAACTCGTTGAAGCCCTCTTTCTTGAGGACCAGCTTGTGGCGGCCGGTGGGGAGATTGCCGTTGAAGGGCGTCTCGCCCAGCTTCTTGCCGTCGACGAAGAGCTCGGCCCCCGGCGGGTTGGTGTTGATCTGCGCCGGGAAGGTCCGGATGGCCTCGTCGCTCGCCTCGACGGTGAACTCGGGCGCGGCCTGCGAGATCTCGAACTCGCGGCGGTACCTGACCGCGTTGACCGTCGAGGTGCTGCCGTCCAGGGTCTCCGGCATCCGCGCCTCGGCCACGTACTTGCCGAAGGGCAGGTACACCGGCGCGTCGAAGGAGAGGTTGGTGACCTTCAGCGGCTTCATCTCGGCCTGGTTAGGCAAGAATTTCCCCTCGAGATACAGGTTGCCGTTTTTGGGCAGGGCGACCACCTTGAGGCGGCCGATCTTCGCCTCGACGTTCACCGGCACGACGTCATCCTGCTTTTGCGCGGTGAAGGTGGCCTTTTCCGTCCATTTTTCGCCGATGCCCTCGAGGAAGAACTCCGCCGTCAGCTCCTGCGGCTGACCCAACGGCACCTGCAGACTGATCTTGAAGGGCGTCTGCCCGAGCTCTTTGTCCTTGTAGAAGATCTTGGCCGGGACCGGCTTGGCGTCGGCCTCGATGAAGACCGGCACGGCCTGGCCCGCCGGCGGCGTCTCGGTCTTGGGCGGGGTGATCACCTTGGGCGCCTCGCCGCTCGGTTTTTCGACCTTGGGCTTCTCGGCGATCTTGGTCTTGGCCGCTCCGAGATAGGCCTTGAGCTTGTTTAAGGCCCCGAAGCGATGGGCGGCATAGGCACCGCCCCCGAGGACGCCGAAGACCAGAAGGAGGATAAGGAGATTGCGCAGTCCGCGCGATTTGCCCTTGCCGGCACCGACCGCGGCGGCCTCGGCGGGCACGATGTTGCTGATTTGCTCGTGCAAGGTCTTTTCGCCGATGGCCGGCTCGGGCTCGGGAGGCGGAGGCGCGATGGGCTCGGGTTCGGGCTCGACGGCGGCCTGAGCGGCGGTCTCGGGAGGAGGCGCCTCCTCTTGGGTCTCCGCGACGCGGGGCGTGAACTCTTCCTTGACCTCGAGCTCGAAGGGCTCGTCGGTCGCCTCTTCCAAAAACCTCAGCGTGTAGATCCCGACCTTGATGGTGTCAAGGTGCTGGATAGGCATCTCGCCCTGGATCTTCTTGTCGTTGAGAAAGGTGCCGTTGCGGGAACCGATGTCGCGCACCGTGTAGGTGTTATTGCCGGCCGCCTGGATGACCGCATGCGAGCGCGAGACGCTGTTGTCCTCGAGGATGATGCTGTTGGTGGCCGCGCGCCCCAGGGTGAGCTCTTTTTGATAGGCGACCGTGAACCAGGCGCCTTGCTTGGGCCCGTGGACGATCTCGAGCAGGGGAAAGGCCTCGGGACCCCGCACCGGCCCCTTGGAGGCTTGCTCCAGCTCTTCATAGGCCTTGATGAAGGTATTTTCTTCGGCTCCGGTTTTGGAAGGACCTGTCATGGAATCCCTTATCGGTCTGCGGCCTTGGCGGCCGCCCTACCCCTCTGAATTGCGGCGGGTAGCATAAAATCTTGATATTGCAAAGAAATAAACTACAATCCTAGAGCCGCTCGGGGCGTATACCAGGATGGGAGTTTACACGTGAGCACCTTATCGAAGATTCTAACTGTGACGTTGACAGCACTCATCCTTTTTTTTCCACAGATTGCCACATCGCGTTATGTCGTGCGCCCCCTGGACCAAGCCGTCTTTCATAACAACCAGGGGGTGAGCTACCTCAACGTCGGCCAGGCGCAAAAGGCCCTCTTCGAATTTAAGACCGCCACCGAGATCTCCCCCGAATATACCGAGGCCTGGAACAACATGGGGCTGGCCTACCTCTATCTAAAAAACTACGACCAGGCGCGGGATTCCTTCCTGCGTAGCATCAAGATCGATTCGAAGTACCCGGCGCCCTACAACCATATGGCGACGCTCTACTATACGCAAAACAACTACGAAGAGGCCTTGCAGTGGGCGAACAAGTCCATCAAAGCGGACAAAAAGTTCGCCGACGGCTACTACAACAAGGGCATCATCCTGCGGGAGCTGGCCCGCAAAACCGGCAACCAAGCCTATTACAAGGAGGGCGAGCAGGCCTTCCGCCTGGCCACCGAGGCCAACTCACGACACTACCTGGCCAACTTCGAGCTGGGCAACATGTACAAGGCCCAGGGCAAGAACGAAGAGGCCATGATCCGCTACAAGGTCGCCCTCGAGATCCAGCCCTCCGCATCCGAGGTCTGGCGCGAGCTCGGCACCCTCTACCTGGCACAAGGCGACAATAACCGCGCCCAATTCGCCTTCAACAAGGCGATGGAGGCCAATCCCAACAACGTCGACGCCCACCTGAACATGGGCCTGTATTACATCCAGGAGAAGAATTACGTCCTGGCCGAGCGCGAGCTCGCCTTAGCCCGCCAGGCCAACCCCAACAACCCCAAAATCCTCTTCAACCTCGCCTACGCCAAGTTCAGCCAGGCCGAGGACGCCCGCGGCCGCAACGGGCTCGACGCCGCGCGGGGGCTCTACCAAGAGAGCATCAACTACTACCAATCCCTGATCCAACAGGTCCCCAACTACGCCGACGCGACCTACAACCTGGGCTACGCCTACCTGCGCCTGGGCGACCTGGCCAGCGCGGGCGAGTGGTACAACAAGACCTTGGCGATCGACCCCAACTACCCCCGCGCCCTCTTCGGCATCGGGGCTCTGAAGCTGCAGGGCGGCGACGTCGCCTCGGCGGTCAACTACCTCTGCCGCTTCACGAAGGTGGCGCCCAAGGACCTGCAGGCCTCGATCGACGCCGCGCAAAAAATCATCGCCGAAAACGGCAAGTGCAAGTAAACTCGACCCGGCCCATGCCCAAGCTCATCGTCCACAATCTCAAGACGCAGGAGGAGCAGGAATACACCCTGCCCCAGGACACGATCGTCTTCGGCCGCACCAACACCTGCGACGTCGAGCTGCCGATCAAGTCCATCTCGCGACGGCACGCCGAGATCGTCCGCGAGGCGCAGGATTACTTCCTCAGCGACCTCAAGAGCGGCAACGGCACCTTCCTCAACAACCAGAAGGTCCGGCCGCTCGAGAAGAACCTGCTCCGCTCCGGCGACGTGATCCGCATCGAGGACTACGAGATCCGCTTCCTCCTGGCCGAGGACGGCCCCGAACATACCGTCGAAGAAGACACCGACACCGACATCCTCGAGATCAAGCTGATCAAGAAGATGCTGAAGACCCTGGACGCCGACGACACGCCCAGCGTCGAGGTGCTGAACGGCGTGGCGGTGGGCAAGAAATTGCTGATCCCCGACTCCAAGCAGGAGGTGGTCATCGGCCGCGACGGCGCCGCCGACCTCACCATCGACGAGAACGTCATCAGCCGCCTGCATGCCAAGCTCGAGCGCAAGTGGGGCGGCATCGTCATCGTCGACCTGCAAAGCAAGAACGGTACCTTCGTCAACAACGACCGCGTCGAGGAGAAGCTGCTGCGCGACGGCGACAAGATCATGCTGGGCACGGTCAAGCTGCTGTACCGCAACCCGAAAGACGTCAACCTCGAGGTGATCAGCCAGGAGATCTCCAAAAAGAAGAAAGAGGCCGCGATGCGCGAGGCCGAGCGGCTCGCGCAGAAGCAGCTCGAGGAAGAGCGCCTGGCCAAGCGGCAGGAAGACGAGGAAAAGGCCCGGCGCGAGGCCGAGGCCAAGGCGGTGCAAGAGGCCCTCGAGAAGGAGAAGGCCGAAGAGGAAAAACTGGCCGCCGAGACGGCGGCTCCCCAGGCGACGGAAGCCCCTCCTCCGTCCGCCGGCCAGCCGGCGCCCGCCGCTCCCGCGGCGGTTGCCGCGAAGCCGGGCTTTTCGACGGCGGAAAAGCTCATGATCGCCGCGGGCATCGCGGTCGGCATCGCCGCGATCGTCGGATTGGCCATGCTGCTGCTGAAGTAATGTCTAGCGCCTCAGGCGCCGAAATCCGAACAACCCGAAAATCAAGGCCCCGAAGGCGGCCCAACCTACCGATACTCCCCGGCTCCCGACGGGCGTCAGGCTGGCGAGGCAACCGCCTTGCGTCTCCAGGGCGGGGACGGGTCCGGCGGTCGGCGTGGGCGCCGGAGTCGGGGCGGGGCCGGCCAAGGTCACGTTCTTGGCGTCCAGAGCGACCGACGTGCAGCGCGTCCGGCACTCCAACTGCAAGGTGTAGACCCCGGGAAGGTCGCCGCTGAAAGTCGGCGCCAGGGTATCGGCCCCGTTCAAGACGGGCGCGGAGCCGGCCGGGGAAGCCGTCACCGTCCACCGGATCGCGAAACGGGCCGGATCGGGAAAGGGATCGGCGATTTCTGGCGCGATGGAACAAGAGGCCCCGGACACCGCGATGGCCGAACCCGGATCGCCGCTCTGGTCGGCTCCCGCGATCGCGCTGATCGTCTCCAGGCCGTTCATGAAGACGAAGGCGGCGCGGTCGCCGGCCGCGTTGTTGGACAATACTACGATGTCGTCCCCGCCCGCGTTGTCAAAGTTGGCGGTGTCGATCGACTTCATCTGGCTCGAGGGACCGGCCAAACCGGTTACGGGGTTCAGGGCCCCTCCCGCCGCGGAGGTCACCACTACGACGAAATTCGCGGGGAACTCCGCGTCCTCCAAGGTGACCGCGACGTCGGTAACGTTGTCGTTGTTGTAGCAACCGGTCGTCAACACCCGCGGCAAGAGGGTGCCGAGCGGCAGCGGGACGAAATCCCCGGCGGTGAAGTTCCCGGCCCCGTCGTTGTCATAATACTGAAGCCCCGGCGGCTCCGGGGTGGGCACGGGGTCGGTCGCGCTGAGCCCCGACTCGGTGAGCACCAAATCCACGTCGCCGTCGCCGTCAAAATCCCCGGCCTCGATCGAGCCGGGCGAAGGGTCCTGGCCGGGATGGGCGGCAAACAGGTCGATGCTCGGCGACGCGGGACAGGTCAGGTTGCAATTGCCGTCGTTGAGGCAGACCGTCGCCGCCTGCAGGACCGGCGTGCCGTCGCTGCGGGTGTCGAAGAAGGCCGCGACGTCCAGGGCTCCGTCGCCGTTGAAATCCCCCACGGTCAGGCCCGCGTTGTCCTCGAAATTGGCCGCGACGTTGGCGTCGAAGGAATCCGCCGCCAGCACATTCTGCAGCCCGCTTCCGTTATTGCGCAGGACATTGAGCTGGAAGGAGAGCGGGCCGGGGCTGGATTCCGTCACCACGGTGACGGCGTCCAGGCCGTT